>NZ_CABFMF010000001.1 GCF_901875575.1 uncultured Streptococcus sp.
CGGAAAATAGATAATCTGACTGAGAAATCAGGATTTCTCGTCAGATTCCTAATTTTCAGTCGTTTTCTTGTCGCTCTCTAATCTTCATAAAATAAAGAAAGGATGGGTTAACTGTATTCATTGAACTGAATACGGGCGGAGAACTGTGTAAAAAAGATAAACTGTCTAGCATCATCGATGCTACGTCAGTTTCCTATTTTTACTTTGTTCTCTGTCGCTATCCTGAATATAAAAACAGAAAGGTAGAGCGTGTGTTCTAATTTGAACACGAGCGGAAAACTCGGAAAATAGATAATCTGACTGAGAAATCAGGATTTCTCGTCAGATTCCTAATTTTCAGTCGTTTTCTTGTCGCTCTTTGTATCATAAATTATGTCTATCCATATTGCTGCTCAGCAGGGTGAAATTGCTGATAAAATTCTTCTTCCTGGGGATCCTCTTCGTGCTAAGTTTATTGCTGAGAATTTCCTAGAAGATGCTGTTTGTTTTAATGAAGTGCGTAACATGTTTGGTTACACTGGTACTTACAAGGGGCACCGTGTTTCTGTCATGGGGACTGGGATGGGGATGCCATCTATTTCGATTTATGCGCGTGAGTTAATTGTTGATTACGGTGTTAAGAAATTGATTCGTGTGGGAACTGCTGGTTCCTTAAACGAAGATGTCCATGTCCGTGAATTGGTTTTGGCTCAAGCAGCAGCTACTAATTCAAATATTATCCGCAATGACTGGCCACTCTATGATTTCCCACAAATTGCAAGTTTTGACTTGCTGGACAAGGCTTACCACATTGCAAAAGAATTTGGAATGACTACCCACGTTGGAAATGTCTTGTCATCAGATGTCTTTTACTCGAACTACTTTGAAAAAAATATCGAACTGGGTAAATGGGGGGTCAAGGCTGTGGAAATGGAAGCAGCAGCACTCTATTATTTGGCAGCTCAACATCAGGTTGATGCTCTTGCCATCATGACTATTTCTGACAGTTTGGTCAATCCAGATGAAGACACGACTGCAGAAGAACGTCAAAATACCTTTACCGATATGATGAAGGTTGGATTAGAGACCTTGATTGCTGACTAATTGTCGGATTAATTTAAAATAGGGTCATTTCTAAGTTTGATTCAAATGATTTAATCACAAATATTTAAGGAACAATAAAGATCAAGTTGAAAATCAGTCTCCTAGGAGCGATTGGTTTTCAACTTTTTTAGAAGATGAGATACAAGGAGAAGAGGATGGATAAAATAGAACAATTACAAGACCTAATTGATAGGAGTCAAAAAATTGTCTTTTTCGGAGGAGCAGGTGTCTCCACCGAGTCAAATATCCCTGATTTTCGTAGTTCAGATGGTGTTTATAATCTTAAATTGAAGCGCCATTTTACAGCAGAGCAGCTTGTATCTAGAACTATGTTTGAGCGTTATCCTGAAGAATTTTTTGATTTCTACAAGAAACATCTGATTTATCCAGAAGCAAGACCCAATGCAGCCCATATTTATCTTGCAGCTTTAGAAAAAATGGGTAAGCTGCGGGCTATTGTGACACAAAATATCGATAGTCTTCACGAAATGGCTGGTGCTAAAAAAGTTTTTAAACTGCATGGGAGTGCGGACCGAAATTACTGTCTTGGTTGTCATCGTTTTTATGATTTGGCTGCTTTTTTGGCTTTGAAGGGTTCAGTTCCGCATTGTTTGGACTGTGGTAAGGTGGTTAAGCCCGATGTAACACTCTATGAGGAATCACTTGATATGGCTGTTTTTAGCCACGCAGCTCGAGCCATTGAGCAAGCAGATTTGTTGATCATTGGTGGAACTTCCTTAGTTGTTTACCCTGCAGCTAGCCTAATCAATTATTTTTCAGGGTCAAATCTTGTCGTTATCAACAAGTCCAGCACTCCTCAAGACAGCCAAGCTGATTTAGTTATAGAAGGTAAGATTGGAGAAGTTTTTTCTAAATTGAGACAATAAAAAACTGAAAGAAGTAGGACTATACTTCCTTCAGTTTTTTTGTATCACGAACTCAGAAACTATGAACAAGATTCTCTTCATTTCTAGGGGAATTTTATTGTTGATTTATAAATTGCTCGAGTTATTTTTAATTGTTGAATAAAAGGAAAAAGGAAGACTTTCTGGATGAAAAACTTCCTTTTAGTCAATCAGTGCATGCTGATTTTAATGAAATGCTACTATATTGTTTACTTTTTTAAAGATAGCAAAAAACAATCAATCTCTGCTTGAGAATGGAGAATATGCATCTTTTCTGGATAAGTATTGTTTAAGTATTGGTATCTATCCTTAGCATTTTTTGTTCGACCATCCCAGAGAATCCATCTGATAAATTCCCAATTAAATTGTTCTTGACAACCAGCTGCCATACTTTCCCTGACCTTGCCTCGGTATGTGAGGTACCGTTTAAAGGCTCGAAAGAGACAGGTTAATGGCGAAAAATTGAGAAAGATGATTTGGTCAGCTTCCTGCATTCTTTCCTCGTAATAGCACCAAGAATAATTACCATCGATGACCCAAGCTTCATGCTTGGTGAGAAAGTTTTTCATCTCGGTCAACATCCATTCGCGGTCACTGTCTTGCCAACCAGGTTGAAATTGGAGTGTATCCATGTGAAGTTTTGGGATGGAGTAGTAGAGAGATAACTTTTCAGCTAGCGTTGACTTACCAGCACCAGAATATCCGATAATTGCGATTTTCATTTTCTACTCTTTCCTATTTGGAGATAAAAAAACAGCCTCTATGGACTGTTTCTTATTTAGCAAGTTTAGCTGAAAGACGAGCTTTATCGCGGCTTGCTTTGTTTTTGTGAATCAAACCTTTAGTTTCTGCTTTATCGATAGCTGAGCTAGCAGCACGGAAAAGTTCTTCAGATGGGTTTGCTTCGAAAGCTTTGATAGCAGTACGCATAGCTGATTTTTGAGCTGAGTTCTTTTCGTTTTGTTTAACGTTCAATTCAGCGCGTTTGATAGCTGATTTAATGTTTGCCAATGTTCTTACCTCCATATTTACTAACTATACTATTATATCTGAAAACTTAGGTTTTGACAAGGGGAAATTATTTTTTTAAGTAAATTTCATCGATTTCATGATTCTTTGTTTTATGAAGAATCACTTCAGCTCGATTTCTGGTTGGTTCAATATAATCTTGTAGATTAACAAGGTTGATGCTAGACCAGACTTGGTGGGCAAAGGATTCCACTTCCCCAATCGGCATTTGAGTAAAACGATAGTAGTAGCTATCGGGGTCGTTTTGGGCTAGGCTCAGCATTTTTAAGAAACGGTCAAGATACCAACTCTCAATATCATCAACTGCAGCATCAACATAGATGGAAAAGTCAAAGAAGTCAGTGATATAGAGACGTTCGTTTTGTGGATTTTGAAAGACATTAATCCCTTCAACAATGACAAAATCAGCAGCTTTGACATTTTGTTTTTCCTCAGGGACGATGTCGTAGACTTCATGAGAATAGACAGGAATATCCACATCTTGGCCATTTTTAATGCGATCCAAGAAGTTAAGGAGAGCTTCCATATCATAGCTTTCGGGAAATCCCTTGCGGTTTAGAATCCCTTGGTTAATCAAGATTTGGTTAGGATAGAGAAATCCGTCCGTAGTGACTAATTCAACTTTTGCATCAGTTAGTGTACGTGACAACAGAATTTGAAGCAGGCGGCTGGTTGTTGATTTTCCAACGGCAACACTACCTGAAACACCGATGATAAAAGGTTGGGATTTGCTTTCACGTTGCAGGAATATTCCTTTTGAAAAGGCTAAATCTTCCTTGGTACGCTTATAGATGTGGATGAGATGGACTAGGGGGAGATAGACATCGATAACATCTTGTAGACTAATCTGGTCATTAAAGCTTTTGATGGATTCTAATTCCTCTTCTGTCAAAGGAGGTGTTGTTTTTCGATGTAAAGATTGCCAAGTCTGGCGGCTGATTTTTTCAAAATGTAAAAATTCGTTGGTCATGTGTTTTTCTTTCGTGTTTGATATCTTAGTATAGCATATTTTGGACCTAAAAACATCCCCAATCTGTATGAAGAAGTCTCTTTCCTTGAAATCTTTTAGACAAACTCTATAGTAGTGTTGAATTACTTCAGAACGATTTAATAATTCGTAAAATTATGGTAAAATAGTTTCATGAGTAAAATGTATTATGCAGAAAATCCTGACGCTGCTCACGACATTCATGAGTTGAGAGTGGACTTGTTGGGAGAGAAAATGACCTTTTTGACGGATGCGGGTGTTTTTAGCAAGAAGATGGTTGACTTTGGAAGTCAACTCTTGCTCAAGTGTCTTGAGGTCAACCAAGGAGAAACTGTCCTAGATGTAGGCTGTGGTTACGGACCTTTGGGTTTGTCCTTAGCTAAGGCTTACGGAGTTCAGGCGACCATGGTCGATATTAATAATCGTGCCTTGGACTTGGCTAGGAAAAATGCTGAACGAAACAAGGTAGAAGCGACGATTTTTCAATCCAATATTTATGAACAAGTTAAAGGAAAATTTGACCATGTCATTTCCAATCCTCCTATTCGTGCAGGTAAGCAAGTGGTTCATGAAATCATTGAAAAAAGTAAAGACTTCTTAGGAATTGGTGGAGATTTGACAATTGTTATCCAGAAAAAACAAGGAGCTCCAAGTGCTAAGTCCAAGATGGAAGATGTGTTTGGCAATTGTGAAATCGTAAAAAAAGATAAGGGATACTATATCCTTAGAAGTGTGAACCAATGAGAGCAGTTGATTTAATTCAAAAGAAACGTGATGGTCAAGAACTGACTTCGGGTGAAATTGAATGGCTGGTAGAAGGCTATGTGTCAGGAACTGTTCCTGATTATCAGATGTCTGCCTTTGCTATGGCTGTTTATTTCAAAGGAATGACGACTCGAGAAATCTCTGACCTAACTATGAAGATGGTCAAGACAGGTCAAGAGTTTGATTTATCTGCTATTGATGGGGTTAAGGTTGACAAGCATTCTACCGGTGGTGTTGGTGATAAGGTAACCTTGATTTTGGCTCCTCTTGTTGCTAGCTTTGGTGTGCCTGTAGCCAAAATGAGTGGTCGTGGTCTCGGCCATACGGGTGGAACAATTGATAAGTTGGAGTCCGTTAAGGGCTATCAAGTAGAACGTAGTCAAGAAGATTTTATTCGTCAGGTTCAGGATATTGGAGTATCTGTCATTGGGCAATCAGATCAGCTTGTCAAAGCGGATAAGCTTCTCTACGCTCTCCGTGATGTAACCGCAACTGTTGACACGATTCCTTTGATTGCGAGTTCGGTGATGAGTAAGAAAATCGCGGCAGGGGCGGATGCTATCTTGCTAGATGTGACTGTTGGAGAGGGTGCCTTCATGAAGACGGTTGCTGAGGCGCGTGAATTGGCACAAACCATGGTAAATCTTGGGAAGGCAGTTGGTCGAAAGACGGTAGCAGTGATTACGGATATGAGCCAGCCCTTGGGACGAGCTATTGGAAATCGTCTGGAAATTCTTGAAGCACTGGAGATTTTACAAGGTCAAGGTCGTCAGGATATTACCCATTTTATCTGCGAATTGGCACAAATCATGCTTGGTTTGGCTAATGTGGACAAGACAGTGGAGGAAGTTCGCCAACATCTTGAAAATGGGCAAGCACTGGTTAAGTTTGAGGAGATGGTGAAAGCTCAAGGTGGAGACTTGGAAGATCTCTATCGGCCTGTCAATGTTGCCCATGTAGTGGATATTCCTGCCCAGGAAACGGGTGTTGTTTCAGCTCTTCCAGCTATGGAATTTGGCTTGTTTGCTATGAGATTGGGTGCAGGTCGAGCTGTTAAATCAGATGACTTGGATTATGAAACAGGAATTGTTTTTGAAAAGAAAGTTGGAGATTCCGTTCAAAAGGGAGAAATTGTTGCAAAAGTATACACAAATGGAAAAATTTCTCCTCAGCTAGTTACAGATTTTCAAAAATATGTTAAAATAAATGATAGCGTGCAAAGTTTAAGAGAAATTATAGAAATAATCTCATAAACCGCAGGAGAATCCGAATATGAAATTAAATAAATATATTGATCATACGCTTTTAAAACAAGATGCAACAGAAGAACAAATTGATTGTTTGTTGTCTGAGGCTAAAGCTTATGATTTTGCCAGTGTCTGCGTCAATCCGACCTGGGTTGAACATGCTAAAAAAGGTCTTGAAGGCACTGATGTTAAGGTCTGCACTGTGGTAGGTTTCCCTTTGGGAGCAACAACTTCAGCAGTGAAAGCTTTTGAAACAAAAGAAGCTATCCAAAATGGGGCTGATGAGATTGATATGGTGATCAATGTTGGAGCCCTCAAATCGGGTAATCTTGATTTGGTTGAATCTGATATTCGCGCAGTAGTGGAAGCAAGTGGTGACAAGTTAGTGAAAGTCATTATTGAAGCTTGCCTGCTGACCGAGCAAGAAAAAGTTGTGGCTTGCCAATTGGTCCAAAAAGCGGGAGCTGACTTCGTAAAAACTTCAACTGGCTTTTCAACTGGTGGTGCTACGATAGAAGATGTTCAATTAATGCGTGAAACAGTTGGACCTGATATGGGTGTCAAGGCTGCTGGTGGAGCTCGTTCTTATGCAGATGCTCTTGCCTTTGTGGAAGCAGGGGCGACACGTATCGGAACGTCAGCTGGGGTAGCAATTCTAAAAGGAGAATTGGCAAATGGCGACTACTGAGTTAATTGAACTAGCAATTGAAACCAGCAAGAAAGCCTATGTACCCTATTCTCATTTTCCAGTCGGAGCTGTTTTAGTTGCGAAAGATGGTAGTATTTATACTGGTGTCAATATCGAGAATGCTAGTTATTCTTTGACCAACTGTGGAGAACGTACAGCGATTTTTAAAGCAGTTTCTGAAGGTCAAAGAGAATTTTCAGAATTGATTGTCTATGGACAGACTGAAAAACCAATTTCACCATGTGGTGCTTGTCGCCAAGTGATGGCTGAATTTTTTGAACAAGATCTAAAAGTGACTTTAGTCGCAAAAGATAAATCGACGGTCGAGATGACGGTCGGGGAGTTACTTCCATACTCTTTTACAGACTTAAATTAGTCTGAGTCGCTCTCTGAGTGGCACGGTCCTTGTGGCCAATCAATCCATACTTGCAACATCGTTGCACATCTTATTTAGGAGGTTCAGTAATGAACAAGAAACAATGGCTAGGCCTTGGTCTAGTTGCAGTGGCAGCAGTTGGACTTGCTGCATGTGGTAACCGCTCTTCTCGTAACGCAGCTTCATCTTCTGACGTGAAGACAAAAGCAGCAATCGTCACTGATACTGGTGGTGTTGATGACAAATCATTCAACCAATCAGCTTGGGAAGGTTTGCAAGACTGGGGTAAAGAACACAATCTTTCAAAAGATAAAGGTTTTACTTACTTCCAATCAACAAGTGAGGCTGACTATGCTAACAACTTGCAACAAGCGGCTGGAAGTTACAACCTAATCTTCGGTGTTGGTTTTGCCCTTCACAATGCGGTTGAAGAAGCAGCAAAAGACCACTCTGACTTGAACTATGTCTTGATTGATGATGTGATCAAAGATAAAAAGAATGTTGCTAGCGTAACATTTGCTGATAACGAAGCTGCTTACCTTGCGGGTGTTGCAGCAGCTAAAACAACTAAATCAAAACAAGTTGGTTTTGTCGGTGGTATTGAATCTGAAGTTATCTCACGTTTTGCAGCTGGATTTAAAGCTGGTGTTGAGTCAGTAGATCCATCTATCAAAGTACAAGTTGATTACGCTGGTTCATTTGGTGATGCGGCTAAAGGTAAAACAATTGCAGCAGCACAATACGCAGCTGGTGCAGACGTTGTTTACCAAGCAGCAGGTGGAACAGGTGCTGGTGTCCTTGCAGAAGCAAAATCACTCAACGAAAGCCGTCCTGAAAATGAAAAAGTTTGGGTTATCGGTGTTGACCGTGACCAAGTAGCAGAAGGTAAATACACTTCTAAAGATGGAAAAGAATCAAACTTTGTTCTTGTATCTACTTTGAAACAAGTTGGTACAACTGTAAAAGATATCTCTAACAAGGCAGAAAAAGGTGAATTCCCTGGCGGTCAAGTGATCGTTTACTCATTGAAAGATAAAGGGGTTGACTTGGCAGTGACAAACCTTTCAGAAGAAGGTAAAAAAGCTGTTGAAGCTGCAAAAGCTAAAATCCTTGATGGAAGCGTAAAAGTTCCTGAAAAATAATGGATGGAAGTCATTTCTTAGGAAGCGGCCCTCGGCCGCTTTTTTAAGAGTTGAGACAAAGTCATTTTGTCTCAGTAAAGCTTGCTACTAGAAAAATTAGTAAGTTTTATTGAAATAAAATAAGACTCTGAAAGGAAGAGCACATGGCACACGAAAATGTCATTGAGATGCGTGATATTACCAAGGTGTTTGGTGAATTTGTTGCCAACGACAACATCAACCTGCACCTACGAAAAGGTGAAATTCATGCACTTTTAGGAGAAAATGGGGCTGGAAAGTCCACGCTCATGAACATGTTAGCAGGGCTTCTTGAACCAACTAGTGGTGAAATTGTGGTCAACGGTCAAGTTGTCAACCTAGACTCCCCATCTAAAGCAGCTAGCTTAGGAATTGGAATGGTTCACCAGCACTTTATGTTGGTAGAAGCCTTCACAGTAGCTGAAAACATCATTTTAGGTAGTGAATTGACTAAAAATGGTGTATTAGATATCGCTGGTGCTAGCAAAGAAATCAAGGCTCTTTCTGAACGTTATGGCTTAGCTGTGGATCCTTCTGCCAAGGTGGCAGATATCTCAGTTGGAGCCCAACAACGTGTAGAAATTTTAAAAACCCTCTATCGGGGAGCTGATATCCTGATTTTTGACGAACCAACGGCTGTTTTGACTCCATCAGAAATTGAGGAGTTGATGGCTATTATGAAAAATCTTGTCAAAGAAGGAAAATCAATTATCTTGATCACCCACAAGTTGGACGAGATTCGCGCAGTTTCTGACCGCGTTACAGTTATCCGTCGTGGGAAATCAATTGAAACCGTCAAAATTGCAGGGGCTACTAATGCTGATTTGGCAGAAATGATGGTAGGACGTTCTGTTTCCTTTAAAACAGAGAAACAAGCCTCTCAACCAAAAGAAGTGGTCTTGTCAATCAAAGATTTGGTGGTCAATGAAAACCGTGGTGTTCCAGCTGTGAAAAATCTGTCCTTGGATGTTCGTGCTGGAGAGATTGTTGGTATTGCGGGGATTGATGGGAATGGTCAGTCTGAACTGATTCAAGCCATCACAGGTCTTCGCAAGGTTGAATCTGGAAGCATTGAGCTAAAAGGAGATTCAATTGTAGGCTTGCACCCACGTCAGATTACAGAGTTGAGTGTTGGGCACGTTCCAGAAGATCGTCACCGTGATGGTTTGATTTTGGAAATGATGATTTCTGAAAATATTGCCCTTCAAACCTACTACAAAGAACCACATAGTAAAAATGGAATTTTGAACTATTCAAATATTACTTCTTATGCTAAAAAGCTAATGGAAGAGTTTGATGTTCGTGCTGCCAGTGAATTTGTTCCTGCAGCTGCACTCTCAGGAGGAAATCAACAAAAAGCAATTATTGCTCGTGAAATTGATCGTGATCCTGATCTCCTTATCGTCAGCCAGCCAACTCGTGGTTTGGATGTCGGTGCCATTGAATATATCCACAAGCGCTTGATTGAAGAGCGTGATAATGGCAAGGCTGTCCTTGTTGTCAGCTTTGAATTAGATGAGATTTTAAATGTCTCAGACCGTATTGCCGTTATCCACGATGGTAAGATTCAAGGTATTGTATCACCAGAAACAACCAATAAACAAGAACTTGGTGTCTTGATGGCTGGTGGAAACTTGGGAAAGGAGAAGAGTGATGTCTAAAAAATTACAACAAATTTCGGTTCCCTTGATTTCTGTATTCCTAGGAATTTTACTTGGAGCCATTGTCATGTGGATCTTTGGTTATGATGCTATTTGGGGCTACGAAGAATTGTTCTATACAGCCTTTGGTAGTCTACGTGGGATTGGAGAAATCTTCCGTGCTATGGGTCCTCTAGTCTTAATTGGTCTTGGTTTTGCCGTTGCCAGTCGTGCAGGTTTCTTTAACGTAGGGCTTCCTGGTCAGGCTTTGGCTGGTTGGATTCTCAGTGGTTGGTTTGCCTTGTCGCATCCAGATATGCCCCGTCCCTTGATGATTCTAGCAACTATCGTGATTGCCTTGATTGCTGGTGGAATTGTCGGCGCGATTCCAGGTATTCTGAGAGCCTATCTGGGGACGTCAGAGGTTATCGTAACCATTATGATGAACTACATTGTCTTGTATGTAGGAAATGCCTTTATCCATGCTTTCCCTAAAGACTTCATGCAAAGTACAGATTCGACCATTCGTGTTGGGGCTAATGCAACCTATCAGACCCCTTGGTTGGCTGAGTTGACTGGTAACTCACGGATGAATATTGGTATTTTCTTTGCCATTATTGCTGTTGCAGTTATTTGGTTCATGCTCAAGAAAACGACTCTTGGTTTTGAAATCCGTGCGGTTGGTCTTAATCCACATGCTTCAGAATATGCTGGTATTTCTGCAAAAAGAACGATTATCCTCTCAATGATTATCTCAGGTGCCTTGGCTGGTCTTGGTGGAGCTGTTGAAGGTCTGGGAACCTTCCAGAACGTCTATGTTCAAGGGGCGTCTTTAGCTGTTGGATTTAACGGGATGGCAGTTAGTCTGCTTGCGGCCAACTCACCAATTGGTATTCTCTTTGCAGCCTTCCTGTTTGGTGTTCTCCAAGTTGGAGCCCCAGGTATGAATGCGGCGCAGGTACCGTCTGAGCTTGTTAGCATTGTAACAGCGTCTATTATCTTCTTTGTCAGTGTTCATTACCTTATCGAACGCTTTGTCAAACCGAAAAAACAAGTTAAAGGAGGTAAGTAAAGATGTCTATTACAACCTTGCTCACCCTCTTGGTGTCTTCTATGCTGATTTACTCAGCACCCCTCATCTTTACAAGTATCGGTGGTGTTTTCTCTGAACGTGGTGGTGTGGTAAACGTCGGCCTTGAAGGAATTATGGTTATGGGTGCCTTTTCTGGAGTTGTCTTTAACCTTGAATTTGCAGAACAATTTGGAGCAGCAACTCCATGGTTATCTTTGTTAGTTGCAGGATTGGTAGGGGGAATCTTTTCTATCATCCACGCAGCAGCGACGGTTCATTTCCGTGCAGACCATGTTGTCAGCGGTACGGTTTTGAACTTGATGGCGCCTGCCTTGGCTGTTTTCTTAGTGAAAGTTCTTTATAACAAAGGACAAACCGACAATCTAAGTCAGACTTTTGGACGCTTTGATTTCCCAGTCTTGGCAAATATCCCAGTGATCGGCGATATCTTCTTCAAGTCAACAAGTCTGCTAGGTTATATCGCGATTGCCTTCTCATTCTTTGCTTGGTTTATCCTCTTCAAGACTCGCTTTGGTCTTCGTCTCCGCTCTGTCGGTGAACACCCTCAAGCAGCGGATACCTTGGGAATCAATGTCTACAAAATGAGATATTTAGGGGTTATCATTTCAGGTTTCCTAGGTGGAATTGGTGGAGCGATTTATGCTCAATCAATCTCAGTTAACTTCTCAGTAACAACTATTGTTGGACCTGGATTTATCGCTCTTGCTGCAATGATCTTTGGAAAATGGAATCCAATCGGAGCCATGCTATCTAGTCTCTTCTTTGGACTTTCACAAAGTTTGGCTGTTATCGGATCTCAATTGCCGTTCCTGCAAGGAGTGCCTACGGTTTACCTTCAAATCGCACCTTATGTCTTGACAATTCTTGTCTTGGCAGCATTCTTTGGAAAAGCGGTCGCACCAAAAGCAGATGGTATCAACTATATCAAATCAAAATAAGCATATAAAAAACGTCAGTACAGAACGAACTGGCGTTTTATTTTTTAGGATGTTGATGGGTTAAGTTTAATCCCCAAGGGACCAAATTTTCAGTTTTATTTTTGATACGTGCGATATTATCCTTATGACGAATGATAATCAAACCAGCAAGAGCTAGAATGATTGCAATAAAGATAGGATCATGATGAGTCAAAATAAATCCAAAAAGTGGGAAAAGTAGAACTCCGACGACAGCTGCGATAGATGCAGTGACACTAGATAGTGAAATCATACTACCAAGATAGAGGGTTCCAAAGAAAACAACTGCTAGGTAGAGACAGAAGACAGGCGCAAATCCAAAAATCACACCTGCACTGGTTGCGACAGCCTTACCACCCTTAAATCCTGCAAAGATAGGGAAGGTATGGCCAATAACAGCCAAAAGTCCAAAGACAAGAGGCGAAAAGCCTTGCAGATGAAAGATAATCGGAAGAAGGGTTGCTAGGGTTCCTTTGAAAAAGTCAATGACAAAGGTCGCCATACCAGCTTTCTTGCCTAAAATGCGGAAGGTATTGGTCGTTCCAGTGTTACCAGAACCATGCTCGCGCAGATTGATTTGAAAAAATACTTGTCCAATCCAGAGACCAGACGGAATCGAACCCAGCAGATAGGCTAGGATTAATAAAACTATTGTAATCATACTCCTATTATATCATGAAAAGGAGAAGAAAGGCAGAGAATCTCTTCTGAAATTGTCACAGCGGAGAAAGAAAAATTTTGCAAAATCCTTGGAAAACCTGTAGAATAGTAAAGATGAACGAATAGGAGGTTCCTTGTGTCAAAAAAGGAAATCAATATTAACAATTATAATGATGATGCCATTCAGGTGCTAGAAGGGTTGGATGCGGTCCGAAAACGTCCAGGGATGTATATCGGATCGACTGATGGTGCGGGCCTCCATCACCTAGTCTGGGAAATCGTCGATAATGCGGTCGATGAAGCCTTGTCTGGGTTTGGTGATCGTATCGATGTGACTATAAACAAAGACGGCAGTTTGACGGTGCAAGACCACGGTCGTGGAATGCCGACTGGAATGCACGCCATGGGGATCCCAACAGTTGAGGTTATCTTTACCATTCTCCACGCAGGAGGAAAATTTGGTCAAGGAGGCTACAAGACATCAGGAGGTCTCCACGGGGTTGGATCTTCCGTTGTAAACGCCCTATCAAGCTGGTTGGAAGTTGAAATTACCCGTGACGGAACGGTTTATAAACAACGATTTGAAAATGGGGGCAAGCCTGTTACAACTCTTGAAAAGGTTGGTACAGCACCCAAGTCTAAGACAGGTACTAAGGTTACTTTTATGCCTGACGCGACGATTTTTTCGACGACAGACTTTAAATACAATACCATCTCAGAGCGCCTTAATGAATCAGCCTTTCTCTTGAAAAATGTTACCTTGTCTTTAACGGATAAGCGAACAGATGAAGCGATTGAATTCCACTATGAGAATGGGGTACAAGACTTTGTTTCTTATCTCAACGAAGACAAGGAAACCTTGACGCCAGTTCTTTACTTTGAAGGTGAGGATAATGGCTTTCAAGTGGAAGTAGCCCTCCAGTACAATGATGGATTTTCAGATAATATTTTGTCCTTTGTCAATAACGTTCGTACCAAGGACGGCGGAACGCATGAAACAGGACTCAAGTCTGCTATTACTAAGGTCATGAATGATTACGCTCGTAAGACGGGGCTTCTCAAGGAAAAAGATAAAAACCTTGAAGGTTCAGACTACCGTGAGGGACTTGCTGCCGTTCTTTCTATCTTGGTGCCTGAAGAACACCTCCAGTTTGAGGGCCAGACTAAGGACAAACTGGGAAGCCCTCTTGCTCGTCCCGTTGTGGATGGCATTGTGGCGGATAAGTTGACCTTCTTCCTCATGGAAAATGGAGAACTAGCTTCTAACCTTATCCGCAAGGCTATTAAGGCCCGTGATGCTCGCGAAGCGGCACGTAAGGCGCGTGATGAGAGCCGAAATGGTAAGAAGAATAAGAAAGACAAGGGCTTGTTGTCTGGGAAATTAACACCAGCCCAGTCTAAGAATCCTGCTAAGAACGAGCTTTATTTAGTCGAGGGGGATTCTGCCGGTGGCTCTGCCAAACAAGGTCGTGACCGTAAATTCCAGGCTATCCTACCTCTTCGTGGTAAGGTTATCAATACAGCCAAGGCCAAGATGGCGGATATCCTCAAAAATGAGGAAATCAACACTATGATTTATACCATCGGTGCGGGTGTTGGAGCAGACTTCTCTCTTGAAGATGCCAACTATGATAAGATTATTATCATGACCGATGCGGATACCGACGGTGCCCACATCCAGACCTTGCTCTTGACATTTTTCTACCGCTACATGCGTCCGCTTGTTGAGGCGGGACATGTCTATATTGCCCTTCCACCTCTTTACAAGATGTCCAAAGGAAAAGGAAAGAAAGAAGAAGTGGCCTATGCTTGGACGGACGGTGAACTAGAAGAACTCCGCAAGCAGTTCGGTAAAGGCGCTACCCTCCAACGATACAAAGGACTTGGTGAGATGAATGCGGATCAACTCTGGGAAACAACTATGAATCCAGAAACCCGTACACTCATCCGTGTCACCATTGAAGACCTAGCTCGCGCCGAACGCCGCGTCAATGTCCTCATGGGAGATAAAGTCGAACCACGCCGTAAGTGGATTGAAGATAACGTTAAGTTTACGCTGGAAGAAGCGACAGTGTTTTAAGGATGATGAAAGGATTTAAATATTTTGAAATTAGAATTTTCATTTAAAGATGTTCCACAGGATGTAATGAATGAACATCGAAATATAGATTTATCTAAAAATACTGTTATTTATGGAAATAATGGTCGAGGAAAGACCAGAATATTAACTGCGATTGATAATTTGCATAAGATTGCAAGTATTGAATTCCAAAGTAAGATTTTTAATTTAGTAGAAGAATTGAATTTATCGACTTTAAAAATTGATGGAAAAGATTTTACAGAATTGTCTTTACTCAAGAATAAAAAATTAGAGAGTAGTTATTTAACCAAATATGTCAAATCTATAGAATTTGCGCTAAATGATTTATATTTAGTACTTAGAGAATTGAGTGGAATTTCATTTGTTTTTCAAGAACTGTTGAGCCGACATTTAGATGAATTGAGATTATTGTTACAAATCGCAGAAAGTGGGAGAGGAAACCGTAGGCAAATAAACAATTTAATAAAGGTGGATCGGATATTCAGGACGTGCAGTTTAACTTTAAAGAAACTAAGGAATGATATTCCACATGGTTTCTATTCTACTACTAATGGGCTCGCAGATGAAAGAGATGTTTTTTTGTATATTCGAGAGTCTTTGACTATTAATGAATATTTATTGAGAACTTTGGAGGATGCTCATTATAGAGAATTAGAAGAAAATAATGAGAAAGTAAAATCTATTAAGGTATTTCAAAAAGAACTTGAAAATTCATTAAATCGCAATGATACTTGTTATATATCACCCGATACTAATTTAGATGTTATAATGAATAAAATTGATGAAAACATCAAAAAAAACATAGAGAAGTATGGTTTTACTTTCTTTGAAAAGGAAGATATAGTTAAAATAACTCGTGAAAGTATAACCAATAAAATAAAAGAAATTCAAGATAATATTATTATTGCCAATAAATTATTGTCAACCGGATATGGAGGATTAGAGATTTTAATTCAATCTGGTAGAATTAAAGTCAAAAAGAATTCGGGAGTTATAGATTGTGAGAAACTCTCTTCAGGAGAAAAGAGGATAATAAAATTATTTCTATCAGTTTTATTCGAGAAAGCAAATATCTATCTAATTGATGAGCCCGAAGTATCTTTATCATTAAACTTTCAATCAAAACTTATTAATGACTTAGTATATTTGTGCGAAAGAAAAGGTAGTAGAATTATTTTAGCAACTCATGCACCATACGTTTTTAAAGACTGTATTGCTAATGATTTTGAAAGGTTAGAGCTATGACAGAGATATCGCTTTCTAATTTAAATATTGTGGAATTAAATCACTTAGCTGAAGAAATGTTGCCTTCCTCTGATAAGAAAATATTCTTTGAAGGAGAAATAAATAAAAAATATTATCAAAATATAGCATTATTTAGAAGGTATACATTGGAAAATGGTGGTCCTTGTTCAAATATTAAAAGGAAAGTGTCCCAAAACAGCGCTTTTTACGGAGTAATAGATGGTGATTTTTTAAAAGAAGATCTGGAAAGAATTTATCAGATAGATTTTTATAGTATAGAAAATATTATCCTGATTTATCATGATGATTTAGCTTCATATCTAACAATTCTTAAAAGAATTTTAAAAAATCATTTTAGAAGTGAAAAAACTATTAGACATAGGCTAATACAAAATACAGACTGTAAAGACCGTTTCGCTTTAAAAAAAGATTTGAAAATTAGTCCGCAGTTTTATGATTATATTGACGAAAAAATTATTGATGAACTTACTTTTCTTAAGTATATGGATTTAAAAAAAATTCTAGACTCTTATATGAGTTTTTTGAAGCAAGATCCGAGAATTCCTAAAGAATGCAAAAAAATAATAAAGAAGTATATTCCAACTTGTTATGTGATTACGATTGACGAACTCTTTTCGGATACTGAGTTACTTAGAGTTCAGCGAGAACTAACAAAAGAGGATTATTTATAAAGATATTCATATCCTTAAAAGGAATATTTTATACTAGTCGTAAAACAAAAATTCTCAGTACATCAGATTTTCTGACAAGCTCACTAGGGCTAAAGTGAGGTCACCAGATTTTCTGACGGAGCGTTTTGGAGCAAATTCTGTTTGGCAGAAAATCGAGCGAGAGTTTTTTGAACAAAAGATGAACGATTGTTTTTCTGATGAGCAGTTTCAAAGCTGTACATAATCGCTAAAACCACTGGAGGCGTAGCATTGATTACATTATTAATAATACCTTTTTTCCTTGTTCTCTTGGCCGTTTTTGGAATTATATATGACTTAATGACCGATAAAGGTAGAAAAGAGTGTGCTCGCACAGTATCCTTATTTATATTGAATATCCTCACTATTGGTATCTGGCTATTAGATCTACCAATGGAAAGTAAACCATACTCAGGAATAAGGTTTATCTTATTTTATGCACTTGCGTTCACCCCTTTGATGATTGTTTTTTCACTATATACTCTCTATCGGATTGGAAAACATTATAGGTATTTTAAGAGTAAGTTTGCTATAACACTCCTATTCAATGCTATTTTACTTTTCCTTCTTTCATTAGTAAATACTTTTGTATTATGGAGAAGTTTTCAAATATATCATAGAAACGATATGAATTTGTTTTATTTTATTTTAATCGTTTTAGGGATTTGCTCAACTATCCAATTCATTGTAGGCGAACTTGAGATGAAAAGAATACGAGGCATCCAAAAACAAGAGGAGCAAGACGGCAATGAAAAATAATTCTATAAAAGATATGTGCAGACAACATAGAAGTGAAGCGCAAATGTTTGATCTAATTTTACAAACCGCAAAAAGTCTAAAAGTCGAGGCTGTCGCTTTATCTGGTTCACGAACGGATACAAAAGCTTCAAAAGATGAGTTTCAGGACTACGATGTGGTCTATGTCGTGGACGATTTAGATAATCTGATGAGGGATCTTTCTTGGTTGGACCAGTTTGGCAAACGCATTATTGAGCAAGAGGTTGCTCTTGACCATCGTCGTCTAAATCTTATGCTTTTTGAAGACGGTAACCGTATCGATTTGACTCTTTGCCCAAAAGAGCACATCAAAGAGTGGGTGGATAGTGAGGCAGGATTCACTGTTTTAGAAGATCCAGAACATTTATTTGAACCCTATTCTCAAAATCTAGAGCGCTACTGGACGAATCCAGCTAGTCAGACAGATTTTAAAAAAGTCTGCAATGAATTTTGGTGGGTATCAGCTTACGTGGTCAAAGGAATCTGTCGTAAGCAAGTTATTTATGCGACCGATCATCTCTATGGCATTTGTCAACAAGAACTCCTGAAAATTTTAGCTTGGCTGGTTGCAAGTGATAGGGGGAAAGTCGATATCGGCAAGAACTATAAGTACCTTTTTAACTATTTGCCTGCTGAGAAAGAGAAAGAATTTACAGCCTTGCTTGACTTTTTTGACCAGAAAAGCCTCACCAAGTCTCTTTTGGCTACCATGAACTTTTTCCATAAAGAAGCGCAGGTCTTCTCTCTCAAAAACGGCTTCCACTATGACAAAGTAACTGCAGAGAAGATGATTGAGTATGCTAAGGAGAGACTCGAAACAAATGAAACATCTACAAAATAATAAGATAACAAAATTTTTACTGATTAGTTTTCTCATTTCTTGGGGATTTGGTTGGGGATTGCTCGCTTTTCTGACGCAAATGAGCCTCTTAAGTCTAACAAGTCCACTAGGAGTTTTTCTCCATTTACTAGGAGGTTTCGGTCCAACCATTGCAGCCATTTCTTGTTTGCCTCAAAAATCCATTAAAAGCATAGTCTCTTTTATCTTAGGGGACTCAAAGAAATATATTTTGTTATTTCTTTTACTAAGTTTCGTGCAGACAGGTGTCATTGCTTTTTCATCTAATGAGCTTAATCCGGCTTTTCCACTAGGAAATTTGTTAGTTGTTTTTTTGAGTGCAGTCTGTGTTTATGGTGGCGAAGAAGAATTGGGATGGCGAGGCATCTTGCAACCAACTTTGGAAACTAGATTCTCCTTTTGGATTTCCGGTTTGATAACAGGTTGTATTTGGGCAATATGGCATGTACCTTTATGGTTTGTGATTGGAAGTTCCCAAAGTGGGATGCCTTTTATATTATTCAGTCTATTTGCAATTTATCTCAGTATTCTTCTAGCAGCTGTTTTCAAAAAGACAAAGTCGGTCCTTTTTTGCGCCATTTTTCACGGTCTAATTAATACCCTACTTAGCTTATTTGTTATTAAAATTAATCTTTTATTCATTCTAGGATTAGTAGGATTGCTCTTCTTTTCTCACTACCTACAAAGAAACAGTTAAATTTATAAAATATAGATTTACTTTACAATAAAACACTAAAAAGAGAATTATTATGTCTAACATTCAAAATATGTCCCTAGAGGACATCATGGGAGAGCGTTTTGGTCGCTACTCCAAATACATTATTCAAGACCGGGCCTTGCCAGATATTCGTGACGGTTTGAAGCCGGTTCAGCGTCGTATTCTTTATTCGATGAATAAGGATGGCAATACCTTCGACAAGAGCTACCGCAAGTCGGCCAAGTCTGTCGGTAATATCATGGGGAATTTCCACCCACACGGGGACAGTTCTATCTATGATGCCATGGTTCGTATGTCACAGGACTGGAAAAATCGTGAGATTTTGGTTGAAATGCACGGTAATAACGGTTCTATGGACGGAGATCCGCCTGCGGCTATGCGTTATACCGAGGCGCGTTTGTCTGAAATTGCTGGCTACCTTCTTCAAGATATCGATAAAAAGACCGTTCCTTTTGCTTGGAACTTTGACGATACCGAGAAAGAGCCAACTGTCTTACCAGCAGCCTTTCCAAACCTTTTAGTCAATGGTTCGACTGGGATTTCGGCTGGTTATGCCACGGATATTCCACCGCATAATTTGGCTGAGGTCATCGATGCCGCTGTTTACATGATTGATCACCCAACTGCCAAGGTAGATAAACTAATGGAATTCTTGCCTGGACCAGACTTCCCGACAGGAGGTATTATTCAGGGGCGTGATGAAATTAAGAAAGCCTACGAAACTGGGAAAGGGCGCGTGGTTGTTCGTTCCAAGACTGAGATTGAAAAGCTAAAAGGTGGTAAGGAACAAATCGTTATCACTGAGATTCCTTATGAAATCAACAAGGCCAATCTAGTCAAGAAAATCGATGATGTTCGTGTCAATAATAAGGTGGCTGGTATTGCTGAGGTTCGCGATGAGTCTGACCGTGATGGTCTACGTATCGCTATCGAACTGAAGAAAGATGCCAATACGGAGCTTGTTCTCAATTATCTCTTCAAATACACAGACCTTCAAATCAACTACAACTTTAACATGGTGGCGATTGACAATTTCACGCCTCGTCAGGTTGGGATCGTTCCAATCTTGTCTAGTTACATCGCCCACCGTCGTGAAGTGATTTTAGCGCGTTCACGCTATGACAAGGAAAAGGCTGAGAAACGTCTCCATATCGTCGAAGGTTTGATTCGAGTGATTTCGATTTTGGATGAAGTCATTGCTCTTATCCGTGCTTCTGAGAATAAGGCTGATGCTAAGGAAAATCTTAAGGTCAGCTATGATTTCACAGAGGAGCAAGCAGAGGCTATCGTCACTTTGCAGCTCTATCGTTTGACCAATACAGACGTGGTTGTTTTGCAGGAAGAAGAAGCAGAACTTCGTGAAAAGATTGCCATGCTTGCTGCTATCATTGGAGATGAACGGACCATGTACAATCTCATGAAGAAAGAACTTCGTGAGGTTAAGAAGAAATTTGCGACTCCGCGTTTGAGTAGCTTAGAAGACACTGCGAAAGCAATTGAGATTGATACAGCTAGTCTGATCGCCGAGGAAGATACCTATGTCAGCGTTACCAAGGCAGGTTATATCAAGCGTACCAGTCCACGTTCTTTTGCAGCTTCAACGCTGGAGGAAATTGGCAAACGTGATGATGACCGTTTGATCTTTGTTCAATCTGCCAAGACAACCCAGCATCTTTTGATGTTCACGACTCTTGGAAATGTCATCTATCGACCAATTCATGAATTAGCAGATATTCGCTGGAAGGATATCGGAGAGCATCTGAGTCAGACCATTACAAACTTCGAAACTAATGAAGAAATCCTCTATGTGGAAGTCGTAGATCAGTTTGATGATGCGACAACCTACTTTACTGCAACTCGTCTCGGTCAAATCAAACGCGTAGAACGCAAAGAATTCTCTCCATGGCGAACCTACAAGTCTAAGTCTGTCAAGTATGCTAAGCTCAAAGACGATACAGACCAGATTGTAGCAGTGGCTCCGATTAAACTAGATGATGTTCTTTTGATTAGTCAAAATGGTTATGCCCTTCGTTTCAATATCGAAGAGGTTCCTGTTGTCGGTGCCAAGGCTGCAGGTGTCAAAGCTATGAACTTGAAAGCAGATGATGCGCTTCAGGCAGCCTTTATCTGTAACACCTCATCTTTCTACCTCTTGACTCAACGTGGTAGTTTAAAACGTGTCTCTATTGAGGAAATTCCAGCAACCAGCCGTGCCAAGCGTGGTCTTCAAGTCCTTAGAGAATTGAAGAACAAACCACATCGTGTCTTCTTAGCAGGAGCAGTTGTAGAACAAGGATTCATCGGTGATCTCTTCAGCACAGAAGTGGAAGAGAACGACCAAACTCTGCTTGTTCAATCCAACAAAGGAACAATCTATGAAAGCCGATTGCAAGACTTGAATCTGTCAGAAAGAACTAGCAACGGAAGCTTCATTTCTGATACTATTTCAGATGAAGAAGTTTTTGATGCTTATCTAAAAGAAATTTTTAAAGAAGATAAATAAAACGAACAATGAGGACCAGTTCAAAGAGCTGGTTCTGTTTTTATTGAAGAAATTTTCTGAAAATTACAAAATATACTTGCTATTTTAGAAAAAAAGTGTAGAATAAAAGAAATAACTTTTTAGAATAAGGAGTTGTATATGACCGTAACAATTGATTGGGAAAACCTTGGTTTTTCCTATATGAAATTACCTTATCGCTATATTGCTCATTTTAAAAATGGAAAATGGAATAAAGGAGAATTAACAGAGGATTCGACTCTTCATATTTCTGAATCATCTCCAAGTCTTCACTATGGCCAACAAGCATTTGAAGGTTTGAAAGCCTATCGTACCAAAGATGGCAGTTTGCAACTTTTTCGACCAGATGAAAATGCTAAGCGTTTACAACGGACTTGTGACCGCCTCTTGATGCCACAAGTTCCAACAGAAATGTTTGTAGAAGCTTGTAAAGCAGTTGTCCGTGCGAATGAAGAATATGTACCACCCTATGGAACAGGTGGAACCCTTTATCTTCGTCCTCTCTTGATTGGTGTTGGAGACATTATAGGGGTAAAACCAGCAGAAGAGTATATCTTTACTATCTTTGCCATGCCGGTGGGTAATTACTTTAAAGGTGGTTTGGTTCCAACAAACTTCTTGATACAAGACGAATATGACCGTGCGGCTCCAAATGGTACAGGTGCAGCTAAGGTTGGTGGGAACTATGCTGCAAGTCTCTTGCCAGGGAAATTGGCTAAGTCACGTCATTTCTCAGATGTTATCTATCTAGACCCTTCAACTCATACCAAAATTGAAGAAGTAGGTTCTGCAAACTTCTTTGGGATTACAGCAGACAATGAATTTGTGACACCCTTAAGTCCATCTATCTTGCCATCAATTACCAAGTATTCGTTACTTTATTTGGCAGAACATCGCTTGGGCTTGACTCCGATTGAAGGAGATGTACCAATTGATAATCTTGATCGTTTTATAGAGGCAGGTGCCTGCGGTACAGCAGCAGTTATCTCACCTATTGGAGGAATTCAACATGGTGAAGATTTCCATGTCTTTTATAGCGAAACAGAAGTTGGCCCTGTTACCCGTAAATTGTATGACGAATTGACAGGTATTCAGTTTGGGGATATTGAGGCCCCAGAAGGTTGGATTGTAAAAGTAGATTAATTTAATAAAGGAGATTTTTATGAAATCTAAAAAATGGCTCTTAACAGCAGGAGTTTTCCTGAGTACAGCAGTTCTCCTAACAGCTTGTGGGAAAGCTAATAAAGAGGCAGATGCCCCAACAACATTTTCTTATGTCTATGCAGTGGATCCAGCATCCTTGGACTACAGTATAGCTACCCGCACATCAACTACAGATATTATCGGGAATGTTATTGACGGATTGATGGAAAATGACCAATACGGAAATGTAGTTCCTTCCTTGGCTGAGGATTGGTCAGTATCAAAAGATGGTTTGACTTATACCTATAAACTACGTAAAGGAGTCAAATGGTATACTTCTGAAGGTGAAGAATATGCTGAAGTGACTGCCCATGACTTTGTAACTGGGTTAAAACACGTAGCAGACGGTAAATCAGATGGTGTTTCTCTTATCCAAAATTCAATTAAGGGATTGGATGCCTACATGACTGGGGAAACAAATGATTTCTCAACAGTTGGTGTTAAAGCCTTGGATGATTACACAGTAGAATATACTCTAAATAAACCAGAAAGTTTCTGGAATTCAAAAGTGACAACTTCTACCATGTTGCCTGTTAATGAAGAATTTCTAAAGGCATCAGGTAAAGACTATGGGGCAGTTACCCCTGCTGGTATTCTCTATAATGGACCTTATTTCTTAAAGACTTTGACTTCAAAATCTTTGATTGAATATGAGAAAAATCCAAATTATTGGGATAAAGAAAATGTAAAAATTGAGAAAATCAAATTGACCTACTATGATGGATCAGATCAAGAATCTTTGATACGTAGTTTTTCATCAGGTGCTTATACAACTGCCCGTCTCTTCCCAAGTAGTTCCAATTTTGCCTCTACTCTAGAACAATATGCAGATAAAATAACCTATAGTCCGCAAGATTCAACAAGTTATTACTTCACATTTAATGTAAATCGCCAGTCATATAATAAAACTGCCAAAACAAGTGAAGAACAAAAGTCATCTACTAAAGAGGCTATGCTGAATAAGGACTTCCGTCAAGCGATTAACTTTGCCTTTAATCGTCATTCATATGCTGCACAGTTAAATGGTGAGGATGGAGCAGATAAGATTATTCGTAACAGTCTTGTTCCAGACAATTTTGTTCAGTCAGCAGGCAAGAGTTTTGGTCAAATTGCTCAACAAGAATTGGTAAATTATGGAGACCAATGGAAGGAAGTTGAATTAGTTGACGGGAAAAATGCTATTTATAATCCTGATAAGGCTAAAGCAGCATTTGCAAAAGCTAAGAAAGATTTAGAATCAAAAGGTGTAACTTTCCCAATTCATTTAGATGTTCCGGTTGAACAGACAGATACAATTGCAGTTCAACAAAGTAATTCTTTAAAACAATCTATTGAATCTACCCTTGGCGCAGAAAATGTTGTGGTTGACGTTCTTCAAATGACAGATAATGAGAAGGAAACAATCACTTCTCAAGCACGAGTTCCTGCTCAAAAAGATTATGATTTGAACAGCACAGGATGGTCTCCTAGCTATCAAGACCCAGCATCTTACTTGAACATCATGGACCCTAAAACAGGATCAGCTATGAAACACCTTGGTATTACTAAAGGAAAAGATCAAGAAGTAGTAGCTAAGGTTGGTTTGGATCAATATAAGAAATTATTAGACGAAGCTGATTCAGAATCAAGCAGTCTTGAAGAGCGTTATGAAAAATATGCTAAAGCACAGGCTTGGTTGACTGATAGTTCTCTCTTGATGCCTACAGCATCATCTGGTGGTTCACCAGTCGTAAGTAATGTAGTACCGTTCTCTAAACCTTATTCTCAAGTCGGAATTAAAGGAGATCCATATATCTTTAAAGGCATGAGATTGCAAAAAGATATTGTCACTTCAAAAGAATATGAAGAAGCTCTTAAGAAATGGCAAAAAGAAAAATTAGAATCAAATGGTAAATACCAAAAAGAACTAGAAAAACATATTAAATAAGTCTAAAAAACTCTATATCACTATGAGCCGATATAGAGTTTTTTCTTGCTAGTTTTTCTATTTTCTTGTAAAATAGAACAAGTGAAGTGAGGTAGGAAATGAGTAAGAAAGACAAAAAAATTGAAATTCAGTTAGCGGATTCGAAAGTAACGGTGGGAAAAGATAGTTATGAAGGCTATATTTTAACCATTGGTAAAAAATCTATTGGAGAAATTGCCGAATTAGATGGTCAATTTGCTATCATAAAGAATGGAAATGTCGATAGTTTTTATAAAAAACTTGAAAAAGCTGTGGAAATTTTAATTGAAAATTATAATTTAATAAAATAAGTCTTGTTTTTTTGAAATTTTCATGATATAATAATCCATGTTGATTCTAGGAGAGATAGCGAAGAGGCTAAACGCGGCGGACTGTAAATCCGCTCCTTCGGGTTCGGGGGTTCGAATCCCTCTCTCTCCATATCACATTGGGGTATAGCCAAGCGGTAAGGCAAGGGACTTTGACTCCCTCATGCGTTGGTTCGAATCCAGCTACCCCAGTTCTTAGGTAATAATCAAAATGAAAAGAAAATATCGTAGGGATATTTTATTTTTATAATTGAAAGACGTGAACGATATAAACATGTCCTTGCGGGTGCTTAGGAAAAAAATTATAAGTATGTCAAGCTCAGAATAGCTTGATTGTTGGAGGATTTTTTAGATGAACGAATTTGAAGATTTGCTAAATAGCGTTAGCCAAGTTGAGACTGGTGATGTTGTTAGTGCTGAAGTATTGACAGTTGATGCGACTCAAGCTAACGTTGCAATCTCTGGAACTGGTGTTGAAGGTGTCTTGACTCTTCGCGAATTGACAAACGAACGCGATGCAGATATCAATGACTTTGTTAAAGTAGGAGAAGTATTGGATGTTCTTGTACTTCGTCAAGTAGTTGGTAAAGATACTGATACAGTTACATACCTTGTATCTAAAAAACGTCTTGAAGCTCGCAAAGCATGGGACAAACTTGTAGGTCGTGAAGAAGAAGTTGTTACTGTTAAAGGAACTCGTGCAGTTAAAGGTGGACTTTCTGTAGAATTTGAAGGTGTACGTGGATTTATCCCAGCTTCAATGTTGGATACTCGTTTCGTACGTAACACTGAGCGTTTTGTAGGTCAAGAATTTGATGCTAAAATCAAAGAAGTTGACGCTAAAGAAAACCGCTTTATCCTTTCACGTCGCGAAGTTGTTGAAGAAGCTACAGCAGCAGCTCGTGCTGAAGTATTTGGTAAATTGGCTGTTGGTGATGTTGTAACTGGTAAAGTTGCACGTATCACAAGCTTTGGTGCTTTTATCGACCTTGGTGGTGTTGATGGTTTGGTTCACTTGACTGAATTGTCACACGAACGCAATGTATCACCAAAATCAGTAGTAACTGTTGGTGAAGAAATTGAAGTTAAGATTCTTGACCTTAACGAAGAGGAAGGCCGTGTATCACTTTCACTTAAAGCAACAACTCCTGGACCATGGGATGGTGTGGAGCAAAAATTGGTTAAAGGTGATGTAGTAGAAGGAACAGTTAAACGTTTGACTGATTTCGGTGCTTTTGTTGAAGTATTGCCAGGTATCGATGGACTTGTTCACGTGTCACAAATTTCACACAAACGTATTGAAAATCCAAAAGAAGCTCTTAAAGTTGGTCAAGAAGTTCAAGTTAAAGTTCTTGAAGTTAACGCTGATGCAGAACGTGTATCACTTTCTATCAAGGCACTTGAAGAACGTCCAGCACAAGAAGAAGGACAAAAAGAGGAAAAACGTGCACCACGTCCACGTCGTCCAAAACGTCAAGAAAAACGTGATTTTGAACTTCCAGAAACACAAACAGGATTCTCAATGGCTGACTTGTTCGGTGATATCGAACTTTAATCAAATTGAAAATTCACAAATCCTTTGTTTTTAAAACAAAGGATTTTTCTTTTTTCTACAATCCTTTTTTGATATAATAGTTTTATGTTAGAATCAGAAAAAGAAACACTTTATCAAATGATAAATCAAGAACTCTCTTTTTTGTTAGAAGGAGAAACGAATGTCCTTGCTAATCTTTCCAATGCTAGTGCTCTTTTAAAGTCTCGCTTACCAAATACTGTTTTTGCAGGTTTTTACTTGTTTGATGGCTCAGAATTGATTTTAGGTCCATTTCAAGGTGGAGTATCTTGTATTCGTATCTCTCTAGGGAAGGGTGTTTGTGGTGAGGCAGCTCACTTTCAGGAAACTGTTCTGGTTGGTGATGTAACAACTTATCCCAACTATATTTCTTGTGATAGTCAAGCCAAAAGTGAGATTGTTGTTCCCATGCTCAAAAAAGGTCGTTTGTTAGGAGTATTAGATTTAGATTCTTGTCTTCTATATGACTATGGTACCATTGACCGGGATTATTTAGAACAATTTGTCGAAATTTTACTTGAAAAGACAGAATGGGATTTTAGTATGTTTGAGGAGAAAAGTTGATGTATCAAGCACTTTATCGAAAATATAGGAGTCAAACTTTTTCTCAACTTGTAGGTCAAGATGTTGTGGCTAAGACTCTTAAACAAGCAGTAGAACAAGAAAAGATTAGTCATGCTTATCTCTTCTCAGGTCCTCGTGGGACAGGAAAAACTAGTGTCGCTAAGATCTTTGCAAAGGCTATGAATTGTCCCAATCAAGTGGACGGCGAACCGTGTAATAACTGCTACATTTGTCAAGCAGTTACAGATGGAAGTCTTGAAGATGTTATCGAGATGGATGCAGCTTCAAATAACGGTGTGGACGAAATTCGTGAGATTCGAGATAAATCGACTTACGCACCCAGTTTAGCACGCTACAAAGTCTATATTATAGACGAGGTACACATGTTGTCTACAGGTGCTTTTAACGCCCTCTTAAAGACCCTTGAAGAACCTACCCAAAATGTAGTTTTTATCCTAGCAACAACTGAATTACACAAGATTCCAGCAACTATCTTATCTCGTGTACAGCGGTTTGAGTTTAAGTCTATTAAAACAAAAGATATCAAGGAGCATATCCACTATATCCTAGATAAAGAAAATATTAGCTCTGAGCCTGAAGCAGTAGAAATTATTGCAAGACGGGCAGAAGGGGGGATGAGGGATGCCTTGTCTATTTTGGATCAAGCTCTGAGTTTAACGCAAGGTAATTGTTTGACAACTGCTATATCTGAAGAAATTACAGGAACCATCAGTTTAAGGGCTTTGGATAACTATGTAGTGGCTCTATCCCAGCAGGATATTTCAAAAGCCTTAGAATGTTTAAATTTCCTGTTTGAAAATGGGAAGAGTATGACAAGGTTTGTGACTGATCTCCTTCAATATCTGCGTGATTTACTTATTGTGCAAACTGGGGGAGAAAACACTCATCATAGTGCAATTTTTGAGGAAAATTTATCAATTTCTCAGGATAGTCTATTTGAGATGATTGCTCTTGCAACCAAGTCCTTAGCTGATATGAAGGCGAGTTTACAACCGAAGATATACGCTGAGATGATGACCATTCGCTTAGGGGAAATCAAGTCTGAACCTGTTCTTCCAATTGCAATTGAGGGTGAAATTGCTGCCCTTAAACAAGAAGTTGCTTGTCTCAAACAAGAACTGGCCAATATAGGAGCAGGTAGCCAGCAAATTAGTTCAGTTCCTAGTCGACCGACAGCAACCAAGTCAGTTTATAGAGTAGATCGAAATAAGGTTCAAGCAATTTTACAAGAAGCTGTTGACAATCCTGATTTGGCGAGACAAAATCTGATACGCTTACAGAATGCTTGGAAAGAGATTATTGAAAGTTTAGCTGGTCCAGACAAGGCTCTTCTCGTTGGTTCCCAACCAGTGGCGGCTAATGAAAATCATGCCATTCTAGCCTTTGAATCTAACTTTAATGCTGGTCAAACAATGAAGAGAGATAACCTCAATACTATGTTTGGAAATATTTTGAGTCAAGCAGCTGGATTTTCACCTGAAATTTTAGCTATTTCTATGGATGAATGGAAAGAAGTTCGGGCATCCTTTTCAGCAAAATCTAAATCTTCTCATCCAGAAAAAGAATCAGAGAACAGTTTAATTCCCAAAGGATTTGAATTTTTGGCTGATAAAATGAAGGTAGAGGAAGACTAAAGAAAGATTTCATGGTACAATAATTCTATGAATAAAAAACAATTTATGATTATTGCTCTTTTTACAGCTGCTGAGACCTATTTTTTTAATGAATCATGGATGACTGGACGTTATGTGATGGCAGCTTTTTGGGGAATTTTACTTTTTAGAAATTTCCGTGTGAGTTATGTTATGGGGAAGATTATTGATATTATTGATCAACATCTGAAAGAAAAAGACTAGCATACAGGTTCTAAACAAAATCAAAGCCTTTTAGGCTTTTTTTTGTTATACTAGTAAAGAATATTTATGGGGCTTTAAACATATTTTTTAAGAATGGAAACGTATTTTTGAAAATGATAAAGACCTTAAAAAAGAAAGGAACTATCATGTCAGTATTAGAGATCAAAGATCTTCACGTTGAGATTGAAGGGAAAGAAATTTTAAAAGGGGTCAATTTGACTCTGAAAACAGGAGAGATTGCAGCCATCATGGGACCAAACGGTACTGGTAAATCAACTCTTTCTGCAGCCATCATGGGTAACCCGAACTATGAAGTAACAAAGGGTGAAGTCTTGTTTGATGGCGTTAACATTCTTGAGTTGGAAGTAGATGAGCGTGCACGTATGGGACTTTTCCTTGCTATGCAATATCCATCTGAAATTCCTGGTATTACAAATGCTGAATTTCTTCGTGCAGCCATGAATGCTGGCAAAGAAGACGATGAGAAGATTTCAGTTCGTGAGTTTATTACTAAACTAGACGAGAAAATGGAATTGCTCAACATGAAAGAAGAAATGGCTGAGCGTTACCTTAACGAAGGCTTCTCTGGTGGTGAGAAAAAACGTAATGAAATTCTTCAACTCTTGATGTTAGAACCTACTTTTGCTCTTCTTGATGAAATTGACTCTGGTCTTGATATTGACGCTCTTAAAGTCGTATCTAAAGGCGTAAATGCTATGCGTGGTGAAGGGTTTGGTGCCATGATTATCACTCACTACCAACGCCTTCTCAACTATATCACGCCTGATGTGGTCCATGTTATGATGGAAGGCCGTGTTGTGCTTTCAGGTGGTCCAGAATTGGCAGCACGTTTGGAACGTGAAGGATACGCAAAACTTGCTGATGAGCTTGGTTACGACTACAAGGAAGAATTGTAATTCCCTCGTATCTTTTAGGAGAAGTAAATGACTAAAGAAAACATTAAACTTTTTTCAAAAATGCATGCTGAACCAAGCTGGCTATTTGACTTCCGTCAACAAGCTTTCGATAAAATTGAAAGTTTGGAATTACCAGTAATCGAACGTGTGAAATTTCACCGTTGGAATTTAGGTGATGGAACCATCACTGAAAGTGAGCCAACAGCAAATGTTCCAGATTTCACTGCACTAGATAATCACTTGAAGTTGGTGCAAGTGGGAACTCAAACAGTTTTTGAACAAATTCCAGTTGATTTGGCTGAACAAGGTGTTGTCTTTACAGACTTTCACTCAGCTTTAGAAGAAATTCCAGAGCTGATTGAGGAATTCTTCATGTCATCTGTTAAGTATGACGATGATAAGTTGGCGGCCTACCACACTGCTTATTTCAATAGTGGTGCTGTTCTTTATATTCCAGATAATGTTGAGATTAAAGAGCCAATCGAAGGCATTTTCTACCAAGATAGTGATAGTGATGTTCCGTTTAACAAGCATATCATGATTATAGCCGGTAAAAACTCAAAAATTAGTTACTTGGAACGTTTGGAATCACGTGGTGAAGGTAGTGCTCAAGCGACTGCGAACATTACTGTTGAAGTTATCGCTCGTTCTGGCGCTCAAGTGAAATTTGCAGCTATTGACCGTCTAGGTGAAAATGTAACAGCCTACATCAGCCGTCGTGGTAAATTAGGAAACGATGCTAGTATTGACTGGGCTATCGGTGTCATGAACGAAGGAAACATCGTTGCAGATTTTGATAGTGACTTGATTGGAAATGGTAGCCATGCTGACCTTAAAGTTGTAGCTCTATCAAGTGGTCGTCAGGTACAAGGAATTGACACTCGTGTGACTAACTATGGATGCAATTCAATCGGTAATATTCTCCAGCATGGGGTTATCCTTGAAAAAGCTACCTTAACCTTCAACGGTATTGGACATATTATCAAGGGTGCTAAAGGTGCAGATGCCCAGCAGGAGAGCCGTGTATTAATGCTATCAGACCAAGCGCGTTCAGATGCCAACCCAATACTCTTGATTGATGAAAATGATGTCACAGCTGGTCACGCAGCATCGATCGGTCAGGTCGATCCAGAAGATATGTACTATCTCATGAGTCGTGGCTTAGACAAGGCAACTGCAGAACGCTTGGTTGTTCGTGGTTTCCTAGGATCTGTTATCGTTGAGATTCCAGTCAAGGAAGTTCGCGAAGAAATGATTGCAACCATCGAAGAAAAATTGTCAAAACGCTAAGAGGTAACTCATGCTAGATGTAGAAGCGATTCGCAAGGATTTTCCAATTTTAGACCAGTTTGTAAATGATGAGCCCCTGGTCTATCTGGATAATGCTGCAACAACACAAAAACCGAAGTCGGTTCTTGAAACAATCGATTATTATTATGAACATGACAATGCTAATGTCCACCGTGGTGTTTATACCTTGGCAGAACGTGCTACAGCCTCCTATGAAGCTGCCCGTGAAACCATTCGTAAGTTTATTAATGCAGGTTCTACAAAGGAAGTTCTCTTTACAAGAGGAACGACAACCAGTCTTAACTGGGTAGCGCGTTATGCAGAGGAAGTCTTGACTGAGGGAGACCAAGTTTTGATTTCTGTCATGGAACACCATTCCAATATCATTCCTTGGCAAGAAGCTTGTCGCAAGACAGGAGCTGAATTGCTTTATGTTTATCTAAAGGATGGAGCCTTGGACATGGATGATTTGAGGTCTAAATTGACTGATAAAGTCAAGTTTGTCTCACTGGCTCATGCTTCTAATGTTCTAGGAGTGGTCAATCCTATCAAAGAAATTGCTCAAATGGTACATAAGGTCGGGGCAATTATGGTTGTTGATGGTGCCCAATCAACTCCTCATATGAAGATAGATGTTCAGGACTTGGATGTGGACTTCTTTGCCTTTTCAGGGCACAAGATGGCTGGTCCGACTGGTATCGGTGTTCTTTATGGGAAAGAAAAATATCTAAAACAAATGTCGCCAGTCGAGTTTGGTGGGGAAATGATTGATTTCGTTTATGAGCAAAGTGCCAGCTGGAAGGAGTTGCCTTGGAAATTTGAGGCTGGAACTCCTAATATGGCTGGAGCAATTGGACTGGCAGCGGCTGTCGATTATTTAGAAAAAATTGGTATGGATGCCATTGAAATCCATGAGCAAGAATTGATAGCCTACGTTTTTCCGAAATTACAAGCAATTGAAGGATTGACTATTTATGGTTCGCAGGACTTAGCTCAACGCTCGGGTGTTATTGCCTTTAACCTAGGCAGTCTTCATCCTCACGACCTTGCGACTGCTTTGGATTATGAAGGCGTGGCTGTTCGTGCAGGTCACCACTGTGCCCAACCCTTGCTTCAGTATTTAGATGTCCCAGCAACAGCCCGCGCTAGTTTTTATATCTACAATACCAAGGCAGACTGCGACAAGTTAGTCGATGCCTTACAAAAGACAAAGGAGTTTTTCAATGGCACTTTCTAAACTAGATAGCCTTTATATGGCAGTGGTAGCGGACCATTCGAAAAATCCACATCACCAAGGGAAGTTAGAAGATGCTGAACAAATCAGTCTCAACAATCCGACCTGTGGAGATGTCATCAATCTCTCTGTCAAGTTTGATGCAGAAGACCGATTGGAGGATATCGCTTTTCTAAACTCGGGTTGTACTATTTCAACTGCCTCTGCTAGCATGATGACAGATGCTGTTTTGGGCAAGACCAAACAAGAAATTTTAGAACTTGCGACTATTTTTTCTGAAATGGTTCAAGGTCAAAAAGATGACAGACAAGACCAATTAGGAGATGCAGCCTTCTTATCAGGCGTTGCCAAATTCCCTCAACGAATCAAGTGTGCAACCCTAGCTTGGAATGCCCTCAAGAAAACAATTGAAAATCAAGAAAACAAGTAAGGCAAGTTTCTTTTGTCTTATGAATCAGTAGAAATGAAGAATGAAAGAAAGGATATTATGGCTGAAGAAAGAGTAGAACCAAAACCAATTGACCTTGGTGAATATAAATTTGGTTTCCATGATGATGTAGAGCCTGTCCTATCGACAGGAAAAGGATTAAATGAAGGTGTTATTCGTGAACTATCAGCTGCAAAGGGAGAACCTGAGTGGATGTTAGAATTCCGTTTGAAGTCTTATGAAACCTTCAAAAAAATGCCCATGCAGACTTGGGGAGCAGACTTGTCAGAGATTGACTTTGATGACTTGATCTACTACCAAAAACCATCTGACAAACCAGCTCGTTCCTGGGATGACGTTCCTGAAAAAATTAAAGAGACCTTTGAACGAATCGGGATTCCAGAAGCTGAGCGTGCTTATCTAGCAGGAGCTTCTGCCCAGTATGAGTCAGAAGTGGTTTACCACAATATGAAGGAAGAGTTCCAGAAATTGGGAATTATCTTTACAGATACGGATTCTGCCCTTAAGGAATACCCAGACTTGTTTAAACAATACTTTGCTAAGTTGGTACCGCCAACAGATAATAAGTTGGCTGCCCTCAACTCGGCTGTATGGTCTGGCGGAACCTTTATCTATGTACCAAAAGGGGTTAAGGTTGATATCCCGCTGCAAACTTACTTCCGTATCAATAATGAAAATACAGGGCAATTTGAACGTACCTTGATTATCGTTGATGAAGGGGCAAGTGTTCATTACGTAGAAGGATGTACAGCACCAACTTATTCAAGTAACAGTTTGCATGCAGCCATCGTAGAAATTTTTTCCTTGGATGGAGCTTATATGCGTTATACAACCATCCAAAACTGGTCTGACAACGTTTACAACTTGGTTACTAAGCGTGCTAAAGCCCAAAAAAATGCCACTGTTGAGTGGATTGATGGAAACTTGGGTGCTAAAACTACCATGAAATATCCATCTGTTTATCTTGATGGAGAAGGTGCGCGTGGTACCATGCTTTCTATTGCCTTTGCCAATGCAGGACAACACCAAGACACGGGTGCTAAGATGATCCACAATGCTCCACATACCAGCTCGTCTATCGTGTCTAAATCCATCGCTAAAGGTGGAGGAAAGGTTGACTATCGTGGACAAGTAACCTTTAACAAGAACTCTAAGAAATCTGTTTCTCACATCGAGTGTGATACCATTATCATGGATGACTTGTCAGCATCAGATACTATTCCATTTAATGAAATCCACAACTCACAAGTAGCTTTGGAGCACGAAGCCAAGGTATCTAAGATTTCAGAAGAACAACTCTATTACCTTATGAGTCGTGGCTTGTCAGAGACTGAAGCAACTGAGATGATTGTCATGGGATTTGTAGAGCCCTTCACCAAAGAACTTCCAATGGAATACGCTGTCGAGCTTAACCGCTTGATTAGCTATGAGATGGAAGGGTCTGTTGGATAAGGTTGTATACTAGTAGAACTAAGAAATAGTAAAAAAATCGCGAATAAATCGCGATTTTTTTACAGTTTTTCATTAATAAAACGGATAAATTGATTCCACCAGATTTTTAAGAAAAAGCCTTTTTCCACTTTTTTTTCAGAAACTAATTCGAAACTTGGACGTTCAGTAGTAATATAACCTTGTCCAATTAAATCATTATCTTCATAAGTTAGGTTACCAACAACTGTACCAGCTTCAAGTGGAGCCGTAAGTGACTTGGAAGAAGGAGTAAATTGAATGGATGGTTTAGCTTTTGTTCCTAAGCGTTCAACAAGAGAAATATCTTCTTGGGCAACTGCAGCAACAGTGTTTTCTTTTCCATCTTGAACAGGAGATTTACTATCTTTATATGTATCACCTTTTTGTACGATTTTTCGAAGTGCAAAATTGGAGGAAATATAATCCATTAGTGCAGAAGTGGCATTAAAACGAACATAGGGATTACTATCATGGTGTTCTGCATTGAGAATAACAGTGATGACTCTCATCCCTTTTTCAACAGTTGTGCCGACAAAAGATTCTCCTGCTTTTTCAGTTGTACCTGTTTTGAGTCCATCGAAACCGCCACGATAAGCTGGCATTCCTTCTAACATGTAGTTTGTAGATGTTATAGTCATTCCTCCAAAAGTAGAAGAAGGTTTTTTGGTAATATCTAATACTTGAGGGTATTTTCTAATTAAATTCCGAGCAACAATAGAAACATCGTAAGCACTTAGTTTATTTTCTTCATCTTTTTTAGAACCTGGGTAAATGTTATCACCAAGTATTTCATTATTGAGACCAGTGGAGTTGACGATAGTAGCATCTTTGATGCCCCATTCTAAGAGTTTAGCACGCATCTTGTCTACGAAGTCTTTTTCAGAACCAGCAATTTTTTCGGCTAAAGCAATAGCTGAACTATTTGCACTAGGGACTAAGGTAGCTTCTAGTAATTCCTCAACAGTATATTTCCGAGCTTCCATTGGGAGATTACTAGCCTTGGGATTGGTTGTTAATTTATAAGGGTAGTCTGAAATCTCAACTGGAGTGGCGAGGGTGATACTACCATCTTCTATGGCTTCATAAACTAGATAAACAGTGAGTAATTTTGTAATTGAAGCTATCTCAACAGGTTGAGTAGCATCCTTTTCATACAAAATTTTACCTGTGTTGGCTTCAACGGCAATGATATGCTTGGCTGGAATATTTAAATCTTGAGCCATAACAGTAGAAGAAGAACTAATTAAAGTTAGAGTTAATAGTGTCAAAATTATTTTTTTCATAGTAAGAATATTCTATCATAAAGAAAAAAATATTCCTAGTTTCATGATATAAGAAAGAAGCTTTTTTAAAAGTATGGTAAAATAGATAGATGGAGGTAACTCATGTTTCGTAAAAATAAATTATTTTTTTGGACGAGTGAGATTTTACTATTAACAATTATCTTTTATTTATGGAGAGAGATGGGGGCAATCATCACGCCATTTGTAACAGTTGCAAATACAATTATGATTCCTTTTCTGCTAGGTGGTTTTTTATTTTATTTAACCAATCCGATTGTTAATTTTTTACAGAAATATCTCAAAATTAATCGTTTAATTGGTATTCTACTGACACTGTGTGCCTTGGTTTGGGGTCTAGTTATTGGGGTAGTCTATCTCTTACCGATTTTGATTAATCAGTTGACTAGTTTGATTGCAACAAGCCAAACTATTTACAGCCGAATACAAGATTTAATTATTGATTTATCGACCTATCCAGCTTTTCAAAATTTGGATATTCAGGCAAGTATTCAACAACTAAATCTCTCTTATGTAGATATTTTGCAAAACATCCTTAATAGTGTAACCAACAGTGTAGGCAGTATCTTATCAGCTCTCTTTAGCACAGTTTTGATCATCGTTATGACTCCTGTCTTTCTAATCTATTTTTTACTAGATGGTAACAAATTTTTACCTATGCTTGAAAGAACAATTTTAAAGCATGATAGACTACGTATTGCTGGATTATTAAAAAATTTAAATGCTACAATTGCTCGATATATTAGTGGTGTTGCGATTGATGCTTTTATCATTGGATGTTTAGCTTATATAGGTTACAGTGTAATTGGTTTAAAATATGCTTTGGTATTTGCTATTTTTTCTGGTTTAGCCAATTTAATTCCTTATGTAGGACCAAGTATAGGTTTGATACCAATGATTATTTCTAATATATTTACAGATCCACATAGAATGCTCATAGCTATTATTTATATGCTTATCATTCAGCAAGTAGATGGGAATATCTTATATCCTCGTATCGTTGGTAGTGTGATGAAAGTTCACCCTATAACAATTTTGGTTTTACTTCTATTATCAAGTAATATCTATGGTGTAATTGGTATGATAGTTGCTGTTCCTACCTATTCAATCTTAAAAGAAATCTCAAAATTTTTAGCTCGTTTATATGAAAATCATAAAATAATGCAAGAGCGAGAAAGAGAATTAACAAAGTAAAAGTCAGGGAATCCTGATTTTTATTTTTTAAAAGCTAATAAATAGAATGTCCTCATTATAAAGAGTGTTAGAATAAGAATAATTCACAAAAACTTTGTAAAACACTTGCAATTTAGCTGAAATTTGATAAAATAGTAAGGAAAGTTAGACTGTATTGCCTACTGTCTATCTATAAAATATATTTTATTGGAGGCTTTTACTCAAATGGCAAAAGAAAAATACGATCGTAGTAAACCACACGTTAACATTGGTACAATCGGACACGTTGACCACGGTAAAACTACCCTAACTGCAGCTATCACAACTGTTTTGGCACGTCGCTTGCCTTCATCAGTTAACCAACCTAAAGACTATGCGTCTATCGATGCTGCTCCAGAAGAACGCGAACGCGGTATCACAATCAATACTGCGCACGTTGAGTATGAAACTGAAAAACGTCACTACGCTCACATCGACGCTCCAGGACACGCGGACTACGTTAAAAACATGATCACTGGTGCTGCTCAAATGGACGGAGCTATCCTTGTAGTAGCTTCAACTGACGGACCAATGCCACAAACTCGTGAGCACATCCTTCTTTCACGTCAGGTTGGTGTTAAACACCTTATCGTCTTCATGAACAAAGTTGACTTGGTTGACGACGAAGAATTGCTTGAATTGGTTGAAATGGAAATCCGTGACCTATTGTCAGAATACGACTTCCCAGGTGACGATCTTCCAGTTATCCAAGGTTCAGCTCTTAAAGCCCTTGAAGGTGACTCTAAATACGAAGACATCGTTATGGAATTGATGAACACAGTTGATGAGTACATCCCAGAACCAGAACGTGACACTGACAAACCATTGCTTCTTCCAGTCGAAGACGTATTCTCAATCACTGGACGTGGTACAGTTGCTTCAGGACGTATCGACCGTGGTGTTGTTAAAGTCAACGACGAAATCGAAATCGTTGGTCTTAAAGAAGAAACTCATAAAGCAGTTGTAACTGGTGTTGAAATGTTCCGTAAACAACTTGACGAAGGTCTTGCAGGAGATAACGTAGGTGTCCTTCTTCGTGGTGTTCAACGTGATGAAATCGAACGTGGACAAGTTATCGCTAAACCAGGTTCAATCAACCCACACACTAAATTCAAAGGTGAAGTTTATATCCTTACTAAAGAAGAAGGTGGACGTCACACTCCATTCTTCAACAACTACCGTCCACAATTCTACTTCCGTACAACTGACGTTACAGGTTCAATCGAACTTCCTTCAGGTACTGAAATGGTAATGCCTGGTGATAACGTGACTATCGACGTTGAGTTGATCCACCCAATCGCCGTAGAACAAGGTACTACATTCTCTATCCGTGAGGGTGGACGTACTGTTGGTTCAGGTATGGTTACAGAAATCGAAGCTTAATTCGATTTAGTTCCCAGAAGAACAATTATTTAAGTCAGACACTAAAAGAATCTTGCTATGCAAGGTTCTTTTTTATATTTTTTGATAAGATTTGATCTTCTTATACTGTGGCAGTAAATTAGTTTTTTTGGTATAATAAAGGTTATGGAAATTGAAAAAACCAATCGTATGAATGCGCTTTTTGAATTTTATGCTGCGCTTTTGACTGATAAGCAAATGAATTATATTGAACTCTATTATGCAGATGATTATAGTCTAGCTGAGATAGCTGAAGAGTTTGGTGTCAGTCGTCAAGCTGTTTATGATAATATCAAGCGAACAGAAAAGATTCTGGAAGATTATGAGATGAAATTGCACATGTACTCGGACTACATTGTCCGCAGTCAAATTTTTGATCAGATTTTGGAGCGCTATCCCAAGGATGACTTTCTGCAGGAGCAAGTCGAAATTTTAACAAGTATTGATAATAGGGAGTAATCATGGGGAGTCTTGTCTTTTATAAAGGAATAGCGTGTGAGCTATTGTCTGCTGAGGAACCTTTCCCGATTAGATTACAAATTCTCTCGCGTGACGATCTCTCTAGAGCTTTGCAGATAGGCTTTAGCTGTTGGGGATATCCAACTGAAATCATGAAAGAAGTCACACCTGAAGAATTTGAGTGTTTGCAGCATTTCAGTCGATTTCCGCTGAATTGATTAAATAGAGGAGTAAAACATGGCATTTGAAAGTTTAACAGAACGTTTGCAGAACGTCTTTAAAAATCTACGTAAAAAAGGAAAAATCTCTGAGGCTGATGTCCAAGAAGCAACAAAAGAGATTCGCTTGGCCTTGTTGGAAGCCGATGTTGCTTTACCAGTTGTGAAGGACTTTATCAAGAAAGTTCGTGAGCGTGCAGTCGGCCATGAGGTCATTGATACACTTAATCCTGCGCAACAGATTATTAAAATCGTTGATGAGGAACTGACAACCGTTTTAGGTTCTGATACGGCAGAAATTATCAAGTCACCTAAGATTCCTACAATCATTATGATGGTTGGTTTGCAGGGAGCTGGTAAAACAACTTTTGCTGGTAAATTGGCCAACAAACTCAAGAAAGAAGAAAATGCTCGTCCTTTGATGATTGCGGCGGATATTTATCGTCCAGCTGCCATTGATCAGCTGAAGACACTGGGACAACAAATTGATGTGCCTGTCTTCGCACTTGGAACAGAGGTTCCAGCTGTTGAGATTGTCCGTCAAGGTTTGGAACAAGCCCAAGCAAATCACAATGATTATGTCTTGATTGATACGGCAGGGCGTTTGCAGATTGATGAGCTTTTGATGAATGAGCTTCGAGATGTCAAAGCGCTGGCTCAACCAAATGAAATATTGCTTGTAATTGATGCTATGATTGGTCAGGAAGCGGCCAATGTTGCGCGTGAGTTTAATGCTCAGTTAGAGGTGACTGGGGTTATCCTTACTAAGATTGATGGCGATACTCGTGGTGGTGCAGCTCTGTCTGTTCGTCATATAACTGGAAAACCTATCAAGTTCACTGGTACGGGTGAAAAGATTACGGACATTGAAACTTTCCACCCAGATCGTATGTCAAGCCGTATTCTTGGCATGGGGGATATGTTGACATTGATTGAGAAAGCTTCTCAAGAATATGATCAACAAAAAGCCCTTGAAATGGCTGAGAAGATGCGGGAAAACACCTTTGATTTCAATGATTTCATTGATCAGTTAGATCAGGTGCAAAACATGGGACCAATGGAAGACTTGCTCAAGATGATTCCGGGTATGGCTAACAATCCAGCCCTTCAAAATATGAAGGTGGATGAGCGCCAGATTGCTCGCAAACGCGCCATTGTATCTTCTATGACACCTGAAGAACGTGAAAATCCAGATTTGTTAAATCCAAGCCGTCGCCGTCGTATCGCTGCAGGTTCTGGAAATACATTTGTCGAAGTCAATAAATTCATCAAGGACTTTAACCAGGCTAAACAACTCATGCAAGGTGTTATGTCTGGAGATATGAACAAGATGATGAAGCAGATGGGAATCAATCCAAACAACCTTCCTAAAAATATGCCAAATATGGGAGGCATGGATATGTCTGCCCTTGAAGGAATGATGGGACAAGGTGGTATGCCTGACCTGTCAGCTCTTGGAGGAGCAGGAATGCCAGATATGAGCCAGATGTTTGGTGGAGGTCTCAAAGGTAAAATCGGTGAATTTGCCATGAAACAGTCCATGAAACGAATGGCAAACAAAATGAAAAAAGCGAAGAAGAAACGTAAGTAAAATTTAATAAAAAATGACCTGTATCTAAAAGTTAGATAAATTCCTAATTTTTAGATACAGGTTATTTATTTACAGGTAAAAAATTTTACCTTTTAATGACTTAGTCTTTCAATTATTTCAATAAGGACATTTTTGATAGTTTATGGATAGAGGAACTACTAAAGAAAGGTATAAAAAAACTGCACCAAGATGCAGTTTGAATCATTTACGGAAGACATGGGATTCGAACCCACGCACGCTGTTACACGCCTACCGCGTTTCCAACACGGCCTCTTAAGCCTCTTGAGTAATCTTCCAATACTTACTAAAATAGTCTACCATAAAGGTTCTTATCTTGCAATAAAAATTCTGGAAATAAGAAAAATGATAGATTTTGAAAGAAAATGATAAAAAATGCTTGACTTTGAAAAATAGTATGATAGAATGAATAGTGTAAACGATATCAGGAGGTGGTTTGGTGTTAAAAACAGAGCGTAAACAACTGATTTTAGAGGAGTTAAATCAACATCATGTAGTTTCACTAGAAAAATTAGTTAGTTTGCTAGAAACGTCAGAATCAACGGTTCGAAGAGACTTGGATGAGTTGGAAGCAGAAAACAAGCTTCGTCGTGTACATGGTGGAGCAGAATTGCCCCATTCTTTGCAGGAAGAAGAAACCATTCAAGAAAAATCTGTCAAAAACCTTCAAGAAAAGAAGTTGCTGGCTCAGAAAGCAGCCTCTCTCATCAAGGAACAAGATGTCATCTTTATCGATGCAGGAACAACAACTGCTTTTTTGATTCATGAATTGGTTAATAAGAATGTTACAGTTGTGACCAACTCTATTCACCATGCCGCTCAGTTGGTTGAAAAGCAGATTCCAACTGTCATGGTTGGAGGAAGTGTCAAGATGGCGACAGATTCTAGCATCGGGGGCGTTGCTCTTAACCAGATTAACCAATTGCACTTTGATCGTGCCTTTATCGGGATGAATGGTGTGGACGATGGCTATTATACGACTCCTGATATGGAGGAGGGGGCTGTGAAGCGTGCTATTTTAGAGAATGCCAAACAGACCTATGTCTTGGTCGATTCGTCAAAAATTGGACAAACTTGCTTTGCCAAGGTAGCACCACTCAAACGAGCTATTGTTATCACAAGTCAAGGGCATGAGCTCTTGCAGGCTATTAAGGAGAAAACGGAGGTAATAGAAGTATGATTTATACAGTCACACTCAATCCATCCATTGACTATATCGTTCGTTTGGAACAAGTCCAAGTCGGTAGTGTCAATCGTATGGACAGTGATGATAAGTTTGCTGGTGGGAAAGGAATTAATGTCAGTCGTGTCTTGAAGCGCTTAGATATTCCAAATACAGCGACTGGATTTATCGGAGGTTTTACTGGTAAATTTATCACAGATACTTTGGCTGATGAAGCAATCGAGACACGTTTTGTCCAAGTGGCAGAAGATACTCGTATCAATGTTAAAATCAAAGCAGACCAAGAGACAGAAATCAACGGAACGGGTCCAAATGTCGAACCAGCCCAGTTAGAAGAATTGAAAGCTATTTTGTCTAGTTTGACTGCAGAAGACACGGTTGTATTTGCGGGTTCAAGTGCTAAAAATCTAGGCAATGTCATCTACAAGGATTTGATTGCCTTGACACGTCAGACGGGTGCGCAAGTGGTTTGTGACTTTGAAGGACAGACCTTGATTGATAGTTTAGACTACCAGCCACTTTTGGTCAAACCAAACAATCATGAACTTGGAGCGATTTTTGGGGTTAAACTCGAAAGTTTAGATGAAATTGAGAAATATGCTCGTGAGTTACTGGCTAACGGTGCTCAAAATGTTATTATCTCTATGGCTGGGGACGGTGCCCTTCTTGTCACATCTGAGGGAGCTTACTTCGCTAAACCAATCAAAGGAACAGTGAAAAATTCAGTTGGAGCTGGTGATTCTATGGTTGCAGGATTCACAGGCGAGTTTGTCAAATCAAAAGACGCAGTAGAAGCCTTCAAATGGGGAGTAGCTTGTGGAACAGCAACTACTTTCTCGGATGACTTGGCAACAGCAGAATTCATTAAAGAAACATATGAAAAAGTTGAGGTAGAAAAAAGATGAAAATTCAAGACTTATTGAGAAAAGATGTCATGTTGCTGGATTTACAGGCAACTGAAAAAGCAGCTGTCATTGAAGAGATGATTAAAAGTTTGACAGACCACGGTTATGTGACTGATTTTGAAACCTTTAAAGAAGGCATTTTGGCGCGTGAAGCTTTGACTTCTACTGGTTTAGGAGACGGTATCGCCATGCCTCACAGCAAAAACGCTGCTGTCAAAGAAGCGACAGTTCTCTTTGCAAAGTCTAATAAGGGTGTTGACTATGAGAGCTTGGATGGACAAGCAACTGACCTCTTCTTTATGATTGCGGCTCCAGAAGGTGCTAATGACACTCACTTGGCAGCCTTGGCAGAATTGTCTCAATACTTGATGAAAGACGGTTTTGCTGACAAACTTCGTCAAGCAACATCAGCTGACCAAGTTATCGAACTTTTTGACCAAGCTTCAGAAAAAACTGAGGAATCTATTCAAGTACCTGCCAATGACTCTGGTGATTTTATCGTGGCTGTTACAGCTTGTACGACAGGTATTGCCCACACTTACATGGCCCAAGAAACTCTTCAAAAAGTAGCAGCTGAAATGGGAGTTGGTATTAAGGTCGAAACCAACGGTGCTAGCGGTGTTGGAAATCAACTAACTGCAGAAGATATCCGCAAGGCTAAAGCTGTTATCATCGCAGCAGATAAGGCAGTTGAGATGGACCGTTTCGATGGCAAACCATTGATCAATCGTCCAGTTGCAGACGGTATCCGTAAGACCGAAGAATTGATTAACTTGGCTCTTTCAGGAGATGCTGAAGTCTACCGTGCCGCTAATGGTGCAAAAGCTACAACAGCCTCTAACGAAAAACAAAGCTTTGGTGGTGCCTTCTACAAACACTTGATGAGTGGTGTATCTCAAATGTTGCCATTTGTAATCGGTGGTGGGATTATGATTGCCCTTGCCTTCTTGATTGATGGTGCCTTGGGTGTTCCAAATGAAAACCTTGGTAATCTTGGTTCCTACCATGAACTAGCTTCTATGTTCATGAAAATAGGTGGAGCTGCCTTTGGTTTGATGCTTCCAGTCTTTGCAGGTTATGTTGCCTACTCTATTGCTGAAAAACCAGGTTTGGTTGCAGGTTTCGTGGCTGGTGCTATCGCAAAAGAAGGTTTTGCTTTTGGAAAAATCCCTTATGCAGCTGGTGGTGAAGCAACTGCAACTCTTGCAGGTGTCTCATCTGGTTTTCTAGGTGCCCTTGTTGGTGGATTTATCGCAGGTGCCTTGGTTCTTGCTATCAAGAAATATGTGAAAGTTCCTCGTTCACTTGAAGGTGCTAAATCAATTCTTCTCTTGCCACTTTTTGGAACAATCTTGACTGGATTTGTCATGTTAGCTGTTAACATCCCAATGGCGGCAATTAACACTGCTATGAATGATTTCCTAGGCGGTCTTGGAGGAGGCTCAGCTGTCCTTCTTGGTATCGTTCTTGGAGGAATGATGGCTGTGGATATGGGTGGTCCAGTTAACAAAGCTGCCTATGTCTTTGGTACTGGTACGCTTGCAGCAACTGTCTCTACTGGTGGTTCAGTAGCTATGGCAGCAGTAATGGCTGGAGGAATGGTTCCACCGCTTGCCATCTTTGTCGCAACTCTTCTTTTCAAAGATAAATTTACTAAAGAAGAACGCAACTCAGGTTTGACAAACATCGTTATGGGCTTATCGTTTATTACTGAAGGTGCTATTCCATTTGGGGCTGCTGACCCAGCTCGTGCGATTCCAAGTTTCATCCTTGGTTCAGCAGTAGCAGGAGGTTTAGTTGGTCTCGCAGGTATCAAACTAATGGCCCCACACGGAGGAATATTCGTCATTGCCCTTACTTCAAATGCTCTTTTATACCTTGTCTTTGTCTTGGTAGGAGCTCTTGTAAGTGGTGTGGTCTATGGTTACCTTCGTAAACCTCAAGCATAAACGAAAGAATGAATTCGAAAGATTGTATCTCTTAGATGCAATCTTTTTCTCTTTTCGAAATAGGTGTGAAATATGGTATAATAGAAGAATGGCAAACAAGAATACAACTAAAACAAGACGGAGACCGTCTAAAGCAGAACTGGAAAGAAAGCAGGCTATCCAAAGGATGTTGATTTCCTTAGGGATTGCCTTCTTGTTAATTCTTGCAGCATTAAAACTTGGTGCTGCAGGCATAACCCTTTACAATCTTATCCGACTTTTGGTTGGAAGTCTGGCTTATCTGGCAATTTTTGCTCTCTTTATCTATTTGTTTTTATTTAAATGGTTAAGAAAGCATGAAGGGATTCTGTCTGGATTTTTTACTATATTTGCAGGTTTACTTCTGATTTTTGAAGCCTACCTAGTTTGGCAGTATGGTATAGAGCAGTCTGTTTTCAAAGGAACTATGGCTCAGATTGTAACTGATATAACAGGCTTTCGAACGAGCAGTTTTGCTGGAGGAGGTTTGATTGGTGTTGGGCTTTATCTTCCAATAGCTTTTCTTTTCTCAAATATCGGGACATTTTTTGTTGGAGCTTTATTTATTTTAACTGGAGCTCTTTTAATGAGTCCTTGGTCTGTTTATGATATCGCTGAATTTATCAGTAGAGGATTTGCTAGATGGTTGGAAGGTCACGAAAGACGTAAACAAGAGCGTTTTGTTCTGCAAGAAGAAAAAACTCGCTTAAAGGCTGAAGAGGAAGCAAGACTAGAAAAAGAAGAGGCGGAACAATCCTTGCTCACTATGCCTCCTGTAGATATGGAAACGGGAGAAATCTTATCAGAAAATTCGATGGATGATGTCCCACCAATTCCTGAAGAAGAATGGATTGAACCTGAGATTATCCTTCCTCAACCCGAATTTGAAATTCCAGATGTGGAAGAAGAATTTGAGGATCAAGATCTACAGGTTGATTTTTCTGCAAAGGAAGCTATCGAATACAAACTTCCAAGTTTACAACTCTTTGCACCTGACAAACCCAAAGATCAGTCCAAGGAAAAGAAAATCGTTCGTGAAAATATTAAAATCCTCGAAGAAACCTTTGCAAGTTTTGGGATTAAGGTGACAGTTGAGCGGGCTGAAATTGGACCATCTGTTACTAAGTATGAAATTAAACCGGCTGTAGGTGTGCGAGTTAACCGTATTTCTAACTTGGCTGATGATTTAGCTCTTGCATTGGCAGCAAAGGATGTCCGGATTGAAGCACCTATTCCAGGAAAATCCCTAGTTGGTATCGAGGTTCCTAACTCTGAGATTGCAACTGTCTCTTTCCGTGAGCTCTGGGAACAATCGCAAACGAAAGCAGAAAATCTCTTAGAGATCCCTCTTGGAAAAGCAGTTAACGGGACTGCTAGAGCTTTTGATCTATCGAAAATGCCTCATTTGCTCGTTGCAGGTTCGACTGGTTCTGGTAAGTCGGTCGCAGTTAACGGTATTATCGCAAGTATTCTTATGAAGGCACGTCCTGATCAAGTCAAATTTATGATGGTTGATCCGAAAATGGTTGAATTGTCCGTCTACAATGATATTCCTCACCTCTTAATTCCTGTTGTTACCAACCCTCGTAAGGCCAGTAAGGCACTCCAAAAGGTGGTGGATGAGATGGAAAACAGATATGAGCTTTTTGCAAAGGTAGGTGTGCGTAATATCGCAGGCTTCAATGCTAGGGTTGAGGAATTCAACGCCCAGTCAGAATACAAACAAATTCCTTTGCCACTCATTGTCGTGATTGTGGATGAGTTGGCTGATCTTATGATGGTAGCGAGTAAGGAAGTGGAAGATGCCATCATCCGTCTCGGACAAAAGGCGCGTGCAGCAGGGATTCACATGATTCTTGCCACCCAACGACCATCAGTCGATGTTATTTCTGGTTTGATTAAGGCCAATGTCCCATCTCGTGTGGCGTTTGCTGTATCATCAGGTACAGACTCGCGCACCATCTTGGACGAAAATGGAGCTGAGAAACTGCTTGGCCGAGGAGATATGCTCTTTAAACCAATCGATGAAAACCATCCAGTCCGACTGCAAGGTTCCTTTATCTCAGATGATGATGTTGAACGCATCGTCAACTTTATCAAGGAACAGGCTGATGCAGACTATGATGATAGTTTTGACCCGGGAGAAGTTTCAGAAAATGATGGAGAATTTTCTGATGGCGAATCTGGAGGAGATCCCCTCTTCGAGGAAGCAAAGGCTTTGGTTATCGAAACCCAGAAAGCTAGTGCATCTATGATTCAACGTCGTTTATCAGTTGGGTTTAACCGTGCAACTCGCCTCATGGAAGAACTTGAAATAGCAGGAGTCATCGGTCCAGCTGAAGGCACTAAACCACGTAAAGTATTACAAGAATAAAAGTAAAAAATTAGAACGAAATTTATTGAATTACCCATGACCATTTAGGTGCTTAATCCTAATGTCTCTGTGGTAATTCTTTTTTCTATAGTATTTTTAATATAAAATCGATTTTGAAAGTAATTTTAGCTAAAGCTACTAAAGAGATTATCCTTTTACTAAATTTACCTATTAAACTATTGATTTTTCAAAGCATTTTTGTTATATTACATTTAAATAAAAAAATAATATGTTTATTCAGAAGTGGTTAAAATATAGGGAGGTTATTTTTTAAAGAAACATGGAAACGCTTACTGTATAAACTGAAAGGAACGATTCAACAGATGGATAAAAGATTGTTTGAAAAACGTTGCAAGTATAGCATTCGCAAATTTGCACTAGGTGCTGCTTCAGTTATGATTGGTGCTAGTTTTTTTGCTACTGCTCCAGTAATGGCTGACACACCAACAGTTGGTTCAACAGATAATTTGCCAAGTGAGTTGGCTAATTTGGATAAAAAAGCGAGCGATAATGGACGAGAGTTTGATAAAGACGCTGCAGTAGCAAATCCAGGTTCTGCTGAAACAACGGATGGTCCAAAAACTGAGGAAGAGTTGCTTGCTCTTGAAAAGGAAAAGAAAGAAAACACAAATGCATCACCTAAAGATGGAGCTGGCAAATTAGATCATGCAACTGATAATGGCAAAGAAGTTAACAAGGATCAATTGGCTAAAGATACAGATAGTCTGGTACCTGATGATGTAGCTAAAAGCAAAAATGGTGAATTGAACTATGGTGCTACTGTTAAAATTAAAACTCCATCTGGAGAAGGTAGTGGTATTGTGGTTGGTAAGGACCTTGTTTTGACTGTATCCCATAATTTTATTAAGGATGTTCCAGATGGAAACAACCGTAAGGTTGTGGATAATGATGCAGGGGATGGGGATATTTTCAGCATATCCTATCAAGGTCTAGAAGATGTGAACTTCAGTAAGAAAGATGTTATTCATTGGGATCGTGATGGATATCTAAAAGGCTATAAAAACGATTTAGCTCTAGTTAGATTACGTACAGTACTTGAAAATGCGCCAGTTGAAGTGACTGAAAAACCAATAGTTAAAAAAGTTGGAGATAAGGTTAATATGTTCGGCTACCCTGCCGGTAAGTTAGCACCAGTTATTAATGCTACTGTAGATTTTGCTGAACCTTATGGTGAAGGAGTTCAAGGTGTTGGTTATCAAGGTGGGAAACCAGGAGCAAGTGGTGGTGGTATCTTTGATACTAATGGAAAATTAATTGGAGTACATCAAAATGGTGTAGAAGGTGTACGTAGTGGTGGAATTCTTTTCTCTCCAGCCCAGTTAAAATGGATACAAGACCATATCAATGGAATTAATAGTTCAAAACCTGCGAATTTAGAAGAAACTGAAAAACCAGTTGAAGAAAAGCCAAAAGCAGATAAGCCGAAAGAAGAAAAACCAGCTACAGCTAAGCCAGAGACATCGAAGGAGATTACTCCTGAGTGGCAAACTGTTGCAACAAAGGATCAACAGGGAACAGTTAGCATTCGTGAAGAGAATGGTGTTCGCTATAATCGACTAGAATCTACTTCTCAAAATGACAATGCTAAAAAACCAGCATTGTTTGAAAAGAAAGGTTTGGCAGTTGATGCTAATGGAAATGCAACGGTTGATTTTACATTTAAAGAAGAGTCTGAAACAGGCAAATCACGTTTTGGTGTCTTTATGAAATATAAGGATACTGAAAACAATGTTTTTGTAGGTTATGATCAAGGTGGTTGGTTCTGGGAATATAAAACACCTGGAAATAGCACATGGTATCAAGGTGGACGTGTAGCTGCTCCAGTAAACGGATCAGTCAATCATTTGAATATTAGCTTGAAATCAGACGGTCAGCTTAATGCTACAAATAATGATGTGAAGCTTTTTGACACTGTAACCTTACCAGCTGCTGTAAATGAAAATCTCAAGAATGAAAAGAAAATCTTAATTAAAGCTGGTACTTACAATGGTAGTGAAAGAACTATTATAAACGTTAAAACAGATAACCAAGAAGGCGTTAAAAAGAATCAGGAACCTGTTGAAAAAGAAAAAGGTGAAGTGGTTGATGACAGTAACGTTAAGTACGATACTATTGAGTCAAAAGTACTAAAAGCAGTAATTGACCAAGCCTTTCCACGTGTCAAGGAATACACGCTGAATGGTCATACTTTACCTGGGCAAGTTCAACAACTTAAGAAAATCTTGGTAAACAATCACGAAATTACACCTGAAGTCACCTATAAGAAGATCAATGATACTACTGCAGAGTACTTGATGAAGCTTCGTGATGAGAAGAATTTCATCAATGCAGATATGACCGTACGTTTGCAAGTTGTGGACAATCAATTGCACTTTGATGTGACCAAGATTGTAAACCACAATCAAGTCACTCCAGGTCAGAAGATTGATGATGAAAGAAAACTTCTCTCCTCAATCAATTTCTTAGGGAACTCACTTGTGTCGGTTTCAAGCGACCAAGCTGGGGCTAAGTTTGATGGGGCAACCATGTCAAACAACACTCATATCAGTGGAGATGATCATATTGCTGTAACCAATCCAATGAAAGATTTGGCTAAGGGTTACATGTATGGTTTTGTTTCTACAGATAAGCTTGCTGCAGGTGTCTGGAGCAATTCTCAAAACAGCTACGGTGGTGGTTCGAATGACTGGACTCGTTTGACAGCATTCAAACAAACCGTTGGAAATACAAACTATGTGGGAATTCAAAGCTCTGAATGGCAATGGGAAAAAGCGTATAAGGGCATTGTCTTCCCAGAATATACTAAGGAACTTCCAAGTGCTAAAGTTGTTATCACTGAAGATGCCAATGCGGATAAGAAAGTGGACTGGCAAGATGGTGCCATTGCTTATCGTAGCATTATGAACAACCCTCAAGGTTGGGAAAAAGTCAAGGATATCACAGCATATCGTATCGCGATGAACTTTGGCTCTCAAGCTCAGAACCCATTCCTTATGACTTTGGATGGTATCAAGAAGATTAATCTTCATACAGATGGGCTTGGACAAGGTGTCCTCTTAAAAGGATATGGTAGCGAAGGTCATGACTCTGGTCACTTGAACTATGCTGATATTGGTAAACGTATTGGTGGTGTAGAAGACTTCAAGGCCTTGATTGAAAAAGCGAAGAAATATGGAGCTCATCTTGGTATCCACGTTAATGCTTCAGAAACTTATCCTGAGTCTAAATACTTTAACGAAAATATTCTTCGCAAGAATGCTGATGGCAGCTTCAGTTATGGATGGAACTGGCTAGACCAAGGTATTAATATTGATGCCGCATATGACCTAGCACATGGCCGTTTGGCTCGTTGGGAAGAATTGAAAAACAAACTTGGTGAAGGCCTTGACTTTATCTATGTCGATGTATGGGGGAATGGTCAATCAGGTGACAACGGTGCTTGGGCTACCCACGTTCTTGCTAAAGAAATTAATAAACAGGGTTGGCGCTTTGCTATTGAGTGGGGTCATGGTGGTGAATATGATTCAACCTTCCAACACTGGGCAGCAGACTTGACTTATGGTGGCTACACTAATAAAGGTATCAACAGTGCTATTACTCGCTTTATCCGTAACCACCAAAAAGACTCTTGGGTTGGTGATTACAGAAGCTATGGTGGTGCCGCTGACTATCCTCTTCTAGGTGGATATAGTATGAAGGACTTTGAAGGTTGGCAAGGACGAAGCGACTACAATGGCTATGTAACTAACTTGTTTGCTCATGATGTCATGACCAAGTACTTCCAACACTTCACTGTAAGCAAATGGGAAAATGGAATACCTGTTACAATGTCAGACAATGGTAGTACATATAAATGGACTCCAGAAATGAAAGTTGAGTTAGTAGATGCTGATAACAATAAGGTAGTTGTGACTCGTAAGTCAAATGATATCAATAGCCCGCAATACCGTGAACGTACAGTAACACTTAATGGACGTGTTATCCAAGATGGTTCAGCTTACTTGACTCCATGGAACTGGGATGCAAATGGGAAAAAACTTGCTAGTGACAAGGAAAAAATGTACTACTTCAATACGCAAGCTGGTGCAACAACTTGGACGCTTCCTAGCAACTGGGCGAATAGTAAGGTTTACCTTTATAAACTAACTGACCAAGGTAAGACTGAAGAACAGGAAGTAGCTGTGAAAGATGGTAAGATTACCCTTGATCTTACTGCAAATCAACCTTATGTACTCTATCGCTCTAAACAAACGAATCCTGAAATGTCATGGAGTGAAGGTATGCATATCTATGACCAAGGATTTAACAGTGGAAGCTTGAAACATTGGACCATTTTAGGTGATGCTTCTAAAGCAGAAATCGTGAAATCTCAAGGCGCAAATGAAATGCTTCGAATTCAAGGTAATCAGAGCACGGTCAGCCTCACTCAGAAATTAACTGGTTTGAAACCAAATACCAAGTATGCAGTTTATGTCGGGGTTGATAACCGTAGTAATGCTAAGGCAAGTATCACAGTAAATACAGGTGAAAAAGAAGTGACAAGTTATACTAACAAGTCATTAGCTCTTAACTATGTGAAAGCCTATGCTCATAATACACGTCGTGATAATGCTACTGTAGATGATACAAGTTACTTCCAAAACATGTATGCCTTCTTCACAACAGGTTCTGATGTATCAAATGTTACTTTAACCTTGAGCCGGGAAGCAGGAGCGGAAGCAACTTACTTTGATGAAATTCGTACTTTTGAAAATAATTCAAGCATGTACGGAGATAATCACGATACTGGAAAAGGAACCTTTAAACAAGACTTTGAAAATGTTGCACAAGGTATTTTCCCATTTGTAATCGGTGGTATTGAAAATGTTGAAGACAACCGTACCCACTTATCTGAAAAACATGATCCATATACACAGCGTGGATGGAACGGTAAGAAAGTTGATGATGTTATTGAAGGAGATTGGTCACTTAAGACAAATGGTCTTGTTAGCCGTCGTAACTTGGTTTACCAAACAATTCCGCAAAACTTCCGTTTTGAAGCTGGTAAGACTTATCGTGTAACTTTTGAATACGAAGCAGGCTCTGACAATACCTATGCATTTGTAGTTGGTAAAGGTGAATTCCAAACTGGACGCCGTGGTAATCAAGCGAGCAACTTAGAAATGCATGAATTACCAAATACTTGGACAGATTCTAATAAAGCCAAAAAAGTAACCTTCCTTGTAACAGGTGCAGAAACAGGCGATACTTGGATTGGTATCTACTCAACTGGTAATCCAAGCAATACACGTGGTGACTCTGGTGGAAATGCAAACTTCCGCGGTTATAACGACTTCATCATGGATAAACTTCAAATTGAGGAAATTACATTAACAGGTAAGATGTTAACCGATAATGCCTTGAAGAACTACTTGCCAACTGTTGCTATGACCAGCTATACTAAGGAGTCTATGGATGCATTGAAAGAGGCTGTCTATAACCTCAGCCAAGCAGATGATGACATTAGTGTAGAAGAAGCGCGTGCCGAGATTGCTAAGATTGAAACTCTTAAGAATGCTTTGGTACAGAAGAAAACATCCTTGGTAGCGGAAGACTTTGAAACACTGAATGCTCCAGCTCAAGCGGGAGAAGATTTAGCAAATGCCTTTGATGGGAACTTGTCAAGTCTATGGCATACATCTTGGAATGGTGGAGATGTGGGCAAACCTGCAACTATGGTATTGAAAGAAGCGACAGAAATCACTGGATTCCGTTATGTGCCACGTGGATCAGGATCAAATGGTAACTTGCGAGATGTGAAACTGGTTGTGACAGATGAGTCTGGTAAAGAACATACTTTCACTGCAACTGATTGGCCAGATAACAATAAACCAAAAGATATTGATTTTGGTAAGACAATCAAGGCTAAGAAAATTGTTTTGACAGGTACTAAGACTTATGGAGACGGTGGTGATAAATATCAAGCTGCTGCTGAACTCATCTTTATTCGACCTCAAGTAGCTGAAACACCTCTTGATTTGTCAGCTTATGAAAAAGCTTTAGCAAAAGCACAAAAATTGACAAGTAAAGAAAATAAAGAAGAGGTAGCAAGTGTAGCTAATAGTATGAAATACGCAACTGACAATCATCTCTTGACAAACAGACTAGTTGAATTCCTTGCTGATTATCTCAACCAATTAAAAGAGCAAGCAGTTCAACTTGAAACTCCTTCAAGCAGTAAGGGGGATGAAGCTACACCAACTTTTGAGGTTCCTGAGTACAAAGGAATACTTGCTACAGTAGGTGACGAACCGGCTCCTACACTAGAAGTACAACCAGAATATACTGGTGGAGTAAATGCGGTAGAAGCTTTGGTAAATCAAAAACCAGCTTATACTAGCAATCCAGCTACCGTAACTAATCAAGCCAATCTAATGCTTGAAAAGGAACCTTATCGTATCAGTCAAATGAGCCAAGGCAATCTTGAAGAATCTAAAGTTTCGCCATCAAGAACAGAACAAAAGGCTTTACCAGAAACAGGTGAAAGCAAGTCTGAAACAGCTATCTTCTTAGCTAGTGTTAGTCTCGCTTTATCTGCTGCTGTCCTTGCCACAAAACGTAAAGAAGAATAAATATCTTAGGATTTTAGACTAAATAGTACTAGAATTCATATAAACATTCATTAGCTGGAGAGGACCTCTAGGTTCTCTCCGTTTTTAAATAGAAAATGAGACCGCTTACTTTGATAAAATAAGTGGATGAAAGGAATAGGAGAAAGATGGATAGACATTTTTTTGAAAGACGCTGTCATTTTAGTATTCGAAAATATGCAATTGGTGTAGCGTCGGTGATGATTGGGGCCAGTATCTTTGGTGCGAATGTAGTACAAGCGGCGGAAACAAATGGAACACCCAAGAAAGAAGGTACTGTCACACAAGCCCAGCCTTTAGACAAGTTACCAGACGATTTAGCACCTCTCTTAAAGAACGCTGAATTAGAAGCAACGGCAGATACAAGTCATGGTGAAAATCATGGAGGTGAAGAAACAACCAAACCTACAGCGCCTGCAACAGAAAAACCAGCAACAAGTCCTGTAGCTCCAAAACCAACTGAAACTTCAAAACCTGCTGATAATCAAACGTCAGAAAACAAACCGGCTACTACAATACCTGTAGAAAAGGAAATCGAAGATAGGGAAGACCGTAACCATTTAGAAGGTATTACCGTTCAAGCAAACGACTCAGAAACTGGAACTCCTTTTACTGCTGACAAGGCAGTAGATGGGGACCCTGATACTCGTTGGGCAACTAATCAAAATATTGAAAAGCCAACCTTTGAATTAACGCTGCCAAAAACAACACTAATTAGACATGTGGAAATTGATTGGGATCGTCGCGTTCGTAATGGTAAAAATGATCCAAATATCAAATCTTGGAGCCTCTACTATGCAGGTCAAGATGATGTAAATGCTAGTGGAGAAAAACAATGGAAGCTAGCTCATACCAAGACTGGAGAACCTGTTTTAGATGAGAAAGTTGACTTAGCTAATAGTATTCAAGCTAAATATCTCAAGTTAGAAATCAATGACTATCAAGCGGGTACAATGGGCTGGAGAAACGCTGGGATTCAAGAAATTCGGGCTTATTCGAATATTCCTGATACAAGTAAGGTAACGGATATCCGTCAGGTTACAGAATTGACTGTTGCTAAAGATGGACAGTCTCTTGTTTTGCCAACTCTACCAGGAAAAGTCAGTCTCATCGGAAGTAATAAGCAAGGTGTCATTGATCTTCACAATCATATCTATAAACCTTTGACTGATCAACGAGTAAAAGTTATGGTGGAGCAAGTCCAAGATTCACATACCTTTACTAAAGAATTTGAAGTAGTCATCAAGGGGCTACATCAGGATGAAGGTGTGGGTGTCAAACCCAAAGTAGCACCAGCTGTTCAACAATGGTATGGAAAAGAAGGTCAATCTTCTATCACTTCAGATACAGTTCTTGCGACAGGAGATTCTGGTTTTGATCAGGCAGCAACTTTCTATCAATCAGATTTGGCTAGTCGAGGTTTAGAACTTACAACAGGTGATAAACAAGCTCAGAAAAGAATCGAATTTAAGAAGGTTGAAAACAAAGGGTATGGTAAGGAAGGTTATGGCATAGCTATCCAAGATGGTGTCATTACGATCGAAGCTGCAACGAACACAGGAGCCTTCTACGCCACTCGTACTCTTCTTCAAATGGGGGAAAGTAATCTCCAAAATGGAGAAATTCGTGATTTCCCAAGCTTCAGTCACCGTGGCTTTATGCTAGATACAGGTCGTAAATTTATTCCTTATGATGCCCTTGTAGATATCATGCTTAACATGGCTTACTACAAGATGAACGACTTGCAGTTGCACCTCAACGATAACTATATCTTCCTAAAGGAACACTTGGCAGGTAAGAACTTAACACAAGAAGAAGAGCTTAAATATGTTCTAGAACATGCTAAGACAGGTTTCCGTGTAGAGACAGATATTGTCGGTAAGAATGGTCAAAAATTAACATCAGATGAGCACTATACTAAAGAAGAGATGCAAAATCTGATTAAACTTGCTAAGGCCTTGCATATCAATCTAGTACCTGAAATTGACACACCAGGTCATGCTCTGTCATTTGTCAAAGTTCGTCCAGACCTCATGTATCAAGGTAGTCTGAGCGATTACAGAGGTAAACATAACGTAGAGCGCGTTGCCATGCTCGACTTAGATAACAAATATGATGAAACGCTGGCTTTTGTCAAATCAGTTTATGACAAACTCCTAGATGGACCAGATGCACCGCTTCATGGCGTATCTACCGTTCATATTGGTACGGACGAATATTATGGTAGTAGAGAAAGCTATCGTCGTTATGTCAATGACCTTATTAAATACATTAAAGGAAAAGGATATACACCTCGTATTTGGGGATCGCTCAGTGCGAAACGAGGTAAAACAGCGGTTGATTGGAAAGATGTAGAAGTTGATATCTGGAGTATTGGCTGGCAGCAACCAAAAGAAGCTATTGCTCAGGGAGCTAAGATTATCAACATAACAGATATTCCAACCTATAGTGTACCTAATGGTGATAATCGTCAAGCAGCTTATGGTGATTATGCTAACTATGAAACTCAATATAATGGTTGGACACCAAACGATTTCAGAACAGGTCATGGTCCACTTCTAGAGGCATCAAATCCAAATGTAATTGGTGGTGGCCACGCAGTTTGGAATGATAATATTGATCTTCATGAGACAGGTTTGACATCCTATGATATCTTCAAACGCTTCTTCAAGAGCATGCAAACAACTGCAGAACGTACTTGGGGTTCTGACAGAGCTGCAGCAACCTTTAAAGAACGTACTTTGCCAACCAGCCCTTATGCACCACAGTCAAATCCTGAAAAAGAGATTAATCAAAGTGATTTATTTACTATCAATCCTGAAACAGTGAAAAACTATGCAAGTAAGAAAGTAAAAGCAACTGATCAAGGTTTAGCATTTGATAAAGACAGCAGTATTGAAGGACTAGCTGGTGACGTTGGTCCAAGTCATGTCTTGAAGTTTGATGTAACTGTCACTGGAGACGGTGAACAAACCTTCTCAACAAGTGGAGACAACCGTATCTATCTAGCTGATAAAGACGGCTATCTTGCTTATCAATTTGAACAGTTCCATATCCAATTCAAGAAAAAACTTGAAAAGAACAAACGTTATCAAATCTCTATTGTGAGCAAACCACAATCAACGGAATTCTATGTGGATGGTGAGAAGATTGAACGTATCGCAAATCCAGCTCACCCTCGCTTTGCCCACAATAGCTTGGTTCTACCGCTTGAAAGCATCGGTGGGTTCAAAGGAATTTTACATAGTGCAGAGTTGTCAGATAAACCATTTGTAAATCCTCGTTTGATTCCAACAGATCATTTCACAGTTTCTGCAACTAGTCAAGAAACACCAGGAACAGCGACTGAAGGCACTGTTGAAAAAGCCTTTGACAATGATCCAAACACATTCTGGCATACTAAATGGACTGGTGATGCTGCACCATACACGCTTTCGATGACTTTGAAAGAGGCGGAAAAAGTTAATGGTTTATCTTATTTACCGCGTCCGAATGGTGGAAATGGTATTGTCACTCGTTACGAAATCTTTGCTCAAAAAGATGGTCAAATGGTTAAGGTTTCAGAAGGTAAATGGGAAAATAATACCCAAGAAAAAACTGTTAACTTTGCCCCTGTTCATACAAACAAGATTGATTTGAAAGTATTGGAAGGTGTAGGTGGTTTTGCAAGTGCTGCGGAAGTTCATTTGTTAAAACCTGTCAAAGAAGGACAAGAAACTTCTGAACCAACGAAACCTGAGACACCGATTACTCCTGAAAAACCAAAAGTAGAAGAAATTGGTGATGGAACAGTTGAATTAGCAGATCAGTTCACAGCAAGTAAACCAGCTAGTGAAGAAAGCATTGTTGCAGCAAGTAAGAGTGACGACTATCTTAAGAAAGAGTATAAGATCTTCCCAACTCCACAAAAAGTAACTTATGAAGAAGGTGTTACAGCTCTTCGTAAGACAGTCAACCTTGTAATGGGCGATCAACTTGATGTTTATACACGTAATCGTTTGAAGAGCGTTTTGCAGGACAACCAAGTTTCATATACAACAAGCAAATCAGCGGTTGCTGGTGCAACTAATATCTATCTCGGAGTACATGGACAAGAGTCACAAGCTGAAAAGCAATTGTCCAACGTTAAATCAGAACTTTTTAATAAGATTGATGCTTATGCATTATCTATCAAGAATAACTCTATCTCTATCGTCGGAAAAGATACGGATGCAGTTTTCTATGGTTTGACAACTTTGAAACACATGCTTAAAGAAAGCCCAGCGCCAGTCCTACGCAATGTGACAGTTGAGGATTACGCTGAAATTAAAAATCGTGGTTTCATCGAAGGATACTATGGAAATCCATGGTCTAATGCAGACCGTGCAGAACTCATGCGCTATGGTGGTGACTTGAAGTTGACCCAATACTTCTTTGCACCAAAAGATGATCCATATCACAACAAGAAATGGCGTGAACTTTATCCAGAAGAAAAACTAGCTGAAATTCGTGACCTTGCTCGTGTCGGAAATCAAAACAAGACTCGTTATGTTTGGACAATCCATCCATTCATGAATAACCGCATTCGATTTGATGATGAGACTCACTATCAGCAAGACCTTGCAACCATTAAGGCTAAATTTACTCAATTAATGAAAGTAGGGGTACGTGAGTTTGGTATTCTAGCAGATGATGCACCAAGTCCAGTAGGCGGTTACAATAGCTACAACCGTTTGATGAATGACATGACCAACTGGTTAACAGAAATGCAGGGAACCTATAGCGGTCTTCGCAAAGAAATGATCTTTGTACCAGGTCAGTATTGGGGTAATGGTCGTGAAGCGGAGTTGAAGGCTCTCAATGAAAATCTTCCAAGTTCCGCCTCTATGACTTTGACTGGTGGTAAGATTTGGGGTGAAGTTTCTGAGAACTTCCTATCAACCCTTAAGAATAATCTGACAGCAGGTGGTAAAACTTATCGTCCAGTATCTCTTTGGGTTAACTGGCCAGTTACAGATAACTCTAAACAACATTTGATTCTTGGTGGTGGTGAGAAATTCCTTCATCCGAATGTGGATCCAAGTCTCCTTTCTGGTATTATGTTGAACCCAATGCAACAGTCAGAACCATCTAAGATCGCCCTTTTTGCAGGAGCTCAATATACTTGGAAACAGTGGAAGACTGAAGAAGAAGCGAAGAAAGTTAACGATGTTGCCTTCAATTTTGTAGAAAATGGACACTTTGAAGATAGTAAAACTTCGGCTGCTTTCCGTGAACTTGGTAAGCACATGATTAACCAAAATATGGATGGTCGTGTAGTAAAACTTGAGGAATCAGTTGAATTGGCTCCTAAATTGACAGACTTTGTAACCAAACTAAAAGCAGGTCAGGATGTGACTGCAGAACGTGGAGCTTTACGTGCTGAATTTGCTAAGTTAAAAGAAGCTGCTGAAGTCTATAAAGCATCTGGTGATCCAAAAATGGTTAACCAAATTCACTATTGGTTGGATAATACAATTGATCAAATGAAAGCTTTAGACGCCTTCCTTACAGGAACAGAAGCGATGTCGTCAAATGATGCAGCCAAACTTTGGGACAGTTATTATAAAGGTTTGAAATTATACGAACAGTCACAAACTCATACTTTCCATTATGTAGACCATCTTGAAAAGGCTGAGTTGGGTGTACAACATATCCGTCCATTCATCCTTTCCTTGAAAGAAGTTCTTGCTTCTGAAGTTCAAAAAGTATTGCATCCAGATCAAATCATTAGTAGTTTCATTACTAATAGAACGGGTGTAGAAGGTGGTCTGGCAGAAGTAACAGATGGTGACCTAGCAACACATGCCCTCATTAAATCACCAAATAGTATCAAGACAGGTGATTACATTGGTATGAAGTTCAACAAGCTAGTTGCTATTCAAAATTTGACCTTCGCCATGGGAACTCAATCAAATCCTCGTGATACATTTAGCAAGGCTGAAGTTCAGTATCAAGATGAAAAAGATAATTGGGTAAGTTTGAAAGAACCAGCATATGTTGGTAATGAATCACTTGTTCAGTTTGAAAATCTTAACATCAAAGCTAAAGCAGTACGTATGATTGCAACAGAAGATCGTGATAACACTTGGTTTGCAGTTCGCGAAATTGCAGTAAATCGTCCAGTAGAGAAAGCTCGTAAACAACAAACTGCTACAATTAGCCTTAGCTCAAATCTAGTTTATAAACTGAGAACATCAGCAAGTCAAATTACTGATGGTAAAGATAATACAGAAGCTATGATGGCAAATGCTGATGGTAGTAACACTACACCAGTTGATGCTTGGGCTCAACTTGATTTGGGTGAAGTTAAGCCAGTGACGAAAGTTCGTCTTCACCAAGGTTCAGGTGATAAACTAGCTTCAGGTGTACTTGAGTACTCTACTGATGGAAAGGCATGGCAAGAATTGGATAGTTTGACAGGTGAGCAAACTAAGGAAGTCACAAGAGCTATTAATGCTCGTTATGTCCGGGTACGCAACACCAAAGCTACCGATCTATGGTGGCGCATTGCAGATTTCTCTGTTGAGACACGTTCTGGAAATACTGAATTAACAGACACCAATGTTGATGCTCTGAAAGAAACTCCAGTATTTGATAGCCTAGGACGTTATGATCTTCAGATTCCATCTGGCACAAAACTTCCTGCAAATAGTTATTTGGGAATGAAACTTGACCGTATTCATGAAGTGAACAGTATTCAACTACAAGGTCAAACAAATCCAGCACTTAGCTTGGAATACTCTGCTAATGCTCAAGAATGGACACCAGCTAGTCAATTGACTGATAGATCTGTAGCAACACATTTGGTACGTTACGTTCGTCTTGTTAATAAAACAGATCAAGAGCAGGCTGTTCCATCTACTTCTCTTCTAGTAACTACCAAAGAAGTCCAACCAACAACACTAGAATCAACAACTATGGGTATTCATCCAACATACGGAAGCAATGATGTCCGTAAGATAAATAACCTTGATCAATTGTTTGACGGTGTTTACAACAATTTTGTTGAGTTTTCTGACTATGCCCATAAAGATGGCCATGTAACCTTAAAACTTGGTAGCGAACGCACTATCAAGAAAATCAGAGCCTACATCCAAGACGGAACTCAAAACTATCTTCGTGATGGTAAAATCCAAGTCAGTCAAGACGGTAAAACATGGACAGATGTCGTTACAGTTGGTGATGGTGTAGCCAATAGCCAACAAGATGATTCGCTTACTGATGGTTGGACGCATGACTCTAAGATGCCAGGTAACCGTTACATTGAAGGTGAGCTTGCAACTCCAGTTAAGGCTAATTATCTCCGTGTCCTCTACACTGCTGACTATGATGCTCGTTTTGTAGGATTTACAGAATTAGTCATTAATGATGGCGAATTTGTCAAACCAATCAATGATCCAACAGTAGAAGGAAAAGGTGGCGAAAGCCGTGGAAACTTCTATACAAACCTCGTTGATGGAAAAGTGTTGACCAGCTACAAAGCAGAACAAGATAAGGGAGAAATGGTTTATCACTTGTCTGAACCAACCAATGCTAACCATCTTCGTCTCGTTTCAAGTCTTCCAGAAGGTGCTAAGGCACGTGTTCAGGCTAGAACTCTTAAGGATGGACAAGAAAGTTGGACAGATCTTGGCGCAATTTCTTCAAGTCTCCAAACATTTGCAATTCGAAATGGTGGTTCACTTCTAGATGTTAAACTTGTCTGGGAAGGTGGTAAGGCTGAGTTTTATGAGTTAGCTAGCTTCTATCAAGAATTAACAGAAGAACCTGTTCAATCAAGTAAAGGTGAAGATCCAGCACCAGTTCTTGATGTTCCTGAGTTTGCTGGAGGAGTAAATGCAGTAGAAGCATTGGTACATGAGTTTCCAGTCTACACAGGTTCATTATCAACTGTAGGTGATCGAGTAGCTCCAATGCTTGAGAAAACTGAGTTTATGATATCTTCATTCGAAAAAGGTAAGAACTTAGAATCAAGAGTTCAAAATCTTGATACTTCTGAACCAACAATGCAAGATGTTAAGGAAGAAAAGAGTTTACCAGAAACTGGGGAAATCCAATCTAAAACAACTATCTTCCTAGCAAGTGTAGGTTTAGCCTTATCAGCTATGCTTGTTACTAAAAGAAAAAAAGACTAATTTTTTATATATAAAAAATTGTCTTTGATAGAATTTTAAATTTGTTAGGTTTATAATACAGAAAAAACTGAAAAATTAGGGCTCTTTGTCAACTGTAGTAGGTTGAAGAAAAGCGAAGATCGAGAAAGGACACATTTTGTCCTTTCTTTTTTGATGTTCAGAGCGATAAAAATCCGTTTTTTGAAGTTTTCAAAGTTTCGAAAACCAAAGGCATTTCGTTTGATAAGTTTGATGAGACTTTTGTCCCAGGCTCTTTTCTCATGCTGTTTCTATTGTATTTCGGTTGCATTTTAGCCACTCATAAAAGAGTTTAAGCAGTTATTAGTCAATCTACTTAACAAGTAAAATGCTATGTAGAACTCCTAATGTTTAAAAATATTTCTCTAGTTACAGAGAAGCAAGTTTCAGTTGTTCTAGACTATTTTGGAAGAATTGAAAAGTATTGGAGAAAAAAGTGTATCTAGAAATGATAAATTGATATCTTTAGTTTGATACTATAGTTAATTGAAACAAGAGCAGGATAAAAGAGCCTCGAAAAAAGTATTACAACTCGGTAATACCTTTTTGAGGTGCTTTTTGATATGAGCCCATGTTTTCTCAATAGGATTGTACTCAGGTGAATAGGGAGGAAGAGGTAAAAGTTTATGCCCA
>NZ_CABFMF010000002.1 GCF_901875575.1 uncultured Streptococcus sp.
CACCATAGTCCGTACGGGATTCGAACCCGTGTTACCGCCGTGAAAAGGCGGTGTCTTAACCCCTTGACCAACGGACCCTAGAGTTGTTTTCAACTCTTTCTATTATACCCACTTTTTCTTCCTTGTCAACTACTTTTTTTATCTTTTTTCAAATATAAGTAAAAAGAGCCAGAATTATACTGACTCTTCTATTGATTATTAAACTTAGAAGCACGTTCTTCTCCCCACCAATATGGGATTAGTTCTGCTACTTTCACTGTCTTTCTCGTATCGTAGTCCATCATGAATTCTGCATCTTTATTTTCAGCGTTCAACTCCAAGAGAAATTCTCTGCAAGCTCCACAAGGCATGGCTGAACTTCCACCATAAGGTGGTTTGTTTCGAAAAGCTATTACTTTCTTAACCTTAGTTTGTCCTGAAAATTGGTACATATTGAAGAGTGCCGCCCGTTCTGCACAGAGATGGAACACACCACAGGTTCCCTCCATACAGAATCCTGTAAATACTTGTCCATTTTCTGCTTCTACTGCGGCTACAACATGGTTGGCATAGACAAAGTCTGATACTTCATGTGGATTATATAGTTTCTGTGCTTCTTCGTACATCTTTTCCCATATGTCCATTGTTGCATCCTTCTTATTTAGAGATTTCTTTTAACATATTTTCAATATGCTGGATTGATTTTTCACGGCCTAACAAAAAGATAGTATCTGGCAATTCTGGTCCATGCATTTCACCTGAAACTGCGATACGAATAGGCATGAAAAGATTTTTCCCTTTAATACCTATTTCTTTTTGAACAGCTTTGATTTGTGGGAAGATATTTTCTGTTACAAATTCATCATCTGTCATCGCTTCGAGTTTTGCTTTGAAGGCTTCAAGAACTGTTGGGACTGTTTCACCCGCCATGACTTCACGCTCTGCTTCTGTCAATTCTGGAAAATCTGAGAAGAAAAGGTCTGTCAATGGAACGATTTCGTCAACTGACTTCATTTGTGGTTTGTATAATTCAACTAATTTTTCAGCCTTATCAGTCAATCGACCTGCTTCCTCTAAGAATGGTTTTGCCATTTCAAAGATAGTTTTTAGGTCTGCATTCTTGATATAATCATTGCTCATCCAGTCGAGTTTCTTCTGATCAAAGGCTGCTGGAGACTTGCTGAGGCGGTTTTCATCAAAAAGTTTAATGAGTTCTTCACGAGAGAAGATTTCATCTTCGCCACCTGGGTTCCAACCAAGAAGAGCAATAAAGTTAAAGACTGCTTCTGGTAAATAACCTTTTTTACGGTAGTCTTCAATAAACTGGAGGGTGTTGGTATCGCGTTTAGACAATTTTTTCCCGGTTTCAGAGTTGATGATTAAGGTCATGTGACCGAACTCTGGGGCTTCCCAACCAAGTGCTTCATAGACCATAAGCTGTTTTGGTGTATTAGCAATGTGGTCGTCTCCACGGATTACGTGAGAAATTTGCATATCATGGTCATCGATGACAACGGCAAAGTTGTAAGTTGGGTAACCGTCTTTCTTTTGAATAACCCAGTCACCACCAATATTGCCACCTTCAAATTCGATATCGCCTTTGACCATATCATGCCACTTGTAGATACCTGACTCATTGACAGCCAAGCGCACAGTTGGGATAATTCCTGCTGCTTCACGTTCTGCGATGTAAGCCGCTTTTTCCTCTTCACTCATACCTAGGTATTCATTTACGTAGCGAGGGGTTTCACCAGCTGCTTCTTGGCGTTCGCGTTCAGATGCCAGCTCTTCTTCTGTAACGTAAGATTTATAGGCTTTTCCTTCAGCTAATAGTTGGTCAATGTATTTTTGATACAAGTCCAAACGTTCAGACTGGCGGTAATTTTCATGTGTTTCTGGGCTTTCATCCCAATCCATACCTAACCAACGAAGGTTTTCAAGTTGTGAACGTTCACCATCCTCAACATGACGTTTACGGTCAGTATCTTCGATACGAATGATAAAAGTTCCACCATGATGACGTGCGTAAAGGTAGTTGAACAATGCTGTACGGGCATTCCCGATGTGTAGTAGTCCTGTTGGACTTGGTGCGTAACGTACGCGGATATCTTTTGACATAGTTTCTCCTATAAAGTCTCTAGGCGTCTGCCTTTTTGCTTTCTATATTATATCACAAGTCTTGGCTGAGTCCAATCTCTATGAATAAAGAGAGTAAAAAGAGTGGACAAACCACTCTTTTCTTCTATTATAGACGTGCGTTAAGTTCTTTGCTCAATTCTTCAAATCCTGGTTTTCCAAGAAGGGCGAACATGTTACGTTTGTAATCTTCAACACCTGGTTGGTCAAATGGGTTGATGGCATTCAAGTAACCAGAAAGGGCAATTGCCAATTCGAAGAAGTAGATAGTGTAACCAAGAGTGAAAGCGTCTTGCTCTGGAAGAGTCACATACATGTTTGGTACATCACCATCTGTATGGGCAAGAAGAACACCGTCAGTCGCTTTTTTGTTTACAAAGTCAACGTCTTTTCCTTGAAGGTAACCAAGGCCGTCAAGGTCTTCTTCCAAAGTAGGAATAATCACATTCTTGCGCGGTTTGTCAACACGGACAACTGTTTCAAACATGATACGAGTTCCTTCTTGGATAAATTGACCAAGTGAGTGCAAGTCAGTTGAGAAGTTGGCTGAAGTTGGGTAGATACCTTTTTGGTCTTTTCCTTCTGATTCACCAGCCAATTGTTTCCACCATTCTGAGAAGTATTGAAGTGATGGCTCGTAGTTTACCAAGATTTCAGTTGCATAGCCTTTACGGTAAAGAATGTTACGAACAGCTGCGTATTGGTAAGCTTCGTTTTCAGAGATTTTATCTGAAGTGTAGTCTTTTCGAGCTGCATTCGCACCTTCCATAAGAGCTTTAATGTCAGCTCCTGATGCAGCGATTGGAAGCAAACCGACTGCTGTCAATACTGAGAAGCGTCCACCGATATCATCTGGAACAACAAATGTTTCCCAACCGTTAGCGTCTGCTTCAACCTTAACAGCACCTTTTTGGCGGTCAGTTGTTGCATAGATACGTTTGTTGGCTTCTTCTTGACCGTATTTCTTAACCAAGAGTTCTTTGAAGACACGGAAAGCGATAGCTGGTTCAGTTGTTGTACCTGATTTAGAAATCACGTTTACTGAGAAGTCTTTGTCAGCTACATACTCTACCAAGTCAGCAAGGTAAGTAGATGAGATTGAGTTTCCTGCGTAAAGGATTTGTGGAGCTTTGCGTTCTTCTTTTGTTTGCAAGTTTGCAAAGTGGTGGTTCAAGAAGTCGATTGCTGCTTTAGCACCAAGGTAAGATCCACCGATACCGATAACAACCAAAACATCGCTGTCTGACTTGATTTGCTCAGCAGCTTTCAAGATGCGGTCAAATTCTTCGCGGTCGTAGTTTTCAGGAAGGTCCAACCAGCCCAAGAAGTCGCTACCAGCACCAGTCCCTTTACGAATCATTTCGTCAGCAGCTGTAACTTGTGCTTGCATGTATTCCACTTCGTGTGGTGCAACAAATTTGTCTAAAACTTTTGAATAATCAAATTTAATATGTGACATGTTATTCCTCCAATATTTTTTCTTTTCTATCATAACGCTTGCCTTCGTTTTTTTCAAGTTTTTTTGTCGAATTTCTCCAATTTTTATCAGAATTCAAACGTTTGCGTAAAAACACAACATTCTAAAAATTTTGAAATAATAAAAGAAAGAACGACCAGATACACCAGTCGTTACAATTCATTCAATAAATACTCAAATAGTTCTAAATTGCCATCTTCTTCATTAACCAGAAATTCTGGATGCCACTGTAAACCGATAATGCGGTGTTCGTCGATAGACTCAATCGCTTCGATGGTTTGGTCTCTTGGATCAATAGCAGTTACACGGAAATTAGGTGCCAAATCTTTAATGCTTTGACGATGGACGGAATTGACCTGACTTTCTTTTCCAAATAGCTTAGCTACTACGCTTCCTTCTACCGTCTCAATAGAGTGAGATGTTCCGAAAGGTAGACCTTGCCAATGACCTTCAATTTCTTGATTGAGGGTTCCACCAAAGGCAACATTGACAAGTTGAACACCGCGACAGATTGCCATAATTGGTTTATTCTGACGGAGCGCTTCCTTCAAGAGTGCCAATTCAAATTCGTCACGGACTAGATTATAGTCATCGCTCTCAATGGTTTTTTTCTCTCCGTAAAATTGGGGATGAACATTTTGCCCACCTGTCAAGATGAGTTTGTCAATCATTTCTACATAATCGCGCACGACTGACTCATCACCAACAGGAATGACTAAAGGGAGACCACCGACTTGACGAATGCTCTCTGCGAATCTACAAGATACAGATGAATGAATGTTTTTGCCCTCTGCGTCTACGGGACATAGATTTGCAGCAACTCCTACAACCGTTCTAGGCATGATGTCTCTCCTTTCGAATGTTAATACTCTTCGAAAATCTCTTCAAACCACGTCAGCGTCGCCTTACCGTATATATGTTACTGACTTCGTCAGTTCTACCTACAACCTCAAAGCAGTGCTTTGAGCAACCTACGGCTAGCTTCCTAGTTTACTCTTTGATTTTCATTGAGTGATATGATAGTCCTATCATATCACTCAAGACACCTTTCGTCTAATATGTTTTTTTTAAGACTGTGATAAATATTTTTTATGGACAAGAAAAAGCTGCCCAAGAGGACAACTTCTTTCTTATTCAAAAACAAATTGATTGTGATAGAGTTCTGAGTAGAATCCACCTAGTTTTAGGAGTTCATGGTGGTTACCGCGTTCAATGACTTCTCCATCTTTAAGGACAATAATCTGATCTGCATCGAGAATGGTTTTCAAGCGATGGGCAATGACGAAACTGGTTCTACCTGCTACAACTGCCTCCATGGCATGCTGAATCTTGCTTTCGGTTACCGTATCTACATTTGAAGTGGCTTCATCGAGAATGAGAACTTCTGGATCTGTCATCAGGGTTCGAGCGATAGAAATCAATTGCTTTTGTCCTGTCGAGAAGATGCTCTGGTCATCATCTATAAGAGTATCGTACTTATCAGGTAAACTTTCGATATAGTCGTGAATGTGGGTTGCCTTGGCTGCTGCCTCAACCATTTCTTGACTAGCATCTGGCACACCGAAACGGATATTGTCTCGAATGGTTCCGCTAAAAAGAACGGAATCTTGCAAGACAATCCCCACCTTGCTTCTAAGACTATCTAAGTCATAGTCACGAATATCTTTACCATCAAAATAAATACCACCAGCATCAACATCATAAAAGCGATTGATAAGATTCATAATAGTCGTTTTCCCTGACCCAGTCGGACCAACAACCGCTATCATCTGTCCTTTTGGAGCAGAAATGCTGACATCTTTCAAAATAGGTTTATCAGGCAAGTATGAAAAATCGATATGACGGATTTCGACACCTTCTTGCAACTTAGTAAAGGTCGGAGCCTTTTCAGGTCGGATTTCTTCCTCTGCGTCAAACATTTCCTGAATCCTCTCAGCACCTGTAAAGGCCAACTGAAGGCTTCCCCAACTAGCTGCAACTTGGATAATAGGCTGGTAGTAGTGCTGTGAAAATTGGGCAAACATAACAATCAAACCTAGGGCTGTACTTGTTTCGATAGACTTATCATTCAAAAGTACAGCTGAACCAGCAAAGATGACGATGGCTGTATTAACCAGACTCATCCCATTCATGACAGGGAAAAGAATTCCTGAGAACATTCTTCCTTTAAAGGTTGCCTTGCGCACGCGCTCATTTTGTTCAAGAAATCCTGCCATCATATCCTCTTGAATCCCTTGCACAATCACGACTTTTTGACCTGAGATACTCTCATCCATATAGGCGTTGAGCTTCCCTACCTCTTTCTGCTGGAGGTTGGTGTATTTGCGTGCCATTTTCACGATGAAAATTAGCATGAGGAAGGCCACTGGTGTGCTGGCAATGGTGATGAGCGCCAGTGTCACATTTCTCGAAAACATGACAAAAATCAGACCAATGTATAAAACAATATTGCTCATGACCTGAACCAAGCTTTCGTTAAAGGCTTGGAGGATATTATCTAAATCACTAGTAAAACGAGACAGGATATCGCCATCTTGTCGGCGGTCAAAGAAAGAAACCGTCAACCGAGCAAGCTTACCGAAGAGGCCTTTGCGCATCTCGTTGGTCGATTCTGCAATCACACGCGTCATAAGACACATGTATATCACACTGGAGATAAATAAAACCAAAACTAGCAGGCCAAGATTGACCATGATTCCTGATAGGCTCTGCCAAACAAGTTCTGGATCGCCATTTTGATAAGCTTGAACTAAATTGGCTAGCTCTGTTACCGCTTGTCCAGAAAAAACCGGAAAGAGGGCTTGGGCAAGAGTTGATAGAACCAGCATCAAGATAACAACCACAAATGAGAACTTATAGACCTTAAAGTAATGCCAAAAAAATTGAACTGTCTTCATTTTACTCCTCCTTTCCTTTCTGTGTTTCATAAATTTCACGATAAACGGCATTATTGGCAACCAAGTCTGCATGCGTGCCTTGGCCAATCAATCGTCCTTGATCTAGAACCAAAATCTTGTCTGCATGGACAACCGAGCTAATTTTTTGAGCAATAATAATGGTTGTCGTCCCTTTCAAGTCCTTATTCAGGGCTTCTTGGACCAAGCGCTCTGACTTGGCATCCAAGGCTGAGGTCGAATCGTCAAAAATCAGAATACGTGGATTGCTGACAATCCCTCGAGCAATCGACATCCGTTGCTTTTGCCCACCAGAGAAATTGGTTCCCCGTTCCTCAACTGGACTTTCAAAGCTTTTCCCCATACGATGAATGAATTCACTAGCCTGGGCAATATTGGCTGCGCGCTCCATTTCAAATAGAGTAGCATCTCCCTTACCCTGTCTCAAGTTATCTGCAATCGTTCCACTAAAGAGAATGGCACGTTGAAGAACGATAGAAACAGTTTTGCGCAGGGTTCCTCCACTCACTTCTCGAATATCCTTGCCTCCGATTTTGATAGCCCCTTCCTGCGGGTCAAAGAGACGTGGAATCAATTGAGCCAAGGTTGATTTTCCTGCACCAGTCGCTCCAACTACACCAACCATTTGACCAGGTTCAATAGTAAAGCTCACATCTTTCAGCATCGGTTCCTTGTCCATTGGATAGGTAAAGGTCACATTTTCAAAGCTAAGACTTCCGACCAACTCTTCATCTTGGACATCCTTAAAGGTCATGGCCGGCTCTGCGTCCAGAATTTCTCGAATACGACGCATGGAAATCACGGCACGACTGACAGAATTTCCCAAAAATCCAACCATAACAATAGTAAAGATAATCTGGCTTAGGTAATTGACAAAGGAAGCAATGGACCCAACAACTGACGGTTCCGACTGAACCATCCCCGTAACTAGCCAAATAGAGAGGAAGACCGCCCCGTAGCCGACCAACATCATAAAGGGTTCCACTACTGAAAAGGCATAACCGATGTAAAGATTTTGATCGAGAAGCTCGTCTGAAACCTCCGTAAACTTAGCAAACTGCTCTTTTTCTTGGACAAAGGACTTGACTACACGAACACCACGAAGATTCTCCTTAGCAATAGCATTGATGCGCTCAAGAAGGGTTTGAAACTTGGCAAAACGAGGTCCCATCATCCCCATCATAACAGCAGTCAAACCAAAAATTAAGACTACCATGAGAACAATTACCCACCACAGAGAAGGTAAGGTTTGAATCGCCAGGATAAACGAACCGATGAACAAAAGGGGAAGTCTGAAAAGGATTTGGAAGGCCATCATGACCACGTTCTGAATCTGGTTGATATCATTTGTCATGCGAACGACTAGATTTCCCGCATTAAATTGTTCAATATTGGCATAAGAAAAGGTTTGTATTTTACGGAAGGCATCCTCCCGAAGGTCAGATGAAACTCCTTGGGCAATATAGGCTGCAAGGACAACATTGAGCCCACCAGCAACCAGACCGACCAAGGCCACACCAATTAACCAAACCCCGATACTATAAATGGCTTCATATTTACCAGCAAGGAGTGCATCTAACACTTCCTGCAGGTAACGCGGTTGCAAAAGTGAACTAGCAACCATCAAGCCTGTCATCAGGAGCGAAGCCAAGGCCTGCCACTTGTAGGTTTTTATTTTCTGAATCAGCATACTTTCTCCTTAAAAAATAGACAAAAGGGAGCGACAATGCGTCAGCTCCTTTTCATTCTGTTTGTGTGATGCTATTCTAGCAAAAAAGTGGGGACTTGTCAAAGAAGTATCCTTGATACAGCTAGAATGATCAGCAATTCTTGGATTTATAGTTTCTGTTTTAACTCAACCAAAACATTCATAGCCTGCATAGGTGTCATATTGTAAACATCCAGTTTAGCTAATTCTGCTAGGATAGGATGCTCTTCTGCCATATCAAAGAGTGAAATCTGTTCAGTGACGGCACTTGTTTGCCTCACGGGAGCAGGACTTTCTGTCTCTTGATTCTCTAACTGAGTCAAAATCTTATCCGCCCTTGCTAAAAGGTCTGCTGGCAAGCCAGCAATCTTGGCAACATGGATACCGTAGGATTTATCAGCTGGTCCTGGTTCGATCTTGTGAAGGAAGGTGACCTGCCCATCCTGCTCCAAGGTTGCCACGTGGACATTGACCAAGTGTTCCAGACTAGACTCCAGACTAGTCAACTCATGGTAGTGGGTCGCAAATAGGGTCTTGGCTCCGATATGCTCATGGATGTATTCGATGATGGACTGGGCAAGAGCCATTCCGTCATAAGTTGCCGTTCCCCGTCCCAATTCATCAAAGAGAATGAGGGAATTCTTGGTTGCATGAGAGATGGCATTGTTGGCTTCCATCATTTCTACCATAAAGGTCGACTGACCCGAAACTAAATCATCTGCCGCTCCGATACGGGTAAAGATTGCATCAAAAATCGGTAAATAGGCGCTTTCTGCCGGTACATAGGAACCCATCTGGGCCATAATCGCCGTCATGGCTAACTGACGCATGTAGGTTGACTTCCCGCTCATGTTGGGTCCTGTAATCAGTTGAATACTGGTATCTTCTGCCATCTGAATCGTATTTGGAATATAGGTCTGAGCTCCCATGACCTTTTCAACGACAGCATGGCGTCCTTTCTGGATATCGATTTGTGAGTCATCGCCAAACTCAGGTCGAATCAGATGCTGAGTTTCAGCCACAACCGCCAGGCTCTGTAAGACATCAACCGTCGCAATTCCTTGGGCTAGAGCTTGTAAACGCTGGATGTACTTGCCGACCTCTTCACGAATGCACATAAAAATTTCGTACTCTAAGTTGGCTGACTTCTCACGTGCCTCTAGCATATCTCCTTCTATACGGGCTAATTCTTCGGTTCCAAAGCGTTCTGAGTTTTTCAGCGTTGCCTTGCGGAAAAAGTGGACAGGCACATTTCCCAGTTGCGAATTGGTCACATGGAAATAATAGCCATCCTTTTTATTGTATTCAATCTTGAGCGTACTGATACCAGATTTTTCTCGCTCCTTAGCCTCAATCTCAGCAATCCAACCAGTTCCTTCTCTGAGAACGCGACGGTACTTGTCTAAGGTCTCATCAAATCCAGTCCGTATAATACCACCTTCCGTAATCACATGAGGCGCTTCAGGAGCAATCGCTGCGCTAATCAAGTTCTCCAACTCAGGGATTCCATCCAGTTGTTCGATGAAATAGGCTAGAGCGGATTGCTCCATTCCTTCTAAAATCGCTCGAATCCGTGGTACACTAGATAAGGTGGTCGCCAACTGCAAGAGATCCTTTGGATTGATTTTGCCAAAAGAAACCCGACTAGCCAAGCGCTCAATGTCATAAACACCCTTGAGACTGTCTGTTAAATCACTACGCTCAAAGAAATGGTCAAGAAAGACCTGCACCACTTCTTGACGTTGGATGATTCGCTCCTTGTCAATCAAAGGACGATGAATCCAAGAACGTAACAGACGCATCCCCATAGCCGTCTTGGTTTCATCCAAAAGCCAGAAAAGACTACCTTGCTTCTTGCCTGAACGAGCATTCTCAACCAAATCCAAACTAGCCTTAGTCGCATAATCCATCTGCAAGAAATCCTTGATTTCATAGCGGATAACAGGTTTGAGGTGGTTCAATTCCCTCATCTGGGTCCGATGAACATACTGGAGCAGCTTACTAGATGCCGCTTGTTCTACGCTTACCAAACGCGAATCCAGTAGATGGACATCCTCAAAAGATTCTTTTTCATAGGAAAGAACTAGACTCATCTGACAGCTGAGAACTTGCTCTTCTTCCTCAGACAAGTCATAGCCTAACACCACTTCCCGTGCTTTCAAGTTACGAATTTCCCCACAGACCAACGTGAAATCCAGAAGCCCTGTTACATAAAAATCACCTGTCACCAAGTCCATATAAGCCAAGCCAAAGTGATTACCTTCACGGTCTAAAGCGACCAAAAAGTTATTTTGACTATCTGGTTTACTGCTATCGACCACTGTTCCAGGAGTAATGACCTGAACGACCTCTCGTTTAACAACCCCAACTGCTTGTTTAGGATCTTCCATCTGCTCCGCAATAGCAACCTTATATCCTTGCTCAATCAAGACATCAATGTACTGTTGGGCAGAATGGTGAGGAACGCCAGCCATGGGAATCGGATTGTCTGCATTCTTATTACGGCTAGTTAAGGAAATTTCTAGAATCTGCGCAGCATTAACCGCGTCTTCATAAAATAATTCATAAAAATCACCCATTCGAAAAAGCAAAAACGCATCTGGATATTGTTTCTTAATATCCACATACTGTTGCATGCCAGGTGATAGCTTTTCTGACGCCATATGCCGTCTCTCCTTGTCAAAAATAAGTCTTGAGAATAACTCCCAAGACCTTACTTATCTTTCATCAAATCTAGCAAACGATCTTCCATTAATTTGGCAACGTGCTGGTCTCGACAAATGACCAATAAGGTATTTGCACCAGCAACTGTTCCTAAAATCCATTCATCCTTGTTTGCGTCTACAATATTTGCTAAAACAGAGGCTTCTCCAAGTCTTGTATGAAGAACCAAAGTAAACTCTGCTCTCGCAACACCTTCTAAATGATGAGACAAAAACTCAACCAAATCGATTTTTTCTGTCTCATTTGCTAGTACATAGTACACCATACCATTTTTCTTGACCTTGGTCAAGCCGATTTCACGCAAATCACGTGATAAAGTTGTCTGAGTAACAAATACATTGTGCATTTCTAACCTATCTTGGATCTCTTTTTGTGTACCCAATTTCTCTTCAGTGATCATTTTTATAATTAACTGATGACGATCTCTTTTCCTCATAAAATCCTCTTATATGTATATTTATTAAAAATTTATAACTTTATTATACCAAAAAAATAGGAGATTTCAAATTTTTTATTTTCTTTCTTTGAATTTATGATAAAATAGTAGAAAAGTCCAAAAAGGAGCCTGTAATGAATACAAAAGAACTGATTGCTAGCGAGTTGGCTAGTGTCATTGATAGCCTAGACCAAGAGGCTATTTTAAATTTACTGGAAACCCCTAAAAACTCAGAAATGGGAGATATTGCATTTCCTGCTTTTTCACTTGCAAAAGTCGAACGTAAAGCACCTCAAATGATTGCGGCTGAACTGGCTGAAAAAATTAACAGTCAATCCTTTGAAAAGATTGTCGCAACAGGACCTTACGTCAACTTTTTCCTTGATAAAAATGCTATTTCTGCTCAAGTATTGCAAGCTGTTATCACTGAAAAAGAACACTATGCTGATCAACATATTGGTAAACAAGAAAATGTTGTTATCGACATGTCTAGTCCGAATATTGCTAAACCATTCTCTATTGGTCACTTGCGCTCAACTGTTATCGGAGATAGCTTGTCACATATTTTCCAAAAAATCGGTTATCAAACAGTTAAGGTCAACCATTTGGGAGACTGGGGTAAACAGTTTGGAATGCTGATTGTTGCCTATAAAAAATGGGGGAATGAAGAGGCTGTCAAAGCACATCCAATCGATGAACTTCTTAAACTCTACGTTCGTATCAACGCTGAAGCCGAAAATGATCCTAGCTTGGATGAAGAAGCACGCGAATGGTTCCGTAAACTTGAAAATGGAGATGAGGAAGCTCTTGCACTTTGGCAATGGTTCCGTGATGAAAGTTTGGTGGAATTTAACCGCCTTTACAATGAATTGAAAGTTGAATTTGACAGCTATAACGGAGAAGCCTTCTACAACGATAAGATGGATGCAGTTGTAGATATTCTTTCTGAAAAAGGCCTTCTTGTTGAATCAGAAGGGGCTCAAGTTGTCAATCTTGAGAAATATGGCATTGAACATCCAGCCCTTATCAAGAAATCTGATGGCGCAACTCTTTATATCACACGTGACTTGGCTGCAGCCCTTTACCGTAAAAAGGAATACCAATTTGCCAAATCTATCTACGTCGTTGGTCAAGAGCAATCTGCCCACTTTAAACAACTCAAAGCTGTCTTGCAAGAGATGGGCTACGACTGGAGTGACGACATTACTCACGTTCCTTGTGGTTTGGTTACAAAAGAAGGGAAAAAACTCTCTACTCGTAAAGGGAATGTCATCTTGCTAGAACCTACTATTGCAGAGGCTGTTAGTCGTGCCAAGGCCCAAATCGAGGCTAAAAATCCTGAACTAGAAAACAAAGACCAGGTGGCGCATGCTGTTGGGGTTGGAGCCATTAAATTCTATGACCTCAAGACCGACCGTACAAATGGATACGACTTCGACCTAGAGGCTATGGTATCCTTCGAGGGGGAAACTGGTCCTTATGTACAATATGCCTATGCTCGTATCCAATCTATCTTACGTAAAGCAGACTTCAAACCAAAAACAGAAGCTAATTACAGTTTAAATGATGCTGAAAGTTGGGAAATCATCAAACTCATCCAAGATTTCCCACGAATCATTAACCGTGCAGCTGATAATTTTGAACCTTCTATCATTGCAAAATTTGCTATTAATTTGGCTCAAGCCTTCAACAAATACTATGCACATACACGTATCTTGGATGAAAGCCCAGAACGTGACAGCCGTCTAGCCCTTAGCTACGCAACAGCCGTCGTTCTCAAAGAAGCTCTCCGTTTGTTAGGTGTAGAGGCTCCAGAGAAGATGTAAATCGTTACAAGAGACTGGAACTAAAGTTCCTAGTCTCTTGACGGCAATCGCTATATGGCGAATTGCCTAAACGCTTCACTAATTCACCAAACCGAATAATATCGATTTGATTAGGCTCATGTCGCAATCTTCAAGTTACTTGATTGCGAAGAAATCTAAGTAACTAACGCCAAATCCTATTCGGACTTTGGCTAGGCGCTTCACTAGTTTTAGGACATAAATATGATCGATTTATATTTCTTTACGTCGTAACCAGAGATACTTACCTAAACACTTGACTAGTCTTCAAATTACTTGATTGATAAGTAATCTAAGTACTTAAGCTAAATCTTGTACGGAATTTGACTTGGTATGATACTATTCTACCTAAACTATCCTTTCACTACTTCTTCACTATCCAAGGAGATATTCTATGAGTCAATATGCTTATATCCTCGTTGTTATTAGCTTGGTCTTCCTTTTTCTTCTCAACAAGTATGAAAAAGAGAGACTTCAGAAACTCTATCAAGAACAACTTTTAAAGGATGAAACATTCAGGGCTGACATCAAAGAGAAAATTCAAACGACTGAAAATATCAATGATGTCATTGCTTACATTAATAAAACTTACCATTTAGGAATGTTATTATCAAAAGACATCACCGATCAATTGAAATAAGAGATCTCACTTCTTCCAGAATCAGTCTCTTTTAGTTGATCAAATGGATATACTTAAACTTTTCAATAAAATAGACAAATGAGACTAAAGCTTTCTTTATTTAGTCTCATTTTTTATTTTTGATACAAGCTAAAAAGATTCATCTAACCAGCAACTCAAATGCAAAATTACACGGAATATGATAAAATGGTAAAAAGCGCTCTATAAAAAGGAGGGAAACATGGAAAAACAAACCATCGCCGTCTTGGGGCCTGGTTCGTGGGGAACTGCTCTTTCACAAGTCTTAAATGACAATGGACACGAGGTACGTATTTGGGGAAATATTCCCGAACAAATCAATGAAATTAATACACACCATACTAATAAGCACTACTTTAAAGATGTCGTTCTAGATAAAAATATCAGTGCCTACACTGACTTAGCAGAGGCACTGAAAGACGTAGATGCTATTTTATTCGTGGTCCCAACAAAAGTAACTCGTCTAGTTGCCCAACAAGTCGCACAGACATTAAATCACAAGGTTGTCATCATGCACGCTTCAAAGGGATTAGAACCCGATAGCCACAAACGCTTATCAACTATCCTTGAAGAAGAAATCCCAGAGCACCTCCGAAGCGAAATCGTTGTCGTCTCAGGTCCTAGTCATGCTGAGGAAACAATCGTTCGCGACCTCACCTTAATCACGGCTGCTTCTAAAGATTTACAAACAGCTCAATACGTGCAAGAACTCTTTAGTAATCATTACTTCCGCCTTTATACCAATACGGATGTTATCGGGGTAGAGACTGCTGGTGCACTTAAAAATATTATTGCGGTAGGCGCTGGTGCTTTACATGGTCTGGGATTTGGTGACAATGCCAAGGCAGCCATTATCGCTCGAGGTTTGGCAGAAATTACTCGCCTAGGGGTAGCACTCGGGGCTAGTCCACTGACCTATAGTGGCTTATCTGGTGTGGGAGATTTGATTGTAACGGGAACCTCCATCCACTCTCGGAACTGGAGAGCTGGCGATGCCCTTGGTCGCGGAGAATCCCTAACTGATATAGAAGCTAATATGGGCATGATCATCGAAGGAATCTCAACGACTAAAGCAGCCTATGAACTAGCGCAAGAACTTGGAGTCTATATGCCGATTACACAAGCCATTTACCAAGTTATTTACCACGGAACCAATATCAAAGATGCCATTTATGACATCATGAGCAATGAATTTAAAGCAGAAAATGAGTGGTCTTGACACTCTATAGAAAGGATTACTATGGCATCTAAAGTTAGAAAAGCAGTCATTCCTGCCGCTGGACTAGGGACTCGTTTCCTTCCAGCAACAAAGGCTCTTGCCAAAGAAATGTTGCCTATTGTAGACAAACCAACTATCCAATTCATCGTAGAAGAAGCCCTTAAATCCGGCATAGAAGATATTCTTGTTGTCACTGGTAAGTCAAAACGTTCTATTGAGGACCACTTCGACTCAAATTTTGAGCTTGAATACAACCTCAAAGAAAAAGGAAAACATGATTTATTAAAATTGGTAGATGAAACAACTGGAATTCGTCTTCATTTTATCCGTCAAAGTCATCCTCGTGGTCTAGGTGATGCTGTCTTACAAGCCAAAGCCTTTGTTGGAAATGAGCCTTTTATGGTCATGCTTGGAGATGATCTTATGGATATCACAGATGAAGATGCTATCCCTTTGACAAGACAATTGATGAATGATTATGAAAACACCCATGCATCAACCATTGCTGTTATGCCTGTACCTCATGATGAAGTATCTGCCTACGGAGTCATTGCTCCTCAAGGAGAAGGAATCAACGGACTCTATAGTGTAGAAACCTTCGTTGAAAAACCAGCTCCTGAAGATGCTCCAAGTGATTTAGCTATTATCGGGCGCTATCTTCTCACACCTGAAATTTTTGATATCTTAGAAAATCAAGCTCCTGGTGCTGGAAATGAAATCCAACTCACTGATGCCATTGATACTTTAAACAAAACACAACGCGTTTTCGCCCGTGAATTTAAAGGAGCTCGTTACGATGTAGGAGATAAGTTTGGCTTCATGAAAACATCCATTGACTATGCTCTCAAACACCCACAAGTCAAGGATGACTTGAAAAACTACCTCATCGAACTCGGAAAAGAGTTGGCTGGGGGAGAATAAATTTAAAAAGATAAGGTTCAAATAAAGTGATCTTATCTTTTTTATTATCTCAACTTTGCTTCTAACATCTGGTCATCTCATACCCTTATAGAGAAGTAAAATAGACAGACCTATAAAAAGCACTGCTGCTCCTAGTCGCTGAACCGGGTTATACATCTGTCTCTCACTTCTGACTGGAAAGAGTATTGCTAAAAAGGCTCCTCCCACTGCTCCTCCAATGTGGCCTGCGAGGCTGATCCCCGGAATTAAAATACTGCCAATAAGATTTACTATAAAAAGCGTCATATAGGATTGCCCCAACTGCTGAATATAAGGATTACGCGATGCATAGCGCAAAACAATAATGGCAGCAAATAGACCATAAAGAGCAGTCGATGCACCTGCAGCTAAAGCTCTAGGTGTATAAGCGAAGACAAATAGATTACCCAGCATCCCTGACAGAAGATAAAGAAAGAAAAACTGCTTAGAACCAAAAATCTCTTCGACTTGCCGTCCAAGAAAATAGAGAGAGAACATATTGACAATGAAATGTTCCCAACCAATATGGACAAAAATTGCAGAAAAGAGTCGCCAAATCTGACTAGGAACCAATCGAATAGCCGGACTATACATAGCCCCAAATCGAAATAGAGTATCTGCCCGATCAAAGTTCCCACCTGTAGTCAGTAACATTAAAGCAAAGACTAGAGCTGTTACTAGGAGAAAAAAACTCGTTACAGGGTAACGTTTATCAAAGATTTCCTTCATACATTAGAACCTCCTGAACAGGAATATCGTGATCATCAGGAATAAATTCCTGAATTTGAAACGGATAGAGAGTGCTTATCGTATGGCCTTTATATCCGATCAAATAGCGATCATAATAACCTCCACCGTAGCCAATCCGGTAACCCTCCGTCGTAAACACCAAACCAGGAACATGAATCACATCAATTTGACAACTATCAATCACTGTCAACTCTCCCTCTGGTTCCAATAAACCAAAGGAAGTTTTTACCAACTGCTGCGGATCATAGACTACAAACTCCATCCTTCCTCTGGGATAGGTTTTAGGGATCAGAACCTTCTTGCCGTCCTTTAGCGCCTGCTCGATGAGTTCCTGCGTTTGAAATTCGTGAGGAAAAGAGAGATAGGTTGCAATGCTCTGGGCTTCTTGGTACAAGGGATGATTCAAAAATCGCTCTGTTAAAGCTCGATCCATAGCCTGTTTTTGTTCTTGAGATAAAGCCTTCATTTCTTGCAAGACTTGCTTACGTAATTCTGCTTTCATACCTTTACTCTGATGCTTTCTTTTTTAGGAAACTAGAAACCGCATCAACACCAATGGCTAGAGCTTCTTCTCTAGGACTCATCTGAGGATGATGAAGGGCGTAGGGGCTATCAATACCTAGCCAAAACATAACACCGTCCACCTTGGATAGAAGATAACCAAAGTCCTCACCAGTCATAGCAGGTTCGATATCAATCAACTCAATTCCGTCTTTTTCTTCAAAGAAGGTCATCAACTCACGCGCCAAGGTTGGATCATTCTCAACTGGTAAATATCCCCCTTGTTTGAGTTCTACTTCGACTTCCATACCAAAGGCAGCTGCAACGCCTTCTGCAACTGTTTTGACCCGCTTTTGCACCAAGAGACTCATGTCCTGTGTCAAAGCCCGGATAGTCCCATGCAAAAAGGCTGTGTCTGTGATAACATTGTTGGTGGTTCCAGCTTGGAAAACTCCAAAAGTCACTACTGCTCCCTCAATCGGATTGACATTCCTACTGACCACAGACTGCACTTGAGTCACAAAATAGCTAGCAGCCACCAAGGCGTCATTTGCTTCATGTGGAAAGGCAGCGTGACCACCTTTCCCTTTAAAACGAATCTTGACCTCACAAGTCCCTGCAAAGAGAGTGTGGGTATTAGTCGCAATCTGCCCAACCTTCAAATCTGGTCGAACATGAAGACCATAAAATTGGTCTGGTAGCCAATCTCCAAAAGCCCCGTCCTCATACATGAGCATACCACCTGCTTCATTTTCTTCAGCAGGCTGAAACAGAAAGAGCAGATTGTTCTTGGGTTGCTGCTCAAGGGCGCTCTCAAGACAGCCTAAGGCAATGGTCATATGAAAATCATGACCACAGGCGTGCATACGACCTTGATGCTGGGAAGCGAAAGACAGTCCTGTTTGTTCGACGATAGGCAGACCGTCAATATCTGTTCTCCAACCAATGGTACGCTCAGGCTGACTTCCCTGCAAATAAACTAAGATACCTGTCCGCCATGTACGAATCTGAATAAAATCCTTGCCAGTAGTTAACTTCTCAATGGCATCTAACAAGTAAGCCTGTGTCTTGAACTCTTCCAAGCCAATTTCAGGAATCTGGTGTAAATCTCGTCTTGTTTGAATTAAATCTAACATCTATCTATCCTCCTAGTATATAAGAAAGAGGCTGGAAAAAAGGTTCCGCCTCTTTTTAACAATTACAAGGTACGAAGGGCATCTTCTAACGCTGTTTTCTGTTGGGTTTTTTCGTCAATCTCTTTGATGACGCGAGCTGGAACTCCTGCTACTACTACATTTTCTGGAACATCTTGAGTAACGATTGCTCCTGCAGCTACAACCGAACCACTACCGATTTGAACACCTTCGATTACCACTGCATTGGCACCGATGAGAACATTGTCCCCAACACGTACAGGATCTGCGCTAGCTGGCTCAATCACACCTGCAAGAACTGCGCCTGCACCAACGTGGCTGTTTTTCCCAACAATAGCACGGCCACCAAGGATAGCCCCCATGTCAATCATAGTCCCTGCGCCAATTTCTGCACCAATATTGATAACTGCTCCCATCATGATAACAGCATTGTCACCAATTTCGACCTGATCACGGATAATAGCACCTGGTTCGATACGAGCATTGATTGCACGTTTGTCTAGCAAAGGAACTGCAGAGTTACGGGCATCTTGTTCTACGACATAATCTTTATTTTCTACTAGGCCATCTAAAAGTGGAGCAACGTCCTTCCAATCACCAAAGAGAACATTTCCTAGTTTCACAACAGATCTAGGAACTGCAGAAGCTAGTTCTCCCTCAAAAGTAACCTTTACACTGGTTTTCTTTTCAGCATTAGCAATAAATTGGATGATTTCTTGAGCATTCATTTTTGTGGCAGTCATAGGCGCCTCCTAATTCGTTATAATGATAACTATTCTACCAAAAAAAACTCCAAATTTGAAGCTTTTTTATCTCTTTTTAGGATATAAGACTACACCTATTACCAATAAAATAAAATTTACTCTAATAAAAGCTTGAAATCTTTGTAGTCATCCTCTCAGCAATTCTTACTATTCAAGTATCATAATTGTTTTACAGTTAGAAAAACAATTTTAGTTGCTCCCCTTCGCTTCTTCTATGGATAAGAAAATCATTGGTGAAATAATCAAAATCATGGCTAAAACTAAAGACCAGTCTAATACCAAACCTAAAAATAATACACTCAACAGAGCAGAAGATAAGGGTTCACTAGCACTGACAACCGAAACCACCAAGGGAGAAACCAAAGAGACCGCCTTCATAGAGATAAAAAATGCAAAAGCTGTCCCAAAGAAGGCAATAATAAGACAAATCAAGACGCTCCAGATATCCACCACAAAGGAAATCTGATAAACCGGAGAGAGCATATTACTAAACAAACCTGCTAGAATCATTCCCCAGCCTACTGTAGGCACAAAGCCATAACGCTTAGCAAACGGTTGTGGCAAAATAACATTAAACATCACACCCATAGCACTCAACAAACCTGTGATAAGAGCTAGTAGTGTCATGGATAGCTGAGATACATCTCCCTTGGTCGCCATCAAAAACACTCCTAACATAGCAATTAAAACATAGAAAATAGCGCTTAGGGAAGCCTTTTTCTTATAAATGATTCGATTGTAGAGTAAGATAAAAATAGGACTGATAAACTGTAAAATAGTAGCAGTTGTAGCATTAGAATATTCAACACAGAGGTAAAAGAAAAATTGCACAGAAAAAATACCTAAAATAGCATAGGCAAAAAAAGGGAGATAATTTTTCTTATCTCGCCAGAGATCAAGCACTTGAGATTTGAGCTGTACAGAGGAGTATATCAAAACCAGACTACCAGCTAAACTTAAACGCATAGAAGTAATCCAGCCAGACGAAACCTGATAATGGGTAAAAAAATACTCTCCTAAAATTCCACAAATACCCCAGATTAAACCGGACAATAAGGAATAAATGGTTCCCTTTACAATTTTTTTCTGATACTGATTCATACCTTTTATTGTAACACGAAAAATTAAAAGAAAAAAGTGGCAATCAATTGATTAGCCACTTTATTTAGTTTCATGTTAAAAATATTATCTTCTTGACCTTGAGGAAGATGGTCTAGTCTCACTCGAATTGCTACTATCATTAGAATCACTTCTTGAGTCGCTACTTGAATCACTGCCTGAATCGCTACTTGAATCACTGTCTGAATCGCTACTTGAGCTCGATTCAGTTGGAAGATTGCCAATGATACTAGCCCAAGCATGTTGATAATCTGAGTCACTTCCTCCAATCGCAAAGTGATAGCTAGTAATAGGAGCGCCAGCTTTATTAGCCCAATAGCTAGTCACCGTATCCCCTGAAAGATCAACCTCTGCACCTTCAAAAGAAACTCTACCTATTTGTTGACCAGTAGACTTCAAAACTTGGGATTTCACTACACTAGAATCTAGTGAAAAACGATCATTCCCCCAAATAGTTGGGTTAGCTTGCTGAATGGCATTCACAAGTTGAGCCATGTATTTAGAATTGTTTTCATAACCCGCTAAACGCGATAGAGAATGATTGTCATCATGTCCAATCCACCCCCCTAATGTTAATTTCGGAGTAGAAACCATGAGCCACATATTTTCACTTTCATTCGTAGTTCCAGTCTTCCCAATCCAATCTGCATTTGCCAAACTAGGATTTAAAGAAGAAAGATTGTTCTTGAAAGTCGTTGTTATACGAGATGATAACACCTCTCTCAAAAGTCCCTGCATAATGGTCGCTGCCGCTTTAGAATAAACTTGAACCGGTTTATCTTGATACTCATAGATTACATTTCCTTCTCTAGATTCAATTTTAGAAATCATGTGTTTCTTATGATAAATACCATTATTTGCTAAGGTCTGATAACCGTTGGTATGTTGAGCTACCGTTACTTCAATACCACCACCCATCGGAAGACTCTCAATACTATAATCTGGAATTTCGTAACCCATTTTCTCCATATAAGACTTAACATCAACTCCTTTTTCACGGAGCATACGATAAGTCCAATAAGCCGGGATATTCCACGAATGGTTAAGAGCCTCTCCTAAGGTCATCATACCTGTACCCTTATTACCAGAATACAAAATGGGAGTTCCATTAGAAAATGTTGTAGGATAGTTAGACAATATACTAGCGCTTCCCATTAATCCCTGATCAATAGCAATGCCATAAGCTAACAATGGTTTTGTAGTAGATGCCGGTGATCGTTTCGTGTCAAAAGCATGATTATTTTGGTTTTCTTGATAATTTCTACCACCAACAAAACCTAGAATAGCACCCGTTTGATTATCCATTAAAACATTTCCGACTTCTACTTTACCAGTTCCATCATCTAACAGAGAACCATAGTTAGCAACTGCGCTTTGCATAGCAGAATGAATTTTCTCATCAATCGTAGTTGTAATTTTATAACCACCATTTTCAAGTTCTTTGACCGCCAAATCACGATAAAACTTCTGAGTTGCTTCATTTTTTAACTCTGCCGCTGATACATTATCTCGCTGTACCAAATACTCATACATATGTTCCTGAGTCTCAGCTAAGGCTGTATAGTATAAAAATCCTCTTGAAACACTTGTAACTGCACCTGAAGGTAGAAAGTCTTGTTTTAAATCGTAATCTTTATATTGATCATATTCGTCCTTGGTCAAAGTGCCCATACGGTACATATTATATAGGACAGCCTTGGCGCGTTTCAATCCAAGTTCTAACTCTTCATCACTTTTTATGACCCCCGTATTTTCATATGGAGAATAAACAATGGGACTCTGAGGTAAGCCTGCCAAAAAGGCAGCTTGAGGCACACTTAAGTTTCCGGCATTCACACCGAAAATTCCTTCTGCAGCTTGTTGAACTCCTGCAATATTTTGCCCTCTATTGTTACGACCAAAAGGTGCAACATTCAAATAAGCTGTCAAAATATCATCCTTACTCATGGCTCTCTCTAGAGCAAGGGCATCAACAATTTCAGTCGCCTTACGAGCCAAGGTAGGTGCATCTCCAACCACCTGTTGCTTAATCAACTGTTGAGTCAAGGTAGAGCCTCCACTAGAAGATCCAAGACCTAAAAAGTTCCCTAATGTTGCACGAATAACAGCCTTAGGAACCACACCTTTGTGCTCTTCAAAATGCTCATCCTCAGTTGCGATAATAGCCTTTTTTAAATTTTCTGCAATCTGCTCTGACGATACAGATGTTCTCAATAAGTCACTTTCTATAGAAGAAATGACAGTACCGTCCGCATAGGTCAATTCAGAAATAGATGAAATATCCTTAACCTGATGTACTAATTCTTCTGTTTGAGGCAAGCGAACCTTGTCAAACAAGGCAACCCCATAACCAAGTACTAGACCAGTCCCAAATAACCCCCCGATAAAAGCTAAAATAAAGAGAGTATTCAAAATCCCCTTGAAGACAGATAAAGAAGTCCCTAGGAGATGTAAAAATCCTTTCCTTCCCCCATCTGTTTTATCTTGTTCAGAGTGGTTCTGTGCTTTTTTTTGATTAAAGGTTAATCCTACTTGCTGGAAAATGTCCATCATTTTTCTTTTTAAATCATTTATTTTATTTTGCATGAATTTCCTCACTCTATCTATTATACCACAAAAGGTAAACTTTCAATAAAATAGCCACTTTCTTCCCTATTACACTAGGCTATTGCTCGAGTTTGTGATACAATAGGTAGAAACAATATTTTATAAAGGAGAAAAGACACATGCACATTTTTGATGAGCTAAAAGAGCGTGGTTTGATTTTTCAAACGACTGATGAAGAAGCTTTGCGTAAAGCCCTAGAAGAAGGTCAAGTTTCTTATTATACTGGCTACGATCCAACTGCTGACAGCCTTCACCTAGGCCACCTTGTCGCAATCTTAACAAGTCGTCGCCTGCAACTAGCAGGTCACAAACCTTATGCGCTCGTTGGCGGTGCTACAGGTCTCATCGGAGATCCGTCCTTCAAAGATGCTGAACGTAGTCTCCAAACAAAAGACACAGTGGATGGCTGGGTCAAGTCTATCCAAGGACAACTTTCTCGTTTTCTTGACTTTGAAAATGGCGAAAACAAGGCTGTCATGGTCAACAACTACGACTGGTTTGGCAGCATCAGCTTCATTGACTTCCTCCGTGATATCGGAAAATACTTTACTGTCAACTACATGATGAGTAAGGAATCTGTGAAAAAACGGATCGAAACAGGAATTTCATACACTGAGTTTGCTTACCAAATCATGCAAGGTTACGACTTCTTCGTTCTTAACCAAGACCACAACGTAACGCTACAAATCGGTGGTTCTGACCAGTGGGGAAATATGACAGCTGGTACTGAATTGCTTCGTCGTAAAGCTGACAAGACTGGCCACGTAATCACTGTTCCACTGATTACCGATGCAACTGGTAAGAAATTTGGTAAATCAGAAGGAAACGCAGTTTGGCTCAATCCTGAAAAGACTTCTCCATACGAAATGTACCAATTCTGGATGAACGTTATGGATGCTGACGCTGTTCGTTTCTTGAAAATCTTTACTTTCTTGTCACTTAATGAGATTGAAGACATCCGCAAACAATTTGAAGTGGCTCCACACGAACGCTTGGCCCAAAAAGTCTTGGCTCGTGAAGTCGTTACACTTGTTCACGGCGAAGAAGCTTACAAAGAAGCCCTCAATATCACTGAGCAACTCTTTGCAGGAAATATCAAAAATCTTTCTGTTAAAGAGCTCAAACAAGGACTTCGTGGAGTGCCAAACTACCACGTTCAAGCAGATGAAAACCACAATATCGTGGAACTGCTCGTATCAGCTGGTGTAGTTAACTCAAAACGCCAAGCCCGTGAAGACGTCCAAAACGGAGCTATCTACGTAAACGGTGACCGCATCCAAGACCTTGACTATGTCTTGAGTGACGCAGATAAGCTTGAGAACGAACTGACTGTTATCCGCCGTGGGAAGAAAAAATACTTTGTATTGACTTACTAAACTGTTCAACATTGATCTATAAAAAAAGGAGTTAACCTCTAGAAAGGTAACTCCTTTTTGTTGTTTAACCACATCTATCTAGCCTTAATAGACAGGCTACGCAGGACTATGCGTAAGGTTGTCAGATTATGTAAGATAGAGAGGTTTGAAGGGCTGAGCCAGTTAAACAAGCCAAAGCCAATTAAACTACTATTTACGACAACGGTATCTTGAATATTCTTCTTGATGAGTGTTTGCAAAGATGATGATAGCAAATCCAATTCTTGGAAGAAATCCAAGCGATTATCTAACAATAAGATATCACTCATCTGCTTAGAAATATCTGCACTCTCATTCATCACCACACCGATATCTGATAGGGTTAGAGCAGCTGAGTCATTCAATCCATCTCCAACCATCAAAATAGTATGACCTGCTTTCTGCAGTTTCTCTACTAACTCAAATTTCCCATCAGGTTTCAAGTCTGTATAGACTTGATCAAAGGGCAAATCTTTGACTAATTCCTCTGTCCTAACCAAGGTGTCCCCTGTTGCTAGAATCAATTTCTTCCCTTGTGCCTTAAGTTTCTCCAAGGCTGCTTTTGCTTCTTTTCTCAAAGGAGTATGGATGCAGAACATTCCAATTAATTCATTCTGATAAGCCAAGAATAAGAGATTATAGTGACTCTTGTACTCTTCAATTAAGGCATTTTGTTCCGAACTGATATGAATCTGCTCATCCTGCATCAAGACATAATTTCCAATAACAACTGGTTCGCCATCGATATGGGACTTAATCCCCTTGCTTGCAATATATTGGAGTTTCCCATGCATTTCCTCATGTTCAATCCCCTCTATCTCAGCTTGCTTAACAATGGCATTAGCAATAGGGTGATAAATGTGTTCCTCAAGACAGGCACTGATTCTGAGAATATCTTCCTCACTATAGTCTCCAAAAGGTAACACCTTTTCAACTATAGGATAGCTAGTTGTAATTGTTCCCGTCTTATCAAACAAGAAAGTATCGACTTCCAGATATTTCTCCAGAACATCCCCATCCTTAATCACCATTTCACGATTCAAACCCTCCTTGATAGCTGTTAAATAAGCTACAGGAGTAGAGATTTTCAAAGCGCAGGAGAAATCGACCAATAGAAAAGAAATAGCCTTAGAAAAAGAACCTGTTAATAGGTAAGTCAGACCAGCACCCAAGAAATTATATTTGACAACCTTGTCCGCCATCTTGATGAAATAGCGTTGTTTCGTTTTCTTGTTTTCTTCAGATTTCTTCATCAACTCAATCAGTTGTAAAATACGGCTGTTCATCTGATTATCGGTTACACGAATACGCAACTCTCCAGTTTCTAATACTGTATTTGCACAAACTAAATCAGACTCTCTTTTTTCAACTGGAAAACTCTCTCCCGTCAAGGAACTTTCGTTGACCATACCTAAACCTGAAACTACTTGTCCATCAAACAGAATTTCATTTCCTTGAGATAAAACCAAGACATCTCCTATTTGAACATCGGAACTCTTGATACTAACGACCGTATCGCCCTGTACTAAGAATACATCGCTCTCTTTTGCAAGAAGACTTTGTTCTAAATCTGTTGCAGTTTTTTTCAAGGACCACTGATCTAAATGATTCCCCAAATCAAGCATAAACATGATATTACTTGCCGTCTTGGATTGATTCATAAACAAAGATAATAAAATCGCCGAACAGTCCAAGACCTCCATCGTTAGTTCCTTACGCGCTAGGGTCTGATAGGCTTCTCTAACATAATCCAAAGCCTGATAACAAGTCCATATATAACGTATAGGAGACGGTACAAGACTACGAAAAAGCACACGCTTAATCGCTGCACCTGAAACAATAGAATAAGCACTATCTTCTCTACGAATGGGAAGAGTCATCAACTCCGAAACTTTCCCTTTATCAATTCTTTTTAAAAAGGCTTCTGCATTATCTAATACAGAGAAGCCTTCTTTTATACGTAGAGTAAAGTGCTGTTGATCCATGTAAAACTGGATAGATTCAATCCCCTTTTCATCTCTCGCCAAGGAACGAAGATAATCTTGAATATCCAAGGTGAGCGAGAAAGATGATGATAGTCGGATATGTTGGTATCCTCTATGTAGCACTTTAAAAGACATGTTATTCCCCTATAAGGCTATCTAATTGCTCTGCTTTTTTCTCTTGCTCATACAAATATTTGGCATCTTGCAAGACATCGTCTCCATGTTGCTTCACAACAGAAACAGATGCATCTAGCTCGTCTTTCAACTTGTAAGCCTTAGCCAAAGCTTTAGAATAACCTTTTTTAGCTTCCTTACTTGCTAAGATTTTCAAACCAAGGGTACCGAATGCAACACCACCCAAAAAGAGTGATGATTTTTTCGCAACTTTTGCGACGCTCAATACTTCTTTTAACATACTTATTTCCTCCTATCTATTATTATATATTAATTTATATATAAAAGCAATTTAATTTTAGTACTCTAAAAAGTAATTATACTACTATTTAATTCTATTATAAATCATCCTAAAGTTGCTTTCATTTACCTCTTTTGATACACTTAAACTATGAATACAAACCTCAAACCCAAACTCCAACGCTTTGCTTCTGCGACTGCCTTTGCCTGCCCTATCTGTCGAGAAAATCTGACCTTGGTAGAATCTAGTCTTAAATGTGAGAATCGGCATTCTTTTGACCTAGCAAAATTCGGCTATGTCAATCTAGCACCTCAAATCAAGCAATCTGCTAACTACGACAAGGAAAATTTTCAAAACCGCCAACAAATCCTAGAAGCTGGCTTTTATCAGGCTATTTTAGAAGCTGTATCGGACTTACTAGCAGCTAATCCATCTGCAAAAACTGTCTTAGATATTGGTTGTGGCGAAGGTTTCTATTCTCGCAAACTCCAAGAAAGCTACTCCGACAAGACCTTCTATGCCTTTGACATTTCAAAAGATTCCGTCCAAATCGCTGCCAAGAGTGAACCCAACTGGGCAGTCAATTGGTTTGTAGGCGACTTGGCACGACTTCCTATAAAAGACGCCAGTATGGATATCCTGCTTGATATCTTTTCGCCTGCCAACTATGGAGAATTTCGTCGCGTTTTATCCAAAGACGGCATCTTGATAAAGGTTATCCCAACTGAAAATCACCTCAAAGAAATCCGCCAGAAGGTACAAGACCAGCTGACAAACAAGGACTATTCCAACCAAGATATCAAAAATCATTTCCAAGAACACTTTACCATCCTATCTAGCCAAACAGCCTCTCTGACTAAGACTATCACAACAGAGCAACTCCAAGCCCTACTCAGCATGACTCCCTTACTCTTTCACGTTGATCAGAGCAAAATTGACTGGAGCCAACTAACAGAGATTACCATCGAAGCAGAGATACTTGTTGGGCAAGCACTATAATTGACACAAAAACCGCATTTCAAGAAGATATGCGGTTTTAAATTTCAATTTTTAAACTATCTATCCGAAAAATTTAGGAAATTTACCAATTCTAAGTTCTAATCTTTATTTTCGATTCGAGATAACAAACTTATCAATAAATAGTAAGTGATATAATGCAAGTGTAATTCCAAATAAGCACCCATGATAAGAGATTTCTTGATGAGTAAGCGGAAAAAGAGTATCATTACCCATCAAGAGGCATGTCAAAATAACAAATAGAATCCAAAATAAATCCGTCCATTTATATTTTGAAAAATATTTTTTCCACATAAGAACACCTTCTTTCCTATAATCATATTATAATACTTTATGTAAGCGAATACAAGCAATATGAGGTAAGCAACTCCAAAGAAACATGAGGCTGAAAGACAGTAAAAACCAGCATTTTAAGCGCTGGTTTATTGTTTTAAACTAGGTTTCTTACAAGCTTACTAACACTTAGCTTTTAAAAAAGTTAGTTTTTGAAGCGCTTGGATAAATAGAATCTAGAAAACAGAAAAAACTAAAAAGAATGTAGGGAAGTAAACCCTACATTCTTAAAATAACTTAGTACATAAATGATAATGCTGTCGCCGCCATCAATATTGCAAGAACTATTTTCCAAATTTTTTTATTTTTTCCAAAAATCTTATCAGGTAACAAGCTTATTACAAGAAAGGTAATAAACAACACCAATTTAAGTGTATATATCATAAAAACACCTTCTTTCCTATAATCATATTATAATACTTTATGTAAGCGAATTCAAGAGATTTGAGGTGTTCTAATCATGAGTATGAAAGAGCGTAAAAACCAGCATTTAAGCGCTGGTTTATTGTTTTAAACTAGGTTCCTTACAAAGCTTACTAACACTAATCTTTAAAAAAAGTTAGTTTTTGAAGTTGATTAATTGTTAGTTTCCCAAACTGTACTCTTTTTTTATTTTTTAAACCCCAATAACTAAGGGCAAGTAATGCTACAACCCAAGCAAAAGTGATTCCCAAACTGTCAAAATTCAACTTGAAATCTGGTTTATTAAAGAAATCTACATAAACTCCTAAGAAGGTTGTATCCATAAATTTCTTGATTTCTGAGCTAACTTGAGAAAACATCGGCAAGAATGAGAGACCAAGCATTGGAATCAAACCATAAACCTGAGCCTGAGTTTGTGTCTCTGAAATAGCTCCAATCACTAGATTTAAGAGGATTGTACATAATGCTACCAGAGAAGCTACTACAAGGTATACAGGATAATCTTTTGCGAAATCCACTTCAACCATAATAGGGAAGGAAATAACTGAAGCCAAAGCAAAGATTACAGGATAAAACAACACGGAAACAAGATATTCTCCACGGCGAACCCCACTTAAAATGAGAGTTTTAAAAATTCTTTTTTCTTTTTCCTCTGCAATAGAGTTTGAAATCATTGAACCAGAAGAAAATGAGAATGCCATTGTTAAAGAACTAAACAATAGTGTTTTCCCTTGAGTGCCATCTGTATTCATAAAACTTTGGAAGAGTAGAACCATAAAGAATGGGAATACTACCTGTACCAAAGTGTTTTTGTTTGTTAATAATACTTGTGTCCTCAACCAGATAAGGGCTAAAATTCTCTTAAACATCTAATTTTTCTCCTGTCAATTTAATAAAAATATCTTCTAAAGTTGGTTCACATGAGTGAATCGTCATCATTTTTTTATAATCTTCTTGCTGCAAATCTTCAAAGCGCACTACCTTTTTAGTAGAATCACTATAAGTTACTGCAACCTTTTTTTCCGTGTTGTATTTTTGGATAATTTCGCTTGGGCTTCCTTGTTCAATAAGATCACCTTTATTCAAAAGAGCTAGGTTATCACATAATAAAGTCGCCTCATTCATATCATGAGTAGTTAAGAAAATGGTTGTTCCTCTTTCCTTTAACTCCTGTAGTAATTTGTGAATCTTCTTTGAGGTGGTGGGATCTAACCCACTTGTAGGTTCATCTAAAAATAGAACTTTAGGATAATTGATCAAAGCACGAGCTAAAAGCATTCGTTGACGCATTCCTGTAGAAAGTTTCTCAGCTGGAGTGTCTTTACTATCATACAGACCAACTTGTTTTAGAATTTCTTCAATTCGAGATTTTGAAACTCCGTATAGTCTTGCAAATAGCAACAAGTTATTGTACAAACTTAATTTTTCGTAATAACCACTTGTGTCACCTACTAAACCTAACTCTTCAAAATCTGACGGAAGTAATTTTTGAGAATCTTTCCCTAATAATTCTGTCTTTCCGCTGTTAGCCTGTAGCTGTCCTGTCAGAATATTGATCATTGTTGTCTTTCCTGAACCAGATGGACCTAGGAATCCAAAAATTTCTCCTTCGTTTATTGAAAAACTAATTTGATTTAAAGCAATATTATCTCCAAATCGCTTTGTAACTCTTTCTACCTTAATCATTTTATTACCTCTTTCTAATGATAAATTGTGTTTTAGAAACTTCACTCACTCCCATCGGTTATGTCAACAACTCTAATTCTAGGCTTTAAGTTGGAGTCCATTTTGATTTCTCTCATTTCATTTGGAAGCAAGAGAACTAATTTTAGCAACTTCTCATCAAGTGTTACTTTACATAGGCGTCTGCTATCTAGACTATTTTTGATAATCAGATAGTCCTTCTTGACAAATTTTTCATCCATATAATAGTCAATTGTTTTTACCATATTTTCCTCCCGCCTGCTAATCTACACCCCTTTTAAATAGTAATGTTTCTAGCACTGCGTTCTGCTTAACTTATTTACAATAACAGTATATCCCTTATGAGAGTAAAAAAAACAGGACATTTATGTCCACTGACATTTATGTCCTGTTTTTAAATTGAAATTATGGAAAATCCTTATTTTTTTCTTCTATCACTCTATCCCTAAATGATTTATCATTTAATAATTCCGATCCGTTTATTGCTTTATTATAGTAGTCCAAAGCAAGATCTTTATTCTGATTAGTATGAATATAATATTTGGCTTCAAAAAAATCTACTGTAGGTAGTAAAGCAAAATCTTGGACTTCATCTATTATTTCTCGTACAGCACTTAGCGTTTGAGGCATTAAATCATAATATTCAATATTAAAGTGATATAAAACAATTGATACAATAACCCTTTGAATCAAATGAATATTGTTGGCATCAGAGAAATTAGTTTGCTCCAAGATGTTAGAATAGATATTTTCAAATACATTATCAATTGGCTTAGCATTCAAAGTACACTTTAAGAAATACAAGTGTAAAATTAATAAATCATTAGTATCATAATTTGTTTTTAAAAGTAACTGCTCAAAATACTCCTCAATCAATCCCTCTCCAAAGTCAGAGTTTTCAGAAACATACACATCATCAATAGCTTGTAAAACTTCAACTGCTACTTGCTCATCTTCAGGCAGTTGGTCATAAAAGCGTTCCTGAATTTCTTCAAAGATAGCCTCACGTTGGCGGATTTTTTCTTCATCTCCATGAATAGATTGACGAATCAATTTTGTTTTTAGTTTTAAATACTCTTTAGGAACAATTAACAATCCCTCGTCAATTAACTGAGATATTGGAACTCCCAATACTTTGGCTATATAGTCTAGTTTCGCTAAACTGGGCAAATTATTTCCAGTTTCAATTCGGCCCAACTGACGAACAGTAAGCTCTTTTTCATCTCCACAAAAGGCCTCTCTACTCAATCCTTTTTCAGTCCGTAAGGTACGAATCCGTTTTCCTATTTCTAAATTTTTCATCTCATTCCTCTATAAATAGACTTTTGCACACAAAAATAAAAGTACTTATCTATTTGTTAATATCTATTATTTCAAATATATTAAATTCTTACTAACAAAGCTCCCCATGTTGCCTATCAGCATCCCTTCATAATGAACAAAGAGTTTTTTTACATATCAGGAAACTCTTCTTTCATCTCTTCTATCACTCGATTTTTGAAATTTATATCATTAAAAAATTCTGCTCCACTGATAGCTTTTTCATAGTATTGTAGGGCTTTTTCTTTATCTTTTTCCCCGTATAGGTAATATTTGGCTTCTAAGTAGTCTACCGTTGGTTTTAAGTTTGAATCTTGAATTTCCATCATAATTTCTCTTAGAAAACTAAAAATGACAGAGATATCTTCGTAGTATTCGTTTCTCAATTGATACAACAGTATTGCAATTAATACTCTTTGTAACAGATGCATGTAAGTGTTATCTGAACAGTCAATTATGGTCACGATGTTATTTCTTACTTTTTTTAAAACGTCATCATTTCGTTTAAAACTAATAGCATTTGATAAAAAATATAAATATAAGATCAATAAATCATTTACAGAATACTCCGTTTGTAGCAAAGTTTGATTGAAATATTCCTCAATCAAGCCCTCTCCAAATTCGGCATTTTCAGAAACATATACATCATCAATAGCTTGTAGAACCTCAACTGATACTTGTTCATCCTCAGGCAGTTGGTCATAAAAGCGTTCCTGAATTTCTTCAAAGATAGCTTCACGTTGGTGGATTTTTTCTTCATCGCCATGAATAGATTGACGAATCAATTTCGTTTTTAGTTTTAAATACTCTTTAGGAACAATTAACAAGCCCTCGTCAATTAACTGAGACATCGGAACCCCTAACACTTCTGCTATATAGTCCAGTTTCGCTAAGCTAGGTAAGTTATTTCCAGTTTCAATTCGGCCCAACTGACGAACAGTAAGTTCTTTTTCATCTCCACAAAAGGCTTCTCTACTCAGTCCTTTTTCAGTTCGTAAGGTGCGAATTCGTTTCCCTATTTCTAAATTTTTCATCTCATTCCTCTATAAATAGACTTTTGCACACAAAAATAAAAGTACTTATGCTATTTGTTATCATCTATGATTTCAAATATATTAAATTCTTACTAACAAAGCTCCCCATATTGCCTATCAGCATCCCTTCATAATGAACAAAGAGTTTTTTTTACATATCAGGAAACTCTTCTTTCATCTCCTCTATCACTTGATTTTTGAAATTTATATCATTTAAAAACTCTGCTCCCATAATAGCTTTGTCGTAATACTGTAGGGCTTTTTCTTCATTTCCTTTACCATAGAGGTAATACTTTGCTTCTAAATAATCAACTGTGGGTTTTAAACTAGTGTCTCCTATTTCAATCATAATTTCTCTTAACATACTCAATATTTCAGGAATAAATTCATGATAATCAATATCGATTTGATAAAGAACTAATCCTATAAGTACCCTTTGCAATAGATGAGTATAACTGGCATCTTCGTAATTTGTTTGAGATACAATATTTAGACAAACTTTTTTTAAAGTTATTTCATCTCGTTCTGAATTAACAGCTAGAGATAAAAAATATAAGTACAATATCAGTAGATCATTTGTCGAATATTCTGTTCGTAACATTGTTTGTTCAAAATATTCCTCAATTAAACCCTCTCCAAATTCAACATTTTCGGAAACATATACATCGTCAATAGCTTGTAGAACCTCAACTGATACTTGTTCATCCTCAGGCAGTTGGTCATAAAAGCGTTCCTGAATTTCTTCAAAGATAGCTTCACGTTGGTGGATTTTTTCTTCATCGCCATGAATAGATTGACGAATCAATTTCGTTTTTAGTTTTAAATACTCTTTAGGAACAATTAACAAGCCCTCGTCAATTAACTGAGACATCGGAACCCCTAACACTTCTGCTATATAGTCCAGTTTCGCTAAGCTAGGTAAGTTATTTCCAGTTTCAATTCGGCCCAACTGACGAACAGTAAGTTCTTTTTCATCTCCACAAAAGGCCTCTCTACTCAACCCTTTTTCAGTTCGTAAGGTGCGAATCCGTTTCCCAATTTCCAAATTACTCATAATGACCTCTTTAAATTCTAATTTGATATCCAAATAACCAATTGTATACGTTCTCATTTTAACACACTTTCTTACAATTTTCAGAAAAAATAATGATAAGGAATAGTTTTTAAGCCACTACACTATATAAGTGACCCATTTCAGTATAGTATCTGAGGTCTATTTCCGCTCAAGTATTCAAAAAAGCGAATTTCATTCGAAACTCGCTTTTTTACAAAATGTATTAAGTATAAATTTGTATCTTATACTCAATGAAAATCAAAGAGCAAACTAGGAAGCTAGCCGCAGGCTGTACTTGAGTACGGCAAGGCAACGCTGACGTGGTTTGAAGAGATTTTCGAAGAGTATTAGTTCAAGTGCCAGATATCTTCGTTATACTGAGCGATTGTACGGTCAGATGAGAAGAATCCTGCTTTAGAAATGTTAACGATAACTTTATCCAACCATGCGTCACGGTCTTCGTAGTCAGCCAACATTTGCTCTTTGACTTTGATGTAGTCTTCTAAGTCAAGAAGAGTCATGAACCAGTCTTTGTTGATCAATTCATTGTAAAGACGTTCCAAGCGCTCTTTGTTTCCAGCTGCAAGAACTGCATCGCTAACGATGAAGTCAACCAATGGTTTGATAGCTTGACGAGCGTAGAATTCGCTTGATTTGTATGCTGCTTTTGCGTAAAGGTCGATAACAGTTTCTGAATCTTCACCAAAGATGTAGATATTTTCGTCTCCAACCAACTCAGCGATTTCCACGTTAGCTCCGTCCATAGTACCAAGAGTCAAAGCTCCGTTCAACATGAATTTCATGTTACCAGTACCTGAAGCTTCTTTAGAAGCAAGTGAGATTTGTTCTGAGATATCACATGCTGGGATAAGGAAGCTTGCTGCAGTAACGTTGTAGTTTTCAACCATAACTACTTGCAAATGTGGAGCTACCGCTGGATCGTTAGCAATCACTTCTGACATGCAAAGGATCAAGTGGATGATGTCTTGAGCGATTGTATAGGCTGGAGCTGCTTTACCACCAAAGAAGATTGTGATTGGGCGAGCAGGGATGTTACCAGCTTTGATGTCAAGGTATTTGTGGATCACATACAAAGCGTTCATTTGTTGGCGTTTGTACTCGTGAAGACGTTTGATTTGGATATCAAAGATAGAATTTGGATTGATTTCCACACCTTGGTGCTCTTTCAAGTGACGAGCCAATTTACGTTTGTTGTGAGCCTTGATATCTTCAAGTTTAGCTTTAAGGGCTGCTTTATCTTCGAATGATAAAAGTTTTTCAAGCTCATCTGCTTCATGGTGCCAACCGTCTCCAAGAATCTCGTCTAAGTAGTGAGACAAGCTTGGATTAGCATGCATGAGCCAACGACGGAAAGTGATACCGTTTGTTTTGTTGTTGAATTTTTCTGGGTAAAGGTCGTAGAAAGCTTTCAACTCAGAATTTTTCAAGATTTCAGTGTGAAGTGCTGCTACCCCGTTAACGCTGTATCCGTAGTGGATATCCATGTGGGCCATGTGAACACGTCCGCTCTCATCGATAATTTGAACAGCTGGATCTTTCACTTCTGCTTTCACACGACGGTCCAATTCTTCGATGATTGGTACCAAGTGAGGAACCACTTCTTGCAAGAATTCAAGAGGCCATTTTTCAAGGGCTTCAGCAAGGATTGTGTGGTTAGTGTAGGCAGTCATACTACGAACGATTGAGATTGCTTCGTCAAGCTCGATACCACGTGCAGTCAAAAGACGGAGCAATTCAGGAATCACCATTGATGGGTGAGTATCGTTGATTTGGACAACTGCGTAGTCAGCAAGGTCATGCAAGTTGCTTCCTTTTTCGATTGCTTCGTCGATGATCAATTGCGCACCGTTTGAAACCATGAAGTATTGTTGGAAGATACGGAGCAATTCACCTTGCTTGTCGCTATCGTCTGGGTAAAGGAAGAGAGTCAAGTTGCGAGCGATGTCTGTCTTGTCAAAGTTGATACCATCTTTGATGATAGAAGAATCAACTGAATCCAAGTCAAACAAACGCAAGCGGTTCTTCGTTTCTGTCTTGTAACCAGGAACATCAATATCATAAAGAGTTGATGTCAAAGTAAAGTGAGCAAATGGTACTTGGTAGCTACGGCTTGAGCGAACCAACCAGTTTTGCTCTGTCAACCATGCATTTGGAATTGTTTCTTGTTGGTTGTTTTTAAGAACTTGTTGGAAAAGACCATAGTGGTAGTTCAAACCAACACCGTCACCATTCAAACCAAGAGTCGCAATTGAGTCGATAAAGCAGGCAGCCAAACGTCCCAAACCACCATTACCAAGAGATGGTTCCAATTCAACTTCTTCGACTTCGATCAAGTCTTTACCTGCAGCAGCAAGTTCTTTTTTAACATCGTCGTAAAGTCCAAGGTTGATTAAGTTGTTTGACAAAAGTTTACCAATCAAGAACTCAGCTGAGATGTAGTAAACTTTCTTTTTACCAGTATTAACTGGTTTTTTGCTACTTGCAAGCTTGCTATAGTTAAGAAGCGCAAGGTAAAGCTCTTCGTTACTACACTCTGAAATGGTTTTATTGTAACAGTTTTGTACAAATTCTTGTAGTGATAACATGTTTAAGTGTCTCCTGATATTATCTTATTTCTTTAATTCTACCAAATTTTCGTTGATTCGGCGATAAATTGTCGTCAAGTCAAGCAAAGTTTCTTCGACAGCTGGTGTCAATTGATCTTCAGTCATACGCCAAGACCAGTTTCCACCAAGAGTAGATGGGAAGTTCATACGAGCTACCTCATCCAATTCTAGCAAATCTTGCATAGTTGCAATTGCCATAAAGCTAACTGATGAAAAGACTGTACGAAGCATAGCGTGTGGCACTGTTTCGTATTCTTTACGGTTAGTATAGCGAGCCATGTACTCACGAGTCGCATCATCGATTTCGTTACGGTACCAACCAAGGACCGTATTGTTATCGTGTGTTCCTGTGTACATAACTGAGTTAGCAGGTGCCAAGTGTGGGCTATCAATGCTTTCGTCTTCTGGGTTGAAGGCAAATTGAAGAATCTTCATCCCTGGGAAGCCAGTACGTTCACGCAATTCGATAACTTCATCTGTCATGAAACCAAGGTCTTCTGCAATGATGTTTAACTCACCAAGTTCTTCCTTAACGGCTGCAAAAAGCTTGTAGCCAGGACCTTTGACCCACTCACCAGGTGCTGCTGTATCGGAACCAGCAGGGATTTCCCAGTAAGATTCGAAACCACGGAAGTGGTCGATACGAACGATGTCGTAGATTTTGAAGCTTTCACGCAAGCGTTCAATCCACCATTTGTAACCATCTTTATCCATTGCTTCCCAGTCATAGATTGGGTTCCCCCAAAGCTGACCAGTTGCAGAAAACTCATCTGGTGGGCATCCTGCGATGCACGTCGCCTTACCGTTGACATCTGTCTTGAAGAGATGTGGATTTGCCCACATATCGCTTGAATCTTCCGCTACGTAGATTGGCATGTCCCCAACGATTTCAATATGGTTGTCGTTAGCGTAAGCTTTCAATTTTAACCATTGTTGGAAGAAGAAGTATTGAGTCACACGGTGGTAAACCAACTTGTCTGCTAATTGCTCACGGTAGCTTTCAAGTGCTGAAGCTTTACGAGCACGAGCATCAGCATCTGGCCATTCAGTCCAAGCAAGATTGTCAAAATGCTCTTTGATAGCCATATACTCTGCAAAGAGTTCAAGCCATGATTGGTTGTCTTGAGCAAATTTCTCAAAATCTTTAACATCTCCTACTTCCAAGAAACGTTTTACCGCTTTTTCTAAAAGAGGACGACGTGCATAGTAGATTTTCGCATAATCAACTTCAGACGCATCACTACCAAAGTCAACCCCTTCAAGGTCACTTGCTTGCAACAAGCCTTGTTCCACCAAGATATCTAAATCGATAAAATGAGTGTTCCCTGCAAAGGCTGAGAAAGATTGGTAAGGAGAGTCTCCGTAACTAGTTGTTCCTAGCGGAAGGATTTGCCAGTAACGTTGTTTTGTGCGAACCAAGAAATCAACGAAGTCGTAAGCACTTTTACCAAATGATCCGATTCCGTATGCCCCTGGAAGAGAAGAAATGTGCATCAACACACCACTTTGACGTTTTTTCATAATGAGCACCTCATGTGTTTATAGTTATATTATTACATTTTTACGAACGCAAACGTTTGCGCTATTATTAGTATAGCTCATTTTCTTGATAAATGCAAGCGGTTTTAAAAAACTTTTTTGGTTATTTTTTTAAAAGTTTTTTCTTCATACTTGTATATATTCTTTATAAAAAAATAAAATCCTCTAGATAATTTCTCTTGCTCCATCTAAAAAAACAGTAAGCCTATTTTCCATATATGGATCAAGCAATCGTTTTCTCTCTATTTGAATTATTCATAGGGGAAAAACATTTTATAATCTTTCTTCTATTATACGCCGTTTAAATGCCGTTTAAGCGTTTACCTTTCTGCCAAATTTTTTAAAATTTTTCAAAAAAATGCTTGCAACCGTTTTCTATTTGTGTTATACTAGTGCCATAAAGGAAAACGTTTGCGTTTACCTCATTAATAAATTTTGTTATTCTTTAGGAGGAATACACTATGTCATCTAAATTCATGAAGAGCGCTGCTGTTCTTGGAACTGTTACACTTGCTAGCTTGCTCTTGGTAGCTTGCGGAAGCAAACCAGCTGAAAAAGCTGCTGATTCTGGCTCATCTGCAGGAAAAGAAATCACTCTTTACGTTGAAGACCAATACAAAGCTTACGCTGAAACAGTTGCTAAAGCTTATGAAAAAGAATCAGGAACAAAAGTTAACATCAAATCTGGTGACCAACTTGGTGGACTTGACAAACTTGCTCTTGACAACCAATCAGGTCAAGCTGCTGACGTTATGATGGCACCATACGACCGCGTAGGTAGCCTTGGAACTGACGGACAACTTTCAGAAGTTAAAGTAAGCGACGGCGCTAAAGCAGATGATAAAACTAAATCTCTTGTAACAGCTGCTGACGGTAAAGTTTACGGTGCTCCTGCCGTTATCGAGTCACTTGTGATGTACTACAACAAAGACTTGGTAAAAGAAGCTCCAAAAACTTTTGCTGACTTAGAAAATCTTGCTAAAGATAGCAAATATGCCTTCGCTGGAGAAGATGGAAAAACTTCTGCTTTCCTAGCTGACTGGACAAACTTCTACTATGCATACGGTCTTCTTGCTGGTAACGGTGCTTACGTATTTGGACAAAACGGTAAAGACGCTAAAGACATCGGTCTTGCAAACGACGGTTCTATTGCAGGTATCAACTACGCTAAATCTTGGTATGAAAAATGGCCTAAAGGTATGCAAGATGGTACAGCTGCTGGAAACTTAATCCAAACTCAATTCCAAGAAGGTAAAACAGCTGCTATCATTGATGGACCTTGGAAAGCTAAAGCCTTCAAAGACGCTAAAGTAAACTACGGTGTTGCAACTATCCCAACTCTTCCAAACGGAAAAGACTACGCAGCATTCGGTGGTGGTAAAGCTTGGATCATCCCATCAAGCACTAAGAACCTTGAAGCTGCACAAAAATTTGTAGACTTCCTTGTTTCAACTGAACAACAAAAAGCCTTCTACGATGCAACTAACGAAATCCCAGCGAACACTGAAGCTCGTTCATACGCTGAAGGTAAAAATGATGAGTTGACAACAGCTGTTATCAAACAGTTCAAGAACGCTCAACCAATGCCAAACATCTCTCAAATGTCTGCAGTTTGGGAACCAGCTGCTAACATGCTCTTTGACTCAGTAAGCGGTAAGAAAGACGCTAAAACAGCTGCTAACGATGCTGTAACATTGATCAAAGAAACAATCAAACAAAAATTTGGTGAATAAAAAATTTGTTCAAGGGGGGTGGAAATCAAATCCCCCTTTGAATTTATCAATAGAAAAACATATATAGTTTAGGTTTTTGATTAGAAACCAGTATCCTATGAAAGGAGTTATTATGGAAAAGCAACAACCTAGTAAAGCAGCCCTGCTGTCTATCATTCCTGGGTTAGGACAGATTTACAATAAACAAAAAGCCAAAGGTTTTATCTTCCTTGGTGTCACTCTTGTTTTTGTCCTTTATTTCCTAGCACTTGCAGCCCCTGAATTGAGCAATTTAATTACTCTTGGTGACAAACCTGGTCGTGATAATTCCCTCTTTATGCTGATTCGTGGTGCCTTCCATTTAATCTTTGTAGTCGTTTATGTGCTCTTTTATTTCTCAAATATTAAAGATGCACATACAACTGCCAAACACATTAACAATGGCATACCAGTAGCACTTACCTTTAAAGAAATGGTCAAAGGAATCTATGAAAATGGCTTCCCTTACCTCTTGATTATCCCATCATATGTAGCTATGACATTTGCAATCATCTTCCCAGTTATTGTAACCTTGATGATTGCCTTTACAAACTACGACTTCCAACACTTACCTCCTAACAAATTGTTGGACTGGGTTGGTTTGACCAACTTTACGAACATCTGGAGCTTGAGTACCTTCCGTTCTGCCTTTGGTGCCGTTCTTTCTTGGACTATCATCTGGGCTTTGGCTGCCTCAACTTTACAGATCGTCATCGGTATCTTCACAGCTATCATTGCTAACCAACCATTTATCAAAGGAAAACGTATCTTTGGTGTTATTTTCCTTCTTCCTTGGGCTGTCCCAGCCTTCATCACTATCTTGACATTCTCAAACATGTTTAATGATAGTGTTGGTGCTATCAACACTCAAGTATTGCCAATCTTGGCTAAATTCCTTCCTTTCCTTGATGGTACTCTTATTCCTTGGAAAACAGACCCAACTTGGACTAAGATTGCCTTGATTATGATGCAAGGTTGGCTTGGATTCCCATACATTTACGTTTTAACTTTGGGTATCTTGCAATCTATTCCAAATGATCTTTACGAAGCAGCTTATATTGACGGTGCCAATGCTTGGCAAAAATTCCGCAACATCACTTTCCCAATGATTTTGGCTGTTGCGGCACCTACATTGATTAGCCAATACACCTTCAACTTTAACAACTTCTCTATCATGTACCTCTTCAATGCTGGTGGACCTGGTAGTGTCGGAGGTGGAGCTGGTTCAACTGACATCTTGATCTCATGGATTTACCGTTTGACTACAGGTACATCTCCTCAATACTCTATGGCGGCAGCTGTTACCTTGATTATCTCTATCATTGTTATCTCTATTTCTATGATTGCATTCAAGAAACTACACGCATTTGATATGGAGGATGTCTAAGATGAATAACTCAATCAAACTCAAACGTAGACTGACTCAAGCCCTTACTTACTTCTACTTGATCGGACTATCAATCGTGATTATCTATCCACTTTTGATTACCATTATGTCTGCTTTCAAGACTGGTAATGTGGTAGCCTTTAAGTTAGATAGCAACGTTGACTTTAGCTTTGCTAACTTCCAAGGACTCTTCTCTGAAACACTATACGGCACTTGGTACCTCAACACTTTGATTATTGCCTTGGTAACCATGGCTGTTCAAACAAGTATCATCGTCCTTGCTGGTTATGCATATAGCCGCTACAACTTCATCGCTCGTAAACAAAGTTTGGTCTTCTTCTTGATCATTCAAATGGTACCTACTATGGCTGCCTTAACTGCCTTCTTTGTTATGGCCCTTATGTTGAACGCTCTTAACCACAGTTGGTTCCTTATCTTCCTGTATGTAGGTGGAGGTATTCCGATGAATGCCTGGCTTATGAAAGGCTACTTTGATACAGTTCCAATGTCTCTCGACGAATCTGCAAAACTAGATGGTGCAGGACACTTCCGTCGATTCTGGCAGATCGTTCTACCTCTTGTTCGCCCAATGGTAGCTGTACAAGCTCTCTGGGCCTTCATGGGACCTTTCGGGGATTACATCCTCTCTAGTTTCTTGCTTCGTGAGAAAGAATACTTTACTGTTGCCGTTGGTCTCCAAACCTTCGTTAACAATGCAAAAAACATGAAGATTGCCTACTTCTCAGCAGGTGCTATCCTCATTGCCCTTCCAATCTGTATTCTCTTCTTCTTCCTACAAAAGAACTTTGTTTCAGGACTTACAAGTGGTGGCGACAAGGGATAATTTATCCCCGCCACCCTTTTTCTTTTAGAACTGCAGCATACTATTATGCTATAAAAAAGGAGCTTTCGCACAAGCAATTTGTCTCCTAGACTTGAAATAAAGCACATTTCTCTATATAATAATACTCATATAGAAAACACCTTTTAGAAAGATACAAATGCTTCCATATCCATTTTCATATTTTTCAAGTATTTGGGGATTTCGTAAGCCCCTTACCAAACGTTTTGGGCTTAACTGGTTTCAACTAATATTTACCAGTATCTTCCTCATTAGCTTGTCTATGGTTCCAATTGCCATTCAAAACAGCTCACAGGAAACCTATCCACTAGATACCTTTATTGACAATGTATACGCACCATTAACCGATGAAGCAATCAAGGATTTATCAGAACATGTAGAAATCGTGGAGGGGAAACTGACCTATTCGGGGGCTAAAAACAAGCAGCCTTCTCTCTTGATTGACTCTAGTCAAAGCAAGGAATTGCCAAAAGACTTACAACTGCATTTTGGTCCGGAGGAGCTTGTTATCAGTAAAGAAGGAAAAGAACTCACCCGCATTCGTTACCAGGCTATTCAAACTGAGAGCTTTAAAAGTAAGGAAAGCTTGACCCAAGCTATTTCTAAAGACTGGTACCAGCAAAATAGAGTCTATATCAGTCTCTTTCTCGTTCTTGGTGCTAGCTTCCTATTCGGACTCAACTTTTTTATCGTCTCTCTTGGAGCCAGTCTTCTTCTTTACATCACAAAAAAATCACGCCTCTTTTCATTTAGGACCTTTAAAGAGTGCTACCATTTTATCTTGAACTGTTTAGGATTACCAACTCTGATTACCCTTGTTTTAGGGTTATTTGGTCAAAATATGACAACCCTCATCACTGTACAAAACATTCTTTTTGTTCTTTATCTGGTCACTATTTTTTATAAAACCTACTTCCGTGATCCAGATTACCATAAATAGGAGATTTTTATGCCCGTTACGATTAAAGATGTGGCTAAGGCTGCAGGTGTTTCACCTTCAACCGTAACCCGTGTTATTCAAAACAAATCAACCATTAGCGACGAAACGAAAAAACGCGTTCGCAAGGCTATGAAGGAACTCAACTACCACCCCAACCTCAATGCTCGTAGCTTAGTGAGCAGCTATACTCAAGTTATCGGCTTGGTGCTTCCTGACGACTCAGATGCCTTCTATCAAAATCCTTTCTTCCCATCTGTCCTCCGTGGTATTGCCCAAGTCGCCTCTGAAAACCACTACGCCATTCAGATTGCGACAGGTAAAGATGCAAAAGAGCGTCTTAAAGCTATTTCTCAGATGGTCTATGGTAAGCGTGTAGATGGGTTGATTTTCCTTTATGCTGAAGAGGACGATCCCTTGGTCAAACTGGTTGCTGATGAGCAGTTCCCCTTCCTCATCTTAGGAAAATCTATTTCACCTTTTATTCCTCTTGTCGATAATGACAATGTCCAAGCTGGTTTGGATGCAACCGAATATTTCATCAAAAAAGGCTGCAAACGAATTGCCTTTATCGGAGGTTCTAAGAAACTCTTCGTTACACAAGACCGTCTAACTGGTTACGAATCCGCACTCAAGCAATACAAACTGCCTCTTGATGACAATCTGACCTACTTTGCAACTGAGTTCCTAGAAGAAAAAGGGTATCAATTTAGTCAACTCCTCTTTCAGCATGACCCGCAGATTGATGCGATCATTACAACCGATAGTCTCCTAGCCGAAGGGGTCTGTGACTATATTGCTAAGCACCAACTGGATGTCCCTGTTCTCAGCTTTGACTCGGTAAATCCCAAGCTCAACTTGGCGGCCTATGTTGATATCAATAGCTTAGAACTTGGTCGTGTTTCTCTTGAAACTATCCTCCAGATTATTAATGATAACAAAAACAATAAACAAATTTGTTACCGCCAGTTGATTGGACATAAAATTGTTGAAAAATAAAAACCAGCTCGCGCTGGTTTTTTTAGTTACTAATTGTCTGTTTCAACGAACCGTCCCAAAATATGAACATTCTCCGAGACAGAGACAAAGGCGCTTGGATCCACCTGTTTCATAATCTGTTTAAATTCATTAAACTCTGCACGTGTAATGACAGTAATTAAAACTGCCTTTCTCTCGTGATTATAGGTTCCTTCTGCATCGTGGATCATGGTTGCGCCACGGTGCAATTTTTTATGGATTTTCTCAATTACTTTATCTGGATGATTGGTCACAATCATGGCCTGCATGCGTTTTTGCTTGGTAAAGACAGCGTCTGTCACACGGCTAGAGACAAAGATGGTAATCATAGAGTAAAGAGCGTATTTCCAACCAAAGGTCAAACCTGCTATCAGCATGATTGTCCCATTTACCAAGAAAGAAATACTACCGACATTCTTACCCGTTTTCTTGCGAATAGTCAGACTGACAATATCCGTCCCACCACTGGAGATATTGTTGCGAAGAGCAAAACCAATCCCCAAGCCCATGACAACACCCCCAAAAAGGGCATTGATAATAGGATCCTCCGTCAAGGTCGCCACAGGGACAAACTGGATAAAGAAGGAACTCATGGATACCGTGATAAAGGTAAAGACGGTAAACTTATGCCCTATCTGATACCAAGCCAAGACCATCAAAGGAAAATTAATCGCGTAGAAAGCCAATGAAATCGGAATATGAAAACCAAACCAGTGATTACTTAAGGCAGAGATAATCTGTGCCAAACCTGTCGCACCACTCGAATACACATGTCCTGGTTGGAAAAAGAAATTGACCGCTACTGCTGATAAAAAACCATATACCAAAGAGGCCGAAATCTTCTCATCATACTTTTCGCGAGAGATGCTTTGTAAGACACGTAAAATTTTTATCTGATAAGCAAAGCGGCGCAGATAATAGCGCCACCGCTTAATTCGTTTTGCTTGTTTCATCTTCTTCTACTTGTAAGCTGAGTTCCTCTAGTTGTTTGAGAGCGACGGTTGAAGGAGCTTGTGTCATTGGGTCACTTGCCTTATTGTTCTTAGGAAAGGCAATAACTTCACGGATATTTTCTTCTCCTGCTAAGAGCATGACAAATCGATCAAGCCCGATAGCCAGACCACCGTGTGGTGGGAAACCATAGTCCATGGCTTCAAGAAGGAAACCAAACTGGTCATTTGCTTCTTCGGCTGAGAAACCAAGAGCCTTGAACATGCGTTCTTGAAGGTCTTTTTGGTTGATACGAAGACTACCACCACCAAGCTCATAACCGTTCAAGACGATATCGTAAGCAATGGCACGAACCTTAGCCAAATCACCTTCTAATTCGTGAGCAGTCTCTTCCTGTGGAAGTGTGAATGGATGGTGGGCGCTCATGTAACGGCCTTCTTCTTCAGACCATTCAAACATTGGCCAGTCAATCACCCAAAGGAAGTTAAATTTATCGTTATCAATCAAGCCAAGCTCTTTGGCAATACGTCCACGAAGGGCACCGAGCGTTGCATTGGCCACTTCAAGCGTATCTGCCACAAAGAGAACCAAATCCTTATCCTCAAGCGCAAGTGCTGCTGTCAATTCTGCTTGGATGCCAGTCAAGAACTTGGCAACTGGTCCGTTTAATTCTCCATCAACAACCTTGACCCAAGCAAGACCTTTGGCACCGTACTGCTTGGCTACTTCAGTCATCTTATCAATGTCTTTACGTGAATAGTTGTCCGCAGCTCCTTTGACCACAATGGCTTTTACAGCTGGTGCTTCTGAAAAGACTTTAAAGTCTACACCTTTGACCACTGCTGTCAAATCCTGAAGCAACATGTCAAAACGAGTATCAGGTTTATCAGAACCGTAAAGAGCCATAGCGTCATCGTATTTCATACGAGGGAAAGGCAAAGTGACTTCAATGCCTTTTGTTTCCTTCATGACACGCGCAATCAAGCCTTCTGTGATATCTTGGATTTCTTGCTCAGTAAGGAAGGATGTTTCCAAGTCGACCTGGGTAAACTCAGGTTGGCGATCTCCACGCAGGTCCTCATCACGGAAACATTTAACGATTTGGTAGTAACGGTCAAAACCAGCATTCATCAAGAGCTGTTTCGTGATTTGTGGACTTTGAGGGAGAGCATAGAAATGCCCTTTATTAACACGAGATGGCACCAAATAGTCACGCGCTCCTTCTGGTGTTGACTTAGAAAGGAATGGTGTCTCTACGTCGATAAATTCCAACTCATCCAAGTAATTTCGGATAGAGTGGGTCACCTTAGCACGAAGTTTAAGATTTTCCAACATTTCTGGACGACGAAGGTCAAGGTAACGGTAACGCAAACGCGTATCGTCATTTGCCTCAATCCCATCCTTAATCTCGAATGGGGTTGTCTTAGCTGTATTAAGCACAGTCAAAGCTGTCACGTTTAACTCAACTGCACCAGTTGGCAACTTATCATTGGCTTGCTCACGCGCAGCGACCTGACCAGTTACCTCGATAACAAATTCGCTACGAAGGCTTTCAGCTGTTGCCATGACCTCTGCAGAGACTTTTTCAGGGTTGATAACCAACTGCATGATTCCTTCACGGTCACGAAGGTCGATAAAGATCAAACCACCAAGGTCACGACGACGGCCAACCCATCCTTTCAAGGTCATTTCTTGTCCGATGTGTTCCTCACGAACACGACCAGCATACATACTACGTTTCATTGTTTCTCTCCTCTTTTATTCTGTTACTATTTTACCATAAAAGCGCAGGCTCTTCATGAAAATCAGCAGAAAAGTTTGCCAGTCTTTAAAAATCAAGTGAAGACTCTAAAAATTAGCGCTAATACAAAAATCCGATGAAGTTCACCGGACTCTTTTATTTTGAATTTTTGCCTGCTTTACGTTTTTCAGCAATTTCAGCTGCCTTTCGAGGCAAGACAATTTCCGTTGTGTAAGCTGTTCCAAAACGCCAGATACCGGCAATAGGGGCAAAGACCACTGCTAGATGGCTGTAGAAGAAATCACCTTTGAAGGCGTACGCTAGCGCTCCAATGATGAAAAATAGAACGACTGCTTGAATCACTGCTAATAAAATTACTCGTTTCATGTGACCTCCTGACTCTATTATAGCATGAGAATCATCAAAAAGCTGACTAAATTATTCAAAGCATGTAGAGAAATACTGTAGAGCAGACCTTTTCTGCTAATATAAGCCAAGCCCAAGCTAAAACCAAGACTAGCATAAACTAAAAACTGTTGCAAAGTTCCTGGAGAATGAATCAAGGCAAACAGAACACTCGATACCAGAAGGAAAAGCAGAGTTTGTTTACTATTGTCCTGCTTAGGAAAGAGATAGCGTGCTAACATCCCTCTAAAGATGAGTTCTTCCGTCAAAGGAGCAAAAATATTAATAGCAAAGAATGAGAAAAGTGGCTGAGCCAAGGTCAGGTCTGTCGCTGTTTGCTGATTTACCGAAGGATCATTTGGTAGGAAAAATTGAACGACAAGAGATAAGAACCAAACCAAGGCAGGGAGCCAAATAAATCGGTTAAAACTACTCTTCTCAATATGGACAGGAGCTTTCTGGTACCATTTATAAATGACGTACACATATACTCCAGCCAAGGCCACATAGAGCAAGGTAGTAGCATAGGGTGAAGCGCCTAGATTCAAAGCTTCTACAGCCCCACTCTGAACGGTACCATAGATAAACACAAAGGATAGAATGGCTAGAAGAAACCAGCCAAGGTTTTTAAGTAGTTTCATAAAGGTCTCCTATCTTGCTTTATAGCTGTTTTTCAATACAATGAGGTTTGCTATCCCTAACACAAGTACCCAGGCAAGTAACATGCCGATATTAGAAAAGGATATTTCTCCACCTTTTTTATTTAAAAGATTTACAATAGGACCGATGAACGAATAATCCAACACTTTTTGAGCCGTATCATTTTGAAGAGCAATCATGGGTAAAAAAGAGACGATAAACACAGGAAACATACTATAAACTTGCGCTTTAGACTGAGTATCTGACACTGCACCGATTAGAAGGTTGAGAAAAATAACACTAATAGCTGCTAAGACCAAATAGATAACATAGGCCAATAAGTAACCTGATACATCCACTTTAAAATAGATTGGTAGTAAAATCATTCCAAGCAACATAATCAACAGAGGGAGAATGAGCATACTGAAAGTATATTCTGTTGCTGTCACACCACTTAGGATGAGTGATTTAAGATTGCGCTTTTCCTTATCTTCTGCCATCATAATCGATACCATATAACCACTTCCCATACTCAAGACCATCGTCAAACTCATAGAAAGGAAATACGTACTCAATTCTCCACTCTTGTTTAAGAACTCATTATATAGAACAGCCAGTCCAAAAGGCAACAATAGAGTCGCCAACAAAGTTGAATTGCTGATAAGAACTTGTAATCTTAACCATAGTAGGGCATTTAATTTTCTAAACATCTAACTTTTCTCCTGTCAATCTGATAAAGATTTCTTCTAAAGTTGGCTCACAAGAGTGAACCATCATCAAATCTGTCGTGTCTAAATGTGGCAATTCTTCAAATGGAACTATCTGTTCTCGTCCATCATTATAAACCACACGTACTTTCTTATCCACATGGTACTTCTGGATGATATCTTGCGGACTTCCATACTCTATTAAGTTTCCCTTATTCAAAAGAGATAAGCGATCACAAAGCAGAGTTGCCTCATTCATATCATGCGTGGTCAGAAAGATAGTTGTCCCCGCTTGCTTTAATTCTTGAAGTAGGGTATGAATCATCTTAGATGTTGTAGGGTCTAAGCCACTAGTTGGCTCATCTAGGAAGAGAATCTTAGGAGCATTTAGAAGGGCACGAGCCAAGAACATTCGTTGTTTCATTCCTGTAGATAGTTTTTCTGCGATAATATCTTTAGCATCTGCCAATCCAACCTGTTGGAGTACCTGATTTACTCTATCTGACTTGAGACCATATAACTTAGCGTAAATGAGCAGATTTTTGTAAAGACTCATCTTTTCATAAAAACCACTGCCATCACTAACAATACCGATTTGTTCCAAATCGTTTGAGGTTAAATCTTGAGAATTCTTGCCTAACAAAACTGTTTCACCTTGATCTGCAGGCAACTGACCCGTCAAGACGTTGATCATGGTTGTTTTACCTGAGCCAGAAGGTCCAAGAAAACCAAAGATTTCACCTTCCTTAATCTCAAAAGAAATCTGATGAAGAGCTTTTTTGCTCCCAAAACTTTTACTTACATTTTCAACACGAATCATAGAAACTCCTTTATTTGAAATAGCGTGTCACCATAGGTAACTGCATCACATTGATATAAATATGGATAGCTCCGACAAGCAATAAGGCGAGTAACTGAATCTCTCCTGTCAGTAAGGAAAAGAGATCAATTAGAATGTAGAGACCTGGCAAGACATAGTTATTTAATTGGAATAAAATCCGAAAACTCTGTTCAAAATTAGCTTGGCGCTCCCCTTCATCGTAAGAATTGATATAGTCCAAGACATCCTTTGGTGTAGAGAAAAATGCCAAATCAAACTGACGAACAATCGAAATGGTTTTATAAAGATATTTTTGAACATTGAAAACCAACACTAATGCCAAAAAAGAAAGAGATAAGGTTAGATTGCTTCTATTTAGTACAATCTGTTCACTTGCTGAAATGAAGAGAGCCAATAAAATCGCTACACTTGCAATATTAAAAGCAATGGTTCCAAACTCGAGATTCCGATACATTTGCACATAATAGCTTTCATTCAGATCATCATCCATTTCCTCTTGATATAAGGAGTGAAATTTTCTGCTTTTCTTTAGGAAATTGAATGTCAAAAGAAGACTAATGAGACCTATCAGTAAACAAATAGCTGATATCCATGGTATCAAGACTTTCACATCTAAAATGATTCCGTGGGATTCGGAAACAGCCTTAAACATCCCTACAAAACTGCCCAAGAAACCTCCCAAGACAACAGACATTAAAAATAACAATCCACGTTTCTTTTTCTTTTCCATATTCATTCTCCTTCTAAATTAAACCAATCCAACTAACCACTGACCAAAGACTTTACCTGATTCATAAATTGCTGTCAAGCCCTCTGTTCCAAGTGATACTAAAATCAAACAAACAGCAAACAAGAGAATAGCTTGATTTCTTGCTTTTTTCGCCCCTTCTCCTAAAGGGTCTCTCCCAAGCCAACCTGCTAGATAAGCATATAGGATGACTGTTAAAATCCCAAACTCCGTTGACCAAAGAAACAACAAAATGGCTACTAAACGGATGACGTTAGTCTTGATATTAAAATAATTTCCTAAACCTGCACAGACACCTGCAAGTTCTTTTTGTTCTGTATCTACTTGAAATCCTGCTAAAAACTCTTTCATATTCATTCTCCTTTTTCATTTGCTAAATTGTTTGCTTTCTTTTCAATCCAGTCAACAACTGGGATAAGAGCAAAGTAGGCCCAGATAAATTGGTCGCTGTAATAGAGATCAAACCATCCTAGATTTGTTCCAATTAGTAGACACATGCTGACTAATAGAGCTATGGCTACTACATAATAGATCACTTTATACTTTTTCATCATTTTTCTCCTTTTTCTCTAACCGATTGAAAATGGATAAGAGGACTAAATTAATCCAAAACAAATACTTACTTTCAACAAAATAGAACCACCCCAGTAATGTTCCAACCATAGCGAAAGCATTCACAATGAGGACAAGAACGCTCATATAATAAAACACTTTATACTTGTTCATCACTCGTCCTCCTCCAAGCGAAATACCGATTCGACTGTTTCGTTGAAAATGTGAGATATTTTGAGGGCAATGATAATGGATGGGGTGTACTCATCCCGTTCTAGTAGACTAACGGTCTGTCTGGAAACCCCTGCCCGCTTGGCTAGGTCGGTTTGATTGAGACCATCGCGAGCCCGAAGCTCTTTTAGACGATTTTTTAGTTGCATGTTACACACCTACTCTCCATCAAATTCAACGGTTTGGATATCCTCAATACGTTGCAACTTGAATTTTTCTTTCCCCTTTTTATCAACGCTACGTAGTTTGACCCATTCCTCGTCAACATCCACAACTTCCCAGTTATCTGGCCCAATATACACTCCCGTTATAATTGGTTTCTTTCCAATCATTTCTTGCAATAATCTTGACATTTCTATATTTCCTTTCTCTTTTCGCTCAAGCTTTTTGATTTTATTCTCTAGTTTCTTGATTTTTTTAGAATTATTAGAATAAAAGAAAATCATAAATAGTATAAATACTACTACCCACATCATAGCTCCTTTCTGCTTCCTATTTCTTAACTTGAATTTATTGTAACACATCTTTTTCTTTTTGACAAGCATATTTGTCAAAAAGTTTATAATTTTTGTCATTTTGCAAAAGAAAACGGTCAGGAGTGGGTTCCTGACCAATTTTTCTACTATTAATACTCTTCGAAAATCAAATTCAAACCACGTCAGCTTCACCTTGCCGTAGATATGGTTACTGACTTTGTCAGTTCTATCCACAACCTCAAAACACTGTTTTGAGCAACCTGCGGCTAGCTTTCTAGTTTGCTCTTTGATTTTCATTGAGTATAAAATCCTAGTTTTTCAAAGATTTCTGAGAAGTTTTGGCTGATTGTCTCAAGTGACACTTGCACTTCTTCTCGGGTTTGATTGTTCTTGACCGTCACTTGTCCGCTTTCGACTTCGCTCTCGCCTAGGGTGATGAGAGTCTTAGCCGCAAAGACATCGGCTGACTTGAACTGAGCTTTGAGCTTACGGTTGAGGTAATCACGCTCTGCTTTGAAACCTTGTTGGCGAAGAACTTGTACCAACTCCAAAGCCTTGACATTTGCTCCTTGACCCAAGACTACGATATAGACATCTAGGGCATTTTCGATAGGGAGAGCCACACCTTGCTTTTCAAGAATGAGAAGCAGACGCTCTACACCAAGTCCAAAACCAAATCCAGCAGTTTCAGGGCCTCCAAAATAAGAAACCAAACCATCGTAACGACCACCCGCACAGACTGTCAGGTCATTGCCCTCAATCTCAGTGATAAACTCGAAAATGGTGTGGTTGTAGTAGTCTAGACCACGCACCATATTGGTATCGATGATATAGTCTACTCCAAGATTCTCCAACATCTGACGCACAGCATCAAAATGAGCTTGGCTTTCTTCATCAAGGAAGTCCAAGATAGACGGCGCATTCTCCACTGCCACCTTGTCTTCTTTTTCCTTAGAGTCCAAGACACGGAGAGGATTTTCCTCCAAACGGCGTTGGCTATCCTTAGACAAGGTCTCCTTGAGCGGTGTCAAATAGTCAATCAAGGCTTGGCGGTAGGCTGCACGGCTCTCAGGATTTCCAAGAGTATTGAGGTGCAATTTGACACCTTGGATACCGATTTCTTTCAAGAAATGGGCTGCCATCGCGATAGTTTCCACATCGGTAGCTGGATTGCTAGATCCAAAACACTCAACACCAATCTGGTGGAATTGGCGCAAACGCCCTGCCTGTGGACGCTCATAACGGAACATAGGTCCCATGTAGTAGAACTTACTTGGCTTTTGCACTTCTGGTGCGAAAAGTTTATTTTCCACATAGGAACGGACAACTGGCGCAGTTCCTTCTGGACGGAGGGTAATATGGCGGTCACCCTTGTCATAGAAATCATACATTTCCTTAGTTACGATATCCGTTGTATCGCCGACAGAGCGACTGATGACCTCGTAGTGCTCAAAAATAGGCGTGCGCACTTCTGCATAGTTGTAGCGCTTGAAAATTTTACGGGCAAAGCCCTCAACGTACTGCCATTTGGCAGACTCAGCAGGTAAAATATCCTGCGTTCCTTTTGGTTTTTGCAATTTCATAGGGAATCCTCTTTAAACTTAATAGTCCTATTTTACCATAAATAAAGGGATTAAAACAGTGAGAAAAAAATTAGGATTTAGATATCATTTTTGAGATTAATAACTGTCAAAAGAATAGCTATCAAGGAAAGACCAACAAATAGCATCCAAGTCAACTGTATATTCCATACAGCTACAAGTGAAAAACAGGCTGTTCCCACAGGTATGGATAAGGTAAACAATAAACCTAAAAAATTACTGGTACGAGCTAGAACCTCTGGAGCTAGATTTTTCAGGAGCATGGCACTAATCTTTGGTTGAACTTTACCAGACACATACAGAGTTGAACAGAGAAATAGTAAACCAAGTACGACTTGATTGAATAAATTAGCTAGACCAACTAGACTGAGTCCTACGGTCACCCACATCATCAATCTAGGCAAGGACTGCTTCCCAAAATAATCATTGCCCGTAAGGCTACTGATGATGATTGCTAGCAAAGCACAGAATTGACTGATAAATAATGCCTCTGTGTAAGAAAAGTCCAAAAGAGAATGGCTCAAAAAGAAGATGTTATAGATGCTTCCTAAAGCGCCACCCAAGGCATTGATAAGCAAGACAGCACAGAGCATAAAACCAAAGTTTTTCTGCCCACCTTTAAGAAAAACGAGACGTAAATTTCGATAAATCGTTAGGAACTGCTCTTTAATCGGAAGCTTCTCATTTTTTAGAATTTCACCATCAGCAGATGACATTGACAGGCTCAATTTGCTTTTTCCTAAAAAGAGGATGACGGCTGATACTAGGAAGAAACAGGCATTGATTCCCGCAACGAGGGAAAAATTGTTGACCGATAGACCTAAGAGCCAGACTCCAAAAGCTTGACCACCAATAGCTGAAATATAGGTGATGAACTGGGAAAAAGAATAAGCCTCCATCAAATCATCTTCAGCTACTTTTTCCTTAATGAGAGGCATGCGCAAGCCACCTGCAAAATCACTGATGACATCACTAATGACATTGATTAAACACAGGCTAGAAAAGGCAAAGAGACTAGCTTGCTGGACAACTAGGGCTGCTAGAAAAAATAAAACCGCCTGAAACAAACCACTATAGACCATCCATTTGACCTTGGCCCTCGTATAATCTGCCCGAATCCCTACAAAAACTGTAAAGAAAGTCGGAAGAATCATGACAATATTCGCCATAGCAACCGCAAAAGATGCTTGTGGCAGGGTCGATGCATAGACGATAAAGACCAGATTAAAAATCGAAGCACCAAAAGCATTGAAGAAGCGTGACAAAGTCAAGAGTCGATAAGCTTGATTTCTAAACAATAGTTTCATAGGTAATCTCCCTTCTTGTTCGAATACTCAATGAAAATCAAGGAGCAAACCAGGAAGCTAGCCGCAGGTTGCTCAAAGCACAGCTTTGAGGTTGGGGATAGAACTGACGAAGTCAGCTCAAAGTACTGCTTTGAGGTTGTAGATAAGACTGACGAAGTCAGCTCAAAGTACTGCTTTGAGGTTGTAGATAAGACTGACGAAGTCAGTAACCATACCTACGGCAAGGTGAGGCTGACGTGGTTTGAAGAGATTTTCGAAGAGTATAAGTTCTATGTGAAGTATGACTATAGTATAGCACTTAGAAATTTTAGAGGAAAAACTTTTGAATATATGCAACAAATAAAATGAGCAAAAAGAAACGATAGAATTTCTCCAGTGACACGAGAGAGCCCAACAGTTCTATCGCTTCAAATTTCAAATGATTTTCTTGGTTTGCAGATATTCAAGAATCGGTCGTTTTTCTATAGTATTCGGCCGATTTATTACAGCCAAGCATCTCAAAAATATGGACAGCATCCTCCATCTTTTTCTGACCTTCCTTGACTCTTCCCTGCTTGCTATCAAGGAGACCCTCTGCCCACAAATAGACAGTTCGGAAATAGGTTTCATTTTCATTGTAGAAATGCTCTTCAATGACACGTTTAAAATAATGGGCATTAGTAAATTCTTCACACTCAATGCTGGCTAAAAAACCATTCAATAGCATGGTGTGAAACAGGTTTCGATTACCAGACATTTCCATTAGAAAGTCAGATTTGCGGACCATTTCTCGTACATATCTAGTAAAAAGAGAAGCAGATAAAAAGGGAGAACTGACTGAAAATAAATTGAGTTCATAGATTCCCCAAATTTCAGTAGAAAACAAGTAGTCATGAAGGACTCTCCCTTCCTCTGCCGTTAACTCTACCGTATCATCCATGCCCTTCATATAAGACTTGATAATAATGGCATTTAGAATATGTTTCTGTTTGTTGTGAAAATGGGCATGCTTTTGATACTCCCTACGATACAAGTCCTCAAGCGGAGCTATGTTCTTTGGATCCAAGACATCTATGATTTCTTTTCTCAACTCAGAATCTGTATCATGCTGAAAACCTCTCGCCAGAAAGAGGATTTCCTCCACACTGGCAGATATATTTTCTAGGGCGAATAGAAACTTTTCCACCGAAAGCTCACTCTGACCCGTTTCAAAGCGAGATAACATAGACGGCGAAAATTGTCCCCCAGTTGCTTGTCTCAGCGAGATATTTCTTGACTCTCGTAATTGTCTAAAGACTTTTCCAATCTGCTCCATAGACTTCCCCCTGATTCTATATTTTCTTTATATTATCATATTTTTTCAGAAAATTCATCAAAAACTTGCCAAATTGTCAGAATTATGAGAAAATAGAGGATATTTATCACGTGGAGGGACTGCTATGAGAGACGATATCAAAATCAATGACCGTGCTTTGGCCTTGCAAGACCAAATTATCGAAAAACTAGAGAAGGTTTTTGATACAGATGTGGAATTGGATGTTTACAATCTAGGACTGATTTATGAAATCAATCTGGATGAAACAGGCCTCTGCAAGATTGTCATGACCTTCACTGACACTGCCTGTGATTGCGCCGAAAGCCTGCCTATCGAAATCGTCGCAGGTCTGAAACAAATCGAGGGTATCGAAGATGTCAAGGTTGAAGTTACCTGGTCGCCTGCTTGGAAAATCACACGAATCAGTCGCTACGGCCGCATTGCCCTTGGACTACCACCTCGTTAATACTCTTCAAACCACGTCAGCATCGGCTTGTCGTAGATATATGTTACTGACTTCGTCAGTTCTATCTACAACCTCAAAGCAGTGCTTTGAGCTGACTTCGTCAGTCTTATCTACAACCTCAAAGCAGTACTTTGAGCTGACTTCGTCAGTTCTATCCACAACCTCAAAACAGTGTTTTGAGCAACCTGCGCCTAGCTTTCTAGTTTGCTCTTTGATTTTTATTGAGTATAAGCAGGCAAATCACTTTTGAAGATGAAAAGAAGCAAGCCGAGATTGGCTTGCTTTTTAAGTTTATTTTTTACCTGACTTGTCCATATTCCAGAAGTCTGTCACGGCTCCACGAGAAGCAGATGATACGATATGGGCATATTTACCGAGGACACCACGACTGTAAAGTGGTGGCAAGGTTGTTTCTGCCTTGCGTTTTTCAAGTTCTTCTTCGGATACGGCCATGGAAATTTCTTTGGTATCTTGGTCAACCGTAACGATATCGCCTGTACGAAGGTAGGCAATTGGTCCACCATCCTGAGCTTCAGGAGCGATATGTCCAACAACCAGACCATAAGTCCCACCAGAGAAACGGCCATCCGTCAAGAGGGCAACCTTGTCTCCTTGACCTTTACCAACGATCATGGATGAAAGTGACAGCATCTCAGGCATACCAGGACCACCCTTAGGTCCAACGAAACGGACAACAACTACATCGCCATCAACGATTTCATCTGTCAGAACAGCCTGAATGGCATCTTCTTCTGAATCAAAGACCTTAGCTGGACCAACGTGACGACGCACTTTCACACCTGATACCTTGGCAACCGCACCGTCTGGTGCAAGGTTCCCGTTCAAGATGATAAGCGGACCATCTGCACGTTTTGGATTTTCAAGAGGCATGATAACTTTTTGACCTGGTGTCAGATCTGCAAAGTCAGCCAAGTTCTCAGCAACTGTCTTACCAGTACATGTGATGCGGTCTCCATGAAGGAAACCATTTGCCAAGAGATATTTCATAACCGCAGGCACACCACCGACTTCGTAGAGATCTTGGAAGACATACTGACCAGATGGTTTCAAGTCAGCCAAGTGAGGCACACGCTCTTGGATGGTATTGAAGTCCTCAAGTGACAAATCAACATTGGCAGCATGGGCAATGGCAAGCAAGTGAAGAGTGGCGTTTGTAGAACCACCGAGAGCCATGGTTACAGTAATGGCGTCTTCAAAGGCTTCACGAGTCAAGATATCTGACGGTTTGAGACCAAGCTCCAGCATATTGACAACAGCACGTCCTGCTGCTTCGATGTCTTCTTTCTTATCAGCTGATTCAGCTGGGTGAGATGAAGAGCCTGGCAAACTCATACCTAGAACTTCAATAGCAGTCGCCATGGTATTAGCAGTATACATACCACCACAGCCACCAGGTCCAGGGCAGGCATTACATTCAAGACGTTTCACGTCCTCAGCCGTCATATCACCGTGGTTCCATTTTCCGATACCCTCAAAAACAGAAACCAAATCGATATCTTTGCCATCAAGATTTCCCGGTGCAATAGTTCCACCATAAGCGAAAATTGCTGGAATATCCATATTAGCAATAGCAATCATAGATCCAGGCATGTTCTTGTCACAGCCACCGATAGCGACGAAGGCATCGACATTGTGGCCACCCATAGCCGCCTCGATTGAGTCTGCAATGATATCACGAGATGTCAAAGAGAAACGCATACCAGGCGTTCCCATGGCAATCCCATCCGCTACAGTAATAGTTCCAAACTGCACAGGCCAAGCACCTGCAGATTTGACACCTTCTTTAGCCAATTTCCCAAAATCATGCAAGTGGATATTACATGGTGTATTTTCCGCCCAAGTCGAAATCACTCCCACAATCGGTGTTTCAAAGTCCTTATCTGTCATACCAGTCGCACGAAGCATAGCACGGTTTGGTGATTTTACCATACTGTCATAAATGCTACTGCGGTGACGTTTATCTAATTCAGTCATTTGTTCCCTCCCATTTCAGTTTTTACTATTATAGCACATTTTAAAAGCAATGAACAGAAGAAAATTCTTGAATTTTCAGAAAATTCTATACAGCAACCTTTTATTTAAAAATATTACATTTATTTCTTGACTTTATAAATTAAAGTGATATCATTTAGATATCATATAATAGGAGGTCATTCTTATGACTGAAAAACTAATCAATTCAAAACCAAATGGTATATTAGCATTGATTCTCATTGAGTTGACAATCGTACTCGGTGTCTTTATATTTATAATGGGTGTTGGTTCGGAAAACATTTTTGGAATGATTATCGGACCTTTACTAATCGTAATTGCAGTGCTAACTCATGCTGGTTTAAAAGTTGTCAAACCTCAAGAAGCTCTGGTTCTGACACTCTTTGGTAACTATACAGGTACCATCAAAGAACCTGGTTTTTACTTTGTCAATCCCTTCAGCGTAGCGGTCAACCCTGCAAACCACACTCGACTTGGACAAAGTGGTGATGTTAGCACAAAGTCTCCTTTTTTAGGAGCTAAATCATCAAATGACAATGATGTAAATATTGAAATTAGCAAGAAACACATTTCACTCAAAGTCATGACCTTGAGCAATTCTCGCCAAAAAATCAATGATTGTCTAGGAAATCCTGTAGAAATCGGTATCGCGGTAACTTGGAGAGTTGTCGATACCGCTATGGCAGTATTCAACGTTGATAACTACAAGGAATATCTTTCATTACAATGTGATAGCGCCCTCCGTAATATTGTCCGCATCTATCCTTACGATGTGTCTCCTAATGTGGACACTACAGGTGACGGGCAAGCAGATGAAGGTAGTCTCCGTGGCTCTAGCGAAATTGTAGCTAACCGTATTCGTGAAGAAATCCAAAGTCGTGTTGAAGATGCTGGCTTAGAAATCCTTGAAGCACGTATTACTTACCTAGCTTACGCTCCAGAAATTGCTGCTGTCATGCTTCAACGCCAACAAGCATCTGCCATTATTGATGCCCGTAAGATGATTGTGGATGGTGCTGTAGGAATGGTTGAAATGGCACTAGAACGACTCAATGAAGGGGAATTGGTAGAGCTTGACGAAGAACGAAAAGCTGCCATGGTTTCAAATCTCCTTGTCGTACTCTGTGGCAATCATGATGCACAACCAATTGTCAACACAGGAAGTCTTTACTAAAGATGGCTGAAGCTAAAAAAAAGCAGATCCCCCTTCGACTCTCAACAAAGTTATACGCTGCACTCGCATCATGGGCAGAAGATGACTTTCGTTCAGTCAATGGGCAAATCGAATATCTCCTCACAGAGTGTGTCAAGCAACGGAAGAAAGACGGAAAATACGTCTCAGAAACCATTGACGAACCATTTGAGATTGATATTTAGCATTTTCTCCTGTTTGCTATGTCGGACAGGAGAATTTTTTCATCTTTTTTTGTCAAGTAACTTTACTTTACAAAAAAAATGTGTTATTCTAGTATGGTTGATGAAAATCAGTAGATTGAATCGAATATAAATACCTAAAGGAGAAATCAAAATGGCAGTACCTGCACGTCGCACTTCAAAAGCGAAGAAAAACAAACGTCGTACACACTACAAAGTAACAGCTCCATCTGTAAACTTTGACGAAACTACTGGAGATTACTCACGTTCTCACCGTGTATCACTTAAAGGATACTACAAAGGACGTAAAATCGCTAAAGCTGCAGCAGCTGAATAATAGAAGGGAGATACCATGCGCGTAAATATTACACTTGAACACAAAGAATCTGGTGAACGCTTGTACCTTACTTCTAAAAACAAACGTAACACTCCAGACCGTCTTCAATTGAAGAAATACTCACCAAAACTTCGCAAACACGTTGTGTTTACAGAGGTTAAGTAGACATTCAATACACGTCAGTTGACGGTGAAAACCTTGATTTAAAGCAATTCTTGAAATTCTAAATTTCAATAGATTGCAACAAAAATCAGCCGAATGACTACATTTTTGACTACATTTTTTGTGAAATAAATTAGATGTTAGGATATATAGAAAACGCTCTAGTCATATTGTCTAGAGCGTTTTTTTGTTCTATCAAATTAACCTAAGTTACCTAACAGAAAATTTTGTGACTATTAACAGACTTTTACTTCAAAATGTAGTTTTTAGCAACTATTTAACCTTATTTTTTCTACTCTTCGATTTGGTGGCTCATTAAAAAAATCAATGAATATCAGCCTACTTTAGTTTTTTATAGTGAAATGTTATAATAGTAATGAGAGCATTTGGTGTAAGTGGTTGCATATGGGATTTTAACTATTCGTTTATTGAATCCTTAGTCCCAGGGGACCGAGTTCGATTCTCGGAATGCTCATATAAATAGGTGGTGTTGTGGTGATGGAGTCTATTAACCTTAAGAAATATAAAAAACAACATGGTAGAGAGAATCAGTTTTTTATTACGTCGTATATTGGAATAGATTTAATTAAATCCGTGGATGATAGACCAACAGATTTAAATACTTCCTGGAATCCCCAAAATATTGTCAATGCTAAAGAGGAAGCGAGATTATTTATCCAGAGATCTTCATTAGTTTATTCGGTTTCTGCTTTTGAAGCGTACCTATCAGATTTTATTCAGAATCAAGTAATTCCAATAAGTGATGATTTTCCTATAGAGTTGCAAGGTGCTTTTTTGAAAAAATCGATTATTCATAAAATTGAACAATTAGTTGAAGAATACCCAGATTTAAAAACAAAAGAATACTATCTCGTTCTTTCTACTATTTATTGGAGAAATAAGTTAATACATGGGACACATGATACTTTTTCTGGAGATCAGAAAGGAAAACTAAGGAAATATAAGGATGAATTTTTAAGCACCTATTGTAATCTGAATATTAATGACTATATCACACATTATAGTGAACATAAAGTTCCAACATTTAAAGAGACTTTGTCAATGATGACTAATCTAAGGAATTATGCAGCTATTATAGACAATTATTTTATGTCTCAATGCAACTTTGAAAAATACATAATACACAATATCAAAGATTTAATTGAAGCAGAAAAAATCAGCCACTTCGAATTTAGTCCAAATATTGAAAAAAATAGTAGATTTTGGAGAAATATTTTTGAAATAAGGTTGAGGTTAAATGTCGATAAAGAATTACAATCTTGTCCTATTTGGGATAAATTAATTTCAGCAAAAAACAGACAAGAACTCGATGAAATTTTACATATATAGCAAAATCGATAAGAAGTGTATAGACTCTATGTTTTAATTGATTTTAAATTATTGTAAGCATTTAAAGTTATAGTCGTTTTAAAATTAAAAATCTATGAAAGCATAACTACGATATTCTTATTTGTTGATTTATATTAATTAGAAGGTGCTCTAGTCATATTGTCTAGAGCTTTTTTGTATTGTTTGAGGGTAAATAAAAGATGGTAAATATCTACGAGTATCAAATATTAGAAATACTTATATAGTACTTAAGAGATAGAGGAAGTAGTTATCACATATAAATCTTGTTATGTTCTTTATAGTCGCTTTGAAGAGTTTGAACCTATTCTTGATTTAGGTTAACTATATTATCACTGTGGTAAAGTTGCTCGCTATCGTAAACCAGTTGCTGAAAAATTAATGCCAGGAAGAGTTAGTCAACCAAATTTTGAGCTCATTAGTAAATTTATTGATGAATTTCATGCAGTAAGAGCAACTGTGAGAGTGATTGAAACCAAAAAGATTGATTTTAAACAATGATTTTAGTGATACATTTCAATTTTGAGTTTTAATAGCAATCATGACCACCCGTCAAACGGGTGGTTTGTACCAGGGCTATAAGCCCAAATTACCAGCCAGCGCCTAAAGACGCT
>NZ_CABFMF010000003.1 GCF_901875575.1 uncultured Streptococcus sp.
TTCTGGGTCTTGTTTATAGTAAGTGTGGTTCTTTTTTTCGAGTGTAGCCCATAGCTTTGAGAGCATAGTGAATAGTATAGTAAATTGAATCTAGAATAGTACGTTGTGATTGCTAAGACATTTCTAGAAGTTAATTTGATTTTCCTAGTCAATTTGTTCACATCTTATTTCAATCTACTTTAGTTGGATGACAGCCAAATTCAGAAGCTATTTTAGTTAAATAAGCGTCTGAATTGTCAGCAAGATAGTTTTTAAGTCTATCTCTATCAACCTTTTTTGGTTCAGTTTACTAGAAAAACCAGGAATTTTTGCTCCTAGTTTTCAAAGTTTTACGGAATGTTTTTAACGATTAGCTTAGGAAACTCCGTTACTTACTGTAGTCCCAGTATCTGTTGGTTGACTTTGTGAAGGTGAAATTTCTGGTACTTCAGTCGTTGATGATTTTTCATTAGTCTTTGCTTCTTCTTTGCTTTCAGAAGTTTGCACTTTCTCATTTGGAGCTATTTTCTGATTATTATTTTGATTTTGTGCAGGAATATTGTTTGCTCCTGAATTTTCTCTTTGAACTTCTTTAATAATAGTAGTTTCAGTAGTTTCTTTTTTACTGTTATTCTTATTATCAATGAAATTCATGATGGTAATACTAGCAGTAATAAGACCAAGGATACTCCCTATAGTAGCAATGATTTTTTGAAAGACAGTAAATCCTTTTTTGATTTGTTCAGTTTTTGGTTTTGATTTTCTACGATAATTAGACATCATTTCACTCCTTTACTAAGCTTTATTATATCGAAAATCTTTTAAAAAAACTTAAATGAACCTGAACTGCCTTTCTTGTCGCCTGAACTGTTTCATGATACAATAGAAGGAGTGATTTTAGAAAGCGTGAGATAACATGATTTACTTTGATAATTCTGCAACGACTAAGCCTTATCCTGAAGCACTAGAAACCTATATGCAAGTTGCTTCTAAAATTATAGGGAATCCTTCCAGCCTTCATCGCTTGGGAGATCAAGCGACTAGAATCTTAGATGCTTCCCGTAAGCAAATAGCAGATTTGATTGGTAAGAAGAGTGATGAGATTTACTTCACTTCTGGTGGAACAGAAGGGGATAACTGGGTCATAAAGGGTGTGGCCTTTGAAAAAGCTCAGTTTGGCAAGCACATTATCGTATCAGCCATTGAACATCCGGCAGTCAAAGAATCAGCCCTCTGGCTGAAAAGTCAAGGATTTGAAGTAGATTTTGCACATGTCGATGGCAAAGGATTTGTGGATGTAGAATCGCTAGCAAACTTGATACGCCCAGATACGAGTCTTGTTTCTATCATGGCAGTTAACAATGAAATCGGCTCTATCCAACCTATTCAAGCTATTTCAGAACTGTTGGCAGATAAGCCGACTATTTCCTTCCATGTTGATGCGGTTCAAGCTTTAGCCAAAATTCCTACAGAAGACTTTCTCACAGAAAGAGTAGATTTTGCGACCTTTTCCAGTCATAAGTTTCACGGAGTTCGAGGTGTTGGTTTTGTTTATGTCAAGTCTGGCAAGAAGATTACGCCTCTTTTAACAGGTGGTGGTCAGGAGAGTGACTATCGGTCGACTACTGAAAATGTGGCAGGGATTGCAGCGACAGCCAAGGCTCTCCGTTTGTCTATAGAAAAGCTAGATATCTTTACTAGCAAAACTGGGCAAATGAAAACAGTGATCCGTCAAGCTATTGTAGATTATCCAGATATATTTGTCTTTTCAGATGAGGAAGACTTTGCCCCTCATATCCTGACTTTTGGAATTAAGGGGGTTCGTGGAGAAGTCATTGTTCACGCTTTTGAAGACTATGATATTTTCATCTCAACGACTTCTGCTTGTTCGTCCAAGGCTGGGAAACCTGCTGGCACCTTAATTGCCATGGGAGTGGATAAAGACAAGGCTCAGTCAGCAGTTCGTCTGAGTCTTGACCTGGAAAATGATATGAGTCAGGTTGAGCAATTTTTGACTAAGTTAAAATTAATTTACAATCAAACTAGAAAAGTAAGATAGGAGCATTTATGCAGTATTCAGAAATTATGATTCGCTACGGAGAATTGTCAACTAAGCACAAAAATCGTATGCGTTTTATTAATAAACTTCGTAATAATATTTCAGATGTTTTGTCTATTTATCCCCAAGTTAAGGTAACTGCAGATCGCGACCGTGCCCACGCTTATCTCAATGGAGCTGATTACACAGCAGTAGCAGAATCGCTCAAACAAGTATTTGGAATTCAAAACTTTTCTCCCGTTTATAAGATTGAAAAGTCTGTGGATGTTCTTAAGTCTGCTGTCCAAGAGATTATGAAAGAAACTTACAAGGAAGGGATGACCTTTAAAATCACTGGTAAGCGTAGCGACCACACCTTTGAACTTGATAGTCGTGAACTCAATCAAACTCTTGGTAGTGCTGTTTTCAAGGCTATTCCAAACGTGAAAGCTCAGATGAAAAATCCAGATATCAATCTTCAGGTTGAGATTCGTGAGGAAGCAGCTTATATTTCCTATGAAACCTTTCGTGGAGCAGGAGGATTACCTGTGGGAAGTTCTGGTAAAGGCATGCTTATGTTGTCAGGAGGAATTGATTCACCTGTGGCAGGTTATCTAGCTCTTAAACGAGGGGTAGATATTGAGGCAGTTCACTTTGCCAGCCCACCTTACACGAGTCCTGGTGCCCTTAAAAAAGCCCAAGATTTGACTCGTAAATTGACCAAGTTTGGTGGAAATATCCAGTTTATTGAAGTACCTTTCACAGAGATTCAAGAGGAAATCAAGGCTAAAGCTCCAGAAGCCTACCTTATGACCTTGACACGTCGCTTTATGATGCGAATTACTGACCGTATTCGTGAGGTACGAAATGGTTTAGTTATCATCAATGGGGAAAGTCTTGGTCAAGTAGCTAGCCAGACCTTGGAAAGCATGCAGACTATCAACGCTGTGACCAGCACTCCAGTCATTCGTCCTGTGGTTACTATGGATAAGTTGGAAATCATTGACATCGCTCAGGCAATCGATACCTTTGACATTTCTATTCAGCCTTTTGAAGACTGCTGTACGATTTTTGCACCTGACCGTCCTAAGACCAATCCTAAGATTAAAAATGCAGAGCAGTATGAAAAACGGATGGATGTTAAGGGATTAGTTGAGCGAGCAGTGGCAGGGATTATGATCACTGAGATTACACCTCAAGTTGAAAAAGATGAAGTGGATGACTTGATTGACAATCTCCTCTAATGCAAAAAATCCAAAAGAATTTAGAAAATAAATGAAAAAGTTAGTTTTAAATCCAAAAATGGAAGCAAAGCTAACTTTTTTTCTATAATTGTGATATAATGAGATAAAATTTTGAATATAGAGAGTTTTCTGACAATGAATCAATCCTACTTTTATTTAAAAATGAAAGAACACAAACTTAAGGTTCCTTATACTGGTAAGGAGCGCCGTGTACGTGTTCTTCTTCCTAAAAATTATGAGAAAGACACGGATCGTTCCTATCCTGTTGTTTACTTTCATGACGGACAAAATGTCTTTTATAGTAAGGAGTCCTTTATTGGTCACTCATGGAAGATTATCCCAGCTATTAAACGAAATCCGGATATCAGTCGCATGATTGTTGTTGCCATTGACAATGATGGGTTGGAGAGAATGAATGAGTATGCAGCTTGGAAGTTCCAAGAATCTCCTATTCCAGGTCAGCAGTTTGGTGGTAAGGGTGTGGAATATGCCGAGTTTGTTATGGATGTGGTCAAACCTTTTATCGATGAGACCTACCGTACCAAAGCTGACCGCCAGCATACGGCTATGATTGGTTCCTCACTAGGAGGAAATATTACCCAGTTTATCGGTTTGGAATACCAAGACCAAATTGGTTGCCTAGGTGTTTTTTCATCTGCTAACTGGCTCCACCAAGAAGCCTTTAACCGCTATATCGAGCGCCAGAAACTGTCGCCTGATCAGCGTATCTTCATCTATGTAGGAACGGAAGAAGCGGATGATACAGACAAGACTTTGATGGCTGGTAATATCAAACAAGCCTATATCGACTCGTCACTTCGTTATTACCATGATTTGATTGCAGGTGGAGTAGGCTTGGATAATCTTATTTTGAAAGTTCAGTCTGGTGCCATCCATAGTGAAATCCCTTGGTCGGAAAATTTACCAGACTGCCTCCGTTTTTTTGCAGAGAAATGGTAAGTTAAGAAAGGAGAAAATATGCATATTGAATATCTTAGCCACTGGAGTGGCAATCTTAACCGTGAAATGTATCTCAACCGTTATGGACATGCTGGGATTCCAGTTGTGGTCTTTGCTTCATCAGGTGGCAGTCACAATGAATACTATGATTTTGGGATGATTGATGCCTGTGCTTCCTTTATAGAGGAAGGCCGTGTCCAGTTCTTTACCCTATCCAGTGTGGACAGTGAGAGCTGGTTGGCTACTTGGAAAAATGGTCATGACCAAGCTGAAATGCACCGTGCCTACGAGCGTTATGTGATTGAGGAGGCTATTCCTTTTATCAAGCATAAGACAGGTTGGTTTGATGGCATGATGACAACAGGTTGCTCGATGGGAGCCTACCATGCTTTAAACTTTTTCCTTCAGCATCCAGATGTTTTTACTAAGATTATTGCTCTTAGTGGAGTTTATGATGCTCGCTTCTTTGTCGGTGATTTTTACAATGATGATGCTATTTACCAAAACTCGCCAGTAGATTATATCTGGAACCAGAATGATGGTTGGTTTATCGACCGCTACCGTCAGGCTGAGATTGTCATCTGTACGGGGCTAGGTGCTTGGGAGCAAGATGGTCTACCATCATACTATAAGCTCAAAGAAGCATTTGATCAAAAACAAATTCCTGCTTGGTTTGCTGAATGGGGACATGATGTCGCTCACGATTGGGAATGGTGGCGCAAACAAATGCCTTATTTCCTTGGCAATCTCTATTTATAAAAGGAGTTACCTATGAATTACCTTGTTATTTCTCCCTACTATCCACAAAATTTTCAACAGTTTACGATTGAACTAGCTAATAAAGGCATTAGAGTCTTGGGGATTGGTCAAGAACCCTACGAGCAACTAGATGAACCTTTGCGCAATAGCCTGACCGAGTATTTCCGTGTAGATAATCTTGAGAACATAGACGAAGTCAAACGTGCAGTTGCTTTTCTCTTTTATAAACATGGTCCAATTGACCGCATCGAGTCTCATAATGAATATTGGCTAGAGCTGGACGCAGCACTAAGAGAACAATTCAATGTTTTTGGTGCCAAACCAGAGGATCTTAAAAAAACTAAATATAAGTCTGAAATGAAGAAACTCTTCAAAAAAGCAGGTGTTCCTGTGGTTCCTGGAGCAGTTATCAAGACGGAAGCAGATGTTGATAAAGCTGTGAAAGAAATTGGCCTTCCAATGATTGCCAAACCTGATAATGGAGTGGGAGCAGCGGCCACCTTTAAGCTTGAGACAGAAGACGATATCAATCACTTCAAGGCTGAGTGGGACCATTCTACTATTTATTTCTTTGAGAAATTTGTCACTTCTAGTGAAATTTGTACTTTTGATGGCCTTGTAGACAAGGATGGAAAGATTGTCTTCTCAACAACCTTTGACTACGCCTATACACCGCTGGATTTGATGATTTACAAGATGGACAATTCTTACTATGTTCTCAAGGATATGGATCCCAAATTGCGCAAGTATGGTGAAGCGATTGTCAAGGAATTTGGTATGAAAGAACGTTTCTTCCATATTGAGTTCTTCCGTGAGGGGGACGATTATATTGCCATTGAGTACAATAACCGCCCTGCAGGTGGTTTCACTATCGATGTTTATAATTTTGCTCATTCCTTGGACCTCTATCGTGGCTATGCAGCCATTGTCGCAGGAGAGGAGTTCCCAGGGTCAGGCTTTGAACCTCAGTATTGTTTGGCTACTTCTCGCCGTGCAAATGCTCATTATGTCTATTCTGAGGAGGATTTGCTTGCCAAATACAGCCAGCAGTTCAAGGTTAAAAAAATCATGCCAGCGGCCTTTGCGGAACTTCAAGGAAACTACCTTTATATGCTGACAACTCCAAGTCGACAAGAAATGGAGCAGATGATTGCAGATTTCGGACAACGGGAAAAATAAAATTGAGGATAAATCTACTTTGGATTCTTTTCTTTTTTGCCCAAAAACTAGTCCAATAAAGCGTTTTCCAGACATTCTTTCTCAAAATTGGTTGCTAAAACCCCTAAAAATTGATAGAATAAAGATTGTCTAAAAAATTTTTAAGGAGAATCTATCAAATGGATTTCACATGGGCAATTAAATATGCCACTGAATTTTTGGGAACTGCTATTTTGATCATTCTTGGAAATGGTGCAGTTGCTAACGTTGAACTTAAGGGTACGAAAGGTCACCAAAGTGGCTGGCTCGTTATCGCTGTTGGTTATGGTATGGGGGTTATGATTCCTGCCTTGATGTTTGGTAATGTATCTGGTAACCACATTAACCCAGCCTTCACTCTTGGGCTTGCGATCAGCGGTCTCTTCCCTTGGGCACAAGTAGTACCTTATATTATTGCGCAGGTATTAGGAGCAACCTTTGGTCAAGCCTTGGTTGTGGCAACACACCGCCCTTACTACTTACTAACAGAAAATCCAAACAATATCTTGGGTACTTTCTCAACAATTTCAAGTTTGGATCAAGGTACAAAAGAATCACGCTTTGCAGCAACTGTTAATGGTTTTGTAAACGAGTTTGTTGGTTCATTTGTTCTGTTCTTTGCAGCACTTGGATTGACTAAAAACTTCTTTGGTTCTGAAGTTCTTCAATACATGAAACAAATGGCTAGTCAAGCAGGTCAAAATCTTGACTTCTCTGATTTGGCAATCAAAGCACAAGTAGCACCACATACTGCTTCAGGACTTTCAGTAGCTCACTTGGCTCTTGGATTCCTAGTTATGGCTTTGGTAACATCACTTGGTGGACCTACAGGACCTGCCTTGAACCCAGCCCGTGACTTGGGACCACGTCTCCTTCATGCTTTCCTTCCAAAATCAGTTCTTGGTGAGCACAAAGGAGATTCTAAATGGTGGTATGCTTGGATACCAGTAGTAGCTCCAATCCTAGCTGCAATTGCTGCTGTGGCAGTATTTAAAGTTCTTTACCTATAAGAATTATAAACCGGGAATCCCCGGTTTTTCTATATCAAAATTATGAAAAAATCCTCAATTTGAGCATAATATCTTGTAAAAAAATCTAAAATCCATTAAAATAATAAAGTGATGGAGGAATTTATGAATGTAAATCATATTGTAGGGATTATTCCAACTTTAAAAGTCAATAATCGAAACTTAAATGAAGTATTTTTCACTGAGACGTTAGGAATGAAAGCTTTGTTAGAGGAATCAGCCTTTCTTTCATTAGGAGATCAAACAGGTATTGAAAAGCTGGTTTTAGAAGAAGCACCAAGTATGCGAACTCGTAAGGTGGAAGGAAATAAAAAACTAGCTAGATTAGTTGTAAAAGTAGAAAATCCTGTGGAAATAGAAGGACTCTTATCTAAAATTGATTCGATTCATCGTTTATATAAAGGACAAAATGGCTATGCTTTTGAGATATTATCGCCAGAGAATGATTTGATCCTCATTCATGCAGAAGAAAATAAAGAGAGTCTAGAAGTTATAGAAGAAAAACCTATTTTTAAAACAAATATGGCAACAAAGTCCTTAAGTCAGTTTGAAATTTCCATGGAAATAAATTTCCCAATAGGGAGTAGTAGTTTCTTGCATGATTTAGAAGTTTCTTCATTTATAGATTTTATCCAAGCGGAAGATAAAGATTTAGCTGTTGAAAATAATGTTACTTGGGATTTGTCTATGCTGAAATTACAAGTCAAGAATTTTGATATTGACAATTTACGTCAATCTTTCGCTTCTGTAGATTACTTCGTTCCCAAATCTGGAAAATTTTTCCTTAGTAAAGATACTAATAATGTTGAATTGTGGTTTGAAGAAGTATGAAGTGGACCAAGATTATTAAAAAAATAGAAGAACAAATCGAGGCAGGGATTTATCCCGGAGCCTCTTTTGCATATTTTAAGGACCATCAATGGACGGAGTTCTATTTAGGTCAGAGTGATCCAGAGCATGGCTTGCAGACTGAGGCAGGACTCGTTTATGACCTAGCTAGTGTCAGCAAGGTTGTTGGAGTTGGAACGCTTTTGATTTTTCTCTGGTACCAGGGGAAACTAGATTTGGAACGTCCTGTGACAGATTTTTTATCGGAGTGTGACTATCCTGATATTAGTATTGGTCAACTACTGACCCATGCTACAGATTTAGATCCCTTTATTCCCAATCGTGATCAATTATCAGCTGATGAATTAAAGAAAGCTATGTTTCATCTTAATAGAAGGGAAAAGCCAGCATTTCTATACTCAGATGTCCATTTTTTGCTTTTGGGATTTGTATTGGAGAAGATGTTTGATGAAGATTTGGATACTCTCCTACAGAAAAAGATTTGGAATCTATGGGGAATGAGGGAAACAAAATTCGGTCCAGTTTCTCAAGCTGTTCCAACAGTTAGAGGTATAGAGGCAGGTATGGTACATGATCCCAAGGCTCGTCTCCTGGGCAGACATGCAGGTAGTGCTGGTTTATTTTCGACAGTAAAGGATTTACAAATCTTTTTGCAGCACTATTTAGAGGATGATTTTGCAAGAGATTTGAGTCAAAATTTTTCTCCTTTGGATGACAAGGAACGTTCTTTGGCATGGAATTTGGAAGGAGATTGGCTAGACCATACGGGCTATACAGGTACCTTTGTCATGTGGAATCGTCAGAAGCAAGAAGCGGCTATTTTCCTATCGAATCGTACCTATGAAAAGGATGAGAGGGCTCAATGGATTTTAGACCGCAATCAAGTAATGGACTTGATTCGCAAAGAAGAGTAAGGGGAGACATGTCAAATAGTTTAAAAGGGACTCTATTAACAGTTGTGGCTGGTATAGCTTGGGGCTTGTCAGGAACAAGTGGCCAATATCTGATGGCACATGGAATTTCAGCTCTTGTATTGACTAATTTACGCCTTTTAATCGCCGGTGGAATTCTTATGCTCTTGTCTTATATTACTGCAAAGGATAAAATGCAGGCCTTTTTAAAGGATAGAAAGAGTTTGCTGTCTCTTCTCATTTTTGCTCTAATTGGTCTTTTTCTCAACCAATTTGCCTATCTGTCTGCTATTCAGGAGACCAATGCAGGAACAGCGACGGTTCTTCAGTATGTTTGTCCTGTCGGAATTTTAATTTATAGCTGTATCAAGGATAAGGTGACTCCGACACTTGGCGAGATTGTTTCTATCATATTAGCCATCGGAGGAACCTTCCTCATCGCAACTAATGGGCAGTTGGATCAGTTATCCATGACACCTGCAGGCCTGTTTTGGGGTCTCTTTTCTGCTCTGACTTACGCACTTTATATCATTTTGCCCATAGCCTTGATTAAGAAGTGGGGGAGTAGTTTGGTCATTGGTGTGGGCATGGTCATAGCAGGTTTGGTCGCCCTTCCTTTTACAGGGGTTCTACAGACAACTATCCCAACTAGTCTTGATTTTCTTCTTGCGTTTGCAGGCATTATCCTTATTGGGACTGTATTTGCCTATACAGCCTTCTTAAAGGGAACCAGTCTGATAGGACCGGTTAAGTCAAGTTTGTTGGCTTCAATTGAGCCAATTTCGGCGGTTTTCTTTGCCTTCCTAATTATGAATGAACAATTCTATCCCATTGATTTTCTTGGCATGGCCATGATATTGTTTGCTGTAAGTCTGATTTCTTTGAAAGATTTACTCTTAGAAAAATAAAAAAACTCTTTGTCCGGGACAGAGAGTTTTTGCCTAGTAATCTAATTATTTTCAAGATAAAATTCGAAGCGCTCACCAACATATTGACTTTTTACATATTCAAATGCTGTCCCATCGTCAAAATAAGAGACCTGAGTCAAGGCTAAAATAGCGTGTCCTTTCTCAACTTCTAAGTAGTGAGCAATTTTTTCTTTAGCCAGACGAGCATAAATAGTCTGTTGTGATTTCCCAATACGATAACCATATTTTTGCAGGGTTTGGAAGAAATGACTGGTGATTTCTTCTTTTTTAAAGTTCTTAATAAATTTTTCTGGAATGGAAGCAACTTCGTAAACCAGAGGGACTTGGTCGGCATAGCGAACACGTTCCATTCGGATAATATTTTCGGTTGGAGAAATTCCTAGCTTGGCAACTTCTTGCTCATTGGGAATGGTTTTTCTGTAAGAAATGAGCTGGCTAGAGGGAATTTTACCTTGGGACTTAACAATTTCAGTAAAACTGGTTGTCCCTCGCATTTTTTCTTGAACCCTTGTACTTGCTACAAAGGTGCCACTTCCTACCCTGCGTTCCAAAACGCCTTCTTCGACTAATAGAGATACAGCTTGGCGGAGGGTCATGCGACTCACTGCAAATTGTTCAGCTAAATCTCTTTCGCTAGGGAGTTTTTGTCCGATTGCCCAATGTTTGTCATCTATATCCTTTTTTATCTGATCGTGTATTTTCATATAAGCTGGTAACATGCTTTTCACTTCATTTCTATCTTTTCTCTATTGTACCCCAATAAACTAGAAAAAGTCAATCTTCGCCTTGTTTAGTTGGTAATTCGCCCTTATTTGTGATAGAATATTGAAAAAAGATATTTCTTTTGAGAAAGGAAAAAGATGAGCAACATATCAACTGATTTGCAAGATGTAGAAAAAATCATCGTATTGGATTATGGTAGCCAATACAACCAGCTGATTTCACGCCGTATCCGTGAGATTGGTGTTTTTTCAGAACTAAAGAGCCATAAAATTTCAGCTGCTGAAGTTCGTGAAATCAATCCTGTAGGAATCATCCTTTCAGGTGGACCTAACTCTGTTTATGAAGAGGGATCATTTGATATCGATCCAGAAATTTTTGAGTTGGGGATTCCAATTTTAGGTATCTGCTACGGTATGCAACTTTTGACACACAAATTGGGAGGAAAGGTTGTACCAGCAGGAGATGCGGGAAATCGTGAGTATGGTCAGTCAACTTTGACACACACACCATCAGCTCTTTTTGAGACAACTCCTGATGAACAAACTGTATTGATGAGCCATGGTGATGCAGTTACTGAAATTCCTGCTGACTTTGTTCGTACAGGTACATCAGCTGACTGCCCATACGCAGCCATCGAAAATCCTGAAAAACACATTTACGGTATCCAATTCCATCCAGAAGTTCGCCATTCTGTATATGGTAATGACATCCTTCGTAACTTTGCCCTTAACATTTGTAAGGCTAAAGGCGACTGGACAATGGATAACTTCATCGACATGCAGATCCAAAAAATCCGTGAAACAGTTGGTGATAAACGTGTCCTTCTTGGCCTATCAGGTGGTGTTGACTCATCTGTTGTTGGAGTTCTTCTCCAAAAGGCTATTGGCGATCAATTGATCTGTATCTTCGTAGACCACGGTCTTCTTCGTAAAGGGGAAGCAGACCAAGTTATGGATATGCTTGGTGGGAAGTTTGGTTTGAATATCGTTAAAGCAGATGCAGCCAAACGCTTCCTTGATAAGCTTGCAGGTGTTTCTGATCCCGAGACAAAACGTAAAATCATCGGTAATGAGTTCGTTTATGTTTTTGATGATGAAGCTAGTAAGTTGAAAGACGTTAAATTCTTGGCTCAAGGAACGCTCTATACAGACGTGATTGAGTCTGGTACGGACACAGCACAAACTATCAAGTCACACCACAACGTGGGTGGTCTTCCAGAAGACATGCAGTTTGAATTGATTGAACCGCTCAACACTCTTTATAAGGATGAAGTTCGTGCCCTTGGTACAGAACTTGGTATGCCAGACCATATCGTATGGCGTCAACCATTCCCAGGTCCAGGTCTTGCTATCCGTGTCATGGGTGAAATTACTGAAGAGAAACTAGAAACTGTTCGTGAGTCTGACGCTATCCTCCGAGAAGAAATCGCTAAAGCTGGTCTTGACCGTGACATCTGGCAATACTTTACAGTGAATACTGGAGTTCGTTCAGTCGGTGTTATGGGTGACGGTCGTACTTATGACTACACGATTGCAATCCGTGCTATCACTTCTATCGATGGTATGACTGCTGATTTTGCCAAAATTCCTTGGGCTGTCCTTCAAAAAATCTCAGTACGTATCGTAAACGAAGTAGACCATGTTAACCGTATCGTCTACGATATTACAAGTAAACCACCTGCAACCGTTGAATGGGAATAATAGATAGGAGTAACTTAGGTTAAGAATCCTTGATGTAAGAAGAATAAGATAATAAGGTTTCATAAAGTCTGTAGTGGATAAGATTCATTTCAGATTTTATGGAACCTTTTATTATTTGCCATCAAAAGTAAAATGAAGTTCTTGCTCAGCAAATGGGAAATAGCAAGAACTTTCACCCTACAATAATTGTGAAGTGGACTTTGTCTATATCTGAGTCTAGAAATTGAAATTTTTAATAAAAATGTTATATTTCACAAAGTACTCCCAATATTTCATGGGGGGGGGTAAATATGCGTATAGTAAGAACAAATACTTAATAAAATAAATAGTTATTATTTTTGTGTATTTTATTTTGTGATAAATTTATTATTAGTGGCTATTTCTACTTTTGCTGTGAAAGAAAATAGCAGATATCTATTGATTTTTATTCAGAAAGTATTAAAATAGTAGATCGGGCAATAATATACACATTTGCTTATAGTTTGATATATGTTTATTATTGTTTGATAAAAGAACTCGAAAAAATAATGAGGGAGAATAGAAGTGAAATTCGAAAAACGTCAGAAGTTTGCCATTAGGAAATTCAGTTTCGGTGTGGCATCTGTTCTGATTGGGCAATTCTTTATTGGTGCTGTAGCCAATGCGCCAGTTGTACGCGCCAGTGAAGTGATTGGTGCTCAAACGGAAAAGAAAAATGTACCAGCTGTTGAGGAAGCTCAACCAAAGTCAGAACCAATTGCTGTAAACACTGATAAAAATCAAGTTGTTCCTAGACTTGAGTCAGATCAATCGTCAGAAAAACCAGTTGAAGCAAATATTTCAAATTCAGAAAAAGCAGTTTCTACAGAAAAGGATCCAAAAACTCAGCCAGAAATGTTGCCAAAAGAAGTGGCAGAGGCTGTTCATAAAGAATCCGATAAAAAACCACTAGTAGAGGCTCCTCTGGCGAAACTGGAGGAAAAGGAAGAAGTTACAAACCCTGACAAGGATCAATTGGGAACAACCATCTTAGAAGCAGAGGTAGTGACGAAAGAAGCTGAAAAGTTCCTAAGTAGTCTGACAGACTCAAGTCAAAAAGATGCCATTGGAGAAGCTTTACGTCGCTCTAATCAACTTCTAACAGAAGCCAAAAATTCACTCAAGTCAATAGATGCTTCAAATACATCCTTTGCTCCATCTTACACGAACTTATCAGAAGCTATCGAAGCAGTCTGGAATCAACTCAAGAAAATGGGGCATTCAGGTAACCTTAGTTATATGTTAGAGTCAGATACGACGAGTCAACCAGCTGTGCTAATCCCGACAACAGGGTCAAAAACGGTTTACTCCTACGGAGCAGCAACTGCACCTAAAGTCGAATTTGATATTTCTACCGATTTTGCGCCATACCTCTATTATTCTCATTCGGGTCTTTATAATAGTGTTAAACATGGTTCAATTTTAAATGAAGATGCTCAAAAATTAGGTTTAAAGATTATAGAAAAATTTACTAGGAATCCGTCAGGAGATAGCGATTACATTCTCGCTCTATCCGGAAATGTTCCAACTACGGTAGAGCCTGGTACTTACAATGTCGGCTTCACTTATAACAATCAAGCCTATACGACAACAGTTACAGTCAAGCCTGTTGAAGAGAAACCGTATATGACTATGGAAAGGATTGGTTCTTCAAAATTAGATGCGATAATTTATTTGAAAAGAGAACCTACTGAAAAAGAGAAAACAATCAGTTATCAGATGGGGCTTACTAGGGTGAACGTGGATGATGTTGAATTAACACCGGATGCTCAAGAATTAGGTTTTAAATTTGATAAAGACACTAGAATTTTACACGGTACTCTTCAACCAACTAATGAAAAAATTCAAGAAAAAAAATATGAAATTGGTTTGCAACTTAAAAGTGATCATTTTACTAAAATTGTTGCTAATTTAAATATCAATATACTTGAACGTCCAATTGCTCCTTCATTTAAAATCGTAGAAGCCTCTGATAGTCCGTTATGGGATGGAATGGATAAGGTGAACAATTCTGTAGCTTATGATGAAGGTAGCAGTACAGCTTATACTACAACAACTCCGTTTGGATATTATTTTAATGGTGTTAATGATGGTATTCATAAAATATCAGATGCAACATCTGACACACCACAGTATTCTTCCAATCTCTGGCTATCTTTGAATGGAGATAAAGATGTCTATAAAGAATGGTATGGAGATACGCCTGTTACTATTACAAAATTTGAACAGACAAACGCAAGTCCAGGGGTAAAATTAGACCTTGTAAAGGACGGGACTCCCACTTTAGATAATATTTTTGCAAGAAGCTATACAGAGATTAATAATGCACTGACAGATTTTAGGACTGTTTACTCTGCTACAAGTATAAATAAACGTTATCGTTATGATAGTGAGTCAAATATTTCTCCGTATCGTTTAAATATTAAATCTCTCCCTCCTACTGCAGGTAATTATTTTGTTGAATTTCGTATTACAGATAGTTTAGGAAGAACGAAGGATTATCACCTTAATCTTATTACAAAGGAAATTTCACAAACTGTTCCAAATTATAGTGATTATCCTAACTCCACTAATGTTATTTCAACTGCTGATGTTATGTTTGATGCGGACAAGCTTTACCGCGTAACGAATCCAATTCCAGTAGCTGTGCCTATCTCGGATAAGGAACAGAATCTAGGAAACTTAGTGCTTAATAAGTCTAATGCAACATTAGAAATCAATAATAAACCTGATGGGGTTGAGATTACAAAAGACACTGAAAATCCTACTAGATTTAAGATTATCAAACAAAATGGTAAGACTTTAGCTGCAGGTGTCTATACTATTACAGCTACAGCAAAAGACGGACACTTTGGAGATGCTGTTCCATCACGTACGTATAAATTCGAGGTAATGGACGGTCTAAATCCTATTTCCAATCAAAGTTGGCAAGAAGGGCAAGCTATCCCAACTATCCCTGTTTCGATGACAAATGGTAGTAAGATTACGAGTCTATCAGTTGAGTCTGATGGAGAACATCTCTACCTAAGTCCTAATGCTGACAATACAAGTCTAACAGGTTATGCTTTAAAGCAGACAGATGCGCCACAAACAGCGATTGTAACAGCTACTTATACCAATAATGAAGGTCAAAGTCGTCAGATTAAGACAAGCTTTACCTATACAGTTACCCCTCGACCAGTTTCTGATTTAACTTTATCTATAACGAATGATAAGCAAACAGTTTCAGAAGGAACTAAATTTGCAGATATGCTTGTAACAGCGACTGAAGGGGTTACAGTCACAGTAGGAACACTGCCAGATGGAGTTATGTATGATAGCAATAGCAAAACATTATCTGGCACTGGATTATATGAAGGACATTATGTGATTCCAGTTACTGCTACTAAAGATGGGGCTTCCATTACTAAAGTAGTCGATTTGACAGTAACGCCAGGAGACTTTAGTGTTCCCGAAGCTAGTTACACATTTACAGCAGGTGAAGCAATACCACCGATTACTCTTAAAATTCCTAAAAATGCGACAGTAAATTACACAGAGGGCAGTTTACCAAATGGTCTAAATTGGTCTGAGGATAAAAAAACGATTACTGGAACACCAACTCAAGTTGGGAATTTCCAAGCCGTCGCATCTGTTAATAGAACCACCGCAGCAGGGACGGAGCAATCGACAACTGCTACTATCAATATCACAATAAACAGTGTACCACTAAACTTTTCTATTCCTGATAATAGAAAAGAAGTGAAAGTTTTAGATGAGCTTCCTCCTATTAAGTTACAAGCTGATGGAGCCTTGTTAACAATCACTTCTGGAGAGTTGCCTCCAGGGGTAAACTATGATGCAGCGACGAAAACAGTTTCAGGTACACCAACAAAAGTAGGAACCTATACAGCAACATTCACAGCAACAAGTCCGACAATTAGTGGAAATTCAACAGCAAGCGCAACCTTAACGATTAATGTAACATCACGTGATTTAACTGTAACGGTTGATAATAAGGAACAAGAGAAAGATGTTCTAAGTGCAATTGACAAAGTAGTGTTAAAACCTTCTGACAGTAAGGCAAGATTAGAAGTTGATACAAGTCAATTACCACCAGGAGTTACTTATGATTCAGCTACAAGGACTATTTCTGGCACACCATCTAAAGTGGGAGAATATTTAATTCCATATAAAGCGACTTTCCCAGAAATGGCAGAATCTCCAGTTGATGGGGGGCATATTAAAATTAATGTTCGCCCACTTCCAGTAAGTATTAATGTTACAGAAAAAAATCAAACGATTCGTTTGGGTGAAACTATTAAAAATATGGTGGTTTCGCACAGTGAACATTCAGATTTAGGTGCTCGTTATTTAAGTGTGGATTTACCAGAAACAGACTTAGATTCATATCTTGAATCAACTGCAGGTTTAAATTATAATGCTGCAACGCATACAATTAGTGGAACTCCAACCAAGCCAGGTGTCTATAAAGTTCGACTAAAAGCAACATTGGATTCTGCAACATTAGGTAAAGGTAGTGCAGAAGAGATTATCACTGTAACAGTAGTAGATGATCCAGTGTCATTAGACATTAAAAATGATCGACAAATGATTGCACTAGGAAAAACTGGTCTTCGTCCAATTACGTTTTCAGTACCAGCAGGTGCTACATTAACGGTTGATAAGACCAAACTTCCAGATGGTGTAACATACGATGAATCTGCTAAGACTATTTCAGGGACACCAACAATAGCTGGAGCATTTGATATACCAGTAACAGTAACAAGTGCAGGAGGCAAGTCTATTACAAAAGACATTACGATAGATGTTGTAGACTTAACACCGCCAACGCCGACAGTTACAGTGAAGGAAAATAATGACGGAACTCATACCATTACGATCACTCAACCGAATGGACAACCTGTCGAAACAATTATTAAAAATGGTAAAGATGGAGAAACTCCAAAAGTCAAAGTAGATCGCGATGAAACTAAGAAAGAAACTACGTTAACCTTCTATAGTGATAAGAATGCCAATAATCAGTTCGATGAAGGAACAGATACAGTTCTAGGCACATCCGTGATTAAAGATGGTCAAGACGGAGTAGCTGGACCAAAAGGAGACAAGGGTGACCAAGGTCTTCAAGGCCGTGATGGACAAAACGGAACAAATGGACGTGACGGAATTGATGGTAAGTCTCCAACAATTACAACAAACGAAAATCAAGATGGAACTCGTACAATTGTTATTACCAATCCAGATGGAACAAAACAAGAAATTATTGTGAAGAATGGTAAGGACGGAAAAGATGGCCGTGATGGTAAGGATGGTAAGTGTACTTGTGGTGACACACCAAAACCACCACGTGAGAACAAGCCAGAAGAACCAAAAGGTGATTCTCCAAAACCACCACATGAAGACAAACCGCAAGAATCAAAAGGTGATTCTCCAAAACCACCACGTGAGAATAAGTCAGAAGAGCCAAAAGACGACAAACCGTTACCACCACGTGAAGACAAACCGCAAGAACCAAAAGGTGACTCGCCAAAATCACCACGTGAAGACAAACCAGGCAAGGATGCGCCAGTTAATGTAGTAGCTGTACCCGTACCAAGTGAAACAACTACAGAGGTATCTAGTCTTGATTCCTCTGAACAAACTAGTCAAGGCAGAACTACATTACCTAATACTGGAAGTCAAACGAATGTTATTTCAATTCTTTTAGGAAGTGGAATATTACTTACTCTCTATGTAGCTAAAAGAAAAGAAGACTAGAAGCTAAATTTTTCGCTCATAGTTTATCAAAAGTAGAAATAGAGTATAGAAGGTGCAAATCCTTCAGATGCTTGCTTTTAATGGCTTAAGATAGTTAATTATGGTAACCAGACTGTAGGTGTTCCATAATAAGAATATTGCTATGAGAGCTAATCCTCCGATATGCTAGATGTATCGGAGGATATTTTTATGGGATAGTCTATGATTTTTTGAAAAATAGAATCAATATGGTAGATTGAATATAGAGAAGTACACCGGAGTTACTGAAATATATTAGAAATTAGTTTGAGTTTCTTAATCAATTTATTCAGTTTTTTATTTCATTTTATTATACTCTTCGAAAGTATCTTAAAATCATGTTAGCTTCTCCTTGTCGTACTCAAATGCAGTCTGTAGATAGATATCATGTTTAATCTTTGATTTTCATTGAGTATAAATTTTTCATGAGATGATGGTGTGAGAAGTTTGTTATAAGTAAAATCTTTTAGAACTCTGTTATCAAAAGCTTAAAAGATTAGAATTGTCAAAACAATCTGTCTTGACTTGATTTTATGGCTTATTTACTATAAAATGAGAAGGAAAAACGTCAAACTTTTATATTGCAAATAGGAGAAAACATGACAAAAACATTAAAACGTCCTGAGGTTTTATCACCTGCAGGGACTTTAGAGAAGCTAAAAGTAGCTGTTCAGTATGGAGCAGATGCTGTCTTTATCGGTGGTCAGGCCTATGGTCTTCGTAGCCGTGCGGGAAATTTTACCTTTGAACAGATGGAAGAAGGAGTCCAGTTTGCGGCTAAGTACGGTGCTAAGGTCTATGTAGCTGCCAACATGGTGATGCACGAAGGAAATGAAGAGGGTGCTGGTGAGTGGTTCCGTAAGCTACGTGATATCGGGATTGCGGCAGTTATTGTATCAGATCCAGCCTTGATTATGATTGCAGCGACAGAGGCGCCAGGTCTTGAAATCCACCTCTCTACCCAAGCAAGTGCGACTAACTATGAAACTCTTGAGTTCTGGAAAGAACTAGGCTTAACTCGTGTCGTTTTGGCGCGTGAAGTTTCAATGGAAGAATTGGCAGAAATTCGCAAACGTACAGATGTTGAGATTGAAGCCTTTGTCCACGGAGCCATGTGTATTTCTTACTCTGGTCGTTGTACACTTTCAAACCACATGAGTATGCGTGATGCCAACCGTGGTGGATGCTCTCAGTCATGCCGTTGGAAATACGACCTTTACGATATGCCATTTGGGAAGGAACGTAAGAGTCTTAAAGGTGAGATTCCAGAAGAATTTTCAATGTCAGCCGTTGACATGTCTATGATTGACCATATCCCAGATATGATTGAAAATGGTGTGGACAGTCTAAAAATCGAAGGACGTATGAAGTCTATTCACTACGTATCAACAGTAACAAACTGCTACAAGGCGGCTGTTGATGCTTATCTAGAAAGTCCTGAAAAGTTTGAAGCGATCAAACAAGACTTGGTGGACGAGATGTGGAAGGTTGCCCAACGTGAATTGGCAACAGGTTTCTACTACGGTACACCATCTGAAAATGAACAGTTGTTTGGGGCTCGTCGTAAAATTCCTGAGTACAAATTTGTCGCTGAAGTCGTTTCTTATGATGATGCGACACAAATAGCAACTATTCGTCAACGTAACGTCATTAACGAAGGCGACCAAGTTGAGTTTTATGGCCCAGGTTTCCGTCATTTTGAAACTTATATCGAAGATTTGCACGATGCTAAAGGAAATAAGATTGACCGCGCTCCAAATCCAATGGAACTATTGACTATTAAGGTGCCTCAACCTGTTCAAGCAGGAGACATGGTTCGTGCATTAAAAGAAGGACTCATCAATCTCTATAAAGAAGATGGAACTAGCGTCACAGTTCGAGCTTAAGAAAGGAACAGGAAATGACAGAGGCTCAGGGTTTCTTAGTGGATAAGCAAACAAGATGTATTCATTATCATAGCAAGCTGGATATTATTGCTTTACAATGCTATGACTGTAAAAAGTACTATGCTTGTTATCGGTGTCATGATTCATTAGAAAATCACCCTTTTGAGCCGTATCCCTTATCTTTGATACAGGATAAGCCTATTTTATGTGGTGTTTGTCTAAAACTACTAACATATAATCAATATAAAGAAAGCTTAAGTTGCCCCTTTTGTTTTTCTCGCTTTAATCCAGGTTGCCAAAATCATAAGGAACGCTATTTTAAATAGCAAATCATCTAGTTTTGAAGTGGGGGAAAACTCAACTCCAGGAGGAGATGAAGTAAATATTCTTATAACAAACCGTATAGTATCAAGTTTTTCAATACTTTATACTATACAGTTTTTTTGATTTCCCAGCTTCTTTTCAGTATTTTTCAGAAAGGTCTAGATAATAGTTGGATTTATTACAAGTTTTTTCAAAGTTTTCTATATAATAGATTCAAAAATAGTAATATTGTAAATAATTTTCATTAAACGCTTTCAACGTTATAAAAAAGTTGACAAATCCAATTTTTAGGACTAAACTAAGTAAGTAAATTTTAATTAAAAGGAGAATTCGTCATGAATTTAACATTTTTCGGTCTATGTCTTGCCTGTATGGGTGTATCTCTTGGTGAGGGTATGTTGATGAATGGTTTGTTGAAATCAGTAGCTCGCCAACCAGATATTATCGCTGAGTTTCGTAGTCTGATGTTTTTAGGGGTTGCCTTTATTGAAGGAACTTTCTTCGTAACTCTTGTCTTCTCATTTATTATTAAATAACGAAATATAAATTGGAGAAGGGAGAATGTTAGATGGAAGAAAGTATCAATCCAACCATCAATATTGGTCCTGTTACCTTTGATTTAACTTTGACAGCCTTGACTTTGCTGTCTGTGTTTCTGATTTTTGCATTTATCTATTGGGCAAGTCGTAATATGACATTGAAACCCAAAGGTAAACAAAATGTACTAGAGTATCTCTATGATTTTGTAATTGGATTTACAGAACCTAACCTTGGTTCCCGCTACATGAAAGATTACTCACTCTTTTACTTATGTTTATTTCTTTTTATGGTCATCGCCAATAATCTTGGTTTGATGGCTAAACTTCAAACAACAGATGGGACAAACCTTTGGACATCGCCAACTGCAAATCTTTCATTTGACCTTGTCTTGTCTTTCTGTATTATTGTGATGGCGCATATTGAGGGGATTCGTCGTCGTGGGATTAAACAATACCTAAAAGGTTTTGTAACTCCTGCATTTATGACACCGATGAATCTACTTGAAGAGGTCACGAATTTCCTTTCTCTTGCTTTGCGGATTTTTGGGAATATCTTTGCAGGTGAAGTAATGACAAGCTTGCTTCTTTTACTTTCACATCAGGCTATTTTTTGGTATCCAATCGCATTTGGGACAAACTTAGTTTGGACTGCATTTTCCGTGTTCATTTCTTGTGTACAGGCCTATGTCTTTACACTATTATCCTCTATGTACCTAGGAAATAAAATTAATGATGAAGAGTAGAAAGGAGTAACTGATGCACGTAACAGTAGGTGAATTAATTGGTAATTTTATTTTAATCGCTGGCTCTTTTATCCTTTTGCTAGTCTTGATTAAAAAATTTGCATGGTCTAATATTACAGGCATTTTCGAAGAAAGAGCTGAAAAAATTGCTTCAGATATTGATAGAGCTGAAGAAGCACGTCAAAAAGCAGAAGTATTGGCTCAAAAACGCGAAGATGAATTGGCTGGTAGCCGTAAAGAAGCTAAGACAATCATTGAGAATGCGAAAGAAACAGCTGAGAAAAGTAAGGCTAGTATTTTAGCAGATGCTAAACTAGAAGCAGGACGCTTAAAAGAAAAAGCAAACCAAGAAATTGCTCAAAATAAAGCTGAAGCTTTACAAAGCGTTAAGGGTGAGGTGGCAGATTTGACAATCAGCTTGGCTGGTAAAATCATCTCACAAAACCTTGACGGTCATGCCCATAAAGAACTCATTGATCAGTATATCGATCAGCTAGGAGAAGCTTAATGGACAAGAAAACAGTAAAGGTAATTGAAAAATACAGCATGCCTTTTGTCCAATTGGTTTTAGAAAAAGGAGAAGAAGACCGTATCTTTTCAGACTTGACTCAAATCAAGCAAGTTGCTGAAGAAACAGGTTTACCTTCTTTTTTAAAAAAAGTGGCAGTAGACGAGTCTGACAAGGAAAAAACAATTGCTTTCTTCCAAGACTCTGTGTCACCTTTATTGCAAAACTTGATCCAGGTTCTGGCTTATAATCACAGAGCAAATCTTTTTTATGATGTGCTTGTAGATTGCTTGAACCGACTTGAAAAAGAAACAAATCGATTTGAAGTGACGATTACTTCAGCTCATCCTTTAACTGATGAACAGAAGAGTCGTTTGCTCCCTTTGATTGAGAAAAAAATGTCTCTGAAAGTAAGGAGTATAAAAGAACAAATCGATGAAAGTCTCATTGGTGGTTTTGTCATTTTTGCCAATCACAAGACAATTGATGTGAGTATTAAACAACAACTTAAAGTTGTTAAAGAAAATTTGAAATAGAAAGTGGTGTTCTTTTGGCAATTAACGCACAAGAAATCAGCGCTTTAATTAAGCAACAAATTGAAAATTTCAAACCCAATTTTGATGTGACTGAAACAGGTGTTGTAACCTATATCGGAGACGGTATCGCGCGTGCTCACGGTCTTGAAAATGCCATGAGTGGAGAGTTGTTGATTTTTGAAAACGGCTCTTATGGTATGGCTCAAAACTTGGAGTCAACAGACGTTGGTATTATCATCCTAGGTGACTTTACAGATATCCGTGAAGGCGATACAATCCGCCGTACAGGTAAAATCATGGAAGTCCCAGTAGGTGAAAGTCTGATTGGTCGTGTTGTGGATCCGCTTGGTCGTCCAGTTGACGGTCTTGGAGAAATCCACACTGATAAAACTCGTCCAGTAGAAGCACCAGCTCCTGGTGTTATGCAACGTAAGTCTGTATCAGAACCATTGCAAACTGGTTTGAAAGCTATTGACGCCCTTGTACCGATTGGTCGTGGTCAACGTGAGTTGATTATCGGTGACCGTCAGACAGGGAAAACAACTATTGCGATTGATACAATCTTGAACCAAAAAGGTCAAGACATGATCTGTATCTATGTTGCGATTGGACAAAAAGAATCAACAGTTCGTACGCAAGTAGAAACACTTCGTCAGTACGGTGCCTTGGATTACACAATCGTTGTGACAGCCTCTGCTTCACAACCATCTCCATTGCTCTTCCTAGCTCCTTATGCTGGAGTTGCTATGGCAGAAGAATTTATGTATCAAGGCAAGCATGTTTTGATCGTTTATGATGATTTATCAAAACAAGCGGTAGCTTATCGTGAACTGTCTCTCTTGCTTCGTCGTCCTCCAGGTCGTGAAGCTTTCCCAGGGGATGTTTTCTATCTTCACAGCCGTTTGCTTGAGCGCTCAGCTAAAGTTTCTGATGAACTTGGTGGTGGATCAATTACAGCCCTGCCGTTTATCGAGACACAAGCAGGAGATATCTCAGCCTATATCGCAACCAACGTGATTTCTATCACTGATGGACAAATTTTCCTTGGTGATGGTCTCTTCAATGCGGGTATTCGTCCAGCCATCGATGCGGGTTCATCTGTATCACGTGTAGGTGGTTCTGCACAAATCAAAGCTATGAAGAAGGTTGCTGGTACACTTCGTATTGACCTTGCTTCATACCGTGAGTTAGAAGCCTTCACTAAGTTCGGTTCTGACTTGGATGCTGCAACACAGGCTAAATTGAATCGTGGACGTCGTACAGTTGAGGTCTTGAAACAACCTGTTCACAAACCATTACCTGTTGAGAAACAAGTAACCATTCTTTATGCTTTGACACATGGTTTCTTGGATACTGTTCCAGTAGATGATATTGTTCGTTTCGAGGACGAGTTCCATGCCTTCTTTGACGCTCAACATCCAGAGATTTTGGAAACCATTCGTGATACAAAAGACTTGCCAGAAGAAGCAGTCTTGGATGCTGCGATTACAGAGTTTCTCAATCAAACCAGCTTCCAATAAGAATAGAGGTGTCAGATGGCAGTATCTCTAAATGATATTAAAACAAAAATCGCCTCAACAAAAAATACGAGTCAAATCACTAATGCCATGCAAATGGTATCGGCTGCTAAGCTAGGTCGCTCTGAAGAAGCAGCTCGTAACTTCCAAGTTTATGCTCAGAAAGTTCGCAAACTTTTGACAGATATCCTTCATGGTAATGGAGCTGGTGCTTCAACCAATCCGATGTTGATTAGCCGTCCCGTGAAGAAGACAGGCTATATCGTCATTACTTCAGACCGCGGTTTGGTTGGAGGTTATAATTCTTCTATTTTGAAAGCCGTTATGGAGTTGAAAGAAGAATACCATCCAGACGGTACAGGTTTTGAAATGATCTGTATCGGTGGAATGGGAGCTGATTTCTTTAAGGCTCGTGGTATTCAACCACTTTATGAACTACGTGGCTTGGCAGACCAACCTAGCTTTGATGAAGTTCGTAAGATTATTTCAAAAACAGTTGAAATGTACCAAAATGAACTTTTTGATGAGCTCTATGTCTGCTACAACCACCATGTCAATACGCTAACTAGTCAAATGCGTGTGGAACAAATGCTTCCGATTGTGGATTTGGATCCCAATGAAGCGGATGAAGAATATAGCTTGACCTTTGAATTGGAAACCAGTCGTGAAGAAATTTTGGAGCAGTTGTTGCCACAGTTTGCTGAAAGTATGATATACGGGGCTATCATTGATGCCAAGACGGCTGAAAATGCTGCAGGTATGACAGCCATGCAAACAGCGACTGATAATGCTAAAAAAGTTATCAATGATTTGACAATACAGTATAACCGTGCCAGACAGGCGGCGATTACACAAGAAATTACAGAAATCGTAGCAGGAGCTAGTGCCTTAGAATAGGCACTAGTCCAGCTCGTATGAAAATGAACTTATACTCAATGAAAATCAAAGAGCAAACTAGGAAGCTAGCTGCAGGTTGCTCAAAACACTGTTTTGAGGTTGCAGATATAGCTGACGTGGTTTGAAGAGATTTTCGAAGAGTATTAGGACCTAGTAGAGCTAGGAACCGACAGTATCTTATATAGAATAGGAGAAGGAGATGAGTTCAGGTAAAATTGCTCAGGTTATCGGTCCCGTTGTAGACGTCTTGTTTGCAGCAGGGGAAAAACTTCCTGAGATTAACAATGCACTTGTCGTCTACAAAAATGACGAAAGAAAAACAAAAATCGTCCTTGAAGTAGCCTTAGAGTTGGGAGATGGTATGGTTCGTACTATCGCCATGGAATCAACCGATGGTTTGACTCGTGGAATGGAAGTATTGGACACAGGTCGTCCAATCTCTGTACCAGTAGGTAAAGAAACTTTGGGACGTGTCTTCAACGTTTTGGGAGATACCATTGACTTGGAAGCTCCTTTTACAGAAGATGCAGAGCGTCAGCCGATTCATAAAAAAGCTCCAACTTTTGATGAGTTGTCTACCTCTTCTGAAATCCTTGAAACAGGGATTAAGGTTATCGACCTTCTTGCCCCTTACCTTAAAGGTGGTAAGGTCGGACTCTTCGGTGGTGCCGGAGTTGGTAAAACTGTCTTGATTCAAGAATTGATTCACAACATTGCCCAAGAACACGGTGGTATCTCCGTATTTACTGGTGTTGGGGAACGTACTCGTGAGGGGAATGACCTTTACTGGGAAATGAAAGAATCAGGCGTTATCGAGAAAACAGCCATGGTATTTGGTCAGATGAATGAGCCGCCAGGAGCACGTATGCGTGTTGCCCTTACTGGTTTGACAATCGCTGAATACTTCCGTGATGTGGAAGGTCAAGACGTGCTTCTCTTTATTGACAATATCTTCCGTTTTACTCAGGCTGGTTCAGAAGTATCTGCCCTTTTGGGTCGTATGCCATCAGCCGTTGGTTACCAACCTACCTTAGCAACGGAAATGGGTCAATTGCAAGAGCGTATCACATCAACTAAGAAGGGTTCTGTAACCTCTATTCAGGCTATCTACGTACCTGCGGATGACTATACAGACCCAGCGCCAGCTACAGCATTTGCTCACTTGGATTCAACAACTAACTTGGAACGTAAGTTGGTACAATTGGGTATCTACCCAGCCGTTGACCCACTTGCTTCAAGCTCACGTGCCTTGGCACCTGAAATCGTTGGAGAAGAGCACTATGCAGTTGCTGCTGAAGTAAAACGCGTCCTTCAACGTTACCATGAGTTGCAAGATATCATTGCTATCCTTGGTATGGATGAGCTTTCTGATGAAGAAAAGACCTTGGTTGCTCGTGCCCGTCGTATCCAGTTCTTCTTGTCACAAAACTTCAACGTTGCGGAACAATTTACTGGTCAGCCAGGATCTTATGTCCCAGTTGCTGAAACTGTTCGTGGCTTTAAGGAAATCCTTGATGGTAAACATGACCAGTTACCAGAAGATGCCTTCCGTGGTGTAGGTTCTATCGAAGATGTGATTGCTAAAGCTGAAAAAATGGGATTTTAAGAGGTGATCTATGGCTCAGTTAACTGTCCAGATCGTGACACCAGATGGTCTCGTCTATGATCACCATGCCAGCTATGTATCAGTTCGAACTCTGGATGGTGAGATGGGGATCTTGCCACGACATGAAAATATGATTGCGGTATTAGCAGTAGATGAAGTAAAGGTTAAACGGGTCGATGATGAAAACCATGTCAACTGGATTGCAGTGAATGGTGGTGTTATCGAGGTTGCCAACAATATGATCACAATTGTTGCTGATTCTGCAGAACGTGCTCGTGATATCGACATTAGTCGTGCAGAACGTGCCAAACTTCGTGCAGAACGAGAAATAGAAGAAGCACAAGACAAGAACTTGATTGATCAAGAGCGTCGTGCTAAAATTGCTTTGCAACGTGCTATTAACCGTATTAATGTCGGAAAAAGACTATAAGAAAAAATGAACTTGAGTTACCAAGTTCATTTTTTCTTATGGTGCAAAACGGATGCAGACCGCTTCTGGAACATGGAAGTCGTTGGAGAGTTCTGCTAGACGACCAGTTTCAGGATTGCGTTTAAAGACGGTTGCATTGTCAGAGTCTTGATGGACAGCAATGACAAATTCTTGGTTTGGTGTCAAATCAAAATCACGTGGAGTCTGACCATGAGTAGGAACGATTTCTAATAATTCTAGACTACCGTCCGCAAGGATTGTATATACTGCGATAGAATCATGACCACGGTTAGAAGCATAGAGGTATTTACCATCTTTAGAGAGACGAATAGCAGCAGTTCCATTAAAACCTTCGTAATCTTCTGGTAGAGTTGAAATAACTTGCATGCGTTCAAATTCGCCAACACCATCGTAGATTAAAACTTCTATAGTGCTATTGAGTTCACAAATCAGATAAGCGATTTTATAGTGGTTATGGAAAATGATATGGCGTGAGCCTGCTCCTGGCTGGCTATGATAGGTATAGAGCTTGGATAATTTTCCCTCTGAATCAAGATCATAAGTAATTACTTGGTCAGTACCTAAGTCGCAGGTCACTAGATAGTGGTCAGGTGTTAAGTCTGTAAAGTGAACGTGGGGCGAAGCTTGATTTTCATGTGGACCTTTTCCAATATGTTGGTCTGTATCACTCAAAAGAAGGCTGCCATCATCTAAACGTTTATACACCAAAACTTGGCCCTTATGGTAGTTGGCTGCATAGACTAGAGAACGTTTTTCATCAACAGCAACATAGCAATGGGGGGCTCCCTCTTCAACAACATGATTGAGTAAAATTCCATCAGTTTGATATGCCGCAATTCCCCCTTTACCATCTTGACTACCAACTGTATATAGATGTTGGTCTTGGTCAAAGGAAAGATAGGTCGGACTTGGTTCAGGTGCAAAGAGTTTAAGGTTAGAGAGTTGTCCTGTTTCTGTATCAAAATCGGCCTTGTAGATTCCTTTTGATAAGCGACGTGTGTAGGTTCCAAAATAAACTGTTTCTTTCATGTCTATACCTCTAAATAAAGATAAAACTATTATACCACAAAAGACAACCTATAAATCAGTAAGAACAATCTATAAAGTAAAATGATATATTAAACATATTTTTCGAGATTTTCATTGCTTTCCTATAGAAAAGTGATATAATAAATTTAATAAAATTTAAAAGGGGTATTGCTATGAAAAAACGTTTATTGTTAACAGCAGGAATTGCTGTTTTATCGACGGTTGTTTTAGGAGCCTGTTCGACAGCAAGCAAAGATGCTGGGAAACCGGTAACTTATAACTATGTCTTTGCATCTGATCCAAACTCTTTGGATTATACAGTGTTTAACGATAAGAGTACCAAACAAATTACAGGCAATGTTATTGATGGATTGCTTGAAAATGATGAGTATGGCAATCTCGTACCATCTGTAGCAGAAGACTGGACGGTTTCTAAGGATGGTATGACCTATACTTATAAAATCAGAGAAGGTGTTAAATGGTATACCAATGAAGGAGAAGAGTATGGTGAAGTCAAGGCTAAGGACTTTGTAGCTGGATTGAAACATGCTGCTGATAAGAAATCCCAAGCCTTGTATCTCGTACAGAATTCAATTAAAGGATTGGATGACTATGTAAACGGAAAAACTACTGATTTCTCAACAGTAGGGATCAAAGCTACTGATGATCATACTGTAGTCTATACTTTGAATCATCCAGAATCATTTTGGAATTCTAAAACAACCATGGGAGTTCTTGCCCCAATCAGTGAAGATTTTCTAGCCTCTAAAGGGGATGATTTTGGTAAAGCCACAGATGTAACAAGTATTTTATATAATGGTGGCTACATTCTTAAAGGGCTTACATCGAAATCTTCTATTGAAATGACTAAAAATAAAAACTACTGGGATAAGGATAATGTCTTTATCGATGAAATCAAATTATCCTTCTTTGATGGTCAGGATGCGGATTCTTTAGGACGTGGTTTTGATGAAGGTCACTATCCAGCAGCTCCGCTCTTTAAAAACTCTGCAAACTATGAACGTTTGAAAGAAAAATATAAGGACAATATTGTATATAGTTTACAAAGAGGTGGTAGCAACTTTATGTCAATTAACATTGACCGTGTTTCTTATAGCCATACTTCTAAACAAACAGACGCAGAAAAATCATCTACCAAGAAGGCCTTGTTGAATAAAGATTTCCGTCAAGCCTTGGCTTTTGCTGCGGACCGTAAGGCAGCCCTTGCTCAAGTGTTTGGTGATGAATTAGCCCCTCGTAAATTACGTTCAAGTTTTACTCCTCCTACATTTGTCCAAGTTGGTGAGCAAACATTTGGTCAAGTAGTTAAGACAGAGTTAGATAAACTAGATAGTGTTTGGAAGGATGTTAGTCTTGAGGATGCTCAAGATACACTTCACAATGTAGATAAAGCTAAAGCTAAATTTGAAGCTGCCAAGAAAGCACTTCAAGCTGATGGAGTACAATTCCCAATTCATCTTGACTTGCCAGTTTCCTCAACTCAAACTAGTTTTGTAAAACAAGCTCAATCTTATAAACAATCGATTGAAGAAGCTTTGGGAGCTGATAATCTAGTGATTGATATTCAACAAGTTTCTGATGATGAATTAGGAAATATGACCGGTTTAGCTACATCTAACGCAAATACTGACTGGGATATAAATGTCAACAATGGTTGGTCACCAGATTATGATGATCCATCAACTTACCTTGATACATTTGATCCAACATCTGGACCTCTGCTTCTTAGCTCACTAGGGGTTGCACCAGGTACAGATAATCCAGTAATTAAAGCGGTCGGCTTAGATAAATTTAAAGCCTTAATAGATGATGCAAATAGTGAAAAAACAGACCTACAAAAACGCTATGAAAAATATGCCAAAGCTCAAGCTTGGTTGTCAGATAGCTCCTTGATTATCCCTATACACTCAGACGGTGCTCAAATGATTCTTACTAAGAAAGTTCTTGGAACAGGTGCCTATGGTTGGGTTGGTGATAAGACAAGTGATAATAGTTATAAGTATCAAAAATTACAAGATAAGATTGTAACTACTAAAGAAATGGATGAGTTCCGTAAGAAATTTGCTGACGAAAAAGCTAAATCAAATGCAGATTATCAAATGAACTTAGATCGTCATATTCAGGACTAATGGAATCTCCTCTTTTGAGGAGATTTTTGTTTAAACTTTATGTAAGCACTTTAAAAAAGAGTTATTTTTATTTGAAAATGATATAATGAAAGGACAAAAGAAAGGAAGTATTTATGGAACAAAAAGAGAAACATTTTAGCCTATCTTGGTTTTTCAAGTGGTTTTTGGATAACAAGGCCATTACGGTATTTTTGGTAACCTTATTATTGGGACTGAATCTTTTTATTTTAAGTAAGATTAGTTTTCTATTTTCACCTGTTTTAGACTTTTTGGCAGTCGTGATGTTGCCAGTTATTTTATCTGGATTACTTTATTATTTGCTCAATCCTATTGTAGATTTAATGGAGAAACACAAAATCAATCGTGTCATAGCAATCAGTATTGTCTTTGTCATCATAGCTCTCTTTATCATTTGGGGTTTGGCAGTAGCTATTCCAAATCTGCAACGTCAGGTCTTAATATTTGCTAAAAATGTACCAATCTATCTCGAAGATGCTGATCGAGTGATTAATGATTTGGTAACCAAGCGTTTGCCAGATGATTTTAGACCTCAGTTAGAACAAGTTTTGACAAACTTCTCTAGTCAGGCTACAGTTTGGGCCAGTAAGGTTTCTTCTCAGGCAGTCAACTGGGTGAGCGCCTTTATTAGTGGTGCATCTCAAGTGATTGTTGCCTTGATTATTGTTCCTTTTATGCTCTTTTATCTCTTGCGTGATGGGAAAGGCTTGCGTAACTATTTGACTCAATTCATGCCAACAAGATTGAAGGAGCCTGTAGGAGAGGTTTTGTCAGATGTGAATCAACAGTTGTCTAACTATGTTCGAGGACAAGTGACAGTGGCTATTATTGTAGCAGTAATGTTTATCATCTTCTTCAAAATCATTGGTCTACGTTATGCAGTTACGCTTGGTGTTACTGCTGGTATTCTAAATCTGGTTCCTTATCTTGGTAGCTTTCTAGCCATGCTTCCTGCCTTAGTTCTGGGCTTGATTGCAGGGCCAGTCATGCTTTTAAAAGTGGTGATTGTCTTTATCGTAGAACAAACTATCGAAGGTCGTTTTGTCTCTCCATTGATTTTGGGAAGTCAATTAAACATTCATCCCATTAATGTTCTTTTTGTCTTGTTAACTTCAGGATCCATGTTTGGTATTTGGGGAGTCTTACTCGGTATTCCAGTTTATGCCTCTGCTAAGGTTGTCATTTCAGCGATTTTTGAATGGTATAAGGTAGTCAGTGGCCTATATGAACTAGATGGTGAGGAAGTCAAGAGTGAACAATAGTCAACAGATGTTAATGGCTTTAGAGGAACAAGATTTAGAAAAAGCAGATCAATATTTTTACAAGGCCTTAGAACAAGACTCTAGTGAAGTTCTCTACGAATTAGCAACCTATCTAGAAGGAATTGGTTTTTATCCTCAGGCCAAGGAAATTTACCTGAAAATCGTAGAGGACTTTCCAGAGGTTCATCTTAATCTAGCAGCTATTGCTAGCGAAGATGGTCAAATAGAAGAAGCCTTTGCCTATTTAGATGAAATCCAAGCTGACAGTGAATGGTATGTTTCTGCTTTAGCTCTGAAGGCAGACCTTTATCAGATGGAAGGCTTGTCGGATGTGGCGCGTGAGAAATTACTTGAGGCTTTGAACTACTCAGATGATCCACTCCTAATCTTTGGATTATCTGAATTAGATAGTGAGTTAGAAAATTACCAAGAAGCCATTCAAGGTTATGCTCAGTTAGATAATCGCTTGATTTACGAGCAAACAGGTATTTCTACCTATCAACGGATAGGCTTTGCTTATGCCCAGTTAGGGAAATTTGAAGTGGCGACCGAGTTTCTTGAAAAAGCTTTAGAGTTAGAATACGATGACCATACTGCTTATGAATTGGCTAGCTTGTACTTTGATCAGGAAGAGTATCAGAAGGCTGTTCTTTACTTTAAGCAGATTGATACCATTTCACCTGACTTTGAAGGCTATGAATATGGATACAGTCAGGCTTTGCACAAGGAACACCAGCTAGAAGAAGCACTTCGCATTGCTAAGCAAGGCTTAGAGAAAAATCCCTTTGAAACTCGACTTTTGCTAGCAGCATCACAGTTTTCTTATGAATTGCACGATGCTAGTTCTGCTGAAAATTATCTTCTAATTGCTAAAGAAGATGCTGAGGATACAGAAGAAATCTTACTCCGTTTAGCAACGATTTACCTAGAACAGGAGCGGTATGAAGACATACTAGACTTGCAAAGTGAGGAACCAGAAAATCTTTTGACCAAGTGGATGATTGCTCGTTCTTATCAAGAAATGGACGATTTGGATACTGCCTATGAGCATTACCGAGAGTTGGCAGGAGATTTGAAAGATAATCCTGAATTTCTGGAACACTATATCTATCTCTTGCGTGAGTTGGGACATTTCGAAGAAGCAAAGATCAATGCTCGTGACTACTTGAAACTGGTACCTGATGATATTCAGATGCAAGAACTTTTTGAAACACTTTAAGAAATAAAAAATTCAAGCTCTATTTCTATTTTATGAATTATGAACTTCCTTTACAGTGGATAGTGGAAAATGTCACTAGAAACTATATTGGGAGTTTTTTGTGCTAATTATAACGTTTTTCGAATAGTATAGAAAAGGAGTGAGATATGTTTGTTGCAAGAGTAAGTAAAGGTAAAATAGTCAATGTACTAGAGGAAAAGTGTGAGAAGCAAGAATATTTTTGTCCAGCATGTGGGGGGAAGGTTCTTTTACGTCAAGGGAAAAAGGTGCGAACACATTTTGCACATGAATCCCTAAAAGATTGCTTATTTTTCTTTGAAAATGAAAGCACAGAGCACCTAAACAATAAGGAAGTTCTCTACAAATGGTTAAAAAATGAGACAACAGTCCAATTGGAATATCCAATTCAAGAGATTAAACAAATTGCAGATGTATTTGTAAATAGTAAACTAGCTCTGGAAGTTCAGTGTAGTTATTTATCAAAAGAAACACTTAAAGAGAGAAGTGAAGGATATCGAAAGCAAGGATTTCAAGTTCTTTGGTTATTAGGAAAAAAACTTTGGCTGAAGGAACGCTTGACATCTTTGCAATATCATTTTCTTTATTTTAGTCAAAATATGGGATTTTATGTTTGGGAGTTGGATCAAGATAAACAGGTTTTAAGACTTAAATACCTTCTTCATCAAGATTTACGTGGTAAACTTCATTATAAAATAAGAGAATTTTCCTTTTACAAAGGGAGCCTTTTAGATATTTTTAGAGTTCCATTTAAGAGACAAAATATTAGTAGCTTTCGAGTTCTTCAAGATAAAAATATCTGTCACTATATACAGCAGCAATTGTACTATCAAAATCCTTTTTGGATGAAACAGCAAGCAGAAGCCTATCAGAAGGGTGAAAACCTTTTAACCCTTGCTTTGAAAGACTGGTATCCTCAAATTAAACCAATAGTAGCAAATGATTTTTGTCAAATAAATCAAGATTTAAGTTCCTACTATAAGGACTTTCAGACCTATTACCAAACAAAGACTCAAAGTGATTTTCAGAACCTTTATCCACCAGCCTTTTATCACCAATATTTCAGAAAAAATGTGGTAAAATAGAAAGGATGGAGGAATCTAATGGTATTACAACGACATGAAATAAACGAAAAAGACACATGGGATCTATCAACTATCTACTCAACTGACCAGGCTTGGGAAGAAGCTTTAAAAGAAGCATCAGAAAAAATTGAGAGTGCAAGTCAGTATGAAGGTCATCTTTTAGACAGTGCAGATAGTTTGCTTACGATTACTGAATTTTCACTTGAAATGGAACGCCAGGTTGAAAAACTATATGTCTATGCACATATGAAAAATGATCAAGATACGCGTGAAGCTAAGTATCAAGAGTACTATGCTAAAGCTATGACACTCTACAGTCAATTAGAACAAGCTTTTTCATTTTATGAGCCAGAATTTATGGAACTGAGTGAAGAGCAGTACAAACACTTTCTTGAGTCTCAACCAAAATTGCAAGTTTATCAACACTACTTTGATAAACTATTGCAAGAGAAAGAGCATGTGCTTTCACAGCGCGAAGAAGAATTACTGGCAGCTGCTGGAGAAATCTTTGGTTCGGCAAGTGAAACATTTGCGATTTTGGATAATGCGGATATCGTCTTTCCTTATGTATTGGATGATGATGGTAAAGAGGTTCAGTTATCTCACGGAACCTACACACGTTTGATGGAGTCTAAAAATCGTGAAGTTCGCCGTGGTGCTTATCAAGCCCTGTATGCAACTTATGAGCAATTCCAACATACTTATGCTAAAACCTTGCAAACAAATGTTAAAGTTCAAAACTATCGTGCAAAAGTTCGCAACTATAAGAGCGCTCGTCATGCAGCTCTAGCGGCTAATTTTGTACCAGAGAGTGTTTACGATCAATTAGTGGCAGCAGTTCGTAAGCATTTACCTCTCTTGCATCGTTACCTTAATCTTCGTTCAAAGATTTTAGGGATTTCAGACTTAAAGATGTACGATGTCTACACACCACTTTCATCTGTCGAATATAGTTTTACTTATGAAGAAGCTTTGAAGAAAGCAGAAGAAGCTTTATCAGTATTGGGTGACGATTACTTAGGTCGTGTGAAACGTGCCTTTAGCGAGCGTTGGATTGATGTTTACGAAAACCAAGGCAAGCGTTCGGGAGCCTATTCTGGTGGTTCTTATGATACCAATGCCTTCATGCTCCTCAATTGGCAAGATAATTTGGATAATCTCTTTACTCTAGTTCATGAGACAGGTCACAGTATGCATTCAAGCTATACACGTGAAAACCAACCTTACGTTTATGGTGACTACTCAATTTTCTTAGCTGAAATTGCTTCAACAACCAATGAGAATATTTTAACTGAAAAACTATTGGAAGAAGTAGAAGACGACGCAACGCGCTTTGCTATTCTCAATAATTTCTTAGATGGTTTCCGTGGAACAGTTTTCCGTCAAACTCAATTCGCTGAGTTTGAACACGCTATTCACCAAGCTGATCAAAATGGTCAAGTTTTGACAAGTGATTTCCTAAATAACCTTTATGCAGAGCTAAACCAAGAATACTATGGATTGAGTAGGGAAGATAATCCTGAGATCCAATACGAGTGGGCTCGTATCCCACATTTCTACTATAACTACTATGTTTATCAGTATTCTACTGGTTTTGCAGCAGCTTCAGCCTTGGCTGAAAAGATTGTCCATGGTAGCCAAGAAGACCGTGACCGTTATATCGATTACCTCAAGGCAGGTAAGTCAGATTATCCTCTAAATGTGATGAGAAAAGCGGGAGTCGATATGGAGAAGGAGGACTATCTTAGCGATGCCTTTGCAGTCTTTGAACGCCGTTTAAATGAGTTTGAAGCCCTTGTGGAAAAATTAGGATTAGTATAAGATGGTTGAATCGTATAGTAAAAATGCCAACCATAACATGCGTCGCCCTGTCGTCAAGGAAGAAATTGTAGACTTGATGCGTCAGCGTCAAAAGCAGGTGACTGGATCTCTGAAAGAACTGGAAGACTTTGCCCGTAAGGAAAATATTCCCATTATTCCCCATGAAACGGTTGCTTATTTCCGTTTCCTTATGGAAACTATGCAACCTAAAAACATTTTAGAAATCGGGACGGCTATCGGTTTTTCAGCTCTCTTGATGGCAGAACATGCGCCAAATGCCAAGATTACAACCATTGACCGCAATCCAGAAATGATTGGTTTTGCCAAGGATAATTTTGCCCAGTTTGATAGTCGCAAGCAAATCACACTTTTAGAGGGAGATGCGGTAGATGTCTTATCTACACTGACAGAGTCTTATGATTTCGTCTTTATGGACTCTGCCAAGTCTAAATACATCGTCTTTCTGCCAGAAATCCTAAAACACTTGGAAGTTGGAGGTGTGGTTGTCTTGGATGATATTTTTCAAGGTGGTGATGTTGCCAAGGATATTATGGAAGTCCGTCGTGGCCAGCGCACCATTTATCGAGGCCTTCAAAGACTATTTGATGCAACCTTAGACAATCCAGGACTCACTGCAACATTAGTACCTTTAGGGGACGGCATTCTCATGCTTCGTAAAAATATTGCAGATGTTCAATTGCCTGTTGGCGAATGATTTTCAGAATAATTTAAGAAAATATAGTAAAATAGATAGGGTAACACTTATCTCAAAGGAGTAGACATGAAGAAAAAACTATTGGCAGGTGCCATTACACTATTATCAGTAGCAACTTTAGCAGCTTGTTCGAAAGGTTCAGAAGGAGCAGACCTTATTAGTATGAAAGGGGATGTTATCACAGAACATCAATTTTATGAGCAAGTAAAAAGCAATCCTTCAGCACAACAAGTATTACTTAACATGACTATCCAAAAAGTATTTGAAGCACAATATGGTTCAGAAATTGATGATAAAACGGTTAATGATGTGATTGCTGAGGAAGAAAAACAGTACGGTGAAAACTATCAACGTGTTCTATCACAAGCAGGTATGACTCTTGAAACTCGTAAAGCTCAAATTCGTACAAGTAAATTGGTTGAGTTGGCAGTTAAGAAGGCAGCAGAAGCTGAATTGACAGATGATGCCTATAAGAAAGCATTTGATGAGTATACACCTGATGTAACGGCTCAAATCATCCGTTTGGACAATGAAGACAAGGCCAAAGAAATTCTTGAAAAAGCCAAAGCTAGTGGTGCTGATTTTGCTCAATTAGCTAAAGACAATTCAACTGATGAAAAGACCAAAGCTAATGGTGGTGAAATCACTTTTGACTCTGCGTCAACAGAAGTTCCTGAGCAAGTTAAGAAAGCTGCCTTTGCTTTAGAGGTAAATGGAGTGTCTGATGTGATTAAAGCAACGGGAACCCAAGCATATACGAGTCATTTCTATATTGTCAAATTGACTAAGAAAACAGAAAAATCTTCTAATGTAGATGATTATAAAGAAAAATTAAAAAACTATATTTTAACTCAAAAACAAAATGATGCTACTTTTGTTCAAAGTATTATTGGGAAAGAATTACAAGCCGCTAATATCAAAGTGAAGGATCAAGCTTTCCAAAATATCTTTACTCAATATATTGGTGGTGGGGAGTCAACTTCAAGTAGTTCTTCAAAATAAAATCATAAAAAAGAGCCTAGTGCTCTTTTTTATTACTAAAATGATCTAACTGAAGGATAAGAGTTTTTTTCTTTTGGAAAAAATGGTATAATAGCAGACAAAACTAGAAAATAAACGGAATTTGGAGACAGATAGGTCTCTATCCGATTAGAGTGTGATATATGAAAATTAGTAAAAGGCATCTGTTAAACTTTTCCATTCTGATTCCTTACTTACTGCTGTCAATTTTAGGCTTGATTGTTGTTTATTCGACAACCAGCGCTACCTTGGTACAAGAGGGGAAAAGTGCACTACTATTGGTACGAAATCAGGGTATCTTTTGGGTGCTAAGTTTAATATTAATTGCCATTATTTATAAATTAAAATTAGGGTTCCTAAGAAATGATCGACTAATAAGTTTGGTTATACTTATTGAAATGATCTTATTGTTTTTAGCTCGTTTAATTGGAATTCGTGTTAATGGAGCTTACGGTTGGATTTCAGTAGGTCCTTTAACGATTCAGCCTGCGGAATACTTAAAGATTATTATTATTTGGTATTTAGCCAATTATTTTTCAAAACTTCAAGATGCTGTTGAAGTTTATGATTTTCAGGTTTTGACTCAAAATCAATGGTTTCCCCGTGCATTTAATGATTGGCGATTTGTTATTTTGGTTTTAATTGGGAGTTTGGGGATTTTCCCAGACTTAGGAAATGCTACTATTTTGGTTTTGGTTGCCTTAATCATGTATACAGTTAGTGGGATTGCCTATCGATGGTTCCTAACTATTCTGGCCATTTTGGTTGGTAGTTCAAGTATGTTTTTATATCTCATTTACTTCATCGGTGTAGATAAATTTTCTCGAGTTCCTGTATTTGGTTATGTAGCTAAGCGTTTCAGTGCTTTCTTTAATCCTTTTAACGATTTAGCAGATGCAGGGCACCAGCTGGCAAATTCCTATTATGCTATGGTAAATGGAGGATGGTTTGGGCTTGGTTTAGGAAATTCAATAGAGAAACGTGGATATCTGCCTGAAGCTCATACAGATTTTGTATTTTCGATTGTAATTGAAGAATTTGGATTGGTAGGAGCTAGTCTAATTTTAGCTCTGGTATTTTTCCTTATTTTACGGATCATCTTAGTTGGAATAAAAGCTGAAAGTCCATTCAATTCCATGTTTGCTCTTGGTGTTGGGGGAATGATGTTGGTACAGGTATTTGTTAATATTGGAGGAATTTCAGGAATGATTCCTTCAACTGGAGTTACTTTCCCTTTTCTTTCACAAGGGGGGAATAGTCTTTTGGTTCTATCTGTAGCCGTTGCCTTTGTCTTAAATATTGATGCAAGTGAAAAACGAGTAAAAATTTATCGAGAATTAGAAAATAAATCCTATAATTATATGTAGAACATAGTGAAGAAAGGATCCTTTATGTCTCTTCAAAAATTAGAAAACTATAGTAATAAAGTTGTCGTGCAAGAAGAAGTATTGATTTTAACTGAGTTGTTGGAAGACATCACTAAAAATATGCTTGCACCAGAGACTTTTGATAAAATCATGCAGTTAAAAGAACTGTCAATGCAGGAAGATTATCAAGGTTTAGACAAGCTTGTCACTGATTTGACAAATGATGAAATGGCCTATATTTCACGTTATTTCTCTATTTTGCCACTTTTGATTAATATTTCAGAAGATGTTGATTTGGCTTATGAAATTAACCATCAAAACAATATTGATCAAGATTATCTCGGAAAATTGTCTGCAACCATTAAAATGGTAGCTGAAAAAGAAAATGCAGTTGAGATCTTAGAACAATTGAATGTCGTTCCGGTTCTAACAGCCCATCCTACTCAGGTTCAACGTAAAAGTATGTTGGATTTAACCAATCACATTCACAATCTTTTACGTAAGTACAGAGATGTGAAATTGGGCTTGATTAATAAGGAAAAGTGGCATAATGACCTCCGTCGTTATATTGAAATCATCATGCAGACAGATATGATTCGTGAGAAAAAATTGAAAGTAACCAATGAAATCACGAATGTGATGGAATATTATCACAGTTCTTTTTTAAAGGCTGTTCCTCACTTGACTGCTGAATACAAGCGTCTGGCTAAGAAACACGGTTTAGAATTAAAACATCCAAAACCCATTACTATGGGAATGTGGATTGGTGGTGACCGTGATGGTAATCCATTCGTAACAGCGGAAACTTTAAAACAATCTGCAATGACACAATGTGAAGTCATCATGAATTATTATGATGAAAAAGTCTATCAACTATATCGTGAATTTTCACTTTCATCTAGTATTGTGAATGTTAGCAAACAAGTACGAGAAATGGCTCGCCAATCTAAGGATAATTCTATCTACCGTGAAAAAGAGCCTTATAGACGCGCTTTGTTTGATATTCAATCAAAAATACAGGCTACAAAAACTTATCTAATTGAAGAAAAAGAAGTTGGTCCACGCTATAAAGCTGCAAGTGATTTTTATAAAGATTTAATTACGATTCGTGACTCACTTTTGGAAAACAAGGGCGAAGCTCTTATTTCAGGTGATTTTGTTGAGTTAATCCAAGCAGTTGAAATTTTCGGTTTCTATCTAGCATCCATTGACATGCGTCAAGATTCAAGTGTTCACGAAGCCTGTGTTTCAGAACTATTAAAATCAGCAGGAATACATTCTCGCTATAGTGAACTTTCTGAAGAAGAAAAGTGTAATCTTTTGTTGAAACAATTGGAAGAGGATCCTCGTATTCTTTCAGCAACTAATGTTGAAAAATCAGAACTATTAGAGAAAGAGTTAGCAATTTTTAAAGCAGCACGTAGCTTAAAAGATAAACTAGGAGATGATGTCATTCGCCAGACAATCATTTCCCATGCAACTAGCGTATCCGACATGCTAGAGCTTGCTATCATGCTTAAAGAAGTTGGTCTAGTTGATAAGGAGAGAGCACGGGTCCAAATTGTTCCTCTTTTTGAGACCATTGAGGACTTAGATTATTCAGAAGAAACAATGAGAAAATACCTTTCTCTTTCCCTTGCTAAAAAGTGGATTGCTTCTCGAAATAACTATCAAGAGATTATGCTTGGTTATTCAGACAGTAACAAGGATGGTGGTTATTTGTCATCTTGTTGGACATTGTATAAAGCTCAACAACAATTAACAGCTATTGGTGATGAGTTTGGTGTCAAAGTGACCTTCTTCCATGGCCGTGGTGGTACTGTTGGTCGTGGTGGTGGTCCAACTTATGAAGCGATTACGTCTCAACCTCTCAAGTCTATCAAGGACAGGATTCGTCTAACAGAGCAGGGAGAGGTGATTGGTAATAAATATGGTAATAAAGACGCTGCCTACTATAATCTTGAAATGTTAGTTTCTGCAGCTATTAATCGTATGATTACCCAGTGGAAGAGTGACACAAATACTTCAAATCGTTATGAAGCTATTATGGATCAGGTTGTGGATCGTAGTTATGATATTTATCGTGATTTAGTTTTTGGGAATGAATATTTCTATGATTATTTCTTCGAGTCAAGTCCTATCAAGGCTATTTCTAGTTTTAATATTGGATCTCGTCCTGCAGCTCGTAAAACCATTACAGAAATTGGTGGTTTACGTGCAATTCCTTGGGTTTTCTCTTGGTCACAAAGTCGCGTGATGTTCCCTGGTTGGTATGGAGTAGGTTCTAGCTTTAAAGAATTTATCGATAAAAACCCTGAGAATATTACTATCTTAAGAGATATGTATCAAAATTGGCCTTTCTTCCATTCTCTACTCTCTAACGTGGATATGGTTTTATCAAAATCGAATATGAATATTGCTTTTGAATATGCTAAGTTATGTGAAAACGAAGAAGTAAAAGCAATCTATGAAACAATACTGGATGAATGGCAAGTGACCAAAGAAGTTATTTTAGCAATTGAAAATTATGATGAGCTCTTAGCTGAAAACACATATCTAAAAGCCAGTCTAGATTACCGTATGCCATACTTTAATATCCTTAATTATATCCAGTTGGAATTAATTAAACGCCAACGCCGAGGAGAATTATCTAGCGATCAAGAAAAATTAATTCATACAACCATCAACGGAATTGCGACAGGATTACGTAATTCTGGTTGATACTTCGACGCTTCCTCTTTTTCAAGGGGAAGTTTTTGATATTTTATATAACTTTTTTTAAAAAATAGTATTGACAAGAAATTGAAAAATGATATAATGTAACCATTCAGAAAGTAATCATAAGAGTTTTATAGAGAGTCTGTGCTTGGTGAAAACAGATAAATGAAGATGATGAAAATTGGGCTGAATTGTTTATAGAATTTGAAATCATAAAAATTCGGTGAGCACACCTTACAGTGCATCTCGTTTTTGCGAGACTGAGCGATAGGGATATTCCCTATAATTGAGGTGGCACCGCGCATCGACGTCCTCACACAAGTGTTTTTGTGTGAGGACTTTTTAGTTTAGGAGGACAATGATGGAATGTAAACGATGGCGTCGCTTAGTTAATAAGCAAATTGGTTAAAAGTTAATAAAAGGAGAAATAAAATGAAAAATAAACGTCTAGTTGGGATAATTGCTGTTTTAGCAGTTTTGGTCGCAGGAAGCTTGATTTACTCTTCTATGAATAAACAAGAATCGAAGCAAGAAGTTAAGAATGAAAAGAAAATTGCTAAGGTTGGTGTACTTCAGTTTGTAAGTCATCCATCACTTGATTTGATTTATAAAGGAATTCAAGATGGTCTTGCCGAAGAGGGTTATAAGGATGATCAATTGAAGATTGATTTTATGAATTCAGAGGGTGACCAAAGCAAAGTCGCTACTATGAGTAAGCAACTTGTTTCAAATGGCAACGATATTGTAGTAGGGATTGCAACTCCTGCGGCTCAAGGATTAGCCAGTGCAACAAAAGATTTACCTGTTATTATGGCAGCCATTACAGATCCAATCGGAGCTAACTTGGTTAAAGATTTGAAAAAACCTGGTGGAAATATTACAGGTGTCTCAGACCATAATCCAGCCCAGCAACAAGTGGAACTAATCAAAGCTCTAACACCTGAGGTTAAAACAATCGGTGCTCTTTATTCAAGTAGTGAAGACAATTCAAAAACTCAGGTAGAAGAATTTAAAGCCTATGCTGAAAAAGCAGGTTTCAAGGTAGAAACATTTGCAGTTCCTTCAACAAATGAAATTGCTTCTACTGTCAATGTTATGACTAGCAAGGTAGACGCTATCTGGGTTCCAATTGACAATACTATCGCATCAGCTTTCCCAACAGTTGTATCAAGCAACCAAGCAGCTAAAAAACCGATTTATCCAAGTGCAACAGCCATGGTAGAAGCTGGTGGTTTGGCATCAGTGGTTGTTGATCAACGTGACCTTGGAGTGGCTACAGGTAAAATGATTGCTCAAGTCTTGAAAGGGGCAAAACCAGCTGATACACCAGTTAATGTCTTTTCAACTGGTAAGTCTGTTGTCAATAAAAAATATGCAAAAGAACTTGGTATCACAATTCCAGAATCTGTCCTAAAAGAAGCAGGACAAGTAATTGAATAAGATAAAAGGAGGAGTTGGAAACATCTCCTCCCGTTTTACGAAAGAAATGAGTGAAAAATTATGATAGTATCTATTATTTCTCAAGGTTTTGTCTGGGCCATTTTAGGTTTGGGAATTTTTATGACCTTTAGAATTTTAAATTTTCCAGATATGACAACAGAGGGTTCATTCCCACTTGGTGGAGCAGTCGCAGTTACTTTAATTACAAAAGGCGTTAATCCTTTTCTAGCTACTCTTCTTGCTGTTGGGGCTGGTTGTTTGGCAGGAATGGTCGCAGGGCTTCTCTATACTAAAGGTAAAATTCCTACTTTATTATCAGGTATATTAGTAATGACTTCTTGTCATTCGATTATGCTTTTAATCATGGGGCGAGCAAATTTAGGCTTGCTTGGTACGAAGCAAATTCAAGATGTATTACCATTTTCTTCTGATTTAAATCAATTAGTTACAGGACTTATTTTTGTTAGTCTTGTCATTGCTCTCATGCTTTTCTTTTTAGATACAAAGCTTGGTCAAGCATATATTGCAACTGGAGATAATCCTGACATGGCTAGAAGTTTCGGAATTCATACAGGTCGTATGGAACTCATGGGTCTGGTCTTGTCTAATGGTGTAATCGCTCTTGCAGGGGCTTTGATCGCTCAACAAGAAGGTTATGCGGATGTTTCTCGAGGAATTGGTGTCATCGTTGTTGGTCTGGCTAGTTTGATTATTGGTGAAGTCATTTTTAAAAGTTTGACACTAGCAGAACGGTTGATAGCTATTGTTGTAGGTTCTATAGCCTATCAATTCTTAGTGTGGGGAGTTATTGCACTTGGATTTAATACAAGCTATCTACGTCTCTATAGTGCCCTTATTTTAGCGGTCTGTCTCATGATTCCGACCTTTAAACAAACACTCTTGAAAGGAGCCAAGTTGAGCAAATGACAGCAATTGTAGAATTAAAAAATGCAACAAAAGTTGTAAAAAATGGCTTTGATGAAGAAAAGATTATTTTGAATGATGTCTCCTTAGATATTTTCGAACATGATTTTATCACTATTTTAGGTGGAAATGGAGCCGGAAAATCAACCCTGTTTAATATTCTAGCTGGGACCTTGTCTTTGACGAGTGGAACTATTCGTATTTTAGGAGAAGATGTCACTAAATTTTCACCTGAAAAACGTGCTAAGTATTTATCCCGAGTCTTTCAAGATCCGAAAATGGGAACAGCTCCCCGTATGACGGTAGCTGAAAATCTATTGATTGCAAAATTTAGAGGCGAAAAACGAGGACTTTTCCCAAGACGCCTCAGCAGTTATAAGGATGAATTTCAGTCTACTATTGAAAAAGTTGGAAATGGTCTTGAAAAACATTTGGATACGCCAATCGAGTTTTTATCTGGGGGTCAAAGGCAAGCTCTAAGTCTCTTAATGGCGACCCTGAAACGTCCAGAACTTCTTTTATTGGATGAGCATACAGCAGCTCTTGATCCCAAGACTAGTGTTTCTTTGATGGAATTGACAGATGAATTTGTGAGCAGAGATAACTTAACAGCCCTCATGATTACCCATCATATGGAAGATGCTCTCAAATATGGCAATCGCTTAATCGTCATGAAAGAAGGACGAATTATACAAGACTTGAATCAAGAAGAAAAAGCAAAGATGAAGATTTCAGACTACTATCAATTATTTGAATAGATGAGTCCTATTTTCATCAAAATTGTGAAGCAAAACTCAGAGGTATGGAAGTATTTCTGAGTTTTTTATCTTCTCTTGCAATCTAAAAAATGATGCAAAGAGAATGATGGAAAGTGTATGAAATGGTTTACTTTTTTTCTGAAATAAAGTATACTATATAGAGTAAACTATGATAACATGGAGGTATTGTGTATGGTTGACAAACTAGTCATTGAAGATATCAAAAACAATGCCAACATTGTGGAAGTCATAGGAGATGTGATTTCTTTACAAAAGGCAGGACGGAACTATTTAGGGCTCTGTCCTTTTCATGGTGAAAAAACACCTTCTTTTAATGTGGTGGAGGATAAGCAGTTTTATCACTGTTTTGGCTGTGGCCGCTCAGGAGATGTTTTTAAATTCATAGAAGAATACCAAGGCGTGTCCTTTATAGAAGCTGTCCAAATTCTTGGAGAGCGAGTTGGAATAGAGATTGAAAGACCACTTCAGAGTGACCAGAAACCATCATCTCCTCATCAGGTCTTGTATGATATGCATGAAGAAGCTACTAAGTTTTACCATGCTCTTCTCATGACTACCACCATGGGTCAAGAAGCAAGACATTATCTTTATCAACGCGGATTGACTGATGATGTCATAAAACATTTTAGAATTGGTTTAGCACCAAGTGAACGCAACTATCTTTATCAACGCTTATCAGGTAAGTATCGAGATGAGGATTTCTTAGAATCTGGACTTTTTTACCTTTCGGATGCAAATCAATTTCTCGATACCTTTCATAATCGGATTATGTTTCCCTTAACAAATGATCAAGGGAAAGTTATTGCCTTTTCTGGTCGTATCTGGCAGAAAACGGATTCACAGACAGCTAAGTATAAAAATAGTCGTTCGACTGCAATTTTTAATAAAAGTTACGAATTATATCATATGGATAGGGCAAAAAAATCTTCAGGTAAAGCAAGTGAGATTTATCTTATGGAAGGTTTTATGGATGTTATTGCTGCTTATCGTTCAGGAATCGAAAATGCTGTTGCATCCATGGGTACTGCACTAAGCAGAGAACATGTTGATCATCTAAAGAGGTTAACCAAGAAGCTAATTCTAGTTTATGATGGTGACAAGGCAGGACAAGCTGCGACATTGAAAGCTCTAGATGAAATAGGTGATATGCCTGTACAAATCGTAAGTATGCCTGACAATCTTGATCCGGATGAATACTTGCAAAAAAACAGTGCTGAGGACTTGGCCTATCTATTGACCAAAACTCGTATTAGTCCGATTGAGTTTTATATTCATCACTACAAGCCTGAAAATAGCGATAATCTTCAAGCACAGATTGAGTTTATTGAAAAAATAGCTCCTTTGATAATAAAAGAAAAGTCAATAACTGCCCAAAATAGTTATATTCATATTTTAGCGGATAGTCTTCCCTCTTTTGATTATGGACAGATTGAACAAATAGTTAATGAGAACCGGCTAATAGATCGTCAAAATCGTATGAATGGGTTTTCTAGATCAACTTCAATTATAGCGCCAGTTACCAAGCAATTGTCTGCAGTTATGAGGGCGGAAGCACATATTCTATATAGAATGAAGGAGTCATCCCTCGTTCTCAATGATTTTCGGTTGCGAGAAGATTTTAAATTTGATACACCTGAATTTCAGGTCTTGTATGACTTGCTTGTCAAGTATGGGGACATTCCTGCTGAAGAATTGGCTATTTGTTCGGAAGAGGTTGAAAAAGCTTGGTACCAAGTCTTAGCGCAAGATTTACCAGCTGAAATGTCACCCCATGAATTAAGTGAAGTAGAAACGACTCGAAATAAGGCTCTATTAAATAAAGATAATATGAGAATCAAAAAGAAGGTGCAGGAAGCTAGCCATGTAGGTGATACAGATACCGCCCTAGAAGAATTAGAACGTTTAATTTCTCAAAAGAGAAGAATGGAGTAATAATGGCAACAAAACAAAAAGAAGTAACAACATTTGATGTACAAGTGGCAGAATTTATCCGTAATCATAAGAAAACAGGAACCGCAACTGATGATGAAATTAATTCAAGTCTAGTCATTCCTTTTGCTCTAGATGCAGATGGTATTGAAGACATCTTGCAACGAATTCAAGATGCAGGAATTTCAATAACTGACGTTGAAGGCAATCCAAGTGCGCGTGTTCTTAATGCTGAAGAAGAACCAGAACTGAGTGATGAAGACTTGATTGGCTCAACTTCTGCTAAGGTTAATGACCCTGTTCGTATGTATTTAAAAGAAATAGGGGTTGTACCTCTCTTGACCAATGAAGAGGAAAAAGAGTTAGCACTGGCTGTTGAAGCGGGTGACATCGAAGCCAAACAACGCCTTGCGGAAGCCAACCTTCGTTTGGTTGTTTCCATTGCCAAACGCTATGTTGGTCGTGGTATGCAGTTTTTGGACTTGATTCAAGAAGGAAATATGGGCTTGATGAAGGCAGTTGATAAGTTTGACTATTCTAAAGGATTCAAGTTTTCAACTTATGCAACCTGGTGGATTCGTCAGGCTATCACTCGTGCCATTGCTGATCAAGCACGTACCATTCGTATTCCTGTACACATGGTAGAGACCATTAATAAATTGGTTCGTGAGCAGCGTAATCTTCTTCAAGAATTGGGTCAAGATCCAACTCCAGAACAAATTGCTGAACGTATGGATATGACGCCTGATAAAGTTCGTGAAATCTTGAAGATTGCTCAAGAACCGGTATCGCTTGAAACGCCAATTGGGGAAGAGGATGATAGCCATCTTGGTGACTTTATCGAAGATGAAGTGATTGAAAATCCAGTTGATTACACAACTCGTATTGTCTTGCGTGAGCAGTTAGATGAAGTATTGGATACCTTAACTGATAGGGAAGAAAATGTTCTTCGTCTTCGTTTTGGACTGGATGATGGGAAGATGCGTACTCTTGAAGATGTTGGTAAAGTCTTTAACGTCACTCGTGAGCGTATTCGTCAGATTGAAGCTAAAGCATTGAGAAAATTGCGCCAACCTAGTCGCAGCAAACCTCTTCGTGATTTTATTGAAGATTAGAAATGAGGATAAAAAATGGCCTATACAGAAGAACAAATTGAAACTATCAAAACTCGAATTTTAAACGCCTTAGAAGATGTAATAGACCCTGAGTTGGGAATTGATATTGTCAATCTTGGTTTAATCTATGAGATTCGTTTTGATGGAGATACAGGACATACTGAAATTGATATGACACTCACTACTATGGGTTGCCCTTTGGCAGATCTCTTGACGGATCAGATTTATGATGCCATGACAGAGGTGCCAGAAGTAACGGATACTGAGGTCAAATTAGTCTGGTATCCAGCCTGGACAGTTGAAAAAATGAGTCGTTACGCACGTATTGCATTAGGGATTAAATAATGAACAAAAAACTGTAAGAGACGATTGGGAAATAGAGGTAATACCCTTTTTTCCTCTGGTCTCTTCTTTCTTTTGATGTATTTCATAAAAGAAAATGATATAATAGTAGTTATGGATAAAAAGAAATTACGTATCAATATGTTGAGTTCAAGTGAAAAAGTAGCAGGACAAGGAGTTTCAGGAGCTTACCGTGAATTGGTTCATCTTCTTCAACGGGATGCAAAAGAAGAATTGATTGTTACAGAAAATCTTCCTATCGAGGCAGATATAACTCACTTCCATACAATTGATTTCCCTTATTATTTATCAACATTTCAAAAGAAACGGTCAGGTAGAAAAATTGGCTATGTTCATTTTTTGCCTGATACGCTTGAGGGTAGTCTGAAGATTCCTTTTTTCTTAAAAGGAATTGTGAAACGCTATGTTTTTTCTTTTTATAATCGGATGGAACATCTTGTAGTAGTAAATCCAATGTTTATTGAAGATTTAGTAGCCGCTGGTATTCCACGTGAAAAAGTGACCTATATTCCTAATTTTGTCAACAAGGAAAAATGGCATCCGTTACCAAAAGAGGAGGTTTTACGACTTCGTGAAGATCTAGGACTTGATCAACATCAGTTTATTGTTGTTGGCGCTGGTCAGGTTCAAAAACGAAAAGGAATCGACGACTTCATTCGTTTGGCAGAAGAATTACCTCAGATAACTTTTATCTGGGCTGGAGGCTTTTCTTTTGGTGGTATGACAGACGGTTACGAAAAGTATAAAAAAATGATGGAAAATCCACCAAAAAATTTACTCTTTCCTGGTATTGTGACACCAGAACGAATGCGAGAGCTGTATTCCTTGGCAGATATTTTCTTACTGCCTAGTTACAATGAGTTATTTCCAATGACTATTTTAGAAGCAGCAAGTTGCGATGCACCGATTATGCTGCGTGACTTGGATCTATATAAGGTTATTCTAGAAGGTAATTATCATGCTACAGCAGATAAAGATGAGATGAAACAATCTATTTTAGAATATCAAAAGAATCCTGATAGCTTGAAAGAGTTGAAAGAAAAAGCTAAGAAAATTTCAAGAGAATATTCTGAAGAACATCTCTTACAGATTTGGTTGGAATTTTACCAAGAGCAAGCTGCTTTAGGTAGATAGTGAGGTAATCTATGCGAATTGGTTTATTTACAGATACCTATTTCCCCCAGGTTTCTGGGGTTGCAACTAGTATTCGAACCTTGAAAATGGAATTAGAAAAGCAAGGACACACGGTCTTTATTTTTACAACGACAGATAAAGATGTTAATCGTTATGAAGATTGGCAAATTATTCGAATACCGAGTGTTCCTTTCTTTGCATTTAAAGATAGACGTTTTGCTTATCGAGGTTTTAGTCATGCGCTAGAAATTGCTAGACAGTATCAGTTAGATATCATTCATACACAAACTGAGTTTTCACTTGGTTTATTAGGGATTTGGATTGCTCGAGAATTAAAGATACCTGTCATTCACACCTATCACACCCAGTATGAGGAATATGTTCACTACATTGCAAAGGGGTTGTTGATTCGTCCAAGTATGGTCAAGTATCTTGTTCGAGGTTTTTTACATGATGTTGATGGAGTAATTTGTCCCAGTGAGATTGTTTGTGATTTGCTTTCTGACTATAAGGTCAAGGTTGAAAAAAGAATTATTCCTACAGGTATCGAGTTGGCAAAATTTGAACGCCCTGAAATAAAAGAAGAACATCTTAACGAATTACGTTCAAAATTAGGCGTTCAAACTGATGAAAAAATGCTACTAAGTCTTTCTAGAATTTCTTATGAAAAGAATATTCAGGCGGTTTTGACAGCTTTTGCTGAGGTTTTGAAAGAAGAAGATAAAATTAAGCTAGTAGTTGCTGGAGACGGTCCATATCTGGAAAGTCTGAAAGAACAGGCGCATGAGTTACAGATTCAAGAATCAGTAATCTTCACCGGTATGATTGCTCCTAGCGAAACAGCCCTTTATTATAAGGCCGCAGATTTTTTCATCTCAGCTTCTACAAGTGAAACACAAGGTTTGACTTTCTTGGAAAGTTTAGCTAGTGGAACTCCTATTATTGCTCATGGAAATCCTTATCTAGATAATCTAATCAATCATAAGATGTTCGGTACCTTGTATTATAGAAATGATGATTTAGCAGGAGCGATATTAGAAGCTTTGATTGCTACTCCTGAGATGAATGAAATTAGATTGGCAGAAAAGTTATATGAGATTTCTGCTGAAAACTTTGGGAAACGAGTTCATGAATTTTATTTGGATGCCATTATTACAAATAATTTTCAAATGGATTTAGTTAAGGACGATACTGTGGGCAAACGGATTTTTAAGACTGTTTTATACCTACCACAGAAGGTTGTAGCCGTACCGGTGAAAGGTTCAAGACGAATACTAAAGACTTCTAAAACTCAACTATTGAGCATAAGAAATTATTGGAAAGATTGGTATTGATAGGAGAAATGGAATATGAAAAAACAATTAATGAGAAGTGGGCGTGATAAAAAGATTGCGGGTGTTTGTGCTGGGGTAGCCCATTATTTTGATATAGATCCTACTATTGTTCGCGTAATATGGGGTGTTCTTGCTTTTGGTTATGGAGCTGGAATTATAGCCTATATTATTTTATGGATTATTGCACCAGTAGCAAGTGACTATTGAAAACTAGCTGAATTCATGCTAAGATATTAGAAAGTAGAATGTAACAAAGGAGAAAAAAATGGCATTTGGAGATAATGGAAATCGTAAAAAAACCATGTTTGAAAAATTAACCTTACTAATCGTGTTTATTATGTTGATTGCAAGTTTGCTTGGAATTTTTGCAACTGCAATTGGTGCCTTGAGTAATCTATAAATCGGATTACCTAAAAGTAACATTAGTGACTGGGATTTCCCAGCCCTTTTTTAAAGTGAGAAGATAATAATGAGTATGTTTTTAGATACAGCCAAGATTAAGGTCAAGGCTGGTAATGGTGGCGATGGCATGGTCGCTTTTCGCCGTGAAAAATATGTCCCCAATGGAGGTCCTTGGGGTGGTGATGGAGGTCGTGGTGGTAACGTCGTGTTCGTTGTAGACGAAGGTTTACGTACCTTGATGGATTTCCGCTACAATCGCCATTTCAAGGCTGATTCTGGGGAAAAAGGCATGACCAAAGGAATGCATGGTCGAGGCGCTGAGGATTTACGTGTTCGTGTACCACAAGGCACAACCGTCCGTGATGCTGAAACTGGAAAAGTCATCACTGATTTGATTGAACATGGACAAGAATTCATAGTAGCCCACGGTGGTCGTGGTGGTCGTGGGAATATTCGCTTTGCGACTCCCAAAAATCCTGCCCCTGAAATCTCAGAAAATGGAGAACCTGGACAGGAACGTGAATTACAGCTAGAATTAAAAATTTTAGCGGATGTTGGCTTGGTTGGTTTTCCATCGGTAGGAAAGTCAACTTTACTTAGTGTAATCACATCAGCAAAACCAAAAATCGGTGCCTATCACTTCACAACTATTGTTCCAAATCTTGGTATGGTTCGTACCCAATCAGGTGAATCCTTTGCAGTAGCTGACTTGCCTGGATTGATTGAGGGAGCAAGTCAAGGTATTGGTTTGGGGACTCAGTTCCTTCGTCATATCGAGCGTACAAGAGTTATCTTGCATATCATTGATATGTCTGCTAGTGAAGGACGTGATCCCTATGAGGATTATCTTGCCATCAATAAAGAGCTGGAGTCATATAATCTTCGTCTAATGGAGCGTCCGCAGATTATTGTAGCTAATAAGATGGATATGCCTGAGAGTCAGGAAAATCTTGAAGTCTTCAAGAAAAAATTAGCTGAAAACTACGATGAATTTGAAGAATTGCCAGCTATTTTCCCTATTTCTGGTTTGACCAAGCAAGGTTTGGCAACACTTCTAGATGCAACAGCTGAATTGTTAGACAAGACACCAGAATTCTTGCTCTATGACGAGTCCGATATGGAAGAAGAAGCTTACTATGGATTTGATGAGGAAGAAAAAGCCTTTGAAATTAGCCGTGATGACGATGCAACATGGCTACTTTCTGGTGAAAAACTCATGAAACTCTTTAATATGACAAACTTTGATCGTGATGAATCTGTTATGAAGTTTGCTCGCCAGTTGCGTGGTATGGGAGTTGATGAAGCCCTTCGTGCTCGAGGAGCTAAGGATGGCGATTTAGTTAGAATTGGTAAGTTCGAATTTGAATTTGTTGACTAGGAGGATTATATGGGAGATAAACCAATATCCTTCCGAGATGCTGATGGAAATTTTGTATCTGCAGCAGATCTTTGGAATGAAAAAAAATTAGAAGAATTATTTAATCGTCTCAATCCCAATCGTGCTCTTAGATTAGCTCGAGCGAAAAACAAAGAACAGTAATAGCAAAGAATATAAAAAATTCCGTGCCTAATCAGACACGGAATTTTGTTATTCACCAAAGAAGAATGGTGGAGTGTATTTTTTAAGTTCTTCAAAGCAACTGTGAGCGGCATCTGTATCTTCACAGATGACAAGGCAGACATCATCTCCACAAAGGGTCGCAATGGCATCGGGGAAATTTAAAGAATCAATAATTGAACCAAATGATTGAGCGAGTCCAGGGAGGGTTTTAAGTAGAACCTGGTTCTGAATTGGTCGCATCAATACAAGAGCATCTTCCATATAAGTTTCTAAACGTTTTTCCCATTTGGATGTAGATCCAGTATTGACTACATAATATGAATTATCTTCTTCTCGTACTTTAGACAAGTTCATGCTCTTGATATCTCTTGATAAAGTAGCTTGTGTAACCTGGATATCGTTGTCGGCAAGAAGAGCTTGTAACTCTGCTTGAGTATGGATTTTTTTCTTTGTAACGAGAGCTCTAATGAGCTGGTGGCGATGTTCTGATTTATTCATAAAGTGTTTACTCCTTGTACAAGGTACAGTAAGCGTGGACTGATCGAGATCGACAGTCAGGTGGTAGGCGGTATTGTCACGTATGATGATTTCAAAGTCAGTAGTATAAAGAACTATACGGAGAAAATCTCCTTCTTTTAACTTGTCACTAGTTGGGTGGAGATGAATTGGCTATCTATCCGTTTATTTACATTGGTGTCCTCTACTAACAGTAAATCATTCAATTAGGGTAGCCTTTTGTCACGACTTGTTGTGAATTTACGATTAATGTTAATTCACAGAGATTTTCCAACATGTGGTGTGGTAGCGAATATTATTAATGAGTACACATGTTGGTTAGGGTCTTAGTATCTTTTGTCCAAGCTCCCGTTATGGGCTTATCATAAGCCCTTCTTTGAGAGTGGATTTGATACCAAGTTTATGTTTTGTTAGACTCTTCAAGTGGAAATAGTTCGATATTGAAAGTCTGATATTATACCTTTTGACAAGGTAAGAGAAGTGTAGACTGTTCAAGATCGACAGTCAGGTGGTAAGCGGTGTTGTCACGTATGGTGATTTCAAAGTCAGTAGTATAGAGGACTAAACGAAGAGTATCTCCTTCTTTTAACTTGTAAATAGTTGGTTGCAATTCAAATTGGATATCCATCCATTCACCTGCCTTGATCTCCTCTATTAACAATAAATCATTTCGATTCTGTAAATTGAGGTAGCCTTTTGTCACGACTCGTTGTTCATTTTCACGAAATGGTAATTCACAGAGATTTTCCAACATGTGGTAGCGTCCATTATCAATGGTTCTAGCACCTAAAACAGCAGGATAAGGTTGTAGGTATTTCTTTTGACCAAGTTCCAGTAGTTGGGCTGATAAGAGCCCCTTGTTTGTACTGGATTTGATACGAAGATTAAGCTGAGCGCGACCGTTCAGGTGGAGATCTTTAGTCACAGGAAGGTCAATAGTAATTTGATTTGTTTTCCCTTGATAGAGTTCTGTATTGAAGGTTTGGTAGATTTTACCATAGCGCTCAAAATCCTTATCTGGGTACTGGTTTTGAATAACTTGCTCTCCTTGACCGAGTGAGAAGGTTTCAAAGTTATCTTGCTCACCGAAGTTATCAAGAGATAACCAAGTCTGCGGAGTAGTATTATCCTGCCAAATGATAGGGGGGAGTTGATAGCCTGTTTCTTGATCAAGTAATTTTTTTGTCAATAAGGCATTCATAGACTCTCGGAAGTCAATTGACTGCCAGTTATTCATATAAACATGAGCCCCGTGATGGAAAAAGAGATGTTTATTGATATGGTCTGGTAGAGCATGGAACATCTGGTAAACATGTAGCGGTTTTACGTTCCAATCTTGAGAGCCATGGGTGAAAACAACTTCTGCTTTCACCTTGTGAGCATGAAGAAGATAGTTTCTGTCATGCCAAAATTGATTGTAATCACCTGTTTTTCTATCAAGTTTTTCTCTTAGTTTCTGGATATCATCTTGGTGTGTAGCGTTTCCAAGAATAAAATCACCAGCCAAGAGATTCCGAGAGTAGGTTAACTCAGCGAGTGAGTCAAAATCCTCGCCAGGATAACCGCCTGGGCTAGTCACTAAACCGTTTTCACGATAGTAGTTGTACCATGAGGAAATACCAGCCTCGGCAATGATAACTTCTAAACCATCTACACCAGTAGTGGCAAGGCCATTTGACATGGTACCTAGATAGGAAAGTCCCGTTGTAGCAACTTTTCCGTTTGACCAATCAGCCTTGACTTGACGCTGGCGCGTGTGATCAGTAAAGGCACGGCAACGACCATTGAGCCAATCGATGACATTTTTATAAGCTTCGATTTGCTGATAGTCTCCGTTGGTCATCAAACCTGTAGAATCCTTAGTACCAACACCAGACACATAGATATTAGCAAAGCCTCGTGGAAGGAAGTAGTCGTTGAGTGTATAGCTAGCGTTGATGTGCGTCAGCTTTTCCTCAGCTTCTGATACTAGCTCAGCTTGACTATGTGATTCAACTACAGATAGTTTTGGTTCTTCTAGCTCAATCTTGTGAGCAGGTTTCACTTCAAGTTCGCCCTCCATCTTGTAGAGAGCCTTGTCACTAGCCTTGTCATTGGTCCCCTGATGATAGGGACTTGCTGTCATGATAGCAGGGATTTGTCCATCAAAACGAGGACGAATAATGTTGACCTTGACTAAGTCAGGTAGCCCCTTTTGGTCAGTATCCACACGAGACTCAACGTAGACCACTTCTCGAATGACATCGTGGCTGGAAAAAGTAGCCAAGCTCTTGCCGTTAAAGTAGTGATAGGTATTATCTTCAGGGATAAGACCGTCACTTACCAGTTGATCAATCAGGAGATTTCCTTTTTTGGTTCGAGTATTGAGCAACTGATAGAGATTTTCAATCAAATCACCATATACGATGGGAAAACCAGTTTCTTTACGGAAGGTTTGGCTATCCTCAAAATCAACAAGATAGCTAAAACCTAGCACTTGAAAAGCAACAGTGTAGAAAATATCCTCGGTTAGTTCTCTCCTTGATTGAAAGAAGGTTAGGAGGTCTGTCTCTTTATCAGCAGCTAAACTTGCTAGGGGATAATCTGTATGTTGATAGGTGAAAAAAATATGTCGTAGAAAATGCTCTAATAGTTCCTTTTCGGATAAGTTAATATGAAAAGGGAAGCCGTATGACTGAAAATCCTGATAAATTTCATCTCTAGATAGAGCTAAATAACTATATTGATTAAAACGCATAGAACCTCCATATAAAATTATAGTTAAAATTATTATATCAAAAAAATAGGGAAAAAGAAATATAAACGCTAAAACGATTTATTATTAATATTATTAATATTATAATATAAACAAAACGAATCTTTTTATTAAAATAAGCTTAAAAAAATGAGCAATAGAAATTGATTTCATTGACTTTTACGGGGGGAGAGGAGTATAATATATACTGTATAATTGTATTCAATTGATTACAAAAATAAAAATAGAAAGCGATAACTATGTATAAAGCAAAAAGACAAGTGAACAGAAAATCTTTTGATTGGTATGGCTTGAGTCAGCGTTTCTCAATCCGTAAATACCATTTTGGAGCAGCTAGTGTCCTTCTTGGAACTGCTTTGATTTTGGGTTCACCTCAGACATCAGCCAAGGCGGATGATGCTGTTTCTGCAAATACTGCACAGACAAGAACTGGTCAAGGTGTGGATGAAGGAACCAATAGCACGACAGATGGCTTGAAAAATGTAACCTTGCCAACAGCAAGCACAACTGAAGCGGCTGTGCTTGAAAAGCCTACTTTGAGCGACGAAGAGATTGCGAAACTAGCAGCTGCTTCTGAGACTCATGCAATTACATCTCCATCAGAAACAGCAAAAGAAGAGAGCAAACCAGCTACTTCAGATAATGTAGTGAAGACAAACACTGAAGAAAATACAGTTACTGAATCAAATAAAAAGAAAGAGGAAGTAGCTCGTAAACGTAGCAAACGTGCATTATCTGTCGAGGAAACTCCAACAAGTATTGCTAGTGAAGAATTATCAGTTACTCAATCGACTCCTCATTATTTAGTAACGGGTAAAAACTATTATAATGATTCATCTATAAATTTGGGGGAAACTTTAACTAAAAAAGTTAAAGACCTAGTTAATGCCAATCAATTTACACGATTAAAGACTACTTATGGAGATGATCTTTCAGAGGATACTACGGTATTAGAATTTTGGAAGAAATTTGGGTATTCTCCTGAAGATCGTTATTCCTATCATCATAAAGTAACAGATAAAAAAGGGAATGCTGCAAATGCAACTCAGAAAACTGGACAACAGACAACCTTTGAACTACCTTATGAGATAATTTATTATCAAAAAAATGGACAAAAACATGCTGTGAAAGTTCCAAATCTTTTTTCAAGATTAACAGTTGGAGAACAACCAAATATTTGGAAAAAAGTTGATAAAAGCTGGGGAAGTGGTTGGACAAGAGGTTCAGTATCTGACTTAGAAGTGATGAATAATCTTTTAGGTTATGGGGAAGATAGTACAGTTGACCAGTATATTTTAGATCCTGCTAATAAAAATAATTTTGTAATACCAACACGTTATAATACAGAAAGAAATGATGTATGGTTAACAATGAGAGGTGGAAGTCCAGATTTGTATGGATCTTATTTAACTGGAGCTCGTGCTCATCTCACGGCAATATCTGCTTCTGGGAAACAAATGAATGAAAAATCTAATATAGAAAAAACAAGCTCTGATGAATTTTATATTAATACGACTACAAAGTTAGGAATTACAGAGGCTGGATTTGATAATCTTGGAGAGAGATTTTTAGGAGGAAAGTCTGTTGTTGGTAGTCAAAAAATATTTGAAAAAGTCAATAATGGTGGAACGGTAGAATCTTTTTGGAGTAGTTATACTTTTCAAGACTTGAGAAATCGTTTGATTACACATTTTATGGATGATATTAATGCTAATCTTGAGAATTATGAAAAACAAGCAACTGGAATTAATTTAGGAGTAGGTGGTCAAATTCAGTTGACAGGACTTTATCGTATGTCAGACTTAGATTTAGCGACAATTACTACTAATAATATTTCTAATTATAATAATTATTTATCTGATGAGAAAACACGTTTAGATGAATCTTCACATATAACAAATGTTGAATACTATATGTATAATGGTGCAAATAAAGAACAATTATTTTCTCCAGCTAAATCAGTATTCCAAATTGAAACTACTCGTCCTTACTTTAAGAGCTTTGGAGATTTATCAACAGCAGTTAAACTTAGAAAGACAACACTAGATACAGAATTTGTTGATAAATTAGGAAGTAATTCGTTTGAATTAGAAGATAAAGGAATGACAAGTTCTGGTGATAAAATTGGTGTGGACAAGACACATGTTCGTGCTATGATTACTGAAAATGGTGTGATAAAAGAACGTAATTTAAGTTTAGATGATTTAAAAGCTTCATTAAATAAGCCAGAGTACTTAAACAAAGAATTGAAGATTTTTTATACGTATGCTGCTTTAGATACTAAAGGAATTGATGGAAAGTTACCAACTGAAATAACTACGAATCAAGGAGCATATGCAGTTCCAATAGTCCGTACTGTACAAGTATTAGAAAATATAGCTAATACAGAAGAAAAGAAAGTAATTCGTACAATTCAGTATAAAGATCAAGACACACAACAGTTGATTCAAGAAGCACCTACTGTTACACAAGAAGCAATTATAACTAGAACTAAGTTATTGGATCCACTTACAAATAGTATACTTGGTTATGATACAAATAATGACGGTCTAGTAGATACGACTGATGAAAATCAGGCTTGGGTAGTTAAAGAACAAACGTGGGTAGAGGTGAAATCACCATTAATTGAGAACTATAACGCCCCAAGTAAAGCAAAAGTGGATGCGGTACAAGTTACACCAACAACAGTCGATGTGACAGAAGTAATTGAGTATAGGCAAGGAACAGAAAATATAGTTGAAAGTAAAACAGTTACACGTACCATCAAGTATGTAGATGCAGCGGATAAGACAAAAGAAGTTGCAGATACTGTTAAACAAACAGCGACCATCACACGAACAAATGTGAGAAACAAAGTCACAGGAGCAATAACTGAAGGAAACTGGAGTGAAGCAAGCTGGGATGCAGTAGATTCTCCAAGGGTTGAGAACTATAAGGCCCCAAGTAAAGCAAAAGTGGATGCGGTACAAATTACACCAACAACAGAAAATGTGACAGAAGTAATTGAGTATAGGCAAGGAACAGAAAATATAGTTGAAAGTAAAACAGTTACACGTACTATCAAGTATGTAGATGCAGCAGATAAAACAAAAGAAGTTGCAGAAACTGTTAAACAAACAGCGACCATCACACGAACAAATGTGAGAAACAAAGTCACAGGAGCAATAACTGAAGGAAACTGGAGTGAAGCAAGCTGGG
>NZ_CABFMF010000004.1 GCF_901875575.1 uncultured Streptococcus sp.
TATCTTCATAAGTTAATTTCATAATAAAAACACCCCAAAAGTTAGATTTTTCTGTCTAACTTTTGGGGTGCAGTTCAGATTCCCTCTTTTTTAATGTAATATGACTTTCTTTTTTCATTGAAATTATAGCTTGAATTTGATAAGATAGTCTTATGAATAAAAGTAGAGTTAAACATGTGAATTACGGCAAAAAAAGGACAGCCTTACTAACCTTAGTAGCTATATTATCAGTTAGTATTTGTGTTCTTGGATCAATAATTGGGTACAAAATATATACAAAACAAAGTTTTGAACAGAAGATTGAAAGTTTACAGAATGAAAAAGAAGTTCAATTTGGTCAAGGGAATCAAAAGGATCATTTTCGTAAGGGACAAGCTGAAGTAGTTGCTTATTATCCTCTTAAGGGAGAGCAAGTAAACTCGTCTATCAAAGGAATCATGACTCAGGATATTAAGGAAAAGTTAGAAGATAAGGATACCCTTGTTTTTTACTATACAGAGAAACAGGATTCTGCTTTAAAAGGAGTCAGTGATTATAATGTTATCAAACAAGTATACGATTTGGCGTCCTTTAAAGTTGAAGAAACTGAAAAAACCACACTTGCAAAGTTCCATTTGACTGAAGATGGGAAATCTTTTACACTTAATCAACTGTTTTTAGATACGAGTAAAGCCAAGGAAATTTTTTTAAAAGAAATTAAAGCATTTTTAGTGGACAAGAAATTAGATAAAGAGAAACTTGACCAACTTGTCAAAGGATTCTCAGATCAAAATCTGTCTACTTGGAATTTTGATTATAAGGATAGCCAGATTATTCTTTTTCCAAGTCAGAAAGTTGAAAGTATAGATGAGATTGCTTTACCTGTATCCACTTTCTTTAATGTTTTACAATCTTCGTATTTGCAAGACAAGGATGCAGAACTTTATAAGGCTTATTTTGAGAAGAAAAATCAAAAATTGGTAGCCTTGACCTTTGATGATGGTCCAAATCCTTCAACGACCAATAAGGCTCTAGATATACTCTCTAAGTATGGAATTAAAGCTACTTTCTTTGTGTTAGGTAAAAATATTTCTGGAAATGAAGAGATATTAAAACGAATGAAAAAGGATGGGCATGTTATTGGTAATCATAGTTGGAGCCATCCAGTCCTCTCAAAACTTTCTCTAGAAGAGGCTAAAAAACAAATTACAGACACTGAAAATACTTTAACAAAAGTCTTAGGATCTAGTTCTAAACTGATGCGCCCTCCATATGGAGCAATTACAGATGACATTCGCAATAGTCTTGATTTGAGTTTTATCATGTGGGATGTAGATAGTCTGGATTGGAAGAGTAAGAATGAAACATCCATCTTGACAGAGGTACAAAGACAGGTTCGCAGCGGTTCTATTGTATTACTGCATGATATTCACGGTGAAACTGTAAATGCTTTACCAAAGATTATTGACTATCTGAAAGGACAAGGATATAGTTTTGTAACTATTCCAGATTTGTTAGATATACGTTTGAGAGCCCACCAACTTTTCTATAGTCGTGATCAATAAAACACTGAATCTAAAGAGATTTGTTTTCTTTAAGAACTGATTTCTTTGGATTTTCTTTATTCGGAAAGGGAAGATGATGACATATTACAACTTAAATAATGGAGTTTCCATTCCCGTTTTGGGATTTGGAACTTGGAAAGCTGAAAATGGAGAGATTGCCTATCAATCAGTTTTAGAGGCTTTAAAAGCAGGCTATCGCCATATCGATACGGCGACCATCTATAAAAACGAAGAAAGCGTTGGTCGTGCTATTCAAGATAGTGGGATTCCTAGGGAGGAAATTTTTGTAACAAGTAAACTCTGGAATACAAATCACAACTATGGGCAAGCTCGTCAGGCTTTTGAAGAATCTTTGGAGAAACTGGGCTTGGATTATTTGGATTTGTATTTGATTCATTGGCCGAACCCAAAACCGCTCAGAGAAAATGACCAATGGAAAATCCGAAATTCGGAAGTTTGGAGAGCTATGGAAGATCTCTATCAAGAAGGCAAAATCCGTGCTATCGGGGTTAGTAATTTTCTTCCCCATCATTTGAATGCCTTGCTTGAAACAGCAAAAATTTTTCCAGCGGTCAATCAAGTTCGCTTGGCACCAGGTGTGTATCAAGAGGAGGTAGTAGATTACTGTCGAGAAAAAGGAATTTTATTGGAAGCTTGGGGACCTTTTGGTCAGGGAGAATTATTTGATCAGGAAGAGGTAAAAGAAATTGCGGCTAGACATGAAAAATCTGTGGCTCAGATTGCACTAGCTTGGAGCTTGGCAGAAGGATTTTTACCGCTACCTAAGTCCGTGACTACTTCTCGAATTAAGAGTAATTTAGATTGCTTTGGAATTGAACTGAGTCAGGAGGAGCGTGAAATCTTAAAAAGAATTACGGTCAAATCTGGAGCTCCTAAAGTTGACGAAATGGATTTCTAGAAAATCATAAAAAGAATTGTACATCTTTTTGTTTTTTGCTATAATAGACAACAGGAAAGAAAGTCTTATGGCGTTCTTCAAGCGAGCTTGGGATAGTGGGAGCCAAGTAGGGCAAAATAAGGAGCTGGCGCTTTCTGTACTATTTTCAACAACAATGAAGTAATAAATTAGGGTGGAACCGCGTTTCTGACGCCCCTAGGTTAAATCAACCTAGGATTGTCGGACGCGGTTCTTTCTCTTATTCAGTCTATTATGTGAAAGAAAGGAGAGACGTGGAAAACCTTTATCTTGTAAAAGACGATAGTCAACTAGCTGCATTTCGTGATTTTGTAGTAAGAAATACTGACAAGTTGAAAGATTATCAATCTTTTTTAAAGAATGAACTTGCAGTCTATGATTTACCGCAAGCCGTTATTTGGTCAAGTCTTAATGCTGCCACACAGATTATTAGGGAAAGTGCTGTTCCAGCCTATACAAATAATAGACGAATGGTTATGACGCCTGATTTAGCTGTTTGGAAAGAGTTGTATTTGTATCAGTTGATGGACTACGAGTGTTCTCAGCAAACTCAAGCAATAGAAAGTCACTATCATTCTTTATCTGAAAATTTCCTCTTACAGATTGTAGGACATGAGTTAGCTCATTGGTCGGAGCATTTTTTAGATGATTTTGATGGTTACGACTCTTATATCTGGTTCGAAGAGGGGATGGTTGAATATATTAGTCGCAAGTATTTCTTAACAGAAGAGGAATTTCAAGCGGAAAAAATTTGTAATCAATCTCTCGTAGAACTTTTTCAGAAGAAGTATGGTTGGCATTCATTGAATGATTTTGGTTCTTCGACTTATGATAAGAATTATGCAAGTATTTTTTACGAATACTGGCGTAGTTTTTTGACAATAGATAAGTTGGTAGAAAATCTAGGTAGTGTACAAGCGGTCTTCGATTCTTATCATTTATGGGCAAATACAGATAAAACTCTTCCCTTGTTAAATTGGTTTGTTCAGCAGAAATTAATTGAAAAAGAAATATAAAAACTAAAGGAGTAAACAATGTCTAAGAAATTAACATTTCACTGCGTCAGTGGCAGAGACCTCCTTACAGTCGGGCTACCCCACGCTCAGCACTAGAGTGCCTGAGCTAGACGCAGTACTAACTCGTCTTGCCTCGTATGATCGACGAGGCAGACTCGTGTCGCAAGTAATTTATATAAAAAGGAGTAAACAATGTCTAAGAAATTAACATTTCAAGAAATTATTTTGACTTTGCAACAATTTTGGAATGACCAAGGTTGTATGCTTATGCAGGCTTATGACAACGAAAAAGGTGCGGGGACAATGAGTCCTTACACTTTCCTTCGTGCTATCGGACCTGAGCCATGGAATGCAGCTTATGTAGAGCCATCACGTCGTCCTGCTGACGGTCGTTACGGAGAAAATCCTAACCGTCTTTACCAGCACCACCAATTCCAAGTGGTCATGAAACCATCTCCATCAAATATCCAGGAACTTTACCTTGAGTCTTTGGAAAAATTGGGAATCAATCCTTTGGAACACGATATTCGTTTCGTTGAGGACAACTGGGAAAACCCATCAACTGGTTCAGCTGGTCTTGGTTGGGAAGTTTGGCTTGATGGGATGGAAATTACTCAGTTCACTTATTTCCAACAAGTCGGTGGATTGGCAACTGGCCCTGTGACTGCGGAAGTTACCTATGGTTTGGAACGTTTGGCTTCTTACATCCAAGAAGTAGATTCTGTCTATGATATTGAGTGGGCTGATGGTGTAAAATACGGAGAAATCTTTATTCAGCCTGAGTATGAGCACTCAAAATATTCATTTGAAATTTCAGACCAAGAAATGTTGCTTGAAAACTTTGATAAGTTTGAAAAAGAAGCTGGTCGTGCATTAGAAGAAGGTTTGGTACACCCTGCCTATGACTATGTTCTCAAATGTTCACACACCTTTAACCTGCTTGACGCGCGTGGTGCGGTATCTGTAACAGAGCGTGCAGGCTATATCGCTCGTATCCGTAATTTAGCTCGAGTTGTAGCTAAAACCTTTGTCTCAGAACGCAAACGTCTATGTTACCCACTTTTGGATGAAGAAACACGAGCTAAACTCTTAGCAGAAGACGCAGAATAAAGAGAGTGACAAATTACGAAAATGGGCGAACAGTGTGAGCCCTGAACCAGTTGCCGCAGTGATGAAGGTATCCTTAGTGAAGCTAAGGATACTAGGCAAAATTGGAGACTTTTGACTCCAATTTTAGCAATGAAACAACGAAGTTGGTTGCTTGCGTGCCCAATCACATAAGGCAAACTGGAAAATAAAAAGATACTTTTCGGAGAAAAAACATGACAAAAAACTTATTAGTAGAACTCGGTCTTGAAGAATTACCAGCCTATGTTGTTACACCAAGTGAAAAACAACTAGGCGAAAAAATGGCAGCCTTCCTCAAGGAAAACCGTCTGTCTTTTGAAGCCATTCAAACCTTCTCAACACCACGTCGTTTGGCTGTTCGTGTGACAGGTTTGGCAGACAAACAGTCTGATTTGACAGAAGATTTCAAGGGTCCAGCAAAGAAAATTGCCTTGGATAGCGATGGGAACTTCACGAAAGCAGCACAAGGATTTGTCCGTGGAAAAGGTTTGACGGTTGAAGATATCGAATTCCGTGAAATCAAGGGTGAAGAATATGTCTATGTCACTAAGGAAGAAGTTGGTCAACCAGTTGAATCTATCATTCCAGGTGTTGTGGATGTCTTGAAGTCATTGACTTTCCCTGTTAGCATGCACTGGGCTGGAAATAGCTTTGAGTACATTCGTCCTGTTCACACTTTAACAGTTCTTTTAGATGAAGAAGAGTTTGATTTGGATTTCCTTGATATTAAGGGAGGACGTGTGAGTCGTGGCCATCGTTTCTTGGGAAAAGAAACTAAGATTCAGTCAGCATTGAGCTATGAAGAAGACCTTCGTCGTCAGTTTGTAATTGCAGATCCACGTGAACGTGAGCAAATGATTGTTGACCAAATCAAGGAAATTGAGGCAAAACATGGTGTGGGTATCGAAATTGATGCGGATTTGCTGAATGAAGTCTTGAACTTGGTTGAATACCCAACTGCCTTTATGGGAAGTTTTGATGCCAAATACCTTGACGTTCCAGAAGAAGTCTTGGTGACTTCGATGAAGGAACACCAACGTTACTTTGTTGTTCGTGATCAAGATGGAAAACTATTGCCGAACTTCATTTCTGTTCGTAACGGAAACGCAGAGCATTTGGAAAATGTCATCAAAGGAAATGAAAAAGTTTTGGTAGCTCGTTTGGAAGACGGTGAATTCTTCTGGCGAGAAGACCAAAAATTGGTTATCTCAGACCTTGTTGAAAAATTAAACAATGTCACTTTCCACGAGAAGATTGGTTCCCTTCGTGAACACATGATTCGTACGGGTCAAATCGCTGTACTTTTGGCAGAAAAAGCAGGTTTGTCAGCGGATGAAACAGTTGATCTAGCTCGTGCAGCAGTTATTTACAAGTTTGACTTGTTGACAGGTATGGTTGGTGAATTTGACGAGCTCCAAGGAATTATGGGGGAGAAATATGCCCTTCTTGCTGGGGAAACTCCAGCAGTTGCGGTTGCTATTCGTGAACACTACATGCCTACATCAGCTGAAGGAGAACTTCCAGAGAGCAAGGTCGGTGCAGTGCTTGCCATTGCAGACAAATTGGATACGATTTTGAGTTTCTTCTCAGTAGGTTTGATTCCATCAGGTTCTAATGATCCTTATGCCCTTCGTCGCGCGACTCAAGGTGTGGTTCGTATCTTGGATGCCTTTGGTTGGCACATTGCTATGGACAAGCTGATTGATAGCCTTTATGCTCTAACATTTGACAGCTTGACTTATGAAAATAAGGCAGAGGTTATGGATTTTATCAAGGCTCGTGTTGATAAGATGATGGCTTCTACTCCAAAAGATATTAAGGAAGCAGTACTTGCAAGTTCGAACTTTGTTGTGGCAGATATGTTGGAATCAGCAAGTGCTCTTGTAGAAGCAAGTAAGGAAGAAGATTTCAAACCATCTGTTGAATCACTTTCTCGTGCCTTTAACTTGGCTGAGAAGGCAGAAGGAGTTGCTACAGTTGATTCAGCTCTTTTTGAGAATGAAGAAGAGAAAGCCTTGGCTGAAGCAGTAGATACGCTTGTTTTATCAGGTTCTGCAAGTCAGCAATTGAAGCAACTCTTTGCGCTTAGTCCAGTTATTGATGCCTTCTTTGAGAATACCATGGTAATGGCCGAAGATCAGGCTATCCGTCAAAATCGTTTGGCTATCTTGTCTCATTTAACTCAAAAAGCAGCTAAGCTTGCTCGATTTAACCAAATCAATACTAAATAAACTCAGTCAAACGGAGTTTATCTTATCATAAAGGAGAAGAAATGGATCCGAAAAAAATTGCTCGTATCAACGAGCTTGCTAAAAAGAAAAAAACAGAAGGCTTGACCCCAGAAGAAAAAGTAGAACAAGCCAAACTACGTGAGGAGTACATCGAAGGTTATCGTCGCACTGTTCGTCACCACATCGAAGGGATCAAAATTGTGGACGAAGAAGGAAACGATGTTACACCAGAGAAACTACGTCAGGCACAACGTGAAAAAGGATTACATGGTCGTAGTCTCGATGACCCAAATTCATAATAAGTATTTTTTCTTTTAATAAAGATAGATGAAATAATAACCAAAAGACTAGCAGTTTTTGTCTGCTAGTCTTTTGATTACTAAAAAAGGAACCAAGATGGTTCCTAAAATGATTAGTTACTTGCACCAGATGTAGCGTCTGCACCACCACCGTGGCCTCCAGCATCACCTGCATCAGAAGCTCCAGATGTAGCATCTGCATCGCCGTGACCATGTCCACCAGCAGAAGCTGCAGCATTTCCACCAACTAGACGTTGACCAGTTGTATTGAGGTACCAGTCAAGCCATGGTTGGAAATTAAAGATAATCTCATTAATTCCAGCATATGAACCATCTGGATAGTACATTGCTTGGTAATTGTGGGTATTAATAACGCCTTCTGGTGTTCCTGGTACAATTGTACGGACATATTCTTGATCCCCGTTACGCAATACACCGACAACCCATTCAACGTTTTTCATTCTAGAATCTGGCAATGAACCGTGTACAGTTCCTAAACGGTTTCCTGATTGAGCACGTACACGTTTACCAAACATTGTATTTGGGTCTTGGTGTGCGTCATTAAAGTATAAGAATTGATTATTATCATCTGCAAATGTCAATTCAAATGGCATTGCCTTCAAGAACATGTCAATTTGGTTAACTGTCAAGATACCATGGTCTAATTTAACATAAGTATCTCCAGAAACAGCTCCAACAAGTTCAGCTGCTTTTTCTACCCATTCAGGATCATCTGGATCAACACCTTGAATGGTAGTTGCAATTGAATTTGTACAATATAAATCTTCTGGTGCAATTGGTTTTGGTTTTTTCAATTTTGAAACGACTCCCACATATTTTACAAAGTTGTCTAAACATGTTTCAAGGAAATTAATAGTTCCTTCATTTGTGATATTCCCATTAACATCAAAAGCTTCTTTAGCTTTACCGAGAAGGAATTCATTTCCTGGAAGAGTATAGGCATTGACACCTGGAGCGTCAAGAATCTTACGAAGGTGAACTTGGGCACGAGAAGTACCTTGGTCGTAGTAAGAAGCACCCACAATCATGACTGGTTTGTTTTCAAATGGATGAACTTCGTATGAAAGCCATTCAAGAACAGATTTTAGGGAAGCTGAGATTGTATGGTTGTGCTCAGGAGTAGCGATAATGACACCATCAGCACGAGTAATTTTGTTATATAAATAACGCAATTGGAAGCTTTCGTCCCATTTTTCGTCTTGGTTAAACATTGGAACTTCATCAATTTCGAGGACTTCTAATTCAAATTTGAGTTTGAAGTGACGACGGATAAATTCCAAGAGTTTACGGTTATATGATTGATCGTAGTTTGATCCTACAAGTCCAACAAATTTCATTCTTTTTGGTCTCCTATCTTACAAATTTTCCCAGTCAAAGTCTTCAGCATCTTTGCGAAGTAGTTCTTGTGCGTTACGTAATTTTTCTGTGATTTTTACAAAGATACGGAAGTCGTCAAAAGTGGCATCCAATTTTTTGATAACATCAAGATCCACAAGATCACCACTTGGGGTGAAGGCTTGAAGAGAATGTGAAAGCAAGAATTCATCTGGAAGGACACTTGCTTTAATTTCTGGAGCATTCAAGATTTGACGAAGTTGTAATTGGGCACGTGATGAACCAAGCGTACCGTATGAAGCACCTGTAATCATGATTGGTTTGTTCAAGAGTGGGTAAATACCGTAAGACAACCAAGCAAGAGCGCTCATCAAAACAGCTGGGATAGAGTGGTCATACTCAGGAGTACCGATAATAACGCCATCTGCCTCTTCAATTTTAGCAGCAATTTCTAGAATTTCAGCAGGTACTTGCTTGTCAGCTGGTTTGTTGAAGACAGGAATGTCCTTAATTTCAACAAGTTCAATTTCAGCTTTTTCAGCAAAGTGTTTTTGCATGTATTGAAGCAATTGACGGTTTGTAGAACGTTTTGAATTTGTTCCAACAATAGCAATAAGTTTTAACATGAGATTTCCTTTCTCTTTTTACATAATACGATTTTAAAACTCCATTGAAATATCTATTTCTATAGAGTAGGAATTCCTGAAGAACAGCTTAGGTGACCTTCCTTATCGATGAGGATGGCTTCGATGCCCTCCAAACTTTCTACTTGCCAAAGGATAGAAGCAGGTCTTTCTCCAAAGAGTCGAGTTGTCCAGATTTCACCATCAACTGATTTATCAGAGATGATTGTTAGACTTGCTAGTTCCGTTTCAACAGGATACCCTGTTTGACTGTCAAAAATATGATGGTAATCTTTTCCATCGACTGTCAGGTGACGTTCATAAATGCCTGAAGTCACGACAGATTTATTGACAACGGGGATAGTCATTAAGTGATTTCCCCTCAGATTGGCTGGGTCTTGAATCCCGATTTGCCAAGCTTGATTCCCTCTTGCCTGATTTTTTCCAATGGTCAGGATGTTCCCTCCTAGATTGATTAAGGCAGAAGTCACTCCCTCTTCTCTCAGAAATTGGGCAAGCTTATCCGCACTATAACCCTTGGCTAAACAACCAAGATCGATTTTCATTCCTTTCTGTTTTAAAAACACAGTGGAAGCAGAAGAATCTAACTCGATATAATGAGGATTAATTAAAGGTAGCACCGATTCAATTTCTTGGGGTTGAGCAACTTTGGCATCTGAAAAACCGATGCGCCAGGTTTGAATCAAGGGACCAATACTGATGTTGAGATGGCTAGAGGGTGCTAGGCTATGCTCTAACCCAAGTGAAATCAGTTCAAACAGGTCTGAATGAACTTTGACTGGAGCTATTCCAGCTTGATAATTGATTTCCATCAACTCAGATTCTTGGCTATTGGCATTGAAGCGGTATTCTAGCTCTTTGAGCAAATCAAAGGATTTTTGGAGCAAGATATCGGCTCGCTCATCCACTAATGAAATAGTGATAGTAGTCCCCATTAGCCTTTCAGAATGTGAACTAAGAGGCAAGCTACCAACTCCTTTCTCTTATGAAAAGAAGGTTGAAATATAGTAAATTTATGAAAAATTCATCCCTTACATTTTCTTTCCATAGTACTAGCATACCATAAAGTCAGCGTTTTCACAAATGAAATTTGTAAAGTTGTCAAGAAATATGCTCAGAAAATAAAGAGTAATTGCAAGAAAGGCTGATAAAATACAGATTATTTACATTTTTTTACAAAAAAATCAGGAAAATTAGCAAAACCCTTGTAAACGCTAACAGTAAATGTTATACTAGAAGAGTAAATTTAAAATTGAAGGTAGGAATTTTTCTATGAGTAAAATCGTTGTAGTTGGTGCTAACCACGCTGGTACAGCATGTATTAATACTATGTTGGATAATTTTGGGAATGAGAACGAAATCGTTGTATTTGACCAAAACTCTAATATCTCTTTCCTAGGATGTGGAATGGCCCTTTGGATTGGTGAACAAATTGATGGTCCTGAAGGCTTATTCTATTCTGATAAAGAAAAATTGGAAGCTAAAGGTGCTAAGGTTTACATGAACTCACCAGTTCTTTCAATCGACTATGATAACAAAGTAGTTACAGCAGAAGTTGAAGGGAAAGAGCACAAAGAATCATACGAGAAATTGATTTTCGCTACAGGTTCTACACCAATCTTGCCACCAATCGAAGGTGTTGAAATTGTTAAAGGAAACCGCGAATTTAAAGCAACTCTTGACAATGTACAATTCGTTAAATTGTACCAAAACGCTGAAGAAGTTATCAATAAACTTGCTGACAAGAGCCAGCACCTTGACCGTATCGCTGTTGTTGGTGGTGGTTACATCGGTGTTGAACTTGCTGAGGCCTTTGAACGTCTTGGAAAAGAAGTTGTCCTTGTTGATATCGTTGATACTGTCTTGAACGGCTACTATGATAAAGACTTCACACAAATGATGGCCAAGAACTTGGAAGATCACAACATCCGCTTGGCTCTAGGTCAAACTGTTAAAGCAATCGAAGGTGACGGTAAAGTTGAACGCTTGATTACTGATAAAGAAACTTTCGATGTGGATATGGTTATCCTTGCAGTTGGTTTCCGTCCAAACACTGCCCTTGCTGATGGTAAGATTGAACTCTTCCGCAACGGTGCCTTCCTTGTAGACAAGAAACAAGAAACATCACTTCCAGGTGTATTTGCAGTTGGTGACTGTGCGACTGTCTATGACAATGCTCGTAAAGAAACTAGCTACATTGCGCTTGCTTCAAACGCTGTTCGTACTGGTATTGTTGGTGCCTACAACGCTTGTGGCCATGAATTGGAAGGAATCGGTGTGCAAGGATCAAATGGTATCTCAATTTACGGACTTCACATGGTTTCAACTGGTTTGACTCTTGAAAAGGCAAAAGCTGCTGGTTACAATGCAACTGAAACAGGCTTTAACGATCTACAAAAACCAGAATTCATGAAACATGATAACCATGAAGTAGCGATTAAGATTGTCTTTGACAAAGATAGTCGTGAAATTCTTGGTGCCCAAATGGTTTCACATGATATTGCAATTAGCATGGGAATCCACATGTTCTCGCTTGCTATCCAAGAACATGTAACAATTGAAAAATTGGCCTTGACAGATCTCTTCTTCTTGCCACACTTCAACAAACCATACAACTATATCACAATGGCTGCTCTTACAGCTGAAAAATAATATTTGATGAACTATCTGGCCTTGTTAGAGGTTAGATAGTTTTTTTAGTTATATTGTACCCAGACAATATTTGTTTTTTTGTCTTGTCATTCTATCTTTTCTATCTTAGAATAAAATTGTAGCTACTAATATAAGGTATAAGGACAAAAAAATGACTGAAAATCGTTATGAATTAAATAAAAACTTAGCACAGATGCTTAAAGGCGGCGTTATTATGGATGTTCAAAATCCTGAGCAAGCTCGTATCGCAGAAGCTGCAGGTGCAGCAGCTGTTATGGCTTTGGAGAGGATTCCGGCTGATATTCGTGCTGTTGGTGGTGTTTCTCGTATGAGCGATCCAAAGATGATTAAAGAAATTCAAGATGCGGTTAGTATTCCTGTTATGGCCAAGGTTAGAATCGGACACTTTGTTGAAGCACAGATTTTAGAAGCCATTGAGATTGACTACATCGATGAAAGTGAGGTTTTATCTCCGGCTGATGACCGTTTCCATGTGGATAAGAAAGAATTCAAAGTACCTTTTGTCTGTGGAGCTAAGGACTTGGGTGAAGCCTTACGTCGTATCGCTGAAGGTGCTTCTATGATTCGAACTAAGGGGGAGCCAGGTACAGGCGATATCGTTCAAGCAGTTCGTCATATGCGTATGATGAATCAAGAAATCCGTCGTATTCAAAATTTGCGTGAGGACGAGCTTTATGTTGCTGCCAAAGACTTACAAGTACCTGTAGAATTGGTACAATACGTCCATGAGCATGGAAAATTACCAGTTGTAAACTTCGCAGCTGGAGGCGTTGCAACGCCAGCTGATGCAGCCCTCATGATGCAACTAGGGGCTGAGGGTGTCTTTGTTGGGTCTGGTATTTTCAAATCAGGAGATCCAGTAAAACGGGCAAGTGCTATTGTCAAGGCTGTTACTAATTATCGCAATCCAAAAATCCTAGCTGAAATCTCTGAAGACCTTGGGGAAGCTATGGTTGGAATTAATGAGAATGAGATTCAAATCCTCATGGCAGAGCGAGGCAAATAGATGAAAATCGGAATTCTGGCTCTACAAGGTGCTTTTGCAGAACATGAGCGAGTTCTGGAAAGACTTGGAGTTAAAAATGTTGAACTAAGAAACCTAGAAGATTTTCAGAAATATCAAAAAGAACTGTCTGGTTTAATTTTACCGGGTGGGGAGTCAACAACAATGGGCAAGCTTTTGCGAGACCAAGACATGCTGCTTCCCATTCGAGAAGCAATTCTATCTGGATTACCAGTGTTTGGAACCTGTGCGGGTTTAATTTTGCTGGCTAAGGAAATTACTTCTCAGGACGAGAGTCATCTAGGAACTATGGATATGGTGGTCGAGCGCAATGCTTATGGACGCCAGCTTGGAAGTTTTTATACCGAAGCAGAATGTAAGGGAGTTGGTAAGATTCCAATGACTTTTATTCGCGGTCCGATTATCAGTAGTGTTGGAGAAGATGTAGAAATTCTAGCAATAGTGGACAATCAGATCGTTGCAGCCCAAGAAAAAAATATGTTGGTAACTTCTTTTCATCCTGAATTGACTGATGATGTGCGCTTGCACCAGTACTTTATCAATATGTGTAAAGAAAAAAGTTGAGAAGGAATTTTCTCAACTTTTTTTACATGTAATAAACAATGGCGATGTATTGGAGGGCAGATGCAGCAAGGATAAAGAGATGCCAAATCATGTGGAAATAAGGTTTTTTCTTAGCGTAAAATCCTGCTCCTACAGTGTAACAAAGACCACCTGTTACCATAAGGCTCCAAAAGATTGGTGTCGTTTGACTGATAATGGCAGGAATGATAGCCAGAACCAACCAACCCATAATTAGGTAAAGAGCAAGGCTGAATTTCTCATTGACTTTTTTAGCAAAGATTTTATAGAGAATACCAAAGATGGTCGTTCCCCACTGAATGGAAATAATCAGATAACCAAACCAGTTATTCATTAAGGTTAAGACGACGGGCGTGTATGAGCCAGCAATGGCAACATAAATCATAGAATGGTCAATGATTCGTAACACATATTTATGGGTTGAGCCGTAAGCCATGGAGTGATAGATTGTAGATGAAAGAAACATTAGAAATAGGCTAATCACGAAGATAGAAACACCAAATGATGATAAAAATCCATGTACTTGGTAACTGTAGGTAGATGAAATAGGTAACAAAATCAGCATGAAAAGCGCACCAATAGCATGGGTGACGCTATTAGCGACTTCTTCTCCAAAACTAAGTTGTTTACTGAGTTTTAGGCTAGTATTCATTTAGTCTCCTCCTTTTCAGAGTGATGTGTGACTAGTGATAAGGTGTAGTGATAAAGTTTGATAGTTTGGCAGCTGCTTTGGATGATGGGATTTGATGGATCAATTCCTTGGTTCATATAATCTACAAAGGCATTATAGAGTTGCTCTGAACTGGCTTGTGTTTGAAGTGTATTGAGTGTTTGTGCAATTTCTTGAATTGAAAAGACAGATTTGAGGGTTGTGATAGCAATCAAACGAGCAATTTGTTGGCGTTGGTACTTTTTCTTGTCTGGTTTTGTAAGATATCCGTGTTTAACATAGTTATTGACCATGGATGCAGTCAACCCTTTTTCTTTCTCCGTAAAGACAGGGGAGCAAACTTGATTCACATAAAGTAAAACTTGGTCCAGGTAGAGATCAATGCTCGGGATTTCTTCCCATTTGGGGTAGGAAAAACAGGTATTCATTTCCAACTTCCTTTCATCTAGTTTTAATAACTAGATTATAAAATAACAAAAACGAAAAGTCAAATTTCAACTGCTTGTGAAAAGGCTTAAATTATGCTATGATGGATAAAAATAGTCAGTAAAAAGGAGTTAAAATGGAAATTCGTTTAGCCTTTCCAAATGAAGTCAATACCATTATGCAACTAATTGAGGATGCTAAAAAATGTTTAGCTGATGCAGGAAGTAATCAGTGGCAAAATGGTTATCCAAATGCCGATATTATTATTGAGGATATTATCTCAGGTCAAGCTTATGTAGCACTTGAAGAAGGGGACTTGCTGGCCTATGCAGCTGTAACTAAGAGTCCCGAGAAAGATTATGAAGCCATTTATGAAGGAAGTTGGCAAGAGGGAGAATCAGAATATCTGGTCTTTCACCGTATTGCTATAGCAAGAGATTTTCAAGGACAAGGAGTTGCTCAAACCTTCTTAGAAGGCTTGATTGAAGGATTTGATTATCTTGATTTTCGCTCAGATACGCATGCTGAAAACAAAGCTATGCAACATATTTTTGAAAAACTTGGTTTTGAAAAGGTTGGTAAAGTTCCAGTAGACGGGGAACGCTTAGCCTATCAAAAATTAAAAAAATGATGCAGAAAAAGTATGCTAAAATGCTCTACTCCTCACCAATTGGATTCCTATCCTTAGTAGCAGATGACCACTACCTGTATGGAATCTGGTTTCAGGGGCAGTCTAATTTTGAGAGAGGTTTAGTAGAAGATAGTTTGGAAGAAGTTAAAAGTCATGCTATCCTGGATCAGGTTATTTTCTACTTAGATGCCTATTTTAAAGGGGAAATTCAGGACTTGTTTCAGCTATCCCTAGCTCCTATTGGGACAGAGTTTGAAAAGAGAGTATGGACCTACTTGCAGGATATTCCCTATGGTCAAACAGTTACTTATGGCCAAATCGCTCAAGAATTGCAAGTCCTGTCTGCTCAAGCAATTGGAGGAGCAGTGGGACGCAATCCATGGTCTATTTTAGTTCCCTGTCATCGTGTCCTAGGGAAAGGAAATCGCCTGACAGGATATGCCGCAGGAGTGGAAAAGAAGGCTTGGCTACTAGCACATGAAGGTATACATTTTCAAGAATGAGAATAAAGAAAGAGAGAAAGATGTTAGAATTTATCGAATACCCAAAATGTTCAACTTGTAAAAAAGCAAAAAATGAATTGAATGAGTTAGGGCTTGAATACAAAGATGTTCATATCGTAGAAGAGACTCCGAGTGAAGAAATGATTTTAGACTGGCTGGAGAAATCTGGTTTTGAACTAAAGCAATTTTTTAATACTAGTGGAATCAAATATCGTGAAATGGGCTTGAAAGATAAGATTGGAAGCTTGTCTAAGCAAGATGCAGCGAAACTTCTAGCAAGTGATGGCATGTTATTAAAACGCCCTCTTTTAGTAGAAAATGGTATCCTTAAACAAATTGGTTATCGAACATCTTATGGAGATTTAAGTTTGAAATAGCTTTTCTCTATCACTTTGATAGGGAAAATATATTACTTTCCAATTTTAAAGTATGATAAACTAGTAGATAGAGATTATCTACAGTTGCCCGTAGCAAATAATTTGATTACAGGGAGAAGTATGGTAGAATGAATCATTATCAGGAGAGGATGTTCTTATGAATATTACAACATTTTTAGCATCAGATTGGTATCAAAACTTGATGCAATATATTCCGGATGGAAAGCTCTTTAGCTGGCGTTCGGTTTTTGATGGGATTCCGAGAATTGTCCAACAGCTACCTATAACTCTGATGTTAACGATAGGTGGAGCAATATTTGGTTTGGTCTTGGCCTTAGTTTTTGCCATAGTAAAAATTAACCGCGTGAAGATTTTATACCCTCTACAGGCTTTTTTTGTTAGTTTTTTAAAAGGGACACCAATCTTAGTGCAGCTTATGCTGACCTACTATGGGATTCCTTTAGTTTTGAAAGCTCTCAATCAGCAGTGGGGTACCGGTTTTAATATCAATGCCATTCCAGCAGCTGTTTTTGCTATTGTAGCTTTTGCATTTAACGAGGCGGCCTATGCCAGTGAAACCATACGTGCAGCTATTCTCTCAGTTAATCCTGGCGAGATTGAAGCAGCTCGAAGTCTTGGTATGACTCGTGCCCAAGTTTACCGTCGTGTGATTATTCCCAATGCTGCAGTTGTTGCGACTCCAACTTTGATTAATTCCCTTATTGGACTAACAAAGGGGACTTCTCTAGCCTTTAGTGCTGGTGTTGTAGAGGTATTTGCTCAAGCTCAGATTTTGGGTGGTGCAGACTATCGTTATTTTGAGCGATTTATTTCTGTAGCGCTTGTTTACTGGGTAGTAAATATTGGTATTGAGGGCCTTGGCCGTTTCATTGAGAAAAGGATGGCTATTTCAGCACCGGATACAGTTGTTACAGATGTGAAAGGAGACCTTCGTTAATGATTAAGATTTCGAATTTAAGTAAATCCTTTTCAGGTCAGACCGTCTTGGATCATTTGAACTTGGATATCCAAAAAGGGGAAGTAGTGGCCTTGATTGGTTCTTCAGGTGCAGGGAAGTCAACTTTCCTACGTAGTCTCAACTATCTGGAAACACCAGATAGTGGTTCGATACAGATTGATGATTTTTCAGTTGATTTTTCTCAGATTAGCCAAGATCAAATATTAGCCCTTAGACGTAAACTATCCATGGTATTTCAACAGTTTAATCTGTTTGAACGCAGAACTGCACTTGACAATGTCAAGGAAGGCTTAGTAGTTGTTAAGAAATTATCAGATGAGGAAGCAACTAAGATTGCTAAGGAAGAGTTAGCTAAGGTAGGGCTTTCTGATAAAGAACACCATTACCCTCGCCACCTATCTGGTGGACAAAAGCAACGGGTTGCCTTGGCGCGTGCCCTTGCTATGAAACCTGATGTTTTGCTTCTAGACGAGCCAACATCAGCTCTCGATCCAGAATTAGTTGGAGAAGTTGAAAAATCTATTGCAGATGCAGCTAAATCTGGTCAAACCATGATTTTAGTTAGCCATGACATGTCTTTTGTAGCTCAAGTTGCTGATAAGATTTTATTCCTAGATAAGGGAAAAATTATTGAGTCAGGTACACCGGATCAAATCATCAACAATCCTAAAGAAGAACGGACAAAAGAATTCTTCTCTAGTTACAAACGGACATATATTTGATATAATGGAAAGAAGAAAACTCAGTTAGATAGACTAGCTGAGTTTACTCTTTAAAAAAGATAGAAATGAGAGAAATCATGCTACTGCAATTGTTTTCTTTATATTTTGAGAGTTTAATTATAACAGCACTCTTAGTAGGGGGATTTTTAGGTATTTGGATGGGATTAAGGATCATATCTAGAGTTGATAAGACTCCAGAGGATCGAAAAGCTCGTTTTTATGAGATGATCATGATTGGCGCTTTGGTTATTCCAGTATTATCTTTTGCTGTTATGAGTTTGCTTTTGGTTTTCAAGGCATAATACTTGCATGAATGATAAGAAAGAGTTAGAATAAAAATAGTTACAACAGGAAAGAAGGGATCAAAATGTACGATACTATCATTATAGGTGCTGGACCTGCAGGAATGACTGCGGCCTTGTATGCTGCTCGTAGCAATCTGAAAGTTGCTCTCATTGAAGGTGGTTTACCAGGTGGACAGATGAACAATACATCGGATATCGAAAACTACCCAGGTTATGCCAATATCAGTGGACCAGAGTTAGCTGAAAAGATGTTTGAACCGCTTGAAAACCTTGGAGTGGAGCATATCTATGGTTATGTTGAAAATATAGAAGACCATGGTAATTTTAAGAAAGTGATTACAGATGGCCAATCATACGATACACACACAGTTATCGTAGCGACTGGTTCTAAACATCGTCTTTTAGGAGTTCCAGGTGAAGAAGCACTCAACAGTCGTGGAGTTTCCTACTGTGCAGTCTGTGATGGAGCTTTCTTCCGTGACCAAGATTTGCTAGTAGTTGGTGGAGGGGATTCAGCAGTTGAAGAAGCGCTCTTCTTGACTCGTTTTGCTAAAACGGTTACCATTGTTCACCGTCGTGACCAACTTCGTGCCCAAAAGGTTTTACAAGATCGTGCCTTCGCTAATGAAAAAGTCAGCTTTATATGGGATTCTGTAGTTAAGGAAATCAAGGGTGAAAATAGAGTGGAGTCTGTCGTATTTGAAAATGTGAAAACAGGTCAAGTGACAGAGAAAGCCTTCGGTGGTGTCTTTATCTATGTTGGTTTGGACCCTGTTAGCGATTTTGTTAAAGAATTAAATATTCAAGATCAGGCAGGCTGGATTGTGACAGATAACCACATGAAAACTGCAGTTGACGGTATCTTTGCGGTTGGAGATGTTCGCTTGAAAGATCTTCGTCAAGTAACAACAGCAGTTGGAGATGGAGCTATCGCTGGTCAAGAAGCTTATAAATTTATCACAGAACATAGTTAATACACTTCGAAAATCTCTTCAAACCACGTCAGCTTCGCTTTGTTGTAGGTATGGTTATTGACTTCGTCAGTTCTATCCACAACCTCAAAACAGTGTTTTGAGCTGTCTATGGCTAGCTTCCTAGTTTGCTCTTTGATTTTCATTGAGTATAATCATAAAAAAGTTTCCAATCAGATGACTGGAAACTTTTTTATAGTCTATTTCGAAATACTTCATACATAAGAATAGCTGCAGCAACACTGGCATTGAGGCTCTGAACATGGCCGTTCATTGGAATAGTAATCATCTCATCTACTTGTTTTTTGATGTTACTAGAGATTCCTTTTCCTTCATTTCCGATGATGAGAGCCAGTTTACCTTGAGTGTTCCATTTGTGACACGGAGTACCGTTCATATCGGTTCCGAAAATCCAGAAACCTTGCTCCTTGAGTTTATCCAAAGTTTGACTAAGGTTGGTCACTCTTGCAATAGGTACGTGTTCAATGGCCCCTGTCGCAGTTTTAGCAACGACCGGAGTCACACCTACAGCTCGGTGTTTAGGAATGATAACCCCTGAAACATTAGTCGCATCTGCTGTTCTTAGTATAGAGCCTAGATTGTGGGGATCAGTCAGACCATCCAGAATAATTAGAAGTGGATTTTCCACTTTCTCTGTTTGGGCAAGGATTTGATCTAATTCACTATAAGCAAATTCAGAAACTCTTAGGACAAAACCTTGATGAACAGAACCTTCAGTCATCTCAGAGAGTGATTTTTTAGAAGTCCAAGAAATGGAAACTTTTTTTTCAGTGGCTAATTCTTTGACCTTTTCAACATTTTTACCTCGGAGATCTTCTTGGAGGTAGAGTTTGTTTCCAGTATTTGCAAGGAGGGCTTCAGTAACGGCATGGACGCCATAGACAATATCGTTTGTTTTCATGCCCTTATTATAACACAAAATCCCGCTTGTTAACGGGATTTTATTTCTTTATTCAAGAATAAGCAGTCCTTCTTTGACTGCAAATGGATTTTTTTCATTGATACGGTCGTAGAACATAACACCGTTGATGTGGTCAATTTCATGTTGGACAACGATAGAATTATAACCTTTGAGTTTGATGCGGTGTTTTTCTCCGTCTTTATCAAAATAGTCAACAGTGACACGGGCATGGCGAACAACATAGCCTGGCACGTTACGGTCAACAGATAAGCACCCCTCCCCTTCACCAAGAGCAGCATCTTGAACTGAGTGGGATACAATTTTGGGATTGTACATGATAGCTTGCAAGTCATAGGCTTCTTGAGGAGTCTCTCCCTCTTCAACAATATTAGGAACCAAGACAGCAATGATCCGTTTTGAGATATCCAATTGAGGAGCAGCTAGGCCGACACCACCACGTAATCCCATCTTTTCAGCCATGACAGGATCTTGAGAATGCTTGAGGAATTGCATCATCTTTTCACCAAGGATAATTTCTTGATCAGATAAAGGGAAAGTTACTTCCTCAGCAACAGCGCGAAGAGTTGGATTCCCCTCGCGGATAATATCGTTCATATCGATTAAATGAGCAGCTTTTGTAATACGTTCTATAGCAGACATGTTCTCTCCTTTCATTACCTCTACATGATAACACAAAATAAGGAGGATTGAAAGTGTTTCGATGCAGTGATTTTTAGATAATAGTTAGTAGAATGAATTGAACTGTGTAAGAATCTCTTAACTGTGATATAATAAAGAAAAAGGCTTGCATAAGAAAGTAGGGAAATCAATATGCAAAGAAGACAAGATAGACACCAAGCAGAAGCAGTTTTAGGATTTATACGGAAGATTGTAGATTTCTTCAGGCGTTATAGCAGGTGGAGTAATAAAGGTTTTGTCGTAGTTCTTTTAGTGGCAGTCTTTCTATCAATGGGCTTAGTGTTACTTTTTGAGAGTTTCAATGGCATGCCTTTGGCTAGTCAAAAACGCAATACTTTCACTCAAGAGGAAACTAAGAAAAACCAAGAAGCTAAGAAACAGGACGAAGAAACAAGTGCCCGTATTATGGCCCATGGAGATTTACTTTACCATGATATTATTTATATGTCAGCTAAAAAAGAAGATGGTAGCTATGATTTTCATGAGAATTTTGAGTACGTTACTCCTTGGCTTAAACAGGCAGATTTGGCTATAGGTGATTTTGAAGGGACCATTAATAAAGATCATTATTTAGCGGGCTATCCTTTATTTAATGCTCCTACCCAAGTGATGGATGCTATTAAGGATGCAGGATATCATGTTTTGGATTTGGCTCATAATCATATTTTAGATTCACAAATCGAGGGTGTTATTTCAACAGCAGATACGATTGAAAAGGCAGGTATAACGCCAATTGGAGTATACACTCATGAGCCACGTGATAAGGCTCCTCTTGTCATCAAAGAAGTAAATGGTATTAAAGTGGCTTTATTAGCTTACTCTTATGGTTTCAATGGAATTGAGCAAAATTTGTCTCAAGAAGATTATAATCGCTATCTTTCTGACTTGAATGAAGAAAAGATGAAGGCTGAGATTGAACGAGCTGAAAAAGAGGCAGATATTACAATTATTATGCCTCAGATGGGGGTAGAATATCGCATAGAACCTACTGAAGAGCAGAAGGCTCTCTACCACAAAATGATTGACTGGGGGGCTGATATTATCTTTGGAGGTCATCCGCACGTAGTTGAACCATCTGAAACGGTTGAAAAAGATGGAGATAAAAAATTGATTATCTACTCTATGGGGAATTTTATTTCGAATCAACGGATTGAAACGATGACTGGTGTAGAAAATGCCAAGTGGACTGAGCGGGGTGTTCTTATGGATGTAACACTTAAGAAAAAAGCTGGCAAGACTAGCATTGAGACTGCTCAAGCCCACCCTACATGGGTAAATCGTAGGCCTAAAGGGACATTTTCTCCAGAAGGGTATCCTCTTTATCATTATCAGACCTATATTTTGGAAGACTTTATAGAGGGTGGTAAACATCGTGACCTGTTAGATGCTGCTACCAAGGAACGGATTGATACAGCTTACAAAGAGATGAATGAACATGTAGGATTGAAGTGGTAGTAAGAGTAACTACGAGGAATGAAGATGGACATTAAAGTAATTGCGACAGATATGGATGGTACTTTGCTAGATGCTAAAGGGCAAATGGACCTTCCGCGTTTAGAAAAGATTCTGGATCAGTTGGATCAAAGGGGTATTCGTTTTGTCATTGCGACAGGAAACGAAGTATACCGCATGAGAGAATTACTAGATCATTTAGTTGATAGAGTGGTGCTAGTTGTTGCTAATGGCGCACGAATATTTGACGGTAATCAGTTAATTCAAGCGCAGACGTGGGATGATAGAATAGTTGAAAAAGCTATCGCTTATTTTAATGACAGAGCTTGTCAAGACCAATTTGTCGTAACATCTATGAACGGCAGCTTTGTTAAAGAAGGAACTGTATTTACAGATTTAGAGAGCTTTATGACTCCGGAAATGATTGAGAAATTTTATCAACGTATGCATTTTGTCAAGGAATTGAAGCCGGAACTCTTTGGTGGCGTACTAAAAATGAGTATGGTAGTTGGTGAAGAACGCTCTGATGCCGTACTAACAGAAATCAATGATTTATTTGGTGGATATGTTAGAGCGGTATCAAGTGGCTTTGGCTGCATTGATATTCTACAGGATGGTATCCACAAGGCATGGGGATTGGAAGAATTACTCAAGCGTTGGAACTTGAAAGCCCAACAAATCATGGCATTTGGTGATAGTGAAAATGATGTTGAAATGCTTGAAATGGCTGGTATTGCTTATGCTATGGGAAATGCAGATGACAAGGCTAAGGCTGTTGCAACAGCTCTAGCACCAGCCAACAGCCAAGGGGGAGTCTATCAAGTTCTAGAAAAATGGTTAGTGGATGATGAACATGCAACAGTTTAAGGATAATAAATAATTGATCGAATATAGCATTTCGAATTTATAGTTTATGTTTTCAACTATTTCTTCTTGGAAGGTTTCCGGACAATCAGAATGAGAGCTTAATTAGAAAGTTATCAGATCTTATAAGAGATGATAACTTTTTTTTATTATGCGACTATTAGTCCGTCTCGCTCCGTTAGGTGCGAGACAAAAAACCACCCGCTATGCGGGTGCGCGTCGAAGGTTATACCAAAAAAACTCCAAACGCGATACAATAAAGGTGTTCAAGCCAATTGTAAAGCGAAAGGAGAAAAATATGGCACAAAAGGCACATAGTTTATCACACACAAAGTGGATGTGTAAATATCACATTGTGTTCACCCCTAAGTATAGACGAAAAGTCATTTATAATCAATATCGAAGTAGTTTAGGCGAAATATTTCATCGCTTGTGTAGTTATAAAGGAGTTGAAATTATCGAGGGTCACTTAATGCCAGACCATGTACACATGTTAGTAAGTATTCCACCAAGGATAAGTGTTTCGAGTTTCATGGGTTATTTAAAAGGAAAAAGTGCACTCATGATGTTTGACAAACACGCCAATCTCAAGTACAAGTTTGGGAATCGGCATTTCTGGGCAGAAGGTTATTATGTAAGTACGGTGGGACTCAATGAAGCCACAATTAAGAAATATATCCAAGATCAGGAAAAGCATGATATAGCACTAGATAAATTAAGTGTAAAAGAATATGAGGATCCCTTTAGGGATAGTGGTAAGTAATACTAAAGCCTCTTTGAGAGGCAAGTGACGAGTCAATATCAATCAGGCTTGAACAACGTGAAAGCCAGCGTCTTTAGGCGCTGGCTGGTAATTTGGGCTTATAGCCCTGGTACAAACCACCCGTTTGACGGGTGGTCATGATTTTGACTTTATTTTGCTTTTTTACTTTAGATAGGGTATAATAGTCTTATTGTCTTTAGGGGTCGTTACGGATTCGACAGGCATTATGAGGCATATTTTGCGACTCATCGGCAGATGTAAAAATGCCAGTTAAATATAACTGCAAAAAATAACACTTCTTACGCTTTAGCTGCCTAAAAACCAGCAGGCGTGACCCGATTTGAATTGCTCGTGTTCAATGACAGGTCTTATTATTAGCGAGATACGATCAGGCCTTGTCTAGAGGTTTGATAAGAGATTAATAGACTCGCAGTTCCTAGGCTTGAGTTATGTGTCGAGGAGTTGTTAAAACAATACATAACCTATGGTTGTAGACAAATATGTTGGCAGGTGTTTGGACGTGGGTTCGACTCCCACCGGCTCCATTATTCCTTTGCATTCTTTTGCAAAAATTGGTGAAACGTTGTTAAATCAACGTTTTTTATTTTTGTCCTTGGTATTCCTTAGTATTCTTTTGCGAAAAAGGGAGTCACAAAAGGAGTTACAAAAAGGAGGCGAACCTCCTTAAAAATCAATACAATTCGCAAAGCGTTCTCCGATATCTTTTTGTTTATTGTATTTCTCACAAAATGAATTTGTAAATCCAATAAAATATCTATCTGATTTATTTTGATACTAATTGAAATATTTAAAGAAGTTTTTTACTTCTCTGTTTAAGTTGTATCAAAAAGACAGTAGATTTAACTTTCTACTGTCTATCTTTATTTTAAAAACTTTAAATTTAATCTTTATTTTCGTATGGCAAGATCAAGTTCAAGATGATTCCTGTCATGGCTGAAAGGGCAGTACCTGAAAGTGTAACTGGACCGAGTTTAAGGATAGCTCCTCCAAGTCCAAGGACCAACATAGCACTTGCGATGATTAGGTTACGCATTTGACCGAAATCAACACGTTCTTTGATTAAGACTTTCAAACCGTTGCTGGCGATAACACCATAGAGAAGGATTGACATACCACCAAGTACAGCATTTGGGATTGTAGAAATCAAGGCAGTGAATTTACCAAGGAAGCTAAGGGCAATCGCGATAAAGGCAGCGTTACGGATAACTGAGACAGAAGCGATACGAGTCATACCGATAACTCCTGTATTTTCTCCGTAAGTAGTATTGGCTGGTCCACCTAAGAAGGCAGATACAGAAGTTGCGATACCGTCACCAAGAAGAGTGCGGTGAAGACCTGGTTCTTTCAAGAATTGACGGCCACAAATTTGACCCAAAACAGTATGATCTCCGATATGTTCAGAAATTGTTACGATAGCGATTGGTAGGATAGCGATTGTTTCAGGACCGAAGTATAGGCTATACTCTTCAAAGGCACCACCTGTGCTAAATGGGAAGTAGAAACCAGGAATTTCAAACCAGTTAGCTTTAAGAACTGGTGTAAAGTCAACCAAGCCAAGAGTTAGTGCGAAGAGGTAACCACCGATAATGGCAAAGAGGAATGGAATGATTCGTAGGAATCCTTTACCTTTAGTATTAATAAAGGCAGCAATAAGGAAAGTAACGACTGCCACAAGAGCATTCTTCCAATTTCCATCAGCAACTAAACCGGCATTTGTTACAGCTGAACTTGCAAGACCAAGACCAATAACGATAATCATTGGACCAATGATGATAGGAGGTAAGAGTTTATCAATCCATTTTGTACCTGCAAAACGAACACCAGCAGCAACGAGGACATAGATAAAACCTGTTAGGATAACCCCTGTTTGAGCAGCTGATACATCCCCTCCTAATTCCTTCATAGCTAGGGACATAGCTGTGATAAAGGCAAATGATGATCCTAGATAAACTGGAACTCTAAAACCAGTTGCGATCATATAGATGAGTGTTCCAACACCCGAAGCAAAAAGGGCAACAGATACAGGCATTCCCAAAATCAAGGGTACCAAGATGGTCGCACCAAACATGGCGAAAACGTGTTGGAAGCTAAGGAGAATTCCTTTTCCAGTCGAAGGACGTTGGTCAACGTCTAGTAACAAATCAACAGTTGATTCTTGTTTCATATAAACCTCACTTTTGGGCATCAAAAAGAGCCCATTATTTTACAGCAATAGGCCCTCAGAGTAAGACTTCTCTAAAATCTAGACTTTAAAGAGTTTCAAGTATTTCTGCGTCTTCGTCACCTCACGGGATGACATTAAAAACCTTTGCTTGTGATAGTATAGCAGAAAAAAATGATTTTGTAAATCATTTTTTCCCGAGCCTAGAAATAAGAGAGCGAGGCTGATTTTGTAAATCATTTTTTCCCGAGCCTAGAAATAAGAGAGCGAGGTTGATTTTGTAAATCATTTTTTCACATAAAGTTTAAAGTGGGCGTTTGTTAGGCATACCAGCTTTTCTTGGGTATTTGTTGGGAGTCTCTTTTTTCTTTTCAACAACTGTGATGTAGCGAGAGTCTCCGTTTGGAAGAGCGTAGCTAAGATTGTCTTCTACCTTACTAAAAAGGAGATTGAGGGCATTCTTAGCTTCTAATAACTCCTCAGGCGCATTGCTGGCCTTGAGTGCCAATAGTTTTCCGCCAACTTTAAGATAGGGAATAGTCAATTCAGATAGGACCTGCATACGGGCTACAGCACGGGCAGTTACCATATCAAACTGGGCACGAAAGTTTTTGTCTTGGGCAAAATCTTCTGCACGACCGTGGTAGAAATGAACACCGTCTAAATCAAGCTCCTGAGTCAAAAGTTGCAGGAAGTTGATACGCTTGTTTAAGGAATCAATGATAGTAACATCTAGCTCCGGGTAGAGGATTTTCATCGGCAGACTAGGAAATCCTGCCCCAGCTCCAATATCAAGAAGTTTGATAGTTTCATTTGAAATCAAGCCTTGCAGAATGGGTGCAATTGAATCGTAAAAGTGTTTCAGGTATACTTCTTCTTTATCTGTAATAGCTGTAAGATTAATCTTTTCATTCCATTCAACCAAGAGTTCAAAATAACGTTCAAATTGTTCTTTTTGCTGGTCCGAAAGTGGAAGATTTTGCTCAGCAAGCAGGTTGTAAAATGTTTCTGGTTTCATAATTATTTCCTTCTATAGTATCATCTTATTTTACCATATTCATAAAAAATTTGATATACTGGTACTAATCTAAAAACAGAAAGGACTTATATCATGACTTGGATTATTCTTGGAGTTATCGCACTTGTTGTGATTTTTGTGATCGTTAGTTATAACGGTTTGGTTAAAAATCGTATGCAAACCAAGGAGGCTTGGAGTCAGATTGATGTTCAATTGAAGCGTCGAAATGATCTCTTGCCAAACTTGATTGAAACTGTTAAAGGTTATGCTAAATATGAAGGTTCTACCCTTGAAAAGGTGGCAGAACTGCGTAACCAAGTGGCAGCAGCGACTTCACCAGCAGAAGCTATGAAAGCTAGTGATGCCCTCACTCGTCAGGTTTCAGGTATTTTTGCAGTTGCAGAAAGTTACCCAGATTTGAAGGCAAGCGCCAACTTTGTTAAATTGCAAGAGGAGTTGACAAACACAGAAAATAAAATTTCTTACTCTCGTCAACTTTACAATAGTGTTGTCAGCAACTACAATGTAAAATTAGAAACTTTCCCAAGCAATATTATCGCTGGAATGTTTGGATTTAAAGCAGCAGATTTCCTTCAAACACCAGAAGAGGAAAAGGCAGTTCCTAAAGTTGATTTTAGCGTTTTAGGTGACTAAGATGCTGTTTGATCAAATTGCAAGCAATAAACGTAGAACTTGGGTATTATTGATAGTCTTTTTCCTACTCTTAGCTCTTGTTGGCTATGCGGTTGGTTACCTCTTTATGCGTTCTGGGCTTGGTGGTTTGGTTATCGCACTGATTATCGGCTTTATTTATGCTTTATCCATGATTTTTCAGTCTACTGAGATTGTCATGTCCATGAATGGGGCGCGTGAGGTGGATGAACAAACGGCACCAGACCTCTACCATGTAGTAGAAGATATGGCTATGGTCGCTCAGATTCCTATGCCTCGTGTTTTCATCATTGATGATCCAGCCTTAAATGCCTTTGCGACAGGTTCCAATCCTCAAAATGCAGCAGTTGCTGCAACTTCAGGTCTCCTAGCTATCATGAATCGTGAAGAACTAGAAGCTGTTATGGGACATGAAGTCAGTCATATTCGTAATTACGATATCCGTATTTCGACTATTGCTGTTGCCCTTGCTAGTGCTATCACCATGCTTTCTAGTATGGCAGGTCGTATGATGTGGTGGGGCGGAGCAGGTCGCAGACGAAGTGACGATGATCGAGACGGAAATGGCTTAGAAATCATTATGCTTGTGGTTTCCCTGCTAGCTATTGTGCTGGCACCTCTCGCTGCAACCTTGGTACAGTTAGCTATTTCTCGTCAGAGGGAATTCCTAGCTGATGCTTCCAGTGTCGAGTTGACTCGCAATCCTCAAGGGATGATTAATGCTCTCCATAAGTTGGATAATAGTAAACCTATGAGTCGTCCTGTAGATGATGCTAGCAGTGCACTTTATATCAATGATCCCAAGAAAGGGGGAGGGTTCCAAAAACTCTTTTATACCCACCCACCTATCTCAGAACGGATTGAACGTTTAAAACAGATGTAAAAAAGAATCCAGAGCTCATCTCTGGATTTTTAATATGCTGCAAATTTATAAATCTTCTAAATTAACTACTTCCAAACCCTGTTCTGTCATACGATAGATGGTCGAACAGACCTCTTTTAAGAAACGTCTGTCATGCGAAACAGTGATGAGACCGCCTGGGTAAGTGGCAAAGAGTTTTCTGATTTGGGGTTGAGAAGTGGGAGAAAAGTTTCGTGTAGGTTCATCCAGAAGAAGAAAATTTGGTTTGCGCAAGACTAAATCCAAAAGCAGGAGTTTTCCTTGTTGACCACCAGACAAAGAGCGGATTTGGTGCTGCATTTCTGGATAACTGAAATTGAGACTGGCTAGGTGGGATTGGATTTTCTGTAGTTCATCTTTTTCACCAGTTTTACTTAGATAGGCTATTGGGGATAAATCCAATTGTAGTTTTTTGTGGTAATCTTGTGGCATAAAACCAAGAGCAATCTCTCTTTTTGTACTTAATAGTTGCTGTAACTTGGCTAACAGAGTTGATTTCCCAATACCATTTGGGCCGATGATACCGATTTTTTCTTGGCCACGGACAGTTAATTGTAGTTCCTGAGTCAAAACTCGCTCGCCAATGGACAAACTTTCCTTTTCCAGTTGGATTAAAACTTTAGAAGCTGGTAATGGCTGTATATCTGAGAAGAAAAGTTGAATGTGTTCTTCTTCAAGTGGCTTTTTAATCATGGACTGAGCTACTCTTTCATAGCGTTTTTCTTGAGAGAGAACATTTTTCATCTTTTTAGCCAATAGGCGACCGGCAGTACTGTCTTTGGTAGTTCTAAGTGCAGTTTCTACATTTTGCTTGACTCGCCGATGTTTTTCCATGGTTTTATCGTAGGCTCTTTGGTCGTTAGCAGCTTGCTTGCTTTGTTTGGCAAAATTAGCCCTTCTCTGCTCACTATAGCAATCATAGTCTAAATGCTCTACTAGTGTTTCCGCTTCTTTACGGTGCTTGACCAGTCGCAAGTGGACAATAGTATCAGCCGTTTCAGAAAGAAAGTCTTCATCATGGGAAATGAAAATAACGGTTTGCCGAATCTTGCGAATCTGATCTTTTAGCCAATTAATCATTTCCAAATCCAGGTCATTTGAAGGCTCATCTAAAAACAGAATCTCAAAGGGTTTGGCTAACTCATGGATGAGCTGAATTTTCAAAGCCTCACCCCCTGATAGACTACCAATCTCTTGGTTGCTAGCGAAACGATTGCTATCAAAATGCAATTCCTCAGCCAAACGATAGAGGATACTGTAGTCCAAATCAATAGAATCTAAAAAGAAGTAGTCATGTAGAGTGTTCTTTTTCATCTCCTCGGGGAGTTTTTGAGGAATGTAGGCTAGTGATTGATAATCAGACTGAATGTTTCCCTTAATTATGAAATCAGGCAAAGCTTCCCCCATGAAAGCTCTTAGCAAGGTTGATTTGCCATTTCCTTCTTCGCCAATAATAGCTACCTTTTCCCCATCTTGGATGCTCATGCTTAAGTCGGCTACAAGGTCTCGCAAATCTTTGTTTTGAGTGATGGTCAGGTGATTGATTTTTATCATATGATTGCCCTTTCTAGAATGTTCATAGTGCATAACAAAAAGCTCTACTTTACCTAGTAGAGCCAAAGTCTATGTCAAAAAACTCTATTAATACTCTTCGAAAATCAACTTCAAACCACGTCAGCGTCGCCTTACCGTAGATATGATTACTGACTTCGTCAGTTCTATCCACAACCTCAAAACAGTGTTTTGAGCTGACTTCGTCAGTCTTATCTACAACCTCAAAACAGTGTTTTGAGCTGACTTCGTCAGTCTTATCTACAACCTCAAAGCAGTGCTTTGAGCAACCTGCGGCTAGCTTCCTAGTTTGCTCTTTGATTTTCATTGAGTATAAAATGCCAGAAAAGAGCATAAAAGAGCACACAAAAAGAGACAAAAACAAGATCTACTAAATAAAGGTTCTTTATTTGATAGACTTAGTTGTTCATGTCTCCCTTACCTCCGAGTATTAGTACCTTTATCCTATACCTTTCAGGATATTTTGTCAATAGAAAATTGGAAATTCTACTCTCTAAAATCCAAAAACAGGTCCATAAAGAGTCAGTACGTGTTTGACATGCTCGTAATGGAATTTATCATAGTTCCGCCAAGCAGTACGAGCTTGATTGTTCAGTTTTAGGCTACCCAGTCCAATCAGAAGACTGGTACGTTGGTAAAATTTTTCAAGGTCAATTAAAATACTGTTGTCAAGCTTTTCAGCTTTTTTAAGTTCTTGTAAAGTAGCATTCAGTAATTCTTGTAGTCGGAAGTCATCAGCTGTACCTTGTTTACAGCTTTGGAAACTTTTATTTAACTCGAATAGGAGTTGGGTTGCATTGGTAATGAGTTCTTTGTCTTCCATGTGAGCATCCTCCTTGCTCTGATGTATTATTGCCTATAGTATAGCACTAAAAAACAAAATGTCATAGTAAATATGTTAAAAAATCGAATTTTAATTATAAAGTTTGGTGGGCTGATTTGTAACCTTTTCATGGTATAATCAAGTGAATAAATCTTTATGGAGGAAGTATGAAATTAAATATTCAAGAGATTCGTAAGCAGTCTGAAGGCTTACACTTTGAACAAACGTTAGATCTAGCCGCAGACTTACGTAACCGTAATCAAGAAATTATAGATGTAAAAGATATCCTTGCAGTTGGGAAGGTTCAATACGAAGATCGTATGTATTTTTTAGATTATCAATTATCTTATACCATTGTTCTTGCTTCAAGTCGTAGTATGGAGCCAGTTGAGTTAGTTGAATCTTATCCAGTCACGGAAGTTTTCATGGAAGGAGCAAGTAACCAGCTAGATCAAGAAGTTCTAGATGATGATTTGGTTTTGCCTATCGAAAATGGAGAACTTGACCTAGCAGAGAGCGTATCAGACAATATTCTTCTCAATATCCCTATCAAGGTCTTGACGGCTGAAGAAGAGGCTGGTCACGGATTTGTTTCAGGAAATGACTGGCAAATCATGACTGAGGAAGAATACCAGGCTCAACAAGCTATCAAAAAAGAAGAAAACAGTCCTTTTGCTGGTCTACAAGGACTATTTGATGGTGACGAATAATGGTTTTGTCAAAAAAACGAGCACGAAAAGTGCTAGAAGAAATCATTGCCCTCTTCCCAGATGCCAAGCCTAGTCTTGATTTTACCAATCATTTTGAACTCTTAGTCGCAGTCATGCTTTCAGCGCAAACAACAGATGCAGCGGTAAATAAGGCGACGCCAGGTCTTTTTGCTGCCTTTCCAACGCCACAAGCCATGTCTGTAGCAACAGAGAGTGAGATTGCTTCACACATTTCTCGCCTAGGACTGTATCGAAATAAGGCTAAATTTCTTAAAAAATGTGCTCAACAGTTACTAGACGATTTTGATGGTCAAGTCCCTCAGACACGCGAAGAACTAGAAAGTCTAGCAGGGGTTGGTCGCAAGACAGCCAATGTTGTCATGAGTGTAGGATTTGGGATTCCAGCCTTTGCAGTAGATACTCATGTTGAGCGTATCTGCAAACACCACGATATCGTTAAAAAATCAGCGACACCGCTTGAGGTGGAAAAGCGGGTCATGGACATCTTACCACCGGAGCAGTGGTTAGCAGCCCATCAGGCCATGATTTATTTTGGAAGAGCTATCTGTCATCCTAAAAATCCAGAGTGTGACCAGTATCCACAATTATATGATTTTAGCAATTTATAAGATGAATCATCAAAAGTTTTTGCTTGATTTTAGGCTTGCTTTGTGCTATATTAATTGATAACTAAATATTCCTTTAAACCTGTCCCGTGAGGCAGGCAAGGAGCGCGATAAAGTAGAAGGGTGAAGTCTATACTGTTTGCAGTAGGGCTCGCTTGACTATACATTTCAAGTCTCCTTGTTTAAGGAGACTTTTCTTTTTGGAGGTTTGTCATGAAGACAAAAGAAGTTGTAGACGAATTGACCGTCAAACGGGCGATTACGCGTATTACTTACGAGATTATCGAACGTAATAAAGATTTGAATAAAATCGTCTTGGCTGGTATTAAAACTCGTGGTGTCTTTATCGCCCACCGTATCCAAGAACGTTTGGAGCAACTAGAAAATCTTTCAGTTCCTGTTGTAGAACTAGATACAAAACCCTTCCGTGATGATGTTAAAAGCGGTGAAGATACTTCTTTGATTTCAGTAGATGTGACAGATCGTGAAGTTATTTTGGTGGATGATGTGCTTTATACAGGTCGTACTATTCGCGCTGCCATTGATAATATTGTCGGTCATGGTCGCCCTGCGCGCGTGAGCCTAGCTGTTTTAGTTGACCGTGGCCACAGAGAACTACCAATCCGTCCAGATTATGTTGGAAAAAATATCCCAACCAGTCGTTCTGAAGAAATCATTGTAGAGATGACAGAACTAGACGGCCAAGATAGAGTTCTGATTACTGAAGAAGCATAAAAGCTAAAGGAGTAGTTATGTCAGAAAATCAACAAGCATTGAACCATGTGGTGTCCATGGAAGACCTCACTGTCGATCAAGTGATGAAATTGATTAAGCGGGGGGTTGAGTTTAAAAACGGAGCTCAGTTACCATACCAAGATTATTCTATTGTATCTAACCTCTTCTTTGAAGATTCTACACGGACCCATAAGTCTTTTGAAGTGGCAGAGATTAAATTAGGGTTGGAACGATTAGACTTTGATGTTAAGACGAGCTCGGTCAATAAGGGTGAGACACTTTATGATACCATTTTGACCCTTTCTGCCTTAGGGGTGGATGTCTGTGTTATCCGTCATCCAGAGGTTGACTACTATAGACAGTTGATAGAGAGTCCAAGTATAAAGACCTCTATTATCAATGGTGGAGATGGTTCGGGCCAACACCCTAGCCAGAGCTTGCTTGATTTGATGACTATTTATGAGGAATTTGGTCACTTTGAAGGTCTCAAGGTTGCTATTGCAGGTGACTTGGATCACTCACGTGTTGCCAAATCCAATATGCAGATTTTGAAACGCTTGGGAGCGGAACTCTTTTTCGCTGGACCTGAGGAATGGAGAAGTCAAGAGTTTGCAGACTATGGGCAGTTTGTAACTATTGATGAAATCATTGATCAGGTAGATGTCATGATGTTTCTCCGTGTGCAACATGAACGCCATGATAGTGGTGCAGTCTTTTCAAAAGAAGACTACCATGCCCAACATGGCTTGACTCAAGAACGTTATGACCGTTTGAAAGAAACAGCAATCCTTATGCACCCAGCTCCAGTCAATCGTGATGTAGAAATCGCAGACCACTTGGTTGAAGCACCAAAATCACGGATTGTCCAACAAATGACCAATGGTGTCTTTGTTCGAATGGCAATCTTAGAATCCGTACTGGCGAGTAGAAACGCCAACTAAAACACAAGACGTTAAAAGACGCCAGTGAGCGTCCACGAGAGGTGAAAATATGACAAAAAGACTTCTAGTACTAGAAGATGGCACAGTTTTTGAAGGCAAGGCCTTCGGAGCAGATATTGATGTAACAGGCGAAATCGTCTTTAATACAGGAATGACCGGCTACCAAGAATCCATTACAGACCAGTCTTATAATGGACAAATCTTGACCTTTACTTATCCTTTGGTAGGAAATTATGGAATCAACCGTGATGATTACGAATCTATTATTCCAACTTGTAAGGGAGTTGTTGTTTTCGAAGAAGCACGTAGAGCTAGTAACTGGCGCAACCAAATGACCTTGGATGAATTTTTGAAAGCCAAGAAAATTCCAGGTATTTCAGGAATTGATACGCGTGCCCTTACCAAGATTATCCGTAAGCATGGTACCATGCGTGCAACCTTGACCCATGTTGGGGACAGCATGGACCATGTGACTGACCAGCTCCAAGCAACAGTATTGCCGACAGACAATATCAAGCAGGTTTCTACTAAAACATCCTATCCAGCTCCAGGAGTTGGTTTGAGCGTGGTGTTAGTGGACTTTGGCCTCAAGCACTCAATCCTACGTGAACTTTCTAAACGTAACTGTAACGTAACGGTTGTTCCGTATTCGACAACGGCTGAAGAAATTCTCCATCTCAATCCTGACGGAGTGATGTTGTCAAACGGTCCAGGTAACCCAGAAGACGTTCCACAGGCACTCGATATGATTCGCGGTGTGCAAGGGAAAATTCCAATCTTTGGTATTTGTATGGGACATCAACTCTTTGCAATGGCAAATGGTGCTAAGACCTATAAGATGAAATTTGGTCACCGTGGATTTAACCATGCGGTACGTGAAATTGCTACAGGACGTGTGGATTTTACAAGTCAAAACCATGGTTATGCAGTTAGCCGTGAGGATTTGCCAGAGCATTTGATTATCACCCACGAAGAAATCAATGACAAGTCAGTTGAAGGTGTGCGTCACAGATATCAACCTGCTTTTTCTGTTCAATACCACCCAGATGCAGCCCCTGGTCCACACGACGCTAGCTACCTATTTGATGAGTTTATCGAGATGATGGAAGCTTTTAAACAATCAAACTAGGAACGAGTAAAAGCTCGTCGAAGAATTTATGTAACTGAACACGGACGGAAAACTTGGAATTTAGAGAAACCAATTTGGATTGTCAATCCTTCTTTGGTTTCCTAAAATTCAATCGTTTTCTATTCGTCCTTTGTATCTTATTTATTGTCGCCCTGAGAGGCTACGAATAGAAAGGCAGGTCGTTTCTTTTAGTCGCTATCAGGCGAACTAAAAACTCCCTGCACTAGATTTTTTACCGAAAAGTATCGTTTCGCTAAAAAATCGTCGGAGAATTTATTTAATGTCAACCTGAGAGTTGCCAAATAGAAAGGAGAAGATACATTGTTCGCGGAAGTGAACACGCCCTAAGAACTGTGTGAAAAAGATAAACATCGTCTTGACGCTGAAGGTGTCTGCACCGAGTTTCCTATTTTCACTGTGTTCTTTACGGGCTTTGTATCATAAACTATGCCTAAACGTACTGATATTCAAAAAATTATGGTGATTGGTTCTGGTCCGATTATTATTGGTCAGGCTGCTGAGTTTGACTACGCAGGGACCCAGGCTTGCTTGTCGTTGAAAGAGGAAGGTTATGAGGTTGTTTTGGTTAACTCAAACCCTGCAACCATCATGACGGACAAGGAAATTGCTGATAAGGTTTATATTGAACCGATTACACTTGAGTTTGTGACACGTATTCTTCGTAAGGAACGTCCAGATGCTTTGCTTCCAACCCTTGGTGGACAAACTGGTCTTAATATGGCTATGGAATTGTCTAAGAATGGGATTTTGGATGAGCTAGGAGTGGAACTTCTAGGTACCAAATTATCAGCTATTGACCAAGCGGAGGACCGTGATCTCTTTAAACAGTTGATGGAAGAGTTAGAACAACCCATTCCAGAATCTGAAATTGTCAACACAGTAGAAGAGGCAGTTACCTTTGCAGCGACAATTGGTTATCCAGTTATTGTTCGTCCAGCCTTTACCCTTGGTGGTACTGGTGGTGGTATGTGTGCCAATGAGGAAGAATTACGTGAAATCGCTGAAAATGGTTTGAAATTGTCACCGGTTACCCAATGTTTGATTGAGCGTTCAATTGCAGGTTTCAAGGAAATCGAATACGAAGTGATGCGCGACTCGGCTGACAATGCCTTGGTTGTTTGTAACATGGAAAACTTTGACCCAGTTGGGATTCATACAGGAGATTCCATTGTATTTGCCCCAGCGCAGACTATGTCAGACTATGAAAATCAAATGCTTCGTGACGCCAGCTTGAGTATTATTCGTGCCCTCAAGATTGAAGGGGGATGTAACGTTCAGCTTGCCCTTGATCCCCACAGCTTCAAGTACTATGTCATCGAAGTAAATCCACGTGTATCACGTTCGTCAGCCCTTGCATCTAAGGCTACGGGTTACCCAATCGCTAAGCTTGCTGCTAAGATTGCAGTTGGTTTGACCTTGGATGAGGTGATTAACCCTGTTACAGGTTCAACCTATGCTATGTTTGAACCAGCCCTTGACTATGTTGTTGCTAAGATTCCTCGTTTCCCATTTGACAAATTTGAAAAGGGTGAACGCCGTCTTGGAACACAGATGAAGGCGACAGGAGAAGTCATGGCTATCGGTCGTAACATCGAAGAATCTCTTCTTAAGGCTTGCCGCTCGCTTGAAATCGGCGTGCATCATAATGAGATTCCAGAACTTGCCAGTGTTTCAGACGATGACTTGATTGAAAAAGTAGTTAAAGCCCAAGACGATCGTCTTTTCTATGTATCTGAAGCTATTCGTCGTGGTTACACACCTGAAGAAATTGCAGAGCTTACAAAAATCGATATCTTCTATCTTGATAAACTCTTGCATATCTTTGAAATCGAGCAAGAATTAGGCGCTCATCCACAAGATTTAGAAGTCTTGAAAACAGCTAAACTCAATGGTTTCTCAGACCGTAAGATTGCTGAACTATGGGAAACGACCGCTGATCACGTTCGCCAGCTTCGCTTGGAAAATAAGATTGTCCCTGTCTACAAGATGGTGGATACCTGTGCGGCGGAGTTTGATTCTGAAACACCATACTTCTATTCAACCTATGGTTGGGAGAATGAATCTATCAAATCTGATAAGGAATCTGTTTTGGTTCTTGGTTCGGGTCCAATCCGTATCGGTCAAGGGGTTGAGTTTGACTACGCAACCGTTCACTCTGTTAAGGCTATCCAGGCAGCCGGATACGAAGCCATCATTATGAACTCAAACCCAGAAACAGTTTCAACCGACTTCTCTGTATCAGATAAACTTTACTTTGAGCCATTGACTTTCGAAGATGTTATGAATGTCATTGACCTTGAGCAACCAAAAGGAGTTATCGTTCAATTCGGTGGTCAAACAGCCATCAACCTTGCGGAGCCATTGGCAAAAGCAGGAGTGACCATCCTTGGTACACAGGTTGCTGACCTAGACCGTGCCGAAGACCGTGACCTCTTTGAGCAAGCCCTTAAAGAATTGGATATTCCACAGCCACCAGGTCAAACGGCAACCAATGAAGAAGAAGCAGTTCTTGCAGCTCGTAATATTGGATTCCCAGTTCTTGTTCGCCCATCCTATGTACTTGGTGGACGTGCCATGGAAATTGTAGAAAATGAAGAAGATCTTCGTTCTTATATGCGTACAGCGGTTAAGGCTAGTCCTGATCACCCGGTTCTTGTTGACTCTTATATTGTGGGACAAGAGTGTGAAGTTGATGCGATTTCAGATGGTAAAAACGTACTCATTCCAGGTATCATGGAGCATATCGAACGTGCAGGTGTCCACTCAGGCGACTCTATGGCGGTTTATCCTCCTCAGACCCTGTCTCATAAAGTGCAAGAAACCATTGCAGATTACACTAAACGCCTAGCAATCGGTCTTAACTGCCTTGGAATGATGAACATCCAGTTTGTCATCAAGAATGAAAAAGTCTATGTTATCGAGGTCAATCCACGTGCTAGCCGTACGGTTCCATTCCTTTCTAAGGTGACCAATATTCCTATGGCTCAAGTAGCGACCAAGCTTATTCTCGGTCAAAGTTTGGAAGAACTTGGCTACCAAGATGGTCTTTACCCTGAAAGTACTCGCGTTCACATCAAGGCACCAGTCTTCTCCTTTACGAAGCTAGCAAAAGTGGATAGCTTGTTAGGTCCTGAAATGAAGTCAACAGGTGAAGTAATGGGATCAGATACTACTCTTGAAAAAGCTCTTTATAAAGCCTTTGAAGCTTCTTACTTACACTTGCCAACCTTTGGTAACGTTGTCTTTACTATTGCTGATGATTCCAAAGAGGAAGCCTTGGATTTGGCTCGTCGCTTCCAAAATATTGGTTATGGTATCCTAGCTACAGAAGGGACAGCAGCCTTCTTTGCAAATCATGGCCTTAAAGCCCAGTTGGTTGGTAAAATTGGTGATGATGACAAGGATATTCCAAGCTTTGTTCGTAAAGGTAGAATCCAAGCGATTATTAACACGGTTGGTTCTAAACGAACTGCAGACGTGGATGGTGAACAAATCCGCCGTTCAGCCATTGAACATGGAGTTCCTCTGTTTACCGCATTAGACACAGCAAATGCCATGCTGAAGGTTCTTGAAAGTCGTAGCTTTGTTACAGAAGCAATCTAAAATTACAGAAAGAGGAGATGCAAATGTCTTCTCTTTTTTTAGATTGGATAAAATAGTACTCAGCCACTGTGATGGATTTCGTTATTTGATTCGTAAAAAGGGATAAATAAGATTTTAACGAATACATACATGCTGCGGATTTTCCTCTCTACTGGGAGGATTTATTTTGTAGTAAAATAGTTTTTTTCTAAAAAGAAGTGAATCTAAAATAAAACTAACAGATTAAAATGAAAATAACTCTTTAGCTGACATTACCAAGATAAGCTATTCAAGTTCCTCTACTGTAACAACGCAAAATATGGTATAATGGAGAAGATGGATAGAATCGAGGATATTATGTCATTTAGTAAATTTCAGTTTAAAAATTATATTAATGAAGCTCTGGAGGAGTTGAAATTCATCACTCCTACAGAGGTACAAGAGAAGTTAATCCCCATTGTTTTAGCGGGACGAGACCTGGTCGGTGAATCAAAAACAGGGTCTGGGAAAACCCATACGTTCTTATTGCCGATTTTTCAGCAATTAGATGAATCTAACGATAGTGTACAGGCAGTGATTACGGCTCCGAGTCGTGAGTTGGCTACTCAGATTTACCAAGCGGCTCGTCAGATAGCAAGTCATTCCGAAGAAGATGTTCGTGTTGTGAACTATGTGGGTGGTACAGATAAGGCTCGTCAGATAGACAAATTAGCTAGTAATCAGCCCCATATTGTCATTGGAACTCCAGGGCGCATCTATGATCTGGTCAAATCAGGAGATTTAGCTATTCACAAGGCTAAGATCTTTGTCGTGGATGAAGCAGATATGACCTTGGATATGGGATTCTTAGATACGGTTGATAAGATTGCTGGAAGCCTTCCAAAAGATTTGCAATTTATGGTGTTTTCAGCAACTATTCCCCAAAAGTTGCAGCCATTTTTGAAAAAATATTTGTCAAACCCTGTTATGGAGAAAATCAAGACAAAGACGGTTATTTCTGATACCATTGATAACTGGTTGATTTCGACCAAGGGACGTGACAAGAATGCTCAAATTTACCAGTTGACTCAGTTGATGCAGCCTTATTTGGCAATGATTTTTGTCAATACAAAGACGCGTGCGGATGAATTGCATTCTTACTTGACGGCTCAAGGACTAAAGGTGGCAAAGATTCATGGTGATATTGCCCCTCGTGAACGCAAGCGAATCATGAATCAGGTGAAAAATCTTGACTTTGAGTATATTGTTGCAACGGATTTAGCAGCTCGTGGAATTGATATTGAAGGGGTTAGCCATGTTATCAATGATGCTATTCCACAAGATTTATCTTTCTTTGTTCACCGTGTTGGGCGTACTGGGCGCAATGGCTTGCCTGGTACAGCTATTACTCTTTATCAACCAAGTGATGATTCAGATATCCGTGAGTTGGAGAAGCTGGGAATAAAATTCACTCCTAAGATAGTTAAGGATGGAGAATTTCAAGATACCTATGACCGTGATCGACGTGTTAACCGTGAGAAGAAGCAAGATCAACTTGACATTGAGATGATAGGTTTGGTTAAAAAGAAAAAGAAAAAAGTGAAACCAGGCTATAAGAAGAAAATCCAGTGGGCAGTGGATGAAAAACGCCGTAAAACCAAGCGTGCAGAAAATCGTGCGCGTGGCCGTGCAGAGCGTAAAGCTAAACGACAAACTTTTTAATGATTGCATTTCTTCAAGTGAACTTTTGAAAAACTAAAAAGCTCGTAAAGGGCTTTTTCTTATAGTTTGAAACTATAGGATGACCTAGCCAAGAAGTGTTAGAGCTATATTCTATTTTTTGGTATAATTAAAGATATTTGTAAGAAAAGAGAAGTGATATGACACAGATTATTGATGGGAAGGCTCTAGCTGTTAAGTTACAAGGACAGTTGACTGAAAAGACTGCAAGATTAAAGGAAGAAACAGGTCTAGTACCTGGTTTGGTAGTGATTTTGGTTGGAAACAATCCTGCCAGCCAAGTTTATGTTCGAAACAAGGAGCGCTCAGCCCTTGCGGCTGGTTTCCGTAGCGAAGTAGTGCGAGTTCCAGAAACCATTACCCAAGGGGAATTGTTGGACTTGATTGCCAAATACAATCAAGATCCAGCTTGGCATGGGATTTTGGTTCAGTTGCCTTTACCCAAACATATCGATGAAGAGGTAGTTTTGTTAGCCATTAATCCAGAAAAGGATGTAGATGGTTTTCATCCGCTAAACATGGGGCGTCTCTGGTCTGGGCACCCAGTTATGATTCCTTCAACACCTGCAGGAATTATGGAAATGTTTCATGAATATGGGATTGACTTGGAAGGTAAAAATGCGGTTGTTATTGGTCGCTCAAACATTGTTGGGAAACCCATGGCCCAGCTTCTGTTGGCCAAGAATGCGACAGTGACCTTGACCCATTCACGTACCCATAATCTTGCTCAACTAGCATCGAAAGCAGATATCCTAGTTGTAGCGATCGGTCGTGCTAAGTTTGTGACTGCTGACTTTGTTAAACCTGGAGCAGTTGTTATTGACGTTGGGATGAACCGAGATGAAAATGGCAAGCTTTGTGGAGATGTGGATTATGAGGCGGTTGCACCACTTGCTAGCCATATCACGCCAGTCCCTGGAGGTGTCGGTCCTATGACTATTACCATGCTGATGGAGCAAACTTATCAGGCAGCCCTTCGGACATTGGACAAGAGATAAGAAAATAGGATTCGTACTTAATCTGCAAAAATTTAAGGGTGAGAATTTTATGGTTTTTGAATGTCTCAAAATTATATGACAGTATTTTAGAAATCTAATCCTTAGCATAAATTAAAAGTTTTTTTAAATCTTATGTTCATTAAGATGAGCTGTATTGATAGGTGGAGATGATTCATGAGAAGAATAGCTAAACTTTGAAATACTTTTTTAACTTATTTACCTATCATGATTTAAAAGGAGGTTTTTACCTCTTTTTTATTGCTTTTAAAAGGATAAATGATACAGAATAAGACGAAGGGTTTAGCTTTATATTTTTAGAGTTTTCTCGTAGAAAGAAAATAATCGCATGAAGGTTCTATGATAGTAGATTTTTTTAGATAAGTCTGTTTTAAAGAGTTTCTTAAACAGTCATTTATTAGCTTTAAATTACAATAATTAATTGCAATTCAGTCTTTATTTTGATATATTTATCATGTAGAATATATTATTTGACTCGGTATCTGTTTGTGTTTTCGGAAGGAGGTTTCTAGTAAAAAGTAAACGCTTACTAGATATCAAGAGAAAGAAATGAGGATTTTAATGGATAAAAGACTTTTTGATAAACGGTGTCATTACAGTATTCGTAAATTTGCAATAGGTGCTGCTTCTGTCATGATTGGAGCTAGTATATTTGGTTTATCAGTAGTACAAGCTGAGGAAGTATCTTCATCCAATACACCATCAGAAGAAACAACTGTTCATCAAGCACAACCTTTAGATAAGCTTCCCGATGAAGTGGCAGTCGCTATTGCAAAGGCTGATGAGAATGGTGGGCGAGAATTTGAAAAACCGAAAGCTGAATCAGCAGAAGATAAAGTTATTAAAGGTACAGAACCAACTACACCAGCTAACAAGGACAGTAATGAATTGGCTAGTCCTAAAGTTGAAACTCCAAATAAAGTAGAAGAAGGAAACAAAGCCGAGAACAAACAGAAATCTGAAGAGATAAATCCAAAGCCTGTTGAACCTGCAACAACAGCTGAAACAGTAGTGAAAGAGGATTCTCAAAAAGCTTCTGGAAACGACCAGGTAAAAGCAGATACAGAAATTAAACCTTCTTCTGACAATTCTCAAGCTATTTCTGACAAGTCCAACAAAGCAGAAATTGATAAAGAGAAACAACTCTTATCGGAACGAAAACAAGATTTTAATAAAGATTGGTATTTTAAATTAAATGCTCAAGGCGATTTTTCAAAAAAAGATGTGGATGTACATGATTGGTCTAAATTGAATCTTCCACATGATTGGAGCATTTATTTTGATTTCGACCATAAGTCTCCCGCTCGAAACGAAGGTGGACAGTTAAATGGTGGAACAGCTTGGTATCGTAAAACGTTCACAGTCAATGAAGCTGACAAGAACAAGGATGTACGGATCAATTTTGATGGAGTTTACATGGATTCTAGGGTCTATGTAAATGGTCAATTTGTTGGCCATTATCCGAGTGGATATAATCATTTTTCCTATGATATCACTAAGTTTTTAAATAAAGATGGTAGTGAAAATTCAATCACTGTTCAAGTGACTAATAAACAACCAAGTAGTCGCTGGTATTCTGGAAGTGGTATTTATCGTGATGTCACTCTAAGTTATCGTGATAAAGTCCATGTTGCCGAAAATGGTAATCATATCACTACTCCAAAACTGGCTGAGCAAAAAGAAGGGAATGTTGAAACTCAAGTCCAAAGTAAAATTAAAAATGCAGATAAACAATCTGCTAAGGTATTTGTGGAGCAACAAATTTTTACCAAGGAGGGTAAGCCTGTTTCAGAATTGACTCGTTCTGCAACTAAGGTTTTGTCAGAAAATGAAACAGCAGATTTCAATCAAACAATTCTAGTTAATAAGCCAACACTTTGGACTACGAAAAGTTATCACCCTCAACTGTATGTACTTAAAACAAAGGTATACAAAGAAGGGAAACTTGTTGATGTAACAGAAGATACATTTGGTTACCGCTATTTCAATTGGACTGCTAAGGATGGTTTCTCTCTGAATGGCGAGCGGATGAAATTCCACGGAGTAAGTATTCACCATGACAATGGGGCCTTGGGTGCAGAAGAGAATTATAAGGCTACCTATCGTAAATTAAAACTCCTGAAAGATATGGGGGTTAACTCTATTCGTACAACACACAATCCAGCTAGCCCTCAGTTGCTTGATGCTGCAGCTAGTTTAGGTCTGTTGGTTCAAGAGGAAGCTTTTGATACCTGGTATGGTGGTAAGAAAACATACGACTATGGACGTTTCTTTGATCAAGATGCAACACACCCAGAGGCTAAAAAGGGTGAGAAGTGGTCTGATTTTGATCTCAGAACGATGGTAGAACGGGATAAAAATAATCCATCTATTGTCATGTGGTCTCTTGGAAACGAAGTGGAAGAGGCAAATGGTAGTCCTCGTTCTATCGAAACTGCTAAGCGTCTGAAGGCTATTATCAAGGCGATTGATACTGAACGTTATGTAACCATGGGTGAAAATAAATTTAGTCGTGCAGCGACAGGTGATTTCTTAAAGGTTGCAGAAATCATGGATGCTGTGGGTATGAACTATGGTGAACGTTTTTATGATGCGGTTCGTAGTGCGCATCCAGATTGGCTCATTTATGGTTCTGAAACCTCTTCAGCTACTAGAACGCGTGATTCTTATTACAATCCTGCTCAAATACTTGGACATGATAACCGTCCAAATCGTCACTATGAACAATCTGACTATGGTAATGACCGTGTTGGATGGGGAAGAACAGCTACTGAATCATGGACTTTTGACCGTGATCGTGCAGGATATGCCGGACAATTTATCTGGACTGGGTTTGATTATATTGGTGAACCAACTCCATGGCATAACCAAGATAATACACCTGTAAAAAGCTCTTACTTTGGTATCATCGATACGGCTGGTTTACCAAAAAATGATTTCTACCTTTATCGCAGTGAGTGGTATAGTGCTAAAGAAAAACCAACTGTTCGTATTCTACCACATTGGAACTGGACTGAAGAAACACTTAAAGAACGTAAGATGTTAGTTGATGGAAAGGTTCCGGTTAGGACCTTCTCAAATGCTACAAGTGTAGAATTATTCTTAAATGGACAGTCGCTTGGTAAAAAGGAATATACGAAGAAAACGACAGAAGATGGACGTCCTTATCATGAAGGGGCTAAACCAAGTGAATTGTATCTCGAGTGGCTTGTAAAATACCAACCAGGTACACTGACTGCTATTGCTCGAGATGAAAATGGCAAAGAAATTGCACGTGATAGTGTGACAACAGCAGGTGAACCAGCAAAAGTTCGCTTGACGAAAGAAGAGCATGTCATCACGGCAGATGGTAAAGACCTATCATACATCCATTACGAAATTGTTGATGGCGATGGGAATGTGGTTCCGACAGCGAACAATCTTGTTCATTTCAATCTTCATGGTCAGGGACAAATTGTTGGGGTCGATAACGGAGAACAAGCTAGTCGTGAGCGCTACAAAGCCCAAGCAGACGGAACATGGCAAAGACGTGCTTTCAATGGTAAAGGGGTTGTTATTGTAAAATCAACAGAAAAAGAAGGTAAATTTACGCTTTATGCAGATTCTGCTGGTTTAACTTCTGATAGTGCAACGGTCGCAACTGTTTCTGGTAAGAAAGAAAACCGTCACTTTGTATCCTATTCTCCTGTGAAGGCGACAACTGATGTTAGCACAAATCCTGTATTACCTCAGACGGTAACAGCTATTTATAGTGATGGTAGTGTTGAAGAGAAGTCTGTAACTTGGGAATTACCATCAGACTTGCTGACAAGCGCAGGTGTAAAAAAAGTATCTGGACGAGTAGAAGGTTTGGAAAAACCAGTTGAGGCACTTGTAAAAGTGGTTGCCTTAGATAAATGGTTACCAAAAGTTGCTACAGTACCGGTTGGTACCAATGAAGCTGATCTGGATAAAACGGTCACAGCTGTTTTGACAGATGGGAACTTAATTGATACAGAGGTTGTCTCATGGACCTTGAAAGATCCTTCTGCCTTGACAAAAGAAGGTGGACGTACGGAAGCTACTGGTAAATTAGTAGGTGATGGTCATGAGGTTACGGCAACCTTTATTGCGAGCAACAAGGAAACAATGAGTAGTGTTGCAGGAATTACAGTTGGGGATAAAACTCTTGAAAACTTTGATCCTAGCAAGACTTATTATCGCGTATCACTTCCTTATACAGCTCCAATTCCGAATGTTGGAGCTCAAGCTACAGGTTATCAGGTAAACGTACAGCAGGCTTCAGCTGCAAATGATTATCAGGCTTCAGTCTTCTTAAGTAATCAAAAGGGAGATTTGGTACAAAGTTACTTGATTCAATTTGTGAAGGAAGCTCCAGCTTTGAAACGCTTAGAAGTAGATGTAAAAGGTAAAGAAGGTGCCACAGAAGATCAAGTTTTAACTTATCGTGTGATTGGTCAATATGAAGATGGTTCTCAAACAGAATTTTCAGCATCAGATATTCACCTAGAAGCTAAATCGTCTGATGGCGGACATCTTGAAGTGAATGGACAAAACCTCCTTCTTTATAGCAAAGGACGCGTGACATTGACACCACGCATCGATAATCAAAAAGAGACTACGGAATCTGTAACTACTGAAGTAGTGATTAAAGAAAATAAAGTGGAGAAGAAAATTGTAAAACTTCATCCAGTATCTGTATCTACAGATATTCATCAGCAACCGAATCTACCTAAAGAAGTTGGAGCAGAATTTGATAAGGGCTTGCCACGCAAAGTGTCTGTAACTTGGGACAAGATAGATGAAAAAGATCTAAACCACTATCATAGCTTTACTATTAAAGGACGCGTAGAAGGTACAGATATTGAAGCTCAAGCGACTGTAACGGTTGAAGGCTTACAAGTTGCTGAGGAAATCAGTCTCACAGTTCCTAGGGGTGAAACCGTTCAATTGCCAGCTAATGTACGTGCTTACCATTCTAATGGAACAACTATCTACAAAGATGTAGTTTGGGATAAGGTTCCAGAAAACTTTAGTCAAACAGAAGGAGTCTATGAAATCAATGGTCGTTTAGTGGGTAGCAATCTTACCACTAAAGCTCATGTTCGAGTGTCTAGTCAAGTTGTTGCTGGAAATAATATCTCGAAACAATGGACAGGTTCGCAATTGCCAGCTGCCATTGTATCCAATACAGGAGGAGATGATTCAGCTAATTCCTTGAACGACCTGACTGTGTCAAGAAAACCAACAGATGCTAAAAATAGATGGACTACTTGGAGAACAAATACTGATAATGATTGGGCTTCTATCTTGTTTGGTAATTCAGGAGACTTGACGAAACGATTTGTCAATAATTTGTCAGTTGATTTCTATACTGATGGAGCAATTGGGCTTCCAAAAGACTATGTAGTTGAATATTATGTAGGTAAAGAAATTCCAGATTTACCAAGTGATGTCAGCAATGCTCAGCGAGATAGCAATCATCCATTTAATAATCCAGACAATTGGAAAGCAGTTGAAAACTTACATGCTCCAAGTCAACTTTCAGCAACTCAAACAAATCACTTCACCTTTGACAAGGTAGAAACCTATGCTATTCGTCTTCGAATGAAAAAGGCTGAAGGTACTGCAGGAGTTGGTCTGACAGAGCTAACTGTCCTTGGAAACAAGGTCTTAAGTGAAACAAGTTCAGATATTTCTATCAAAGTAGATGGCAAGGATCTTGAACATTTTAATCCATCGAAAACAGATTATTATATTCCTCAATCTAGCAAAGAAATCACTGCAACAGCTAGCAACAATGGTTTGGTTACTCTTGTTCCAGCAACAAGTCCAAAAGGTGCGACACGTCTTATTTTGAAGGCTGAAGATGGCACTATTTTAAAAGAATATCGAATCTACCGTAATGATGAAAAAGATACAAGTCTACCTTTAGCAGCTGAAAATGGTGCAACTACTTTGAAGCTCGGAGATACCCTTCAACTTCCATCAGAAGTCACTATTTATTATCCAACTTCAAATACTTGGACTACAGATAAACTGGCAGTGAAATGGGATGCTATTCCTGAACATGCGACAGAGCATGAGGGAAGATTCCAAGTAACTGGTCATGTCATCGGTACAAATCTAACAACTACCATGCAAGTGACAGTTGTAGCTAAAGGAAATCAAGTCATCTCAGAAAATCCAAGCAACAATGAAACGGATTCTAAAGCCTTTGCTTCAACAACGAACGATACACAAGCAAATTCACATGATAGAATTTTCTATATCAATGATGGAAAATTTAATGAGGATGGACGTTGGACAAACTGGTCTCGTACACCAAAAAATCAAGAAACTTCTGTGGGAATATTGTTTAAGAAGAACGGTAACATTACCTCACAAGCTATTGGAAAAGTTGCCATGCAGTTCTTTAAAGACAGTGGAACAGATGCTCCAGAGAAAATGGTTTTAGAAAGATACATTGGTCCAGCATTGACTGAACCAACTACTATCTCTCGTTATGAAGAAAATGCTGACCATCCATTCAACAAGGCAGAAAATTGGGAACCAATTTCTTACAAAGCTTCTGGAGAATTAGTAGCTGGTAAACCAATTGAGTTTAACTTTGATCCGATTCAAACAACAGCTATTCGTGCTCGAATGACTCGTAAGTCTACTACTAACGGGCTAGCAGTAGTCGAATTTACAGCCTATTCTGCTGGTAAAGAAGTGGAGGTGGAAACACCATCGGCTACTATTTCGATCGATGGAAAAGCATTGGAAAAATTTGATCCAAATGTGACAGATTACACCCTAACAACAATGGGCTCCAAACCAAAAGTCACTGCAACAACTAGTGGACATGGAGTAGTTACAGTTGTGGATCCTGGAAATGCCAATCTTCCAACACTCGTTCGTCTTGTTTCCAAAGATGGAAATCTAGTGAAAGAATATCGTTTACACTTTAAGTCTACTTTCCAAACAACACCGACAGAAGGCGTTAAGAACTTAGTTGCAGCAGCACCAAGTTTGGAAATTGAAAAGACTTCACTTCCATTTAAAGAAGTTATTCGTGAAACCCCTGAGCTTGCTCAAGGTAAACGTCGTGTAGTTTCTGAAGGACAAGCTGGAGAAAAAGTTGACTATATTCAAGTGTTGGGAACTACTAGAACTCTTGTTCATTCTGAAGAAAGAAAGGCTCAGGATCGTATTATTGAAGTAGGAGTAAAAACATCTACTTTAAGTAGTAAAGGAGAGGAGTCGGCTCTAATTAACGAAGTTCCAGAATTCAAAGGCGGTGCTAATTTTGTAGAAGCAGCACTAAATGAAGTACCAGAGTACCGTGGTGTTCTAGCCACAGTAGGTAATCAACCAGCTCCTACAGTAGAAAAACCAAAGTTCAAGCTTAATTCGTTAGAAAAAGCTCAGACTCCAGAAGCACCAGTTCAAGTTGTCAAGGAAGACAAGAGATTGCCAGAAACAGGAGAGAGAGAATCTGAGACATCCATCTTCTTGGCAGGTGTTAGCTTGGCCTTGTCAGCAGCACTATTAACTGCAAAACGTAAAGAAGATTAGTCTGTACGTCTAATGACTTCCTATTTGTAGATATTAGTCAATGATTAAAAATTGCTTTCTTTTTCAACTATAGTAAGTTGATGGCATCTAAAAACTGGAGAAGACAATCATGGTCTTCTCCAGTTTTATATAGGTGTAAGCAAGAGAGGGGAATTATGCCCCAAAAGTTAGACAGAAAATAGTAATCCAAATTGCAAGGTGTGTACCTTTTTGTAGTATAATGAAGTTGAGAGGAAAAAACGATGAAAGTGATTGATCAAACCTTACTAGAAAAAGTCATGATTGAACGTTCTCGTACAAGTTATAAAGGAGACTATGGTCGCTTGCTTCTGTTAGGTGGTACCTATCCTTATGGTGGTGCTATCATTATGGCTGCGCTAGCTGCAGTTAAGAGTGGTGTAGGATTGGTGACCGTTGGAACGGACAGGGAAAATATTCCAGCTCTGCACAGCCATTTACCTGAGGCTATGGCCTTTTCTCTTCAAGACCAGCAATTGTTAAAAGAGCAATTGGAGAAGGCAGAGGTTGTCTTGCTGGGGCCTGGTTTACGAGACGATGCTTATGGAGAAAATCTGGTCAAACAGGTCTTTGCTGGCTTAAGACAAAATCAGATTTTGATTGTAGACGGAGGGGCCTTGACCATCCTTGCTAGAACAAGTTTGTCATTTCCGTCTAACCAGCTTATCCTAACTCCCCACCAAAAAGAATGGGAAAAACTGTCTGGTATTGCTATTGAAAAGCAAAACAAAGATGCAACGGCTAGTGCCCTGACTTCCTTCCCTCAAGGAACGATTTTAGTTGAAAAAGGTCCAGCTACTCGTATTTGGCAAGCTGGACAGTCTGATTGTTATCAGTTACAGGTTGGTGGTCCCTATCAGGCGACTGGTGGTATGGGAGATACACTAGCTGGGATGATCGCAGGATTTGCAGGCCAATTCCAGCAAGCCAGTCTCTTTGAGCGAGTTGTAGTTGCAACTCATCTTCATTCAGCTATTGCTCAAGAATTAGCTCAAGAGCATTATGTGGTCTTGCCGACTGAGATTAGTCACGAGATTCCTAAAATGATGAAAAAAATATCTCAAAAAGGCACCTGATAGTTTCAGGAGTCTTTATATTTTTAGAAAAATCCTTTAATCTTTCCAACGAGGCCATCTAGGCCTTCAGAACCAGAAATCAACTGCTGAGCTTGAGAGAAGTATTCTCCGAGTTGATCTTGATTTTCTGAAATAAATATTTTTGCAGCATCGAAATCTTTAGTTTCGATTAACTCTTTTACTTGATTAAATAAATCTAATGGATTCATGGTAATTCTCTTCTTATGTTTTTTACTATTTAATCATCTTTTATAAAGAAAATCAACTCTAGTTTTTAAAGAGTTTTCTATAGTAAGATATAGGATGTTATGATTCGGATGCTAGAATGATGAAAGAAAATTAGAAATCATACATAAAAATGTTCGGTTTTTTCTAGTGTATCCATGAAATAAAAAGTGATACATGTTATAATAGAAATAGCTCTCTAATGGAGGTGTTTGAGTGGAAAAACTGAAGAAAATGGCAGGTATCAAGGCTGCTGAGTTTGTCAAGGATGGTATGGTAGTCGGACTAGGTACTGGCTCGACTGCCTATTATTTTGTAGAAGAAATCGGTCGTCGTATCAAGGAAGAAGGCTTGCAGATTACAGCTGTGACGACTTCTAGTGTAACCAGTAAACAGGCAGAAGGACTCAATATCCCTCTCAAGTCTATTGACCAAGTGGACTCTGTTGATGTGACGGTTGATGGGGCAGATGAAGTGGATAGTCAGTTTAATGGAATCAAAGGCGGTGGCGGTGCCCTCCTAATGGAGAAGGTGGTTGCAACACCATCTAAAGAATACATTTGGGTAGTTGATGAAAGCAAGCTGGTAGAGAAACTAGGTGCTTTTAAATTGCCTGTGGAAGTGGTTCAATATGGTGCAGAGCAGGTTTTTCGTCGTTTTGAACGAGCTGGCTATAAACCAAGTTTCCGTGAAAAAGACAGTCAACGTTTTGTGACTGATATGCAGAACTTTATCATTGACCTTGCCTTGGATGTCATTGAAGATCCAATTGCTTTCGGACAAGAATTGGACCATGTTGTTGGTGTCGTGGAGCATGGCTTATTTAACCAAATGGTGGACAAGGTCATCGTTGCTGGACGAGATGGAGTTCAGATTTTAACTTCAACAAAAGAGAAATAAAAGGAGACATAAAATGTCAAAATTTAATCGTATTCATTTGGTAGTATTGGATTCTGTAGGAATCGGTGCGGCACCAGATGCCAATAACTTTGTCAATGCAGGGGTTCCAGATGGAGCTTCTGACACATTGGGACACATTTCAAAAACAGTTGGTTTGAATGTCCCAAACATGGCTAAAATCGGTCTTGGAAATATTCCTCGTGAAACAGCATTGAAGACGGTGCCAGCTGAAAGCAATCCAACAGGTTATGTGACAAAATTAGAAGAAGTATCTCTTGGTAAGGATACGATGACTGGCCACTGGGAAATCATGGGTCTCAATATTACGGAGCCTTTCGATACTTTCTGGAATGGATTCCCAGAAGAAATCTTGACAAAAATTGAAGAATTCTCAGGACGCAAGGTTATTCGTGAAGCAAACAAACCTTACTCAGGAACGGCTGTTATCGATGATTTTGGACCACGTCAGATGGAAACAGGGGAGTTGATTATCTATACTTCAGCTGACCCAGTTCTTCAAATTGCAGCTCACGAAGATATCATTCCGTTGGATGAATTGTACCGTATCTGTGAATACGCTCGTTCGATTACACTTGAGCGTCCAGCACTTCTTGGTCGCATCATTGCTCGCCCTTACGTAGGTGAACCAGGTAACTTCACTCGTACAGCAAACCGTCGTGATTTGGCTGTATCTCCATTTGCACCGACTGTTTTGGATAAATTGAATGAAGCAGGTATTGATACATACGCTGTTGGTAAAATCAACGATATCTTTAACGGCGCTGGTATCAATCATGACATGGGCCACAACAAGTCAAATAGCCATGGAATTGATACACTATTGAAGACTATGGGACTTGCTGAGTTTGAAAAAGGATTCTCATTCACAAACTTGGTGGACTTTGATGCCCTATACGGCCACCGTCGTAATGCTCATGGTTACCGTGATTGTTTGCATGAGTTTGATGAACGCTTGCCTGAAATTATCGCAGCCATGAGAGAGAATGACCTTCTCTTGATTACTGCGGACCATGGAAATGACCCAACCTATGCAGGAACAGACCACACTCGTGAATATATTCCATTGTTGGCCTATAGCCCTAGCTTTAAGGGAAATGGTGTCATTCCAGTTGGACATTTTGCAGATATCTCAGCAACAGTTGCGGATAACTTTGGTGTTGAAACTGCCATGATTGGTGAAAGTTTCTTAGATAAATTGGTATAAGATGACGCGATATGCTTTACTTGTTCGGGGCATTAATGTCGGTGGGAAAAATAAGGTTGTCATGGCGCAACTTCGTCAAGAACTGACAGAGTTGGGACTGGAAAAGCTTGAGACCTACATCAACAGTGGCAATATTTTCTTTACTTCGACAGACCCCAAAGCCCGATTGGTTGAAAAGTTAGAGGCTTTCTTTGCAGTCCATTATCCATTTATTAAGAGCTTTTCCTTGCTGAGTCAGGAAGATTATGAAGAAGAGCTGAATAATCTGCCAGATTGGTGGACCAAAGATTTGGCACGAAAGGATGTCCTCTTTTACACGGAGGGCTTAGATGTGGATCAAGTGATCGAGAAAGTGAACGGTTTGGAACTGGAAGATGAAGTCGTTCATTTTGGAAAACTTGGTATTTTCTGGGGAAAATACTCCGAAGAATCATACTACGAAACAGCCTATCACAAGTACTTACTCAAGATGCCCTTTTATCGTAACATCACCATTCGCAATGCTAAAACTTTTGACAAAATCGGTCAAATGCTAAAAACTAAAAAAGGAGACACACAATGACATTTTTAGATAAAATCAATGAAACAGCTGCCTTCCTGAAAGACAAGGGAATCCAAACGCCTGAGTTCGGTCTAATCCTTGGATCAGGACTGGGAGAATTGGCAGAAGAAATTGAAAACCCAGTTGTAGTAGACTATGCTGAGATTCCAAACTGGGGCCGTTCAACAGTAGTCGGTCACGCTGGTAAATTGGTATATGGGGAACTTGCAGGTCGCAAGGTCTTGGCTCTTCAAGGTCGCTTCCATTTCTACGAAGGCAATCCTCTGGAAGTCGTGACTTTTCCAGTACGTGTCATGAAAGTTCTTGGATGTGAAGGTGTCATTGTAACCAATGCAGCTGGTGGTATTGGTTATGGGCCTGGTACTTTGATGGCTATCTCAGACCATATCAACATGACGGGTCAAAATCCATTGATGGGTGAAAACTTGGATGAATTTGGTCCTCGTTTCCCAGATATGTCTAAGGCCTACACACCAGAATACCGTGTGACTGCCCATGAAGTGGCTAAAAAAATTGGTATCAAGCTTGATGAAGGTGTCTATATCGGTGTTACTGGTCCAACTTATGAAACACCAGCAGAAATTCGTGCCTATAAGACACTGGGAGCAGATGCAGTTGGTATGTCGACTGTTCCTGAAGTTATTGTGGCAGCCCACTCTGGCTTGAAAGTTCTGGGAATCTCATGTATCACTAACTTTGCAGCTGGATTCCAAGAAGAACTCAATCACGAGGAAGTTGTAGAAGTGACTGAACGTGTTAAAGGCGACTTCAAGGGCTTGCTAAAAGCCATTCTTGCTGAACTATGAGAAAGAAAAATCAGTAGGAAAATATTTCTGTAAGTTGGAAGATGAATGAAACAATTAACTTCCATATAGAATTATGATATGAAAATTGAATGAGGTTTCTATACTTTTATAAACCTCATCAAATCCTTGCTAACCAAGTATAAAAATGAAACTGTGACTCTAAAGGAGATTAGCTGATTGGAGAATAGTGTTGGTAAAGAGGGGGAAAAATAAAAGAAAGATATATGAATAAATGAGAATTAATCAACGAATTATGCGTTTTGGTATAAAAAAACTAAGTATCGGAGTTGTGTCTATTGCAGTTGGTTTTGCTTTTTTAGCACCGACAGGAATTTCTGCCAATGAAGGTAACCCAGTTGTGAAAAATGAGACTCCTCTAGTAGTAAATGCAACGGATAGTTCCATAAAAGAAAGCACTGATAAAAAACAGGAAATATCTATTACAGAGGAGAAAGCAACAACTACTCAATCAACTTTAGAGACAAAAGAAGTTGTTAAAAATCAGAAAGAAAAAGCAGGAGAAGAATTATATCAAAAAGAATCTGCTGTGCCTCACGAGGAATTGAAGAAAGAGGAAATTCTAAAGGATGAGCCGAAAAATTCTCGTCCAGTAACAGAGGCAGACTTTGTCAAAATTTCTAAAGGAGAACTCCATGTAGAGAAGGAACTTGTCGATAATTCTTTATACGGTGGAAAATTTTTAGATCCTGATGGAGATGATGATCATGATGGAATAAAGAATAAGGATGAATTGTATATTTACAATAAAGATGGGAAAGACTACTTAGGATACCATAGCCATCCTTTACTAGCAGATAGTGATGGAGATGGACTAGAAGACGGGGAAGATGATAACAAGAAACAATGGTATGTCACAGATCGTGATTCCCTCCTTTTTATGGAGTTGGCTTATCGTGATGATGATTACATTGAAAAAATTCTAGATCATAAAAATCCTTTTCCAAGTCTCTATCTTGATCGTCAAGAATATAAAATGATGCACAATGAGTTAGCCCCATTTTGGAAGATGAAAAAGGCTTATCATACAGCAAGTGGTTTGGATGCTTTCTTGTTTGAAACTAAGAGTGATCTTCCTTATTTAAAAGACAATACGATTCAAATGTTGGCTATTCGTGGAACGCGAGTTAATGACGCCAAGGATTTAAGTGCAGATTTTGTTTTATTTGGTGGAAATAAACCTGCACAAGCGGATGATATCCGTAATGTTGTAAAAGAACTGGCGCAGGATTCCAGTATCACCAATCTGTATATGACAGGTCATTCGCTGGGAGGCTACTTAGCTCAAATAGCGGCAGTTGAAGCTTATCAAAAATATCCTACTTTTTATAATAATGTTTTGAAAAAAGTTACGACATTTAGCGCTCCTAAAGTCATTACTTCTCGAACTATTTGGAATGCTAAAAATGGTTTCTGGGATGTAGGATTAGAAAGTCGTAAGTTGGCATTATCTGGTAAAATAAAACATTATGTGGTCGATAATGATAATGTTGTGACATCTTTGATTCGTAATGATCATGATATTGTAACCTTTACAGGTAACTCTAGTTTCAAGCACCGTTCGCGTGGTTATTTTGAAAGTAGAATGAATGCTATCCCGAATTTTAATATTGGAAAACGTGATACGCTTGATAAACAGGGATATCGTGATCAAAAATTGGACAAAGTTTATTTCTTTAAGAAAAAGGAAGTTCCCCTCTTGTCTACTCAACCTAGTGTAGAATCATTTGAAAACATAGCTCTAGGGAAACGAGTAACTCAAAGTTCGACAGCTTTTGGAGGAGATGCTAGAAGAGCAGTTGATGGGAAATTAGATGGAAACTACGGACATCATTCTGTCACTCATACAGATTTTCAATCAAAACCTTGGTGGCAAGTCGATTTAGATAAGGAAGAAACGATTCGCCAGATTAATATTTACAATCGAACAGATGCTGCTCAAGATAGACTGACTAATTTTAATGTGATTCTTTTAGATAGTTCTGGAAAAGAAATTGAAAGAAAGCGCATTGCATACTTACGAGATAGTTCCGCTCAGATTTCAATTGATTATAAGAAAGCTCGTTTTGTACGCATTGAGTTAGATGGATATAACGCTCTCAGTCTTGCAGAAGTTCAAGTTTTTCGCGCTGAAAATATCGCTTGGAAAAAACAAGCTAAGCAAAGTTCTACTGATTTTGGAGGAGATGCTAGTCGTGCCTTGGATGGCAATACCAATAGTAGTTATAGCCAGCAATCAATTACACATACAAAATTTGAAAACCAGCCTTGGTGGGAAGTTGATTTAGGTCGTACAGAACAGGTAGGACTTGTTCGCCTTCATAACCGTGGGGATGGAGAACTTTCTAAACGTCTCTCAGACTTTGATGTGATTTTATATGATGAAAAAGGGACAGAAGTTGCTAGACAATATGTTTCTCGTTTAGCAGGAAGCAGTTTAGATCTCCAGTTGAATGGTAAACTAGGTCGCCGTGTTCGTGTTCAATTGCGTCAAAAAAATCAAGCTCTCAGCCTTGCAGAAGTAGAAGTTTTTCGATTTGTAGCTAAAAATAATGTAACTACGCAAGCTTCTAAACCTGTACAACTGTTAAACTACACTCCTGTAAAAGATAAGACCCTAACTATCCAACATAGCGGCGCTTATATTGCACGTTATTCAATATCGTGGGAAGAAGTTACAGTAGATAGAAATGGTCAATCAGTTGTCCGAAGTCGTTCTTGGGAAGGGAATGGGCGCAATCAGACCGCAGGCTCTATCCTCAATCTCCCAATTAAGTCTAATATGCGCAATCTTCGAATTAAGATTGAAAAGAGAACAGGTCTTATCTGGAATAGATGGCAAACAATCTATGACAACAGACCTCTTCTCGCCCAACCACATCGTAAAATTACTCACTGGGGAACAACATTGAATTCTAAGGTGAGTGACGATGATGTCTTATAATCTGACGATACAATGACAGTTCGTTTGTCTAGTTTATAAGAAAGGACTAGCTGATCTTGAACAGGACTCAGCTAGTTCTATGTGAGAGAACAAAATTAAACAGAAAGGTAGAGTGAGGTGTTCTAATTTGAACACGAGTGGAAATTCGTACCTATAAGATACTTGGAACAGATATGGTCGGAATGTCAACTGCTCCTGAAGTTATTGTTGTGGACTACTCAGGTTTGAAAGTTCTAGGAATTTTATGTATTACTAACTATACTACTGGTTTCAAAGAAGAGCTTAACCACAAAGAGGTTATAGAAGTGACTGAGTGTGTTAAAGGCTTACTTAAAGCCGTTTTTACTGAATTATTATTATGTTAAAAGAATTGAGGAGTGTTTTTCAGAAAATCCCTTATAATCTTAAATTATTTCTAGCAGTAATTTTGCAAGGGCTAGTTTCTGGTTTATCTGGTATTTTTCTACATTATCTTTTAAAGATGATAGAGGGGATAGCTTTTGGTCAATCAGAGCATCAAACTGTATTCTTGACAGATGGAGTTTCCTCATCGCGGATAGGATTAAGTTTAATAATCGTAGGTGTCAGTTCATCCTTGGTCTGGTATTTCTTGCAAAAAAAATCACAGATTTTTTCTATTAAAGCACAGATGAAGGATGAGATTTCACAATACAAACTTCATTTTTTAAAACAGCTATTTCATTCAATTTGGCAAATTATTGCAGTTGGAGGAGGAGCCCCTATTGGTAAAGAAGCTGCACCACGAGAGATTGGAACTCTATTTGCAGGACCAATTGGGAAAATATGTTCTCTCTCTAAGAAGGATCAAATATTTCTCCTTGCTTGTGGTGCTGGTGCTGGTCTAGCAGCTGTCTACCAGGTTCCATTAACAAGTGTCTTCTTTGTTTTTGAAACTCTAGGAATTGCTCTATCTATTAAACGATTTGTCTTAGTCGGTTTGACTACCTATGTGTCAACCTATACAGCAGGCTTGGTTATTTCAGATCATGCTCTCTACCAGATTCCAGCCATTGCATGGTCATTAAAGGAAACGTGGATTATTCCCTTATTACTTCTTTTCTTAACCCCACTAGCTTGGCTTTTTGGTCGCTTGAGTAAAGAAGTGTCCTCAAACAGGATAAAAGATAAACGAGTACTTCTCACATTGCCTACAGTTTTTCTTTTTCTTGCTGGGTTGGCAAGTTATTTTCCACATCTACTTGGAAATGGACGTATGATGGCTCAGGAAGTCTTGAATGGTAGCAATGGTAAAACAGTATTCCTCTTGTTTATCCTAAAAGCACTGGTCGTTCTTATTACTCTGTGGGCAGGGGCCTATGGTGGTACACTTACGCCATCTTTTGCCTTGGGGATGGCTGGAGCTGCCCTCTTTGGAATGATTCTAGGTGGGGATAACCAGCCAAGCATTTTGCTTTTGGGATCTGTTTGCTTTTTGTCTGTGACCTTGAGGGCTCCTTTATCAGCTACAGGTCTGGTAGTCGGCTTTACTGGTCTGACTCTAGAATCCTTACCTTATCTTCTAGTAACAGCGTATGCAGCTTATGGATTTGCAAAAATATTAGACCGTTTTTCTTGGGCTAACATACTGTGTCAGAAGTCAAAGAATAGAGTAATAAGATAGAGAACGACCGTTTCTTCTAATCAAAGATTTATCTTAAAAGATTAAAAACTATTGTCAATTTATCAATAACTGTTTGAAATAAAAAAGAAGTAGGCTTATCGGAGTCATGATTGAATCCGATTTTTCCTAGTTATGAAATATAAAAAAAGAAAGGTAGAGCGTGTGTTTTGATTTGAACATGAGCGAAAAACTTTTCTAAAAAATCAGAAAGGAAGGATAGTTCGGTTTTCAATTGAACCGGGGCTATTCTCTTCTATATAATCAAAATTTAAAAAGAAAGGAATTGAACCCACCCTAAAAGCAGTGGGAAAAAGATAGTTGGTCTAGCGAGCATCGCTCACTGCGCCCAACTCCTATTTTCCCTTCGCTTTTTGACGGGTTTGGTATCTTTCCTAATATAAAATATAAAATAAAGAAAGGTAGAGCGTGTGTTTTGATTTGAACACGAGCGGAAAACTCGGAAAATAGATAATCTGACTGAGAAATCAGGATTTCTCGTCAGATTCCTAATTTTCAGTCGTTTTCTTGTCGCTCT
>NZ_CABFMF010000005.1 GCF_901875575.1 uncultured Streptococcus sp.
GGACTTAGCCCTGTACAATACAGAACTAAATCCTTTGCTTAAATTAATTGTCTAACTTTTTGGGGTCAGTACAAAAAGGGGTAGTCTCCTTTTTTATTTTTAGAGCACCGTCGTAGCAGATTTCTTACAAATAATCATATTTATAGTACAATGGAATTACTCTTATGAAAGTAGGTTACTGATTGGAATCAATATTATTTTCTATTTCAGTCTTCTTGGCTGGTGTTCTTTCATTTTTTTCACCTTGTATTTTCCCTTTACTGCCAGTTTATGCTGGGATTTTATTGGATGATCAAGAAAATGAAAAATATTTTTCTCTATTTGGAAAAAAAGTTGCCTGGTCTGGGGTAATCAGAACGCTTTGCTTTATTGCTGGTATTTCTCTTATTTTCTTTATTTTAGGATTCGGAGCTGGTTTTCTTGGTAACATTCTATATGCTACATGGTTTAGATATGCAATGGGAAGCATTATAATTTTACTAGGGCTTCATCAGATGGAAATATTTCATCTGAAGAAATTAGAGATTCAAAAAAGTTTTACTTTCAAGAAATCAGCAGCCAATCGTTATTGGTCAGCATTTCTACTTGGTATTACCTTTAGCTTTGGTTGGACACCTTGTATTGGTCCAGTTTTAAGTTCTGTTTTAGCGCTTGCGGCTTCTGGAGGTAATGGTGCTTGGCAAGGAGCTATCTATACTCTTATTTACACTCTGGGGATGGCCATTCCTTTCTTGGTTTTGGCTCTAGCTTCAGGTGTAGTAATGCCTTATTTTAGTAAAATCAAACGTCATATGATGCTACTAAAGAAAATTGGTGGTTTCCTTATTATTTTAATGGGAATTTTGTTACTATTAGGACAAGTAAATATTCTAGCTGGAATTTTTGAATAAAGGAGAAAAAATGAAAAAAGTAATGTTTACAGGATTGAGTCTCTTATCATTAGTGATATTAATGGCTTGTAGCGAAGAAGAAACTAAAAAGACTCAAGGAGCACAAGGATCACCCAAACAAGTTCAACAAGCACCTGTACAGCAAATTGCTGTAGGAAAAGATGCACCAGATTTTACTTTACAATCTATGGATGGCAAAGAAGTCAAACTATCTGATTATAAGGGTAAAAAGGTTTATTTGAAGTTTTGGGCTTCATGGTGTGGTCCTTGTAGAAAAAGTATGCCTGAGTTAATGGAGTTGGCAGCGAAACAAGATCGTGATTTTGAAATTTTAAGTGTCATCGCAGCTGGAATTCAAGGTGAAAAAACAGTTGAAGAATTTCCAAAATGGTTTCAAGAACAAGGATATAAGGACATTCCAGTCTTATATGACACTAAAGCAACAACCTTCCAAGCCTATCAAATTCGAAGTATTCCAACAGAGTATTTAATCGATAGTCAAGGAAAAATCGGAAAGATTCAATTTGGTGCTATTAGCAATGCTGATGCAGAAGCTGCATTTAAAGAAATGAATTAAACAAAGATATAAGCAGACTGATTACTAAAAGTAGTCAGTTTTTTATAAAATTTTAATAAATATGCACCACAATCCTATATTTATGGTAAAATAGAAACATCATTTTATTTGGAGAAAAACTATGAATATATTTAGGACTAAGAATGTAAGTTTAGATAAAACGGAGATGCATCGGCATTTAAAGCTATGGGACTTAATCCTACTGGGTATTGGAGCAATGGTAGGAACGGGTGTATTTACGATTACAGGGACAGCTGCTGCTAGTCTAGCAGGTCCAGCTTTAGTCATTTCAATTGTTATTTCAGCCTTGTGTGTTGGTTTATCAGCCCTATTTTTTGCAGAATTTGCTTCTCGGATACCTGCTACAGGAGGAGCTTATAGTTATCTTTATGCGATACTTGGTGAGTTACCTGCTTGGTTAGCTGGATGGTTAACTATGATGGAGTTTATGACAGCTATTTCTGGTGTTGCATCGGGTTGGGCAGCTTATTTCAAAGGACTTTTACTTCAATATGGAATTTCTCTTCCACAAGCACTGAATGGTACTTTTAATCCCCAAGAAGGAACTTTTGTTGATCTCTTGCCTATCCTAGTTTTATTGTGTGTCACATCACTGGTCTTACTAAATGCTAAAGCTGTTTTACGCTTTAATTCCCTTTTGGTTATATTGAAATTTTCTGCTTTAGCACTGTTTGTTTTAGTGGGAATATGGCATATTAAACTTGATAATTGGTCTGACTTTGCGCCTTATGGTTTTGGTCAAATTTATGGCTCTAGTACTGGAATCATGGCTGGTGCTTCTTTGATGTTCTTTGGTTTTTTAGGATTTGAATCTATTTCCATGGCTGTAGATGAAGTTAAAAAGCCTCAAAAAAACATTCCTAGAGGTATTGTATTGTCTCTTTTGATTGTAACTATGTTATATGCTCTAGTAACGCTTGTTTTGACAGGTATTGTTCATTATAGTCATTTAAATGTAGATGATGCGGTTGCTTACTCTTTACGTAGCATCGGAATAAGTTGGGCAGCCAATTATGTTTCACTAGTAGCTATTTTAACCTTAATCACAGTATGCATTTCCATGACCTATGCTTTATCTCGTATGATTTATAGTTTGGCTCGTGATGGTTTATTGCCTGCCACTTTCAAAAAATTAACGAAAACAAGTAAAATACCCAAGAATGCAACTATTTTAACAGGATTATCTTCAGCTATAGCAGCTGGAATATTTCCACTAGCTAGTATTGCAGCCTTTTTAAACATTTGTACTCTCGCTTACTTGATTATGTTGCCGTATGGATTAATAAAATTAAGGAAAGAAAAAGGTATGCCTGGAAAAGGTGAGTTTAAGACACCTCTAGTTCCATTGTTACCAATCCTATCTATTGTGGTTTGTTTATCATTTATGTTGCAGTACAATGCTGAAACTTGGCTTGCCTTCTTTATTGCTTTGTTAGTTGGTTGTTTCATTTACTTCACCTATGGTTATAAACATTCGAGCTTGGAAGTGATTGATACTTCTTTGGATAAAGAATAAAACAAAAGACTTAGAAAGATATTATGATAGTCTTTCTAAGTTTTTTGTTTTATCAGGAATGTTATTTAAAGATGATAAATTTTTACTAGATCTAATTAAGAAAAAAGTTATGGATGCTAAATTAAAAGACTCCGTGATAGTTTCTACTATATTACATAACATTAAATTTCGTCTTTTTCAAAAGTAAATCCTTCTCCAAGAATTTCATGTGCTTCAGCAATAGTAATAAAAGCTTGTGGATCGATACGATGAATCATCTCTTTCATTTTCACAATTTCGTTTCTACCAACGATACAATAAATGATTTTCAAATCTTGTTCACTGTAATAACCTTGGCCATGAATAAAAGTAACTCCTCTTCCAAGATTATCGTTGATTTGTTTAGCAAGTTCATCAGGTAGCTTAGTAATAACGATAAAAGCTTTTCCAGCATAGCCACCTTCACCAATTAAGTCAATTACGCGTGAGACAATAAAGGTAAAGAGAAGAGTGTAAGTTACCAAGCGTATATCTTTGAAAATAAGGAGAATAAGCATAAGAATACAGAAATCTAGAATGAAAAGGAGTTTTCCCATAGAAACATGGGTATACTTATTTAGAATACGTGCAAGGATATCTGTGCCACCTGTTGTACCTCCAGCATTGAAAATAATTCCTAAACCAATTCCCATTAAAATACCTGCAATAAGGGAAGTTATGAGCAAATCGCCTTGAAGATCAATCTGAATAGGAATTCTTTCAAATAAAGCTAACCAAGCAGACAAAGCTATTGTTCCTAGTATACTAGAATACAGGTATCTTGCACCAAATATCTTCCATGCGAAAATGAAAAGTGGAACATTGATAAGGAGATTCATAAGAGAGACTGGAATTTGGAAAAGATAAAAAGTGATGAGGGTAATACCAGTAGCACCTCCTTCAAATAGATGATGGGGAACGACAAAATAGGTTAGTCCAAAAGCATAAATGGCAGCACCTAATAAAATAGTTAGGATGGGAGAAATTTTTTTAATCATAGGCAACCTCTTTTCTTATAAGTTGATTATATCAAATTTTAAGGAAAATTTTCAGTGACTCCATTAGGATTTTCAAACTTTTTTTGATATAATAAAAAGTAGGAAAAACCAATCTGAAGTATAAAATAGAAAGATTGATACTATGACAAAAATTAAGATTGTAACCGATTCATCTGTTACTATTGAACCAGAATTAGTAAAGCAATTAGATATTACAATTGTTCCATTATCTGTAATGATTGATAACGTTGTTTATTCTGATGCTGATTTGAAAGAAGAAGGTAAATTTCTTCAGTTGATGCAAGAAAGTAAGAATCTTCCGAAAACAAGTCAACCACCTGTAGGTGTATTTGCTGAAGTTTTTGAAGAACTATGCAAGGATGGTAGTCGGATTCTTGCTATTCATATGTCCCATGCCCTTTCAGGTACTGTAGAAGCATCTAGACAAGGTGCTAGTTTGTCAACGGCGGATGTCACAGTTATTGATAGTTCATTTACGGATCAGGCTTTAAAGTTTCAAGTGGTTGAAGCAGCAAGATTGGCCAAAGAAGGAATAGACATAGATGAAATCTTGTCTCGAGTGGAAGAAGTCAAAAACAATACAGAACTTTATATTGGTGTTTCTACTCTAGAGAACCTTGTCAAAGGTGGTCGTATTGGAAGAGTTACTGGTTTACTTAGTTCTCTCCTTAACATTCGTGTTGTAATGCAAATGAAGAATGATGAATTACAGCCTATTGTTAAAGGTCGTGGTGCGAAAACTTTTAAAAAATGGTTAGATGAGTTTACATCATCTCTTAATGACCGTTCTGTTGCAGAGATTGGAATTTCCTATTCAGGAAATCCTGAGTGGGCAAATGAGATGAGAAATATATTACAACCCTATGTTGAAAACCCTATCTCTGTTATAGAGACTGGTTCTATTATTCAGACTCATACTGGTGAAAACGCTTGGGCTATATTAGTTCGTTATCATTCCTAAAAAAATAAAGAAAATAAGAAGATTTAGCGTTTTTAACTTGACCTAAAGCGGATTTTAGGATATGATTATATTTGTTAATTAGAAATTATTTTGGAGGAATCATTAACATGGCAAACAAACAAGATTTGATCGCTAAAGTAGCAGAAGCTACAGAATTGACAAAGAAAGATTCAGCAGCAGCAGTTGAAGCTGTATTTGCAGCAGTGACAGAATATCTTGCAGCTGGAGAAAAAGTTCAATTGATTGGTTTTGGTAATTTTGAAGTTCGTGAGCGTGCAGAACGTAAAGGTCGCAACCCACAAACTGGTAAAGAAATCAAGATTGCAGCTTCAAAAGTTCCAGCATTTAAAGCAGGTAAAGCTCTTAAAGACGCTGTTAAATAATAACACTCAAAAAAGCCTATTGATTCAAGCTTTCTAGCTTGGTCAGTAGGCTTTTTATTATTTTGATAGTCTATAAAGAATGACAAAGAAAACTCCCTATGAAAGGGAGTTTGTTATAATTAGTTTTTAGAAGCTGCTTGGAATTCAGGATTTTTCCATGCTTCGTCAATGATAGCTTGCAATTCTCTTGCAGAAGCTTGCATTTTTTGAGTTTCTGCATCGTTCAAAGGGATATTTACCGGACGAACGATACCGTGTGCTCCAACGATAGCTGGTTGACCGATGAAGACATTTTCAACTCCATATTGACCTTGTTGGAATACAGAAAGTGGAAGTACTGCATTTTCATCATCAAGGATTGCACGAGTGATACGAGCAAGGGCTACAGCAATACCATAGTATGTAGCACCTTTTTTATTGATGATTGAGTAGGCAGCGTCACGAACTGAGATGAAAAGTTCAACGAGGTCTGCATCGTTCAAATCACGGTTATCTTGTAACCATTGTTCTAGTTTAACACCAGCAACGTTAGCGTGAGACCAGACAGCGAACTCTGAGTCACCGTGTTCACCCATGATGTAGGCATGGACTGAACGAGCATCAACACCGATTGTTTCTGCAAGAGCTTGACGGAAACGAGCTGAGTCAAGTGAAGTACCTGAACCGATAACACGTTCTTTAGGGAATCCAGAGAATTTCCATGTTGAATAAGTCAAAACGTCAACTGGGTTAGCTGCTACAAGGAAGATACCATCGAAACCAGAAGCAACAACTTGTTCAACGATTGATTTGTTGATAGCAAGGTTCTTGCCGACAAGGTCAAGACGAGTTTCACCTGGTTTTTGGGGTGCACCAGCTGTGATAACAACAAGGTCTGCATCAGCACAGTCTTCGTATTTAGCAGCGTAGATCTTTTTAGGTGAAGTGAAGGCAAGAGCGTGGCTAAGATCTTCAGCATCACCAACTGCTTTTTCAAACAATTGAGGAATTTCAATAATTCCTAGTTCTTGTGCAATTCCTTGGGTAACAAGTGCGAAAGCGTAAGATGAACCAACGGCACCATCACCGATAAGGATCACTTTTTTATGTTGTTTAGTTAAAGTCATTCTTCTGAATTTCTCCTTCTTTTTTTTCGGGTTTCCCCATTTATTTTCATTCTATCACTTTTAAAATACTTTGTCACGGATTATTCCCGCTTGTCTATGATGTAAACGTTTTAGAAGATTTAGATGAGTGAAATCAAGGACTTTTTATGGTATAATATTTTTAGTTACTAATAGTGAAATGAGGCATTTATTAATGCAGGATAAAAATTTAGTGAATGTCAATCTGACAAAGGAGATGAAGACTAGCTTTATTGACTACGCCATGAGTGTTATCGTAGCGCGGGCTCTTCCTGATGTTCGAGATGGCTTAAAACCAGTTCACCGTCGAATTCTCTACGGAATGAATGAGCTTGGTGTTACTCCTGATAAACCCCATAAAAAATCTGCTCGTATTACAGGGGATGTTATGGGTAAATACCATCCACATGGAGATTCATCTATTTATGAAGCTATGGTTCGTATGGCTCAATGGTGGAGCTACCGTTACATGCTTGTAGATGGGCATGGAAACTTTGGTTCTATGGATGGTGATGGCGCTGCCGCCCAACGTTATACTGAAGCTCGTATGAGTAAAATTGCTCTTGAAATGCTTCGAGATATAAACAAAAATACGGTTGACTTTGTAGATAACTACGATGCAAATGAGCGTGAACCTTTAGTCCTTCCAGCTCGTTTTCCAAATCTTTTAGTTAATGGTGCTACTGGTATCGCTGTCGGTATGGCGACAAATATTCCGCCTCATAATTTGAGTGAAACTATTGATGCAGTTAAGTTAGTCATGGATAATCCTGATGTGACGACAAGAGACCTAATGGAAGTATTACCTGGTCCAGATTTTCCGACTGGAGCGCTCGTTATGGGTAAATCTGGTATACATAAGGCTTATGAAACCGGAAAAGGCTCAATTGTTCTACGTTCTCGTACAGAAATCGAGGAAACAAAGACTGGACGTGAACGAATTGTTGTCACAGAATTTCCTTACATGGTAAATAAGACGAAAGTACATGAGCATATTGTTAAGTTGGTTCAAGAAAAACGTATTGAAGGAATTACAGCTGTTAGAGATGAATCTAACCGTGAAGGGGTTCGTTTTGTTATTGAAGTGAAACGAGATGCCTCTGCCAATGTGATCCTTAATAATCTTTTCAAAATGACCCAAATGCAAACAAACTTTGGCTTCAATATGCTAGCTATTCAAAATGGCGTACCGAAGATTTTGTCTCTTCGTCAGATTTTGGATGCCTATATTGAGCATCAAAAAGAAGTTGTTGTTCGTCGTACACGTTTTGATAAAGAGAAAGCTGAAGCGCGTGCTCATATCTTAGAAGGTCTCTTGATTGCTCTGGATCATATCGATGAGGTTATTCGTATCATCCGCGCTAGTGAAACAGACGCAGAAGCACAAGCTGAGTTGATGAGCAAGTTTAAGCTTTCTGAGAGACAAAGTCAGGCTATTCTAGATATGCGTCTCCGCCGCTTGACAGGATTGGAACGTGATAAGATTCAGTCTGAGTACGATGAATTGATTGCTTTGATCGCGGACTTAGCAGATATTCTAGCAAAACCAGAACGTGTAGCTCAAATTATCAAGGATGAATTAGATGAGGTTAAGCGTAAGTTTGGCGATAAACGTCGTACAGAGTTGATGATTGGAGAAGTCTTGTCTTTAGAAGATGAAGATTTGATTGAAGAATCGGATGTTCTAATTACTCTTTCTAACAAGGGTTACATTAAACGATTAGATCAAGGTGAATTTACTGCTCAAAAACGTGGCGGACGTGGAGTCCAAGGGACAGGTGTCAAAGATGATGACTTCGTTCGTGAGTTAGTGTCAACTAGCACCCATGATCATCTGCTCTTCTTCACAAATAAAGGACGTGTCTATCGTCTTAAAGGTTTTGAAATTCCGGAATATGGTCGAACTGCTAAAGGATTGCCTATCGTAAATCTATTGAAGTTGGACGAAGGTGAAAGTATTCAGACTATTATCAACATAGAATCAAAACGTAGTGATGATGCCTATCTCTTTTTCACAACCCGTCATGGTATTGTGAAAAGGACCAGTGTTAAGGAATTTGCTAATATTCGTCAGAATGGATTAAAAGCCTTAAATTTGAAAGAGGAAGATGAATTAATCAATGTCCTATTAACTGAAGAAGATGCCGATGTTATAATAGGAACTAAGTTGGGCTATGCAGTTCGCTTTAAACAATCTACTGTTCGTGGAATGAGTCGAAGTGCAACGGGTGTCAAAGGTCTGAATCTTCGTGAAGGTGATACAGTAGTAGGGGCAAGACTTATCACTGATGAAGATGAGGTTCTTGTTATTACTGAAAAAGGGTATGGTAAGCGTACTGTAGCCACTGAATACCCTACTAAAGGCCGTGGCGGTAAAGGAATGATAACTGCTAAAATTACTGATAAAAACGGTCCACTAGCTGGTCTCTTAACTGTTAAAGGCGATGAAGATTTGATGATTATCACCGATACAGGTGTTATGATTCGTACAAATGTTGCTAATATTTCACAAACAGGTCGTTCTACTATGGGAGTAAAAGTAATGCGGCTTGATCAAGATGCTAAGATTGTGACATTTACAAGTGTTGCAGCTGCAGAAAAAGAAGAAGTTGGGACAGAATATAAAATAGAAGGTGATGCTTAATGTCTCGTAAAAATAGAAAAAAGAAAAACAGAAGAAAAAATCTACTGAAAAATATTTTAGCTGTATTTCTCATACTTATCTCTATTGCTTTAATTTTTAATTCAAAAATTCGCGATGCTTTTATAGTTTGGAATACAAATAAATATCAAGTTAGTAAAGTATCTAAAGAGAAAATTGAAGAAAATAAAGACACTGAAGGTAATTTTGATTTTAATTCGGTAAAATCACTTTCTTCAGAAGCTGTTTTAGCCTCTCAATGGGATGCTCAAAAATTGCCTGTAGTCGGAGGAATTGCAATACCTGAGGTAGAGATTAATTTACCAATTTTTAAAGGTCTTGATAATGCAAATCTCTTGTATGGAGCAGGAACTATGAAACGAAATCAGGTGATGGGTAAAGGTAACTATTCACTTGCTAGTCACCATGTCTTTAGTGTTGAGAATGCAAATCAAATGCTGTTTTCTCCATTAGACCGTGCTAAAAAAGGTATGAAAATTTATGTGACGGACAAGAACAAGGTCTATACTTATGAAATTCGTGAAGTCAAAACGGTTACACCAGATCGTGTTGATGAGATTGAAGATCGAGATGGTGTTAATGAAATTACTCTAGTAACTTGTGAAGATGCAGCTGCTACAGAGCGGACCATTGTTAAAGGTGATTTAAAAGAAACAATGGATTATTCGAAAACATCAGAAGAAATTTTAACGGCTTTTAATCAACCTTATAAACAATTTAATTTATAATTAAAGAGTCAGTGAAGAGAAATTTTCACTGATTTTTTACATATCTAACTAATAGGAGTATAAAATAAATGATACAAATTTTTAAAAAAATAAGTAAAATTTTAGCATCCATATATTTTTCAAGCTTCTTGTTTATATAGCTATAGACTATTAGAAATAACATACTTTCATCCGATTATTAAGAGATAAGAATACTATTGATTATTTAAACAAAAATATGTTATAATGCTGATTGTAAAAAGGAGGTTTTTATGAGTTCTTCAGAGTTCATTTCGAAAATAGATTATTATTGCCACAAGAAAGAAAGTCTTTTCAAGCAAAGTAAGTTCAAGTATGCTATTCGTTCTATGTTTGCCGGTGCTTTTTTAACTTTTAGTACAGCTGCAGGAGCGATTGGTGCTGATTTACTAAACAGCATTGTTCCAAATAGCGGATACTTCCTTTTCCCGTTTGTTTTTGCTTGGGGGCTGGCTTATATCGTCTTTCTAAATGCGGAATTGGTAACTTCCAATATGATGTATTTAACAGCAGGCGTATTTTTGAAAAAGATTGATTGGAAAAAGGCAATGATTATTTTACTCTATTGTACTTTGTTTAATCTCATTGGTGCCTTGGTAGCTGGATGGATGTTTGCAAACTCTTCAGCATTCTCGCATCTGACCCATGATAGTTTCCTTCCTAAGCTTGTAGCCAAGAAATTGGCTCGTCCAAGTGATTTGGTATTACTTGAGGGTATTCTTGCAAATGTCTTTGTAAATATTGCCATTCTTTCTTCTATTCTGATAAAAGATAGTGCAGCAAAACTATGGATTATATTATCTGCTATTACTATGTTTGTATTCTTGTCCAACGAGCACATTGCCGCAAATTTTGCTTCTTTTAGCATAATGAAATTTAGTATTGTTTCTGATCAGGTAGATCACTTTGATTTTGTAAATATTTTTCGTCATTGGGGAGTGACCTTTATTGCAAACTTTATCGGTGGTGGACTTTTAATTGGTTTACCTTATGCTTACCTCAATAAAAATGAAGATACTTATGTAGATTAAAAACTGATAGATGAGGGAGAATCATATTGATTCTCTTTTTTGAGGTAAATTAGATAGAATTAGTGATATATCAAATGTGTAATTTGCTCTATTTTTAGTTATATATAATACTGAACACAATAAATATAATGAAGAACTTAAAATTTTAATAAAGAAATAAGAATTTTCTAAGCTTCTTCATCAATGATATGTAATCGATTACCACAACTAGCATTTTATAAAAATAGGTCTGGGAAATCCTTTTCATAATATCGCTTTTATGTTATAATTATCACAAATAAAAGTTTTAGGAGTTTATTATGGTTTCTTCAGAATTTATCTCAAAGATTGAATTTGCTTGCAAGAAGAAAGAAAGTCTTTATAGTCAAAGCAAATTTAAGTATGCGATTCGTTCGATGTTCGCAGGTGCATTTTTAACCTTTAGTACTGCTGCAGGTGCAGTTGGGGCTGACTTGATTAATAAAATTGCGCCAGGTAGTGGACGCTTCCTCTTCCCCTTTGTCTTCGCTTGGGGATTGGCCTATATTGTTTTCTTGAATGCTGAGTTGGTAACTTCAAACATGATGTTCTTGACTGCAGGTAGTTTCTTGAAAAAAATCTCTTGGAGAAAAACAGCTGAGATTTTACTTTACTGTACCTTGTTTAACCTTATCGGGGCTTTGATAGCAGGTTGGGGATTTGCTCACTCAGCAGCTTATGCACATCTGACACACGATAGTTTTATTTCGGGTGTTGTTGAGATGAAGTTGGGTCGTTCAAATGAATTAATCTTGCTTGAGGCGATTTTGGCAAATATTTTCGTAAATATTGCGATTCTTTCATTTGTTTTGGTCAAAGATGGTGGTGCCAAACTTTGGCTTGTTTTGTCAGCAATTTACATGTTTGTATTCTTAACAAACGAGCACATTGCTGCGAACTTTGCTTCTTTCGCGATTGTGAAATTCAGTGTTGCTGCTGATTCAATTGCTAACTTCGGTGTTGGAAATATGCTTCGTCACTGGGGTGTAACCTTCATTGGGAACTTGATTGGTGGTGGTCTCTTGATGGGTCTTCCATACGCCTTCCTCAATAAAAATGAAGATACTTATGTAGATTAAGAAAATGGCACGATTGATTCGTGCTTTTTTATATGGGAATGATAGTAATAGCTATTTATTATATCAAAATATAGAAAACTAATATTGGTAAACTATACCTTAAGGTGCTACAATATCCTTAATCAAACTATATGGAGGTCGCCTTATGACTCGTGATTTTAAATTTGAAACCTTACAATTGCATGCTGGGCAAGTAGTTGATCCAGCAACTAAGTCTCGTGCAGTGCCGATTTATCAAACAACATCCTTTGTTTTTGATGACACGCAGGAAGGTGCGGATCTTTTTGCCTTGAGAAAATCAGGGAATATCTATACCCGTATTACCAACCCTACAACAGCTGCCTTTGAAGAAAGAATTGCTGCTCTCGAAGGTGGTGTCGGAGCTCTTGCAACAGCATCAGGTATGGCTGCAGTGACTTATACGATTTTGGCTCTTGCTCATGCTGGTGACCATCTAGTAGCGGCATCAACTATTTACGGTGGAACCTTCAATCTTTTGAAGGAAACCCTTCCTCGTTATGGGATCACAACAACCTTTGTCGATGTTGATGATTTGGAGGAAGTGGAAGCAGCTATCAAAGACAATACCAAGCTTGTTCTGATTGAAACCTTGGGGAACCCCTTGATTAACATTCCTGACTTTGAAAAATTGGCGGAGATTGCTCATAAACATCAGATTCCACTTGTTTCTGACAATACTTTTGCAACACCTTATTTGATTAACGTCTTCTCTCATGGCGTTGACATTGCCATTCACTCTGCGACTAAGTTTATCGGTGGGCATGGTACGACTATTGGTGGAGTGATTGTCGATAGCGGTCGTTTTGACTGGGCAGCTTCAGGGAAATTCCCTCAATTTGTTGAGGAAGACCCAAGCTATCACAATTTGAGCTATACTCGTGATGTGGGTGCAGCAGCCTTTATTATCGCTGTCCGTGTTCAATTGCTTCGTGATACAGGTGCAGCAATTTCACCTTTCAATGCCTTCTTATTACTCCAAGGACTTGAAACTCTTTCTCTTCGTGTGGAACGCCATGTGCAAAATGCTGAGAAAATTGTTGATTTTCTTGTAAATCATCCTAAGGTAGAAAAGGTCAATTATCCAAAACTGGCAGATAGTCCTTACCATGCCTTGGCTGAGAAATACTTGCCAAAAGGTGTAGGTTCCATCTTTACCTTCCATGTCAAAGGTGGGGAGGCAGAAGCCCGCAAGGTTATTGATAATTTGGAAATCTTCTCTGACCTTGCAAATGTGGCAGATGCTAAATCGCTTGTGGTCCATCCAGCTACAACCACTCACGGTCAATTGTCAGAAAAAGATCTAGAAGCAGCAGGTGTCACACCAAACCAAATCCGCTTGTCAATCGGACTTGAAAATGTAGAAGATTTGATTGAAGACTTGCGCTTGGCCTTGGAGAAAATTTAAAGTAAAAGAAGATAAGCAGTGGGTCTCGACTCACTGTTTTTGATTTTCCCTCAGGCATGATATAATGGATAAAGAAGTCTAGAAAGAGGAAAGTTATGAACGAAATCAAATGTCCCAACTGTGGGGAAGTCTTTACAGTAAATGAAAGCCAGTATGCCGAACTCTTGTCCCAAGTGAGAACGGCAGAGTTTGATAAGGAACTACACGATAGGATGAGGCAGGAACTGGCCTTGGCTGAGCAAAAGGCCATGAATGAGCAACAGACTAAACTGGCTCAAAAAGACCAAGAAATTGCGCAATTACAGAGTCAAATCCAAAACTTTGATACAGAAAAAGAATTGGCCAAGAAAGAAGTTGAACAGACAAGCCATGAGGCCTTATTGGCTAAGGACAAGGAAGTACAGGCCTTGGAAAACCAATTGGCCACCTTGCGTCTGGAACATGAAAATCAACTACAGAAGACCCTTTCTGATCTAGAAAAAGAACGGGATCAGATCAAAAATCAGCTTCTCTTGCAAGAAAAAGAAAATGAGCTTTCTCTTGCTTCAGTTAAACAAAACTACGAAGCCCAGCTTAAAGCAGCTAGTGAACAAGTTGAATTTTACAAGAATTTCAAGGCTCAACAATCTACAAAAGCCATCGGGGAAAGTCTGGAACAGTATGCAGAGAGTGAGTTTAACAAGGTTCGTAGTTTCGCCTTTCCAAATGCTTACTTTGAGAAGGATAACAAGGTCTCTGCGCGTGGGTCTAAGGGGGACTTTATCTTCCGTGAGAGTGATGAAAATGGAGTAGAGATTATCTCTATTATGTTCGAGATGAAAAATGAAGCGGACGGAACAGAGAAGAAGCACAAGAATGTAGATTTTTACAAGGAATTGGACAAGGACCGTCGTGAAAAAAACTGTGAATATGCTGTTTTGGTGACCATGCTTGAGGCAGATAATGACTACTTTAACACAGGGATTGTAGACGTCAGCCACGAGTATGAAAAGATGTATGTGGTTCGTCCTCAATTCTTTATCCAGTTGATTGGTATCTTACGTAATGCGGCGCTAAATTCCCTAAAATACAAGCAGGAGTTGGCCTTGGTTCGCGAACAAAATATTGACATTACGCATTTTGAAGAAGACTTGGATGCCTTTAAACAGGCTTTTGCCAAGAACTACAGCTCAGCTTCGACTAACTTTGGCAAAGCCATTGATGAAATCGACAAGGCCATTAAGCGCATGGAAGAAGTTAAGAAGTTCTTAACTACATCTGAGAATCAACTTCGTCTAGCTAACAACAAATTGGAAGATGTCTCTGTTAAAAAATTGACCCGGAAAAATCCAACCATGAAAGCGAAATTTGAAGCTCTGAAGGGGGAGTGAGAAAGCAAAAATGAACGGTATTATTAACTTAAAAAAAGAAGCAGGTATGACCTCGCATGATGTGGTTTTTAAACTGCGTAAGATATTGGGAACCAAGAAGATTGGTCATGGTGGGACCTTGGATCCGGATGTAGTGGGCGTTTTGCCGATTGCGGTTGGTAAGGCGACCCGCATGGTCGAGTTTATGCAGGACGAGGGTAAGGTCTATGAGGGGGAAATCACTCTGGGCTATTCCACGACGACTGAGGATGCCAGTGGGGAAGTGGTCGCAGAGACACCTGTTCTATCGCCCTTGGATGAAAAACTTATTGATGGAGCGATTGCTAGCTTGACGGGGCCTATTAGTCAGATTCCACCTATGTATTCGGCAGTCAAGGTCAATGGTCGTAAGCTCTATGAGTATGCGCGTGCTGGACAGGAAGTAGAGCGCCCAGAACGTCAGGTAACCATTTATCAATTTGAACGGACAAGTCCGATTTCTTATGAGGGTCATCTTGCACGCTTTACTTTTCGTGTGAAATGTAGCAAGGGTACTTATATCCGTACCTTGTCGGTTGACTTAGGAGAGAAGCTTGGCTATGCGGCCCATATGTCTCAGTTAACTCGTACTAGTGCAGCCGGTTTACAGCTAGAAGACGCTCTTACATTGGAAGAAATCACAGAAAAAGTGGAGGCTGGTCAACTGAACTTTCTCCATCCTCTAGAGATTGGGACAGGGGACCTTGTCAAAGTTTTCCTATCCCCAGAACAGGCTCAGGAAGTACGCTTTGGTCGTTTTATTGAGTTAGAACAAACGAATCAAGAATTGGCTGCTTTTGAAGGAGATAAATTGCTAGCCATTCTTGAAAAACGGGATAACCTTTACAAGCCAAGAAAGGTTTTTAGCTAGTATAATTAGGGTGTAGGGATTTGAATTCTTCCCCTAGACTATCCAAACCAGACTATAAATTTTGCTAAAAATATGATAGAATAGACGACGGATAAAAAAACGGAGGATAGCATGCAAAATAGACCAATCATTATCGGAGTGACAGGTGGTTCTGGTGGTGGGAAAACCAGTGTTTCCAGAGCCATTTTATCGCATTTTCCTGATGAAAAAATTTCCATGATTGAGCATGATTCGTACTACAAGGATCAGTCTCATTTGACCTTTGAAGAGCGTGTAAAAACCAACTATGACCATCCTTTTGCCTTTGATACAGACTTGATGATCGAGCAGATTAAGGAATTGTTGGCAGGGCGTCCAGTGGACATTCCGACTTATGACTATACAGAGCATACACGGAGTAGCAAGACCTATCGTCAGGAGCCTCAAGATGTCTTTATCGTTGAGGGGATTTTGGTCTTGGAGGACAAGCGCTTACGTGATTTGATGGATATCAAGATTTTTGTAGATACAGATGACGATGTGCGCATTATTCGTCGTATCAAGCGTGATATGGAAGAACGTGGTCGTAGCTTGGATAGTGTGATTGAACAGTATTTAGGTGTGGTTAAACCTATGTACCATCAGTTTATCGAACCAACCAAGCGTTATGCCGATATCGTGATACCAGAGGGTGTTAGTAACACTGTTGCTATTGACCTCTTGACAACCAAAATTGCAAAGATTTTGGAAGAAGGCAGACAAAACTAATAATAGATTTTTGAAAATGGAGGTCTTGCCTTCATTTTTATTTTTTCCTTATAATGAAAACATAAATGGAGATTTTTGAGGTTAGTTTTGGTATAATAATACCTATAAAAAGCAAGAAAATAGATAGAAGGTAGAGATGGAAAAGTATTTATCGGTAACAACTTTGACCAAATATCTTAAAATGAAATTCGATAAAGACCCCTATCTGGAACGGGTCTATTTGACTGGTCAAGTCTCCAACTTTCGTAAGCGCCCTACCCACCAATATTTCTCCATCAAAGATGATCATGCTGTTATCCAGGCGACTATTTGGTCAGGAGTCTATCAAAAATTGGGATTTGACTTAGAAGAAGGGATGAAAATCAATGTAATTGGTAGAGTTCAAATCTACGAACCGAGTGGGAGCTACTCTATCATTATCGAAAAGGCTGAACCAGATGGGATAGGAGCATTGGCTATTCAGTTTGAGCAGCTCAAAAAAAAATTGTCAGAAGAAGGCCTTTTTCAAGAAGGTTTCAAACAAGCTCTTCCTCAGTTTCCTAAACGAATCGGCGTAGTGACCAGTCGTAGTGGAGCGGTGATTCAAGATATTATTACAACAGTGAGTAGACGATTTCCAGGTGTTGATATCCTACTTTATCCAACTAAGGTGCAAGGTGAAGGCTCTGCGGAGGAAATTGCTCGTAATATTGCGCGTGCTAATGAACGTGACGATTTGGATTTGCTGATTATTGGTCGTGGTGGAGGTTCCATTGAGGATTTGTGGGCCTTTAACGAAGAAATTGTGGTACAAGCTATTTTTGAATCTCGTTTGCCAATCATTTCTAGTGTGGGACATGAGACGGATGTGACCTTGGCGGATTTTGTTGCAGATCGACGAGCTGCAACGCCAACAGCTGCTGCTGAACTGGCAACACCTGTGACCAAGTTGGATGTATTAGCTCATTTGCAAAATCAGGAAAAACGGATGGCAACGGCAGTCCGAAATATCCTATCTAAGAAACAAGAAGCTTTGAAAAAATGCAGTCAGTCTGTTATCTTTAGACAGCCAGAGCGTTTGTATGATGGCTATATGCAACGCTTGGATCAACTGCAATTGCGCTTAAAACAAAGTTTGCGAACACGGATTTCTGATAACAAACAGATAGTCCAAGCAAGGACGCATCGACTGATGCAGTTATCACCTGTTACTAAAGTTCAACGTTATCAGGACCGCCTGGAACAGATGGATAAGCTGTTACGGAGTCAGGTAGCTTTGGTTTATGATGCTAAAGTTGCTGAAGTCAAGCGTTTATCAGAAGCTTTGATCATGTTAGATACTAGTCGCATTGTGGCGCGTGGCTTTGCTATTGTCAAAAAAGATGAGTCCGTTGTGGATTCAGTTGCGAATTTAAATAAAAAAGACCTAGTGACGCTTTTGATGCGAGACGGTCAGGTAGAATTAGAGGTTAAAGATGTCAAAACAAAAGAAATTTGAGGAAAATCTAGCAGAACTAGAGACTATTGTCCAAAGTTTGGAAAATGGTGAAATTGCCCTAGAAGAAGCGATTACAGCTTTCCAAAAAGGCATGCTCTTATCAAAAGAACTTCAAGCTACCTTGGACAAGGCTGAAAAAACTTTGGTTAAGGTTATGCAAGAAGACGGAACAGAAAGTGATTTTGAATGAACAAACAAGAAAAATTAGCACTTGTTGAGTCAGCCTTGGAAAATTTCTATGGGGATCAGCAGTTTGCTTTTAGTTTACGGGAATCTGTTCTCTATTCCATTCATGCTGGTGGCAAGCGCATCCGCCCCTTTCTTTTATTAGAAGTCTTAGAAGCCTTGCAAGTTTCTATTACACCAGCTCACGCGCAAGTGGCGGCAGCCTTGGAGATGATTCACACAGGAAGCTTGATTCATGATGACCTTCCTGCTATGGATGATGATGATTACCGAAGGGGACGGCTAACAAACCATAAGAAATTTGGCGAAGCTATGGCAATATTGGCTGGAGATGCCTTGTTCCTAGATCCTTATGCCTTGATAGCGCAGGCAGATTTGCCAAGTCAGATCAAGGTGGACTTGATTGCTAACTTGTCTCTTGCATCAGGAAGCATGGGCATGGTAGCAGGCCAGGTTCTGGATATGGAGGGAGAACATCAGCACTTGTCTTTGGAAGAACTCCAGACTATTCATGCAAATAAAACTGGTAAACTGTTGACCTTTCCTTTCCAAGCTGCAGCTATCATAGCAGAGTTAAGTTCAGAAATAGAAGGCAAACTGAAAACTGTAGGTGAGTTGATTGGTCTAGCCTTTCAAGTCAGAGATGATGTACTGGATGTAACGGCGAGTTTTGAAGAAATCGGTAAGACACCACAAAAGGATATACAGGCGGAAAAATCAACTTATCCATCCTTATTGGGATTGGAAGAAGCAGTTACCTTTTGTAATCAAACCTTAGATCAAGCTAATGCTAAATTAGAAGAAATTGCACAGCTGATCAGCTTTGAAACTAGGCCTATTCAAAAAATAGTAGAAAGTTTAAGAATAGATGGCTAAGGAAAGAGTGGATGTACTCGCTTATAAACAGGGCTTGTTTGAAACGAGAGAGCAGGCCAAACGAGGGGTTATGGCTGGTTTGGTAGTCGCTGTTTTAAATGGGGAGCGTTTTGATAAGCCAGGGGAAAAAATTGCAGATGATACAGAGTTAAAACTCAAAGGAGAAAAGCTCAAGTATGTTAGTCGAGGTGGCTTAAAATTAGAAAAAGCCTTGCAAATCTTTGATGTGTCCGTAAGTGGCGCAACAACCATTGATATTGGAGCCTCTACTGGAGGATTTACCGATGTCATGTTGCAAAATGGAGCCAAACTTGTATACGCAGTGGATGTTGGGACAAATCAATTGGCGTGGAAATTACGGCAAGATCCACGTGTTGTTAGCATGGAACAATTTAATTTCCGCTATGCTGAAAAGACTGATTTTGAACAAGAACCCTGCTTTGCTAGTATAGATGTGAGTTTTATTTCTCTCAGTCTTATCTTACCAGCCTTGCACCGTGTCTTAGCAGATCAAGGTCAAGTTGTTGCTCTCGTTAAACCTCAGTTTGAAGCAGGACGTGAGCAAATTGGAAAAAATGGAATCATTCGGGATGCCAAGGTTCATCAGACTGTTCTTGAGACGGTTACTAGCATGGCAGTTGAAGAAGGTTTTTCAGTTCTTGGTTTGGACTTTTCTCCGATCCAAGGCGGCCACGGGAATATTGAGTTTCTGGCTTATTTGAAAAAAGAAAATGGGGCAAGCAACATAGTTGCTTCTGAAATAGAAAAAATTGTAGAGAGAGCACATAGAGAGTTTAAAGATGAATAAAAAAGAAAGACTTGAAAAAATCAGACGCTTTGTAACAGATTATCAAATTGGAACACAAGAAGCAATCGTAGAACATCTAAAAGAAACTGGAATTACTGCCACTCAAGCGACTGTTTCAAGAGATATTAAGGAGTTAGGTATTGTTAAAATTCCTTTAAAGGATAACACATACGTCTATGAATTGCCAAAATCAGTCGTAAAAAGTTTGCAGCTAGCTGAAGATAATATTGAATCGGCAGAATGGATGGATAAGATGATTAGCCTCCAAGTTGTTCCAGGTAACACTGCCTTTGTCAAAGCTCAGCTAATAGAGAATTTTTCAGATAAGATTTTCTCTTGTTTGGCAGATGATAGTTCTATTCTAGTTATTGCTAGAAGTGAAAGTCTAGCTGAGGAATTGTTTGAACAAGTAAGAAATTGGTAGGGCTGTATGTTACTTGAAATTTCAATAAAAAACTTTGCTATTATTGAATCTATTTCTCTCAATTTTGAAAAAGGGATGACGGTTCTGACTGGGGAAACTGGAGCAGGGAAATCCATTATTATCGATGCCATGAATATGATGTTGGGGGCTAGAGCAACTACGGATGTTATTCGTCATGGTGCTCCCAAGGCTGAGATTGAAGGGCTGTTTTCCGTTGAGAATAGCCGTGTTTTTGAGAATATTTTTGAAGAGCAGGGTCTAGAATTGAGCGATGAAATCATTATTCGTCGTGAAATATTACAAAATGGGCGCAGTATTAGCCGTGTCAATGGCCAGATGGTCAATCTCTCGGTCTTACGCTTAATAGGTCAACACCTTGTCGATATTCATGGTCAGCATGACCAAGAAGAATTGATGCGTCCCCAACGCCATATTCAAATGTTGGATGAATTTGGAGATTCTGCTTTTTGGCAATTGAAAGAGTCTTATCAAGAAACTTTTGACACTTACCGAAAGAAGCGTAAGCAAGTACTTGAAGTTAAGAAAAATCAAGAGGAACATAAGGCTCGTATCGAAATGTTGGAATTTCAAATGGCAGAGATTGATGCTGCTTCCTTAAAAGAGGGTGAAGATTTGGCTCTCAATCAAGAGCGAGATAAACTTCTTAACCATAAGAATATTGCTGATACCTTAACAAATGCCTATAGGATGTTGGACAATGAAGAATTTTCTAGTCTAGCTAATGTTCGTTCAGCTATGAATGATATGGAAAGTGTGGAAGAGTTCGATCCAGAATATCGAGATATTTCAGCTTCCTTATCTGAGTCTTATTATGTTTTAGAAGATATTAGCAAGCGTTTAGAAGGGATTATTGATGATTTAGACTTTGATGGCAATCGACTCATGCAGGTTGAAAGCCGCTTGGACCTTCTTCATACAATCACACGTAAATATGGTGGTAGTGTAGATGATGTTTTGATTTATTTTGCTAAAATAACAGATGAGTACAATCACTTGACAGGAAACAATCTTTCCTCAGCAGAAATGGAAGCTGAACTCAAAAAAATGGAAGCAAACCTTGTAAATTTGGCAGGTCAGCTTGCATTAGCACGTCATGCATTGGCCCAGCAATTGGAAACTGAGATTAAGCAAGAGCTGCAAGATTTATATATGGATAAGGCACAGTTTCAAGTTCAATTTACTAAGGGTAAATTCAGTCGTGAAGGAAATGAAACAGTTGAGTTTTATATTTCCACCAACCCTGGTGAAGAATTTAAACCTCTTGTAAAAGTAGCGTCTGGTGGAGAATTGTCTCGTCTCATGCTGGCTATCAAATCAGCCTTTTCTCGTAAGGAAGGTAAGACTAGTATTGTCTTTGATGAGGTGGATACGGGAGTTTCAGGTCGTGTAGCCCAAGCCATTGCTCAAAAGATTTATAAAATCGGTCAGCATAGTCAAGTATTAGCTATTTCCCATCTTCCTCAAGTGATTGCTATCTCTGACTACCAATTCTTTATTGAGAAGATTAGCAATGACTATTCAACGGTTTCTACCGTTCGTCTCTTAACTATTGAAGAGCGGGTGGAGGAAGTTGCCAAGATGTTGGCAGGAGATGATGTGACAGAAGCTGCCCTTACCCAAGCAAGAGAATTGTTGAAAAATAGGGAGAAATAAAATGACAGACTATTATGTTATTGGAGATGTCCATGGAAAAGCAGGAATGCTAGAAGACCTTCTTAAGACATGGAATGGTCAAACCCAGTTGCTTTTCCTTGGTGATTTAATTGACCGAGGTGAAGATAGTCGCCGTGTTCTCGAAATGGTTAAAGATTTAGTTGATAATCATGGAGCTATTTGTATTTCAGGGAATCACGAGTATATGTTTTTAACTTGGCTTGATGATCCTGAAGAAAGTTATGATCACTACAGGAGAAACGGTGGTGATACAACTATTAACTCTATTTTAGGTCGTCCCTTGGATGCTCCTGTAGATGGAGTGAAGGATGCCAAACGTGTTGCGACTGAAGCTGCCGATTTGGTTGAATTTATTCGTCAAATGCCTTTTGTAGTAGAAACGGAACAGTATATTTTTGTTCATGCAGGTGTCGATTTGACACTAGATGACTGGCACGATACGACAGATTATAAAAAAGTTTGGCTCAGAAAACCATTCCATGAAGCGGTTAATCATACAGGGAAAACCATTGTCTTTGGGCATACACCTGTTTATGGTTTGCTAAAACAAGATCGAGGGACAGCTGAACTTTGGATGACAGAAGATGGTAAAATCGGTATGGATGGTGGAGCTGTCTTTGGTGGTGTTCTTCATGGTATTGTCTTTACAGAGCAAGGAATGACAGAACATTACATTATCGAAAATGATGGCTTTGTGGCCGAAGATTAGTACTCCTTACAGGGTATGGTCTTGTCAAAATGTTAAAAACAATTTATAATTAATAGATACCCTGAAAGGAAGAGAATCATGAACTTAGAAGAATTGAAAAAACGACAGGAGAAGATTCGCAACTTCTCCATTATTGCCCATATTGACCATGGCAAATCTACTTTGGCAGACCGTATTTTGGAGAAAACAGAAACCGTTTCTAGTCGTGAAATGCAAGCCCAGCTTTTAGATAGCATGGATTTGGAGCGTGAACGTGGGATTACCATTAAACTGAATGCCATTGAGCTTAATTATACAGCTAAAGATGGAGAGACTTATATTTTCCACTTAATTGACACCCCTGGACACGTTGACTTTACCTATGAAGTTTCTCGTTCCTTAGCTGCCTGTGAAGGTGCTATTTTGGTGGTCGATGCTGCTCAAGGAATTGAGGCTCAAACGCTTGCCAATGTATATTTGGCTTTAGACAATGATTTGGAAATCATGCCAGTCATTAACAAAATTGATCTGCCAGCTGCAGATCCTGAGCGCGTGCGTACAGAGATTGAAGATGTGATTGGTTTAGATGCCAGCGAAGCAGTTTTGGCTTCTGCCAAGGCTGGTATTGGGATTGAAGAAATTCTTGAACAAATTGTAGAAAAAGTGCCTGCACCAACGGGTGATGTGACAGCGCCACTTAAGGCTTTGATTTTCGACTCAGTTTACGATGCTTACCGTGGGGTTATTCTCCAAGTGCGTGTCATGGATGGAGTGGTCAAACCTGGCGATAAGATTCAGCTTATGAGTAATGGCAAGACCTTTGATGTGACCGAAGTCGGTATTTTTACTCCGAAAGCAGTTGGTCGTGATTTTCTTGCGACTGGTGACGTTGGTTATATTGCAGCTTCTATCAAGACTGTTCAGGACACTCGTGTGGGTGATACCGTTACCTTGGCAACCAATCCTGCGACAGAGCCATTAGATGGCTACAAACAAATGAATCCTATGGTTTTTGCAGGTCTTTACCCAATCGAGTCAAACAAGTACAACGATTTGCGTGAAGCCCTTGAAAAATTGCAACTGAATGATGCTAGTCTTCAGTTTGAACCAGAAACATCTCAGGCTCTTGGATTTGGTTTCCGTTGTGGTTTCCTTGGCCTTCTTCATATGGATGTTATCCAAGAACGTTTGGAGCGGGAGTTTAATATCGACCTCATCATGACAGCTCCATCGGTTATCTACAAGGTTAATCAGACGGATGGTGAGTCTATGGATGTATCTAACCCGTCTGAGTTCCCAGATCCAACTAAGATTGCGACCATTGAAGAGCCTTATGTCAAGGCGCAAATCATGGTACCGCAAGAGTTTGTCGGAGCAGTAATGGAATTGGCTCAGCGCAAGCGTGGAGACTTTGTGACAATGGATTATATCGATGATAATCGAGTTAATGTTATCTATCAAATTCCTCTCGCCGAAATCGTCTTTGACTTCTTTGATAAACTTAAGTCTTCTACACGTGGTTATGCAAGCTTTGACTACGAATTGTCAGAATATCGCCCATCTAAACTGGTGAAAATGGATATCCTCCTAAATGGTGATAAGGTTGATGCACTCAGCTTTATTGTCCACAAGGATTTTGCTTATGAACGTGGTAAACTCATAGTTGATAAGCTTAAGAAAATCATCCCTCGTCAACAATTTGAAGTTCCAATTCAAGCGGCAATTGGACACAAGATTGTGGCTCGTACAGATATCAAGGCCCTTCGTAAGAACGTTCTTGCTAAGTGTTATGGTGGTGACGTTTCTCGTAAACGCAAACTCCTTGAAAAACAAAAAGCTGGTAAGAAACGAATGAAAGCCATTGGATCAGTGGAAGTACCGCAAGAAGCCTTCCTAAGTGTTCTAAGTATGGATGAAGAATAGTATACTGAGGACTAACTGGCAACTAACTTATTAATATAAAAAATATGAGCAGGATTCGAATTTCCTGCTTTTTTTAAATTTTTTAATGATAAAGAAATGTTTGATTGAACTAGAGTAATTGTTTGAATGGTGTTTATTTGTTGATAAGAAGCTAAAAAACAATCAAAAGTTTTTGAAAAAGAGACAAAAAAAAACAGAAAATGATTGACAACGATTTCATATAGTGTTATACTTAGAACATAAAGTTAATTGAAAGAAGGTTAAACCTTATGGGATTAGATCAATTCTTTGATAAAGATCTTGTCTTTTGTCTAGAAGCGGATAATCAAGAAGAACTTTTTGATAAGGTAGCAACTTTATTGGAAGAGCGAGAAATCGTAGCTCCAACTTATCGTGAAGCCTTAATTACACGAGAAAAGTCATTTCCAACTGGCTTAGATATGGAATTTTTGGGAAAAGATTTACCAAATGTTGCTATTCCTCATACGGATACAATTCATAATCTAGCTGAGAAAGTTGTAGTTGTTCGTATCGAGAAGCCTGTTACTTTTCATAATATGATTGCACCTGATAAGGAAGTTCCAGTATCATTACTATTCTTTATCATTAATAACTCAAGTTCAAGCCAGACGAACATCCTTGCTCAGTTAATGGACTTCTTCACAGGAAATGGACATTTAGCAGATTTAGCTAAAATTACTGAACCAGAAGCTCTTTATACTTATATTACTGAAGCAACAGCATAACTTAGTTTATAAAAATAAATTTGGAGGAGATCCATATGATTAAAATTCTTGCTGCCTGCGGTGCAGGTGTAAACTCAAGTCACCAAATTAAAAGTGCTCTTGAAGAAGAACTAGCAAACCGTGGCTACGATGTACATTGTGATGCAGTTATGGTTAAAGATGTGAACGAAGACCTTATCAAAGGTTATGACATCTTCACACCAATTGCTGCTACAGACCTTGGCTTTGACCCTGGTATTCCAGTAATTGAAGCTGGACCAATCTTATTCCGTATTCCAGCAATGAGCGCTCCAGTATTTGATAATATTGAAGCAGCTATTAAAGAACACGGATTAGGCTAATTCTAATTTGTTAACATTCATATAACATAAAAAGGGAGGAACTGTTATGGATGCAATCTTTGGCCTAATCAAAAAATTTTTCACACCTATCTTAGATATGGGTGGACCTGTCATCATGTTAATCATTTTGACAGTATTGGCTTTACTTTTTGGAGTGAAATTCTCCAAAGCGCTTGAAGGTGGTATCAAACTTGCCATCGCTCTTACAGGTATCGGTGCCATCATCGGTATGCTAAATGGTGCTTTCTCAGCATCACTTGCAAAATTTGTTGAAAACACAGGTATCCAATTGAGTATCACTGACGTTGGTTGGGCACCACTTGCAACAATCACTTGGGGATCTGCTTGGACACTTTACTTCTTGCTCATCATGTTGATTGTCAACGTAGTGATGCTTGCTATGAAGAAAACAGATACACTTGACGTTGATATCTTCGATATCTGGCACTTGTCTATCACAGGTCTTTTGATTAAATGGTATGCTGACAACAATGGTGTGAGCCAAGGGGTTTCACTCTTTATTGCTACAGCAGCTATCGTCCTTGTTGGTGTGTTGAAAATTATCAACTCTGACTTGATGAAACCTACATTTGATGACCTTCTTAATGCACCAAGTTCATCACCAATGACATCAACTCACATGAACTACATGATGAACCCAGTTATCATGGTTTTGGATAAGATTTTTGAAAAATTCTTCCCAGGTCTTGATAAATATGACTTTGACGCTGCAAAATTGAACAAGAAAATCGGTTTCTGGGGTTCTAAATTCTTTATCGGTTTCATTCTTGGTATTGTTATCGGTATTATGGGAACTCCACATCCAATTGAAGGTGTTGCAGATGCAGATAAATGGCGTCTTGTTATCAAAGGATGGTTGTCTCTTGGTTTGACAGCTGGTGTATCTTTGGAACTCTTCTCACTTATCGGTTCATGGTTCATCGCTGCCGTAGAACCACTTTCACAAGGTATTACAAACGTTGCTACTAAACGTCTTCAAGGACGTAAATTTAACATCGGTCTTGACTGGCCATTCATCGCTGGTCGTGCTGAAATCTGGGCTTGTGCCAACGTACTTGCACCAATCATGTTGATTGAAGCTGTGCTTCTTTCAAAAGTCGGAAATGGTATCTTGCCACTTGCAGGTATCATCGCTATGGGTGTTACTCCAGCTCTCTTGGTTGTAACTCGTGGTAAATTGCTCCGTATGATTATCTTCGGAACACTCTTGTTGCCACTCTTCCTTCTTTCAGGTACACTTATTGCACCATTTGCAACAGAACTTGCTAAAGGTGTAGGTGCCTTCCCAGCAGGTGTGAGCCAAACTCAATTGATTACTCACTCAACTCTTGAAGGACCAATTGAAAAACTTCTTGGTTGGACAATTGGTAACACTACAACTGGTGATATCAAAGCAATCCTTGGTGCAGTAGTCTTCCTTGTATTCTATATCGGTATCTTTGCTTGGTACAGAAAACAAATGATCAAACGTAACGAAGAATACGCAGCAAACGCAAAATAATGCACTCCTATAAAATGTAAATTGTAAAAGCTAGGTTGTCAATTTCCTAATTGGGAGTGACAGTCTAGCTTTTTCTTAAGTATAAAATCTCGGAGGTAAATAACAGTGATTGAATTAAAATCAGATAAATTAACAGTTGAGTTTACAACACTCGGTGGTGCTCTTTCATCAATAAAAGACAATGAGGGTATTGAATACTTATGGCAAGGTGATGCTAAATACTGGAGTGGTCAAGCACCAGTTCTATTTCCTATTTGCGGTTCTTTACGTAATGACACAGCTATTTATGTAGATAGTGAAGGAAATGAATCTAAAGGAAATATTCCAAGACATGGATTAGTTCGCAAAAAAGAGTTTGATTTGGTAGAAAAAACTGATAATAGTGTAACCTTTGCTATCGAAGATGATGAATCTTCTTATGAAAACTATCCTTATCATTTCCGCTTAGAAATCACTTATAGCCTTACTGGTAAGACGGTACGGACTCAATACAAGATTTTCAATAAAGAAATTAGCAAGCTCATGCCTTACTTTATAGGAGGTCATCCAGGTTTTAATTGTCCTCTTAGTGACGATGAATCCTATGAAGATTACTATATAGAGTTTGAGAAAGAAGAGACTTGCTCTGTTCCACGTCCTTTCCCTGAAACTGGTATGCTGGATTTTCAAGATAGAAGTCCATGGCTAACAAACCAAAAAGAATTAAATTTAAGTTACGATCTTTTTAGTGTGGATGCTGTTACATTAGATGAATTAAAATCTAGAACGGTTACATTACGATCTCGTAAGCACACTAAAGGTCTAAAAGTAGATTTTAAAGAGTTTTCAAATCTCATTATTTGGTCTACATTAAATAAGGGACCTTTCATTGCCTTTGAACCATGGTCTGGCTTATCAACATCGCTAGAAGAAGGCGATCATTTGGAAGATAAAAAGAATGTGCGACTCTTAGAAGCAGGACAGGTAGACCAAATTGGTTTTGCGATCCAAATTCTTTAAAATTAAAATAGAAAACAAACATTAACTGTTGACTTTTTTAAAAAATAAGAGTATATTATGTTTGTAAGCAACAAATACTGTTTGAAGCAAACAAATAGTAGGTTGTTATATTTTCTTTGATTCTAAAGAAAATCCCTTTAAGTCCTCTTAAAGGAATCGTAAGGATGTTTATCATCTGAACATTAATTTATGTTAATAAACTGCTAGATAATCTTTATTGTTAAAATTCTACGATTAAGATTTACTAGCCTAGAAAAATAAAAAGGAGTATACAATATGGCTATTGTTATCGGTGCAGATGCTGCAGGTTTGAGATTGAAAGAAGTTGTGAAAGACTTCTTGGAAAAAGAAAACTTCCACGTTGTGGATGTTACAGCAGAGGGACAAGATTTTGTTGATGTGACTCTTGCTGTTGCTGAAGAAGTAAACAAAGAGGAACAAAACCTTGGTATCGTGATTGATGCTTATGGAGCTGGTCCATTTATGGTTGCAACTAAGATCAAAGGAATGGTTGCTGCAGAAGTTTCTGACGAACGCTCAGCTTATATGACTCGTGGTCACAACAACTCACGTATGATCACTATGGGTGCACAACTTGTTGGTGATGAATTGGCTAAAAATATTGCTAAAGGATTTGTTAACGGTAAATACGATGGTGGACGTCACCAAATTCGTGTTGATATGTTGAACAAAATGTGCTAATTAGATTACAGTAAGAAAGGTAAGTTAAAAATGAGAATTGCAATTGGATGTGACCACATCGTAACAGATGAAAAAATGGCGGTTTCAGAATTTTTGAAATCAAAAGGATATGAAGTCATTGACTTTGGTACATATGACCATACACGTACTCACTACCCAATCTTTGGTAAAAAAGTAGGGGAAGCAGTTGTTAGTGGACAAGCTGATCTTGGTGTTTGTATCTGTGGTACTGGTGTTGGTATCAACAATGCTGTAAATAAAGTTCCTGGTGTCCGTTCTGCTTTAGTACGTGATATGACTACAGCTCTTTATGCCAAAGAACAATTGAATGCTAACGTTATCGGTTTTGGTGGTAAGATTACTGGTGAATTGCTCATGTGTGATATCATTGAAGCATTCATTAATGCTGAATACAAACCATCTGAAGAAAACAAAAAATTGATTGCTAAGATTGAACATGTTGAAAGCCACAATGCTCAACAAACTGATGCAAACTTCTTTACAGAATTCCTTGAAAAATGGGATCGTGGAGAATACCACGACTAAGAGGTGACCTATGATTTTAACAGTCACAATGAACCCATCCATTGATATTTCTTATCCTTTGGATGAGTTAAAAATTGATACTGTCAACCGAGTTGTTGATGTTACAAAAACAGCTGGTGGTAAGGGGCTCAATGTTACTCGAGTACTTTCAGAATTTGGTGATCCAGTTGCTGCTACTGGTTTAGTTGGTGGTAAACTTGGTGAGTTTTTGGTTGAAAATATCGATGATCAAGTAAAGAAAGATTTCTTCTCAATTCAGGGAGAAACTCGCAACTGTATCGCTATTCTACATGGTGAAAACCAAACAGAAGTATTAGAAAAAGGCCCAGAAGTTTTGGAACAAGAAGGACAAGCTTTCTTGGCTCATTTTGGAAAACTTCTTGATAGTGTAGAAGTAGTAGCTATCTCAGGTAGTTTACCCGCAGGTCTTCCAGTGGATTACTATGCTCAACTTGTAAAAATTGCAAATGATGCTGGTAAGCCTGTTGTTTTGGATTGTTCAGGTGCAGCACTTCAGGCGGTTCTTGAATCATCACATAAACCAACAGTCATCAAACCAAATAATGAGGAATTATCTCAACTTCTAGGAAGAGAAGTTTCTGAGGATTTGGAGGAATTAAAAGAAGTTCTTCAAGAACCTTTATTTGCAGGTATTGAATGGATTATCGTTTCACTTGGTGCCAATGGTGCCTTTGCCAAACATGGTGACACTTTCTACAAGGTAGATATTCCTAGAATTCAGGTAGTAAATCCTGTTGGATCTGGAGATTCTACTGTGGCAGGAATTTCTTCAGGACTTCTTCATAAAGAATCGGATGCAGAACTTTTAATCAAGGCAAATGTCCTTGGAATGCTTAATGCTCAAGAAAAAATGACTGGTCATGTCAACATGGCCAACTATCAAGCTCTATATGATCAATTAATAGTAAAAGAGGTATAAAATGGCTTTAACAGAACAAAAACGTGCACGCTTAGAAAAACTTTCTGATGAAAATGGTATCATCTCAGCTCTTGCATTTGACCAACGTGGTGCTTTGAAACGCCTCATGGCTCAACACCAAACAGAAGAACCAACTGTGGCTCAAATGGAAGAACTTAAAGTTTTGGTAGCAGATGAATTGACTAAATACGCTTCATCTATGCTTCTTGACCCTGAGTATGGACTTCCAGCAACTAAAGCTCTTGATGAAAAAGCTGGTCTTCTCCTTGCTTATGAAAAAACAGGTTATGACACAACAAGCACAAAACGCTTGCCAGACTGCTTGGATGTTTGGTCTGCAAAACGTATTAAAGAAGAAGGTGCAGATGCAGTTAAATTCTTGCTTTACTACGATGTAGATAGCTCAGACGAACTCAACCAAGAAAAACAAGCTTACATCGAACGTATTGGTTCTGAGTGTGTGGCTGAAGATATTCCATTCTTCCTTGAAATTCTTGCTTACGATGAAAAAATTGCTGACGCAGGTTCTGTAGAATACGCTAAAGTAAAACCACACAAAGTTATCGGTGCTATGAAAGTCTTCTCAGACCCACGCTTTAACATTGATGTCTTGAAAGTAGAAGTTCCTGTTAACATTAAATATGTTGAAGGTTTCGCTGAAGGTGAAGTAGTTTATACACGTGAAGAAGCAGCAGCCTTCTTCAAAGCTCAAGATGAAGCAACTAACTTGCCATACATCTACTTGAGTGCTGGTGTATCAGCTAAACTCTTCCAAGATACTCTTGTATTTGCTCACGAATCAGGTGCAAACTTCAATGGCGTTCTTTGTGGCCGTGCAACATGGGCTGGATCAGTTGAAGCTTACATCAAAGATGGTGAAGCAGCAGCACGCGAATGGCTTCGCACAACTGGTTTTGAAAACATTGACGAACTCAACAAAGTTCTTCAAACAACAGCAACTTCATGGAAAGAACGCGTGTAAGAAAGTCCTCCTAGTTTAGGAACATGAATCTAAAAAGGTTATATGTAAAGGTTTACAAAACAACCGACTTGTGCTATACTTTAATCACAAGTTAATATGAATTAGAAAGTAACTATATGAAGTATAATAAAAATAAGGTATAGTTTATTTTACGAGCTAGGAAGGAAAAAATACAGAAACAATATTGCCAGAATAAACTATATTTAGATGCGCATTTCAATTCGTTGTTTTATAAAAGGAGAAGATAAATGCTTACTAAAAAAAGTTTTAAAGCGTTAGTTGTAGGACTAGGTATTGTTTCAATATTCTCAGTTTACACCATAGATTTACCTTAAAGGATATTTCTTTATGAATGATTCTTTTAAAAAAATAACTGTATTTTGTTTTATAGTTTCTTGTGTTCTTTGTTTATTAGATTTAATGAATTTTAAAAATATAGCTACTTTTTTATTTTTCTGTCTTCCTGTTTTTGTTTTGATTTACAAAAAAAAATAAAAACAGAGCCTCTGTTTGATAAATTTTAGAACATAGTTAAGTTTAAAAAAAAGTTGTATGTAAAGGTTTACAAAATAACTTACTTGTGCTATACTTAAATCACAAGTTAATACAAGGTGAGTGTTACTAAGTAATATTAGGCATGATCACAGGTGAATTAGAAATCGGATGATTTTCTAGTTCATTTGTGGTCATTTTTGGCTCTATACTATTTGTAGTGGGTAACCCCCTATGGATATTATGGAGCCTATTTTGGTGTAGAAAAAAGGGAGCCTTATCGAGTAGAGGACAAGGGAGGTTATCATATGTAGCCTCTCGGACTTATTTGTTTCGTTTGACTTCTTTAGAAACAGTAGTTGGATCTTTTAGAATAAGTTGCCCAATAGCTTTGAATGTTTCCCCGCGCTCTAAATCTAGTTGGATATCATTACGGTCTGAAAGGGTGAGGTGTTTGTGTTTTGTAATAGTGGACCTCATTTCTAACTCAAACGTCTCATACTTAATTCCACCATAAAAATCCGTTTTAAACTAACTACCACTTCAGCCAGCCAAGTGGAAGTTAATTTGAGAAGTTATCGAATTAAAAATTGTAAGTTTATATAATTAAACTGTTGAAAAATCTTATGTTATTTTATATAATGGTAATTACAACAAAAGAATACGCTTACAAATAAGGAAAGCGTTTACTAAAAGGAGGATTTTATGGATAAAGGCCATTGGAATCGGAAAAGGGTATATAGTATTCGTAAGTTTGCTGTTGGAGCTTGCTCAGTTATGATTGGAACCTGTGCAGTTCTGTTTGGAGGAAATATAGCTGGAGAATCTAGAGTATACGCAGAAGAAAATCCTGTAACTCAAATTGTAGAGAAAGAAAATAAGGAAAATCCGACAGTAGAAAATAAAGGTAATCAATCTTTGACTATAAATGCCGAGGTTGCAAGTCCTGAAAAAAACATTCCTAATCCAAATGAGACCTCTAATCAAGTGAAGAAAGATGCTGAAGTTATAGCACCTAAAGAAACAGCAGCTATTAAGCAAGTTGAAAAGGCTCCAAAGGTTGAAACTCAACCCACAAGTCAAGAAAAACCTGTAAAGGAAGATGCCAAAGCTGTGACAAATGAAGAAGTGAATCAAGTGATTGAAGACAGAAAAGTTAATTTTAATCAAAATTGGCACTTTAAACTCAATGCAAATTCTAAAGAAGCGATTAAACCTGATGCAGATGTTTCTTCATGGAATAAATTAGATTTGCCACACGACTGGAGTATTTTCAACGATTTTGACCATCAATCCCCTGCTCAAAACGAAGGTGGACAGCTTAATGGTGGTGAAGCATGGTATCGTAAGACATTTAAACTTGATGAAAAAGACTTAAATAAAAATATTCGTCTAATCTTTGATGGTGTCTACATGGATTCACAAGTATATGTAAATGGTCAGTTAGTAGGTCATTATCCAAATGGTTATAACCAATTTTCTTATGACATTACTAAATATTTAAATAAGGATGGTCGTGATAATGTAGTTGCTGTTCATGCAGTTAACAAACAGCCAAGTAGCCGTTGGTACTCAGGAAGTGGTATTTACCGTGATGTGACTTTACAAGTGACTGATAAGGTCCATGTTGAGAAAAATGGTACAACTATTTTAACACCAAAACTAGAGGATCAAAAAAATGGTAAGGTTGAAACTCATGTAACAAGTAAAATTGTTAATACTGATGATAAAGACCACGAACTTGTTGCTGAATATCAAATTGTTGAACGTGGTGGGCAGCCTGTAACAGGCTTAGTTCGTACATCTAGTCGTACTTTGAAAGCTCATGAAACAACACAACTTGATGCTATTTTAGAAGTTGAAAAACCAAAACTCTGGACAGTCCTAAGTGATAAACCTGCTTTGTACGAATTGGTTACTCGTGTATATCGTGACGGTCAGTTGGTGGATGCTAAGAAAGACCTGTTTGGTTATCGTTACTATAACTGGACACCAAATGAAGGTTTCTCTTTGAATGGTGAACGTATTAAATTCCATGGAGTTTCCTTGCACCACGATCACGGAGCACTTGGAGCGGAAGAAAACTACAAAGCTGAGTACCGTCGTCTTAAACAGATGAAAGAAATGGGTGTCAATTCCATTCGTACAACGCATAACCCTGCCAGTGAGCAAACCTTGCAAATAGCTGCTGAACTTGGTTTGCTTGTTCAAGAAGAAGCCTTTGATACTTGGTATGGAGGCAAGAAACCATATGATTACGGACGTTTCTTTGAAAAAGATGCCACTCATCCAGAAGCTAAAAAAGATGAGAAATGGTCTGATTTTGACTTACGTACCATGGTAGAAAGAGGCAAAAACAATCCAGCTATCTTCATGTGGTCAATCGGTAATGAAATCGGTGAAGCCAATGGTGATGCTCACTCACTAGCTACAGTAAAACGTTTGGTCAAGGTTATTAAAGATGTTGATAAGACACGCTATGTCACTATGGGAGCAGATAAGTTCCGTTTCGGTAATGGTAGTGGTGGACATGAGAAAATTGCCGAAGAATTAGATGCTGTTGGATTTAACTACTCTGAAGATAACTATAAAGCTCTTCGAGCTAAGCATCCAAAATGGTTGATTTATGGTTCTGAAACCTCTTCAGCAACTCGTACTCGTGGTAGCTATTATCGTCCTGAACGTGAATTGAAACATAGTAATGGACCTGAACGTAATTACGAACAGTCTGACTACGGTAATGACAGAGTTGGTTGGGGGAAAACGGCTACAGATTCATGGACTTTTGACCGTGACAATGCTGGTTATGCTGGTCAATTTATCTGGACTGGAACAGACTACATTGGTGAGCCAACACCTTGGCACAATCAAAACCACACGCCGGTTAAGAGTTCATACTTTGGTATTGTAGATACTGCAGGTATTCCAAAACATGACTTCTATCTCTACCAAAGTCAATGGGTTTCAGTTAAAAAGAAACCGATGGTTCACCTACTTCCTCACTGGAACTGGGAAAATGAAGAGTTAGCATCAAAAGTAGCTGATTCAGAAGGCAAGATTCCAGTTCGTGCTTATTCGAATGCTTCTAGTGTAGAATTGTTCTTAAATGGCAAGTCCCTAGGAGAGAAGAAATTTAACAAAAAGCAAACTAGCGATGGAAGAACATACCAAGAGGGAGCTAATGCCAAAGAACTTTATCTTGAGTGGAAGGTTGCTTATCAACCAGGAACTTTAGAAGCAGTAGCTCGCGATGATGCTGGTAAAGAGATTGCAAGAGATAAGATTACTACTGCGGGGCAACCAGCTGGTGTACGTCTCATCAAGGAAGAAAATGCAATCGCAGCAGATGGAAAAGACTTGACTTATATCTACTACGAAATCGTTGACAGCCAAGGAAATGTAGTGCCAACTGCTAATAATCTGGTTCGCTTCCAATTGCATGGACAAGGTCAATTGGTCGGTGTTGATAATGGGGAACAAGCTAGCCGTGAACGTTACAAAGCGCAGCCAGATGGTTCTTGGATTCGTAGAGCCTTTAACGGTAAGGGTGTTGCAATTGTCAAGTCAACTGAGCAAGCAGGTAAATTCACTCTTACTGCTCATTCTGATCTCTTGAAGTCTGCGCAAGTAACTGTCTTTACTGGTAAACAAGAAGATAAAGAAAAAACAGTTCTAGGCACAGAAACTCCAAAAGTACGCACAGTTATTTCTCAAATTCCAAAAATGCCGAAAACAGTCGCTTTTGTATATAGCGATGGTAGTCGTGAAAAACATTCGGTAACATGGTCACCAGTTGATGTGAGTCAACCAGGAGTTGTGACTGTTAAAGGAATAGCAGAGGGTCGTGAGGTAGAGGCTCGTGTAGAAGTTCTTGCAATTGCAAAAGAACTTCCAACCGTTAAACGTGTTGCTCCAGGAACAGATTTGAATGATGTTGATAAATATGTTTCTATCGCAGTAACAGATGGTAGCGTTCAAGAATACGAAGTAGATAAGTGGGAAATAGCAGAGGCAGACAAGGCCAAACTTTCAGTTGCAGGATCTCGAATTCAAATGACTGGACAACTAGCAGGTGATACAATTCGTGCTACTCTTGTTGTTGGAGAAGGGAAAGTTCCTGAACCTGTAGTACCAAATATAAGCATTGCTGGGGAAGCTGTTTCAGGTCTTTCAAGCCAAAGGCCAATGCACTATAAAACTCTTCCTTACGGTGCTCAGTTACCTGAAGTAACTGCAAGTGCTGAAAATGCTGATGTTACAGTTCTTCAAGCAAGTGTAGCTAATGGTATGCGTGCAAGCATCTTTGTTCAATCAAAAGATGGAGGTTCTCTCCAAACTTATGCTGTTCAATTCCTTGAGGAAGCACCAAAAATTGATCATTTGAGTCTACAAGTTGAGCAAGCCTCATCTCTTAAAGAAGACCAAACAGCCAAACTTTCAGTACTTGCACATTATCAAGACGATACCCAAGCAGTTTTAGCAGCTGATAAAGTTACCTTCTCTACAAGTGGTGAAGGGGAAGTAGCGGTTCGTAAAGGTTTGCTCGAAATGCATAAACCAGGTGCTGTTACTCTTAAGGCAGAGTATGAGGGAGCTAAAGGTCAAGTTGACCTCACCATTCAACCTAATACTGAAAAGAAAGTCGTTCAAGCCATTCGTCCAGTAAATGTAGTGACTGACTTGCATCAAGAACCAAGTCTTCCAGCAACAGTTACTGTTGAATACGATAAAGGTTTCCCTAAAACTCATAAAGTCACTTGGCAATCTATTCCAAAAGAAAAATTAGATCGTTATCAAACCTTTGATGTTTTAGGAAAAGTTGAAGGAATTGATTTAGAAGCACATGCTAAAGTATCTGTAGAAGGTATCATATCTGTTGAAGAGGTTAGCGTAACAACTCCAATTTCTGAAGCTCCAAAATTACCGGAAAGTGTTCGTACTTACGATTCTAACGGTCAGGTTTCATCCGCTAAGGTAGCTTGGGATGTTATTAGTCCTGATCAATACGCTAAAGAAGGCAACTTCACAGTTAATGGCCGACTAGAAGGTTCTCAATTGACAACGAAACTCCATGTTCGTGTATCTGCTCAAACAGAGCAAGGTGCTAACATTTCTGATCAATGGACCGGTTCAGAATTACCACTTGCCTTTGCATCAGACTCAAATCCGAGTGATCCAGTTTCAAATGTCAACGATAAATTAATTTCATTTAATGATCGACCAGCAAACCGTTGGACAAACTGGAATCGTAAACCAGAAGCTTCAGTTGGTGTTCTGTTTGGAGATTCAGGTATCTTGAGTAAACGTTCAGTTGATAACTTGAGTGTCGGATTCCACGAAGACCACGGAGTTGGTGTACCTAAGACCTATGTGATTGAGTATTATGTCGGTAAGACAGTTCCAACTGCACCTAAAAATCCAAGTTTTGTAAGCAATGAAAATCATGTCTTTAATGATGATGCCAACTGGAAACCAGTAACAAATCTGAAAGCACCAGATCAACTTAAGGCTGGAGAAATGAATCACTTTAGCTTTGATAAGGTGGATACCTATGCTATTCGTATGCGCATGGTTAGACTTGACAATAAGAAAGGAACTTCTATCACAGAAGTACAGATTTTTGCTAAACAAGTTGCTGCAGCTAAACAAGGACAAACTAATATTCAAGTTGACGGCAAAGACTTATCAAACTTTAACCCTGATTTAAAAAACTACTATCTTGAGTCAGTAGAGGGTAAAGTTCCTTTAGTAACAGCTAGCGTAACGAATAATGGTCTAGCAACTGTCGTTCCAAGCGTTCGTGAAGGTGAGCCTGTACGTGTTATTGCAAAAGCAGAAAATGGTGATATTTTAGGAGAATACCGTCTACACTTTACTAACGATAAAGAGCTGCTTTCTAGTAAACCTGTTGCAGCAGTTAAACAATCTCGTTTGTTACAATTAGGGCAACAACTAGATCTACCAAGCAAGGTTTCTGTATACTTCACAGGTAAAGATGCTTATGAAGCAAAAGATTTGGCAGTTGAATGGGAAGAAGTTCCAGCAGAAAACTTGAACAAGACAGGTCAATTTACTGTTAGAGGACACGTTCTAGGTAGTGACCTTAAAGCTGAAATCTCTGTTCGCGTAACAGATAAATTAGGTGAGGTTCTTTCAGATAATCCTGAATACAATGAAAATGGTAATCAAGCCTTTGCCTCTGCAACGAATGATATAGATAAAAATTCTCATGACCGTGTAGATTATATCAATGACGGGAATCATTCAGAAAATCGTCGATGGACAAACTGGTCTGCATCACCATCTGCTAATCCAGAGGTCTCTGCAGGTGTTATTTTCCGTGAAAATGGTAAGATTGTAGAACGCACTGTTGCTCAAGCAAAACTTCAATTCTTTGCAGATAGCGGTACTGATGCGCCTTCTAAACTTGTTCTAGAACGTTATGTTGGTCCAGAATTTAATGTTCCTACATACTATTCAAATTATCAAGCCTATGAAGGAAACCACCCATTTAATACTCCGGAAAACTGGCAAGTTGTTCCTTATAAAGCAGAAAAGGAAATTGTAGCTGGAGATGAAATCAATGTAACATTCAAAGCTGTGAAAACCAAAGTCTTGAGATGGCGTATGGAGCGTAAAGCAGATAAGAAAGGTGTTGCGATTCTTGAGATGAGCTTCCTTGCTCCTAGTGAATTACCACAAGAAAGTACAAAATCTAAGATTCTTGTAGATGGAAATGAGCTCCCTAATTTTGCAGAAGATCGCCAAGATTATCAAGTAACTTATAAAGGGAAACGTCCAAAGGTCTCAGTTGAAGAAACTGATCACGTTGCTTCAACCGTTGTAGATAGTGGACATGATAATCTACCAGTGCTTGTTCGTTTGGTTTCAGAGAGTGGTAAACAAGTTAAGGAATACCGTATCCAATTTACAAAAGAAAAACCTTTATCTGAGAAGACTGTAGCTGCAGTTCAAGAAGAGACTTCAAGACTTGATGTTGTTGAAAAAGAGGTAGCCTTTAATACAATTGAGAAAAAAGATTCAACTCTCTATATTGGTGAAACTCGTGTAGAACAAGAAGGTCAAGTTGGTAAGGAACGAATCTTTACAATTGTAAATCCTGACGGCACTAAGATAGAAACAGGTCGTGAGGTCGTACAAAATCCATTAAACCATATCGTTTCGATAGGTACAAAAGTAAGAACAGCTTTTCCAGAAGATAAAGTGAAGAATCTTGTTCTAGACAGACCAGAACTTCCTCTTGAAGAAGAAACTGTTGATTTTAAAGTTGAAGAAGGGAAGAATTCTTCAACTCACTCTAACTCTAAAGAAGATAAACTTCATTTACCAAATACAGGAAGTGAAAATAATCAAGCAACACTAGCTGCAGGTTTAGCACTTCTTGGCTTAGGAGTAGGTTTAGCTTCAGTAAAAAATAAAAAAGAAGATTAATCTGTCTTTAAACTTAGATTTTTGATTAAAAGAATCGGATAATAAAAGATTTTGCTACATTGTAGTGGTGTGATGAAAGCAAATAAAAGAGTATGAGACAAAATGGTTCTCAGCCACAACAAGCTAGAGATTTCCAGGCACTGCACCCATAAAATGAAACACAAGAAAACACTCCTGTTGAATTCTGGCAAACTAGAAACAGGAGTGTTTTGTTATGATTAAAAAAGCATATTCAGTAGAAATGAAGAAGGCCGGTAAATCAAATAAGGTTATCATGGAAACTCACGGTATCAAAAAGCTAGTTAGGTCAAGATCTGGTGGGGATGGTATCAGAATGATGAATTGTACCGTTTCCACCAACCTGTGGAGAAACAATATACTTATGGTAAAAGGTTGAAACAGTTATCTGAAGTCTCATAGTTATGTTCGAAAGTAGAAATACTAAAAAAGTATCAGAGCTTGGTAGAGAATCGCCAAAGTAAGCTTTATCAAGCTAGTGGAAGAGTATAAGAAAACGCGCCCTGTATCTATTATTTTAGAGTGTTTCGGAGTCAAACACTCAACCTCTTATCGCTGGAAACAGGAGTGTAAGAATTCTCAGAAATGAGACGAAATAGCAGATAAAATCGAAAAACTCTGTATGGAAATTCACTTTATTTACGGCTATCGAACCATCACTTGCTTGCTCAAGAAAGTTTATAACCTCGTCGTTAATCGCAAGAAGGTAAGGAAAAGGACTTCCTTTGCTGTGTCCGTCCTAAGAAGGGAGCTAAATTAGGGAAATCTTACCATGTAACAGATAATAAGCTGGATCGTGATTTTCAGACAGACAAGCCTATTGAGAAGCTTGTCACAGACATCACCTACCTCTACTTTGGAAACTGTAGACTTTATCTATCTTCGATCACGAATCTCTATAATCACAAAATTGTAGCTTATACCATCTCCGATTGCTAAGATACTGACTTTGTGCTCGACATACTTAATACCTCAAGAGCTACTTTACACATCGATCAGGATTCTGTCTACACCTCAAAAGCATATTATAGTTAATTGAAACAAGAGCAAGACAAAAAAGCCTCGAAAAAAGTATTACAACTCGGTAATACCTTTTTGAGGTGCTTTTTGATATGAGCCCATGTTTTCTCAATAAGATTGTACTCAGGTGAGTAGGGAGGAAGAAGTAAAAGTTTATACCCAAATTCTTCACACAATAGTTCTAGCTTACCCATTCTATGGAATCTTGCATTATCCATAATAATAACTGATGGTGTATTTAATATTGTCAAGAGAAACTTCTGAAACCAAGCTTCAAAAAAGTCACTTATCATCGTCTCTTCGTAAGTCATTGGAGCGATTAACTCACCATTTGTTAGCCCTGCAACCAAAGAAATCCTCTGATATCTTCTTCCAGATACTTTACCTCTTATTAACTGACCTTTTAATGAGCGACCATATTCTCGATAAAAATAAGTATCGAATCCTGTTTCATCAATATAAACAGGTGCTAGATGCTTTAAACTATTAAAATTTTTAAGAAATAAGGCTACTTTTTCTGGGTCTTGTTTATAGTAAGTGTGGTTCTTTTTTTCGAGTGTAGCCCATAGCTTTGAGAGCATAGTGAATAGTAGTTGGATGACAGCCAAATTCAGAAGCTATTTCAGTCAAATAAGCGTCTGGATTGTCAGTAAGATAGTTTTTAAATCTATCTCTATCAACCTTTCTTGGTTTTGTTCCTTTGACTTGATGATTTAGCTCTCCTGTTTTCTCTTTTAGCTTTAACCAGCTATAATGGTATTACGTAAAATTTGGGAAATGTGTGATGCTTCTGTTATACTACCTGTTCGCTCACAATAAGCGAGAACTTTTTTACGAAAATCTATTGAATATGCCATAAGAAGATTATACCACATTATGTACTATTTTTGGTTCAGTTTACTATATCAGGCTTATATAGAAGGCATCACCCGCTCCATCTCCCTAAAAGAAACGTCAGCAGATAATGCCCGTATCGAATGATTCCATTCTGTTCTCAAGTCTGAAACCTTCTATCTCCATAAGTGGAGAAAATTAACCAAAGATAGTATGACGGATATTGTCAAAATTTACATCATATTTGATAATGAAAGTAGAATTCAACAGAAATTAAATGACCAGTCTCCTGTAGAGTACAGAAAACTGGCCGCATAAGAGGGATTTTCTCTTGTCCCATTATTGGGGTGCAGTGCGTGTGGTAGGATTTTTTATGGTTTAGAAAGAATAATTTTTGTTTGTTTAGACAGTTGAGAAAAGGCTTCTTTATTTAATTTTGAGTCGGAAACAATAGTATCAATATCCGAGAGATTGTAGAAAGTATAGAAGTCAAATTTATTAAATTTACTATTATCTGCTAACAAGATTTTTTTATTGGCATTATTTAAAGCAATACGCTGGACTTCGCCCTCTTCTTCACTAAAGGTTGCAATAGCATGATCTTTGATACCGTTACAACTTACGAAGGCCTTGGAAAATTGTAGGTTGCTCAAATCTTGTAATGTCATCGTACCAACAAAGGCACCTGTGATAGAACGATAGTTACCACCAATGAGAATCAAATCTGTTAGTTTTCGTTCGTTTAGAATGAGAAATACCGGCAAACTGTTTGTAACTACCCGAATATTATCGATAGGAAGTTCTCGAGCAAAGCATTCTAAGGTTGTTCCTGGACCTATAAAAATAGTTTCGCCTGAATCAATTAAATGACCAGTGAATCTGCTAATTTCTTGCTTTTCTGCAATCTGTAAGCTCTGTTTTTCTATATTAGAACGTTCATTATTTAAAAGAGAACCTGTACGAATTTTTTCTGCTCCACCGTGTACACGAACGAGTAAATCTTTGTCAGCAAGTTCTTGTAGGTAGCGTCGAGCTGTCATATCTGAAACATCCAATCGAAACATGATTTCTTTTACAGTAATAGTACCTTTTGTATTAACTGTTTCTAGAATACTGTCTAATTTTTCTTGCTTTAACATCTCTATCACCTCGATTTCTACTATTATTATCTTACCACAAAACAATCAATCATTCAAATATAAAAAAACAAAAAAAAACAAAAAACAAAAATATCATGGTTTGTTTAAACAAATCATGATATTTTTTATCACTATTAGATAGTTGAAATTAGCTTAAGCCATAGTTGTAGTCATCATCTTGCATGGCTTCAACTTCACCTAGCAGGTAACCATTTCCGACTTGAGAGAAGAAGTCGTGGTTAGAAGTTCCTGTAGAGATTCCGTTCATAACAATTGGATTGACATCATCTGCTGAATCTGGGAAAAGAGGATCCTGCCCTAGATTCATAAGAGCTTTATTAGCGTTGTAGCGTAGGAAGGTTTTAACTTCTTCAGTCCATCCAACACCGTCATAGAGACTTTCAGTATAGCCTTCTTCGTTCTCATAAAGTGTATAGAGAAGATCGTACATCCATTCCTTGAGTTTTTCTTGTTCATCTTCTGGTAATTCATTAAAACCAAGCTGGAACTTGTAGCCGATGTAGGTACCGTGAACAGATTCATCACGGATAATTAGTTTGATAATTTCTGCAACGTTAGCAAGTTTGTTGTTACCCAGGTAATAGAGGGGAGTAAAGAAACCAGAGTAGAAGAGGAAGGTTTCAAGGAAGACACTGGCAACTTTTTTCTCAAGTGGGCTACCATTGAGATAAATTTCATTGACAATTTCGGCCTTCCTTTGTAGGTAAGGGTTTGTATTTGTCCATTCGAAAATTTCGTCAATCTCAGATTTTGTATTCAAAGTTGAGAAGATAGAAGAGTAAGATTTTGCGTGGACTGATTCCATGAATTGGATGTTATTAAAGACAGCTTCTTCGTGTGGAGTACGGATATCTGAGCGAAGAGCCTGAACACCTGTTTCAGATTGCATGGTATCTAAGAGAGTTAATCCACCAAAAACCTTACCAACTAAGTCTTTTTCTTTATTTGATAATTTTCTCCAGTCATCCAAGTCATTTGATAGGGGGATACGTGTATCGAGCCAGAACTGCTCAGTTAATTTTTCCCAAGTTGATTTGTCGATGACATCTTCGATGGCATTCCAGTTAATGGCTTTGTAGTAAGTTTCCATTTGAAATCTCTTTCTGTATATAATAATGCTATTGCACAATCGTTTTTGCTTTATGATAATTCCTTTAGTGTATCGCACAAAAAGTCGGAGAACCGACTTTTACATGTGCTTAGCTAGTTTATAAAATGCTTGACCAAGTTCTCTTTTGAAGTGAGCTTACTAAAATTACAGAGAAATAGTAATTCCTTTGGTTAAAAACTAAATAACGCAGCTTTCACATTGGTTGGCTCCAACTTCTCCACCATCATCTGTAAAGGTACGGACGTAGTAGATAGACTTGATACCCTTATTGAAAGCATAGTTACGAAGGATAGATAAGTCACGAGTCGTTTGTTTGTTTTCTTTCTTCCATTCGTAAAGTCCTTTTGGAATGTCGCTACGCATGAAGAGTGTGAGGGATAGTCCTTGGTCTACGTGTTCAGTTGCAGCGGCATAAACGTCTATGACTTTGCGCATATCCATGTCGTAGGCAGAAGTGTAGTAAGGAATAGTCTCTGTAGATAATCCTGCAGCAGGATAGTAGATTTTACCGATTTTCTTTTCTTGGCGTTCTTCAATCCGTTGTGTAATTGGGTGGATTGACGCAGAAACATCATTGATGTAGCTGATAGAGCCATTTGGAGCAACAGCTAGACGGTTTTGGTGGTAAAGACCATCCGCTTGAACCTTGTCACGAAGCTCAGCCCAATCAGCTGCACTAGGGATAAAGACATCTTTGAAGAGTTCTTTGACACGGTCTAATGTTGGGACAAATTCGCCAGTCACATACTTCTCGAAGTAAGTACCGTTGGCATAATCTGATTTATCAAAATTATGGAAGGTGATGCCACGCTCACGTGCTATATTATTTGACTCTACCAAAGTCCAGTAGTTCATAAGCATAAAGTAGATGCTTGTAAATTCAACCGATTCGGCTGAACCGTATTCGATCAATTGTTGCGCTAGGTAGCTATGAAGTCCCATGGCACCAAGACCAAAGGTATGTGCTTGACTGTTTCCATTATCGATAGTAGGAACAGCTACGATGTGAGAACTGTCTGTGACGAAGGTTAGAGCACGCACCATTGCTCGAATAGAGCGACCAAAATCAGGTGAAGTCATCATGTTGACGACGTTGGTTGAACCAAGGTTACATGAGATATCAGTACCCATTTGGAGATATTCTTGAGCATCGTTAATCAAGCTTGGCTCCTGAACTTGGAGAATCTCTGAACATAAGTTACTCATGATGATTTTTCCATCAATAGGATTTGCACGGTTAGCTGTATCAATATTGACTACATAAGGATAACCTGATTCTTGTTGCAATTTAGAAATTTCAGTCTCTAAATCACGAGCCTTGATTTTTGTCTTACGGATATTTGGATTTGCGACTAATTCATCATATTTTTCCGTGATGTCGATGTAGTTGAAAGGTACACCATACTCTTTTTCGACAGAATAAGGGCTGAAGAGGTACATTTCTTCATTTTTACGTGCCAATTCGTAGAATTTATCGGGTACCACAACACCAAGTGAAAGGGTCTTAACACGAACTTTTTCATCAGCGTTTTCTTTCTTAGTTGAAAGGAAGGCGATGATATCGGGGTGAAAGACGTTGAGGTAGACAACACCAGCGCCTTGACGTTGACCCAATTGGTTAGAGTAAGAGAAGCTATCTTCGAAAAGCTTCATAACAGGAACGACACCAGAAGCGGCTCCTTCATAACCTTTGATAGGTGCACCAGCTTCACGAAGGTTGCTAAGGGTGATTCCTACACCACCACCGATACGTGACAGTTGAAGGGCAGAGTTGATGGAACGACCGATAGAGTTCATATCATCTGTTACCTGAATCAAGAAGCAAGATACCAACTCTCCACGACGGGCACGTCCAGCATTCAAGAAGGAAGGAGTAGCAGGTTGGTAACGTTGATGGATAATCTCATTTGCAATATCAGTAGCAATGGCTTCATTTCCATCTGCGAAATAAAGAGCATTAAATAAGACACGATCTTCCATGCTTTCAAGATAATACTCACCGTCATTTGTCTTCAAGGCATATTGATTGTAAAACTTGTAGGCTGCCATGAACGACTTGAAACGAAAGTTTTGAGCCTTGATAAATTGAGATAACTCTTCTAAAAATTCTGGACGGTATTTCTTGATAAATGCTGTTTCGATGTAGTTGTGTTTGATGAGGTAATTGATTTTTTCAGAAATCGAATCAAAAACCATAGTATTCGGAAGAACATTTTCCTTAAAGAAGGCCTCTAAAGCATCTTGGTCTTTATGAAGCATGATTTGTCCATTAACAGGACGGTTGATTTCGTTGTTGAGACGGAAATAGGTTACGTCTGCAAGATGTTTTAATCCCATAAAATTTCCCTTATCTAATTAAAAAGAAAGGCTTCTAACTTAGAACTAGAAGCAGTTTTCTTCTGGATGATGTATTAAGATTAAGCTAATTGCTTTAATTTTCCTGGTTGGAAACCTGAAAAGACTTCAGTTGGTGTTTCTATTACTGGAGCTGCATTGAAACCGAGCTCTTTTACATGTTCAATATATTCAGGTTGCTCATCAAGATTAATCTCTTGATAGGTGATGTTATTACTGTCCAAGAAACGTTTGGTCATTTTGCATTGGACACAGTTGTTTTTAGAATAAACAGTTACCATAATTGTAGCTCTCTTTCAAAATAGATTCCTTTCTTAGTATATCAGAAAAAAATTATTTGTCAATCGATAAGACTAAATATTGTGGTGAAATTTTGTCTTACGAAATATAAAACACAATATATAGTATTTATGCAATTAGATGGTAATGTTTAAGACAAAGTAGGGTTATTGGCCGGTTTTATATTGTGTTTTTATGAGATATTTGAAAGATTTTCAGTAAGTTATCAGAAATGTATTAGAATAAAGTCTATAAAATACTTGAAAAATAATCTAGAAGGTGATATAATACAGAATTGTAAGGGTTATCACATATAACTCAAAAAAGAAAGAACAAAAGGAGAGTCAAACTATGGCTTCTAAAGATTTCCACGTAGTGGCAGAAACAGGTATTCACGCGCGTCCAGCAACATTGTTGGTACAAACTGCTAGCAAATTTGCTTCAGATATCACTCTTGAGTACAAAGGTAAATCAGTTAACCTTAAATCAATCATGGGTGTTATGAGTCTTGGTGTTGGCCAAGGTGCTGACGTAACAATCTCTGCTGAAGGTGCAGACGCAGATGATGCTATTGCTGCAATCTCAGAAACTATGGAAAAAGAAGGGTTGGCATAAGAGAAATGACAGAAATGCTTAAAGGAATTGCAGCATCTGATGGTGTTGCCGTTGCAAAAGCATATCTACTCGTTCAACCGGATTTGTCATTTGAGACTCTTACAGTCGAAGATACAAACGCAGAAGAGGCTCGTTTGGATGTAGCTCTTGAAGCTTCTCAAAACGAGCTTTCTCTTATCCGTGAGAAAGCTGTAGGTACGCTAGGTGAAGAAGCGGCACAAGTTTTTGACGCTCATTTGATGGTTCTTGCTGACCCAGAATTGATTGGTCAGATTAAAGAAACAATCCGTGCTAAGAAAGTCAATGCTGAAGCAGGTCTTAAAGAAGTGACTGACATGTTCATCACTATCTTTGAAGGAATGGAAGACAACCCATATATGCAAGAACGTGCAGCGGATATCCGCGACGTGACAAAACGTGTATTGGCAAACCTTCTTGGTAAGAAATTACCAAACCCAGCTTCAATCAATGAAGAAGTTATCGTGATTGCTCATGACTTAACTCCTTCTGATACAGCTCAATTGGACAAAAACTTTGTAAAAGCTTTTGTAACAAACATCGGTGGACGTACAAGTCACTCAGCTATCATGGCACGTACACTTGAAATTGCAGCTGTATTGGGAACGAATAACATCACTGAAGTAGTGAAAGACGGTGATATCCTTGCTGTTAACGGAATTACTGGTGAAGTGATTATCAACCCAACAGATGAGCAAGCGGCAGAATTTAAAGCAGCTGGTGAAGCTTATGCTAAACAAAAAGCTGAATGGGCACTTTTAAAAGATGCTCAAACAGTGACTGCTGACGGTAAACACTTCGAGTTGGCTGCTAACATCGGTACTCCAAAAGACGTTGAAGGTGTTAACAACAACGGTGCAGAAGCTGTTGGACTTTACCGTACAGAGTTCTTGTACATGGATTCTCAAGACTTCCCAACTGAAGATGAGCAGTATGAAGCATACAAGGCTGTTCTTGAGGGAATGAATGGTAAACCAGTGGTTGTTCGTACAATGGATATTGGTGGAGATAAGGAACTTCCTTACTTTGATATGCCACACGAAATGAACCCATTCCTTGGTTTCCGTGCCCTTCGTATCTCTATCGCTGAAACTGGCGATGCTATGTTCCGCACACAAATTCGTGCTCTTCTTCGTGCATCTGTTCATGGTCAATTACGTATCATGTTCCCAATGGTTGCCCTTTTGAAGGAATTCCGTGCAGCTAAAGCAGTCTTTGACGAAGAAAAAGCAAACCTTCTTGCAGAAGGAGTTGCAGTTGCGGATGATATCCAAGTTGGTATCATGATTGAAATCCCTGCAGCAGCGATGCTTGCAGACCAATTTGCTAAAGAAGTAGACTTCTTCTCAATTGGTACAAACGACTTGATCCAATACACAATGGCAGCAGACCGTATGAACGAACAAGTTTCATACCTTTACCAACCATATAACCCATCAATCCTTCGCTTGATCAACAATGTTATCAAGGCAGCTCACGCTGAAGGCAAATGGGCTGGTATGTGTGGTGAGATGGCTGGTGACCAAAAAGCTGTTCCACTTCTTGTCGGAATGGGCTTGGATGAGTTCTCTATGTCAGCAACATCTGTACTTCGTACACGTAGCTTGATGAAGAAATTGGATACTGCTAAGATGGAAGAGTACGCTAACCGTGCCCTTACAGAGTGTTCAACAATGGAAGAAGTTCTTGAACTTCAAAAAGAATACGTTAATTTTGATTAATTTTATGTACTGCACCCAAAAGTTAGATTTTTTCTGTCTAACTTTTGGGGTGCAGTTCATTATTGTTTTTTATGAAGAGCTTTTTAAAACTTTTTTCAAAAAAACAAAAAACTTTATTCATAAGGAGTAAAAAAAGATGAAAAAACTGCAAAAAGCAGGAATTGTAATGTTGAGCGCAGGAGTACTTGGTGGGGTAGCTCCAGCAGTAGTTCCGTCAGTACTTAATTTGAATGGTAGTGTGGTTTATGCTGAAGAAAACATAGTAGATCTTCATTACCGCTTCGAAGGAAAGGATGACTTAATTAACGTTAAGGTAAATATTGCAGAAAATCCTAATGCTACCGTTGGAGACTACTATCCATTATCTAAGGATGGTGCTGATTTAAAATATATTACCAAAGGCAAAGGAATGATGTGGGTATATAAAGTAGATCCTGATCATAACTATAGAGTTGACCATAGAGGTGATTTACTTTCTAAATATGCACATCTGCATCTGTTAGGTGTATATACCCAACCAAACAACGCTGGCACAGAAGTGAAACCAAACAATGATGGTAATGTAAACGCTAGTGCTAACAATAATGAAAAAACTCACAAAGTAACGATCTACTACAATCTTTATGACGATCCAATGAGTCCATTCAGTAGCAGCAGTAGTAGTAAAGTATTTTACGTTACTCCTAACCAACCATTGTCAGATCATATCCCAGAAACATTGCCTGGTGGATATGTATTCGCTGGTGCAATAGTAAATAGGGGCGGCAGTGAAGGTACATCTCTAGACAGTCGTAACGCTCTTTTTGGTGACTGGACTAATTTCTATGTCACATACCCTAAAAGCAAAAGATCTGGTGCTAACAACAACGCTGGCACAGAAGTGAAACCAAACAATGATGGTAACGCAAACGCTGGTGCTAACAACAACGCTGGCACAGAAGTGAAACCAAACAATGATGGTAATGCAAACGCTGGTGCTAACAACAATGCTGGCACTAACGCTGGTACTAAGGCTCTAATTAACAACGTTCCTGAATTAGGTAATGTTGATAAATTAAAAATTGAAGCCGAGATTGAACAACTTAAGGAACAAATCAAAGATGGTGAAGAAAATGGTGCTGAATCTTACTATATTGAAGGATTAAAAGCTAGATTAGCTGACCTTGAAGAAGCTCTTAAAATTTTAGCTGCTAACAAACCTGCTGTTAACGAAGTTCCTGAATATAAATTACCAGTTGCATCAGCTGCGCCAGCTCAAGGATCAGCTACAGCAGGAACTCGCCAAGATAACACTTACCAAGCACCAGCTACTAAAGAAGAATCTAAAAAAGAACTTCCAAAAACTGGTACTAAGGAAAATGCTGCATTGGCATCAGTAGGATTCCTTGGATTAGTCCTTGGTTCCCTTCCATTTGCAAAACGTAAAAACTAATCTACTAGATAGTAGAAGGGAGAAGGATTGATTTCCTTCTCTTTTTTGTGAACCTTGTGACTTTGTTGCAAGGTTCTTTTCTTTGTGTCATTTTAGAGATTCTATTTCTTAATGTAATTGGTAGACACGAATAGTTAAAAAATAGTAACTGGTAAATAACTTGACATCCCCTTAAAATAGGGGTAAAATATTTACCAGTTAATCAATTTATAAAGGAGTTATGATGAAAAAAAAATCTATTTTAATTATACTGTTAAGTCTACTAACTCTCATTTTTGGAGCTTGTAGTCAAAAAGAAACACAAGAGGTAAAAGGGTTGAAAATTGTGACCAGTTTTTATCCTATTTACGCAATGGTAAAAGAAGTATCAGGTGATTTGAATGATGTTCGTATGATTCAATCAAGTAGTGGTATTCATTCGTTCGAACCCTCGGCAAATGATATTGCAGCAATATATGATGCAGATGTTTTTATTTATCATTCTCATACATTGGAATCTTGGGCTGGAAGTCTTGACCCCAATTTGAAAAAATCAAAAGTTAAAGTTTTAGAAGCTTCTGAAGGGATGACACTAGACCGTGTACCAGGATTAGAGGGTGTTGAAGCAGGAGATGGAGTTGATGAGAAAACTCTTTATGATCCTCATACATGGTTAGATCCTGTAAAAGTTGCAGAGGAAGCGCAGATTATAGCAGATAAATTATCAGATATCGATGTTGAGCATAAAGATACTTATCAAAAAAATGCTGAAGAATTTATCAAAAAAGCTACTGAATTAAATGTGAAGTATAAAGATAAATTTGAAAAAGTCAGTCAAAAAACTTTTGTTACTCAACATACTGCATTTTCTTATCTTGCTAAGAGATTTGGGTTAAATCAACTTGGAATCGCAGGTATATCACCAGAACAAGAACCAAGTCCAAGGCAATTAACAGAAATACAAGAATTTGTTAAGACATATAAGGTCAAGACGATATTCACAGAGAGTAATGCTTCTTCAAAAGTTGCTGAAACACTAGTAAAATCAGCAGGTGTGAGTCTAAAAACTTTAAATCCCCTAGAAGCTGATCCGGGAAATGATAAGACTTATTTAGAAAATCTTGAAGAAAATATGCTTGTCTTAGTAGAGGAATTAAAATAAGAAAACACTTATACATAAAGTGAAATCGATAAACGTTTAGATAAGTCTTCTGTTTAAAATTTTTCTAAATAATAGTTTTATAGTTTAGAAAGTATTATTTAGAAGAGAAATGAATTTAAGAGTCAGTAGTGATACTGGCTCTTTTTTAAGACATAAAATCTCTTGACATCCAAATTTAAAAGAGGTAGAATATTAACTAATTAATTAACCAGTTAATTAAATGAAAAATCAATTTTGAATATAGAAATGAGGAAATCATGAAATTTAAAAAGAAATATATAGCAGCTGGCTCTGCTGTTATCCTCTCCTTAAGTCTGTGTGTTTATGCTCTGAATCAACATAGTCAACAGGCCAATACAGATAAAAATCGTGTGTCCTATGTAAATGGGAATAAAGACACTAAGAAGACTGAAAATTTGACTCCAGACCAGGTTAGTCAAAAAGAAGGAATTC
>NZ_CABFMF010000006.1 GCF_901875575.1 uncultured Streptococcus sp.
AGTAGTTGGATGACAGCCAAATTCAGAAGCTATTTCAGTCAAATAAGCGTCTGGATTGTCAGTAAGATAGTTTTTAAGTCTATCTCTATCAACCTTTCTTGGTTTTGTTCCTTTAACTTGATGGTTTAGCTCTCCTGTTTTCTCTTTTAGCTTTAACCAGCCATAAATGGTATTACGTGAAATTTGGAAAAGGTGTGATGCTTCTGTTATACTACCTGTTCGCTCACAATAAGCGAGAACTTTTTACGAAAATCTATTGAATATGCCATAAGAGTATTATACCACATTATGTACTATTTTTGGTTCAGTTTGCTATAGTAAACCAACTCTTGATAAGGAGAAGAAAAAAGCCATCCTATCTAGGATAGCTTCTTGGATATTAGATTTGTTCAGCGATGACCTTTTCAGCTAGATTCATAGCGTGGTCAGACACTCGAGTGTAGTGGGAAATGATGTCGATAAAGTTGACCCCAGCTTGTGTTGAACACTCGCCCTTGTTAAGGCGTTTGATATGGGTCTTTCTGAGAACACGCTCTATATTGTTGATTTCTTTATGGCGTTCAATCAGACTTTGAGCTTTTTCGATATCATTGTTTTCAACGCTATCAAGGGCATCCTTGATAAAGTCAGTGGTTTTTTGATAGATATCAGCCAATTCTTCCAAAGCAGCTTCAGAGAACTCAACATTTTTACGTTGAAGATAGTCAGTCAGGTTGAGAAGGGCTTCTGCGTGGTCCCCAATTCTTTCCAAATCACGGGATGAATCTAGGATATTGGTCAGCACTTCACTTTCTTTCTGACTAAGGGCCTCACTTGAAAGAGTAATCAGGTAACGAGTTAATTTTTCATCAATGGTATTGATGGCTTCTTCTGTCTTGTGTCCTTTTTCAGCAACCTTTTCATTAAGGTCAATGATATAGTTATAAGAAAGGTCAAAGGCTTTAGAAGCATAATTTCCTAAGTGAAGGAGTTCTTTCTTGGCATTTCCGAGAGCGATTGATGGAGCTTGTTTAATCAAATGCTCATCTAGGTAAAGCGGCTCGTACTTCACAACTTCATCTTCACCAGGAATGAGCTTGGTTACAAAGAAAGCCAAGGCTCCGATGAAGGGAAATTGTACAATGGTGTTACTTACGTTAAAGGCACCGTGAGAGAAGGCAATAGTCATCTCAGGTGAGAGATGAAGGAGTGCCTGGAAGTACTCAATCATTGACGTAAATGGGCCTAATAAGATTAAGCAAAGAATAGTTCCTAAAACGTTAAAGGTAACGTGGGTTGCAGCAACGCGCTTCGCAGAGACATTGGCTCCAGCAGCCGCGATGATAACGGTTAAGGTTGTCCCGATATTATCTCCGAAGAGAACTGGCAGAGAACCTTTAAGGTCAAGGAATCCACCTGCATAGAGACCTTGCAAAATCCCGATTGTCGCAGAAGAAGCTTGGATGAGAACGGTAATCACTGCACCAGCAAAAACTCCTAAAATAGGATTTTGTCCCAAGGTTACCATATATTCCTTAAATTGTGGTAAATCTTTAAGAGGGCTCATACCAGCACTGATGAGGTTGAGGGCGTAGAAGATTCCCCCCACACCAAACAGGATGCGTCCGATATTGTTTGCTGTTCTGTTTTTTGTAAAGAAGAGGAACATGGTTCCAAGGAAAATCAGGGGTAAAGCATACTCACCAAGCTTGAAACCGATGATAAAGGAAGTAACAGTGGTTCCGATGTTGGCACCCATGATAATTCCGATAGCCTGTCTAAGGGTTAGAAGGCTAGCGCTGACCAGTCCAACCGTGATAACTGTAACCCCTGTACTTGACTGAATCAGGGCAGTTACGACAATCCCAACTAGAACACCTAAAAATGGATTGCTGGTGTACTTGTCAATGTAAAAACGAAGGCGATCTCCAGCAGCTTGTTGCAAACCGTCTCCCATGGTCTTGATACTATATAAAAATAGTCCCAGACCACCTAAAAAATGAAATAAAATTTCCTGCCAATTAATGGACATTTCTTTTTCCTCCGAAAAATAATAACGGAATATCTCCTATTCTATTTTAAAGTATAAAAGTAAATCTAACAAGTGTTAGGGTAATATTTAGTAAGAAAAATCTTAAGTAGGGAGATATTGTAGTTATTGGTATAGGAGAGGGTTTACATTTGAAAAAGCTGGAAACATTTGCCTAGAGCTATTGACAAAAGTGAAAGAATCAGATAGAATAGTAAAGTATGTTTAGTAACTGATCACTTTATAGCCGGCTAAACGAATACAAAATCTATGAGGAGGTATTCATCGTGAAACGTACTTATCAACCAAGTAAACTTCGTCGTGCGCGCAAACACGGATTCCGTAACCGTATGTCAACTAAAAACGGTCGTCGCGTATTGGCAGCTCGTCGTCGTAAAGGACGCAAAGTTTTGGCTGCATAATCCAAACGAATTCTATCAAAAATCAGTAGGAACTCGAGTCTACTGATTTTTATTTTTGTAAAAAAGTACAAAAAGCTTTATATTTTCGCTTGAATAGTGTATAATATTTCATATACTGTAAAATTGGAGAATAATCATGAAGAAATCAAAAGTTGTGCTGTTTGGAGCTATGGCTTTAACAGCAGGTCTATCTCTAGCAGCTTGTGGCTCATCTCAATCAAGCAATGCGGATAAGACTTACTCTTATATCTTTGTCAATAATCCAGATACCTTGGATTATATTACCTCTACACGAGATTCTACATCTAGTATCACAACCAACTTGATTGATGGTTTGTTGGAAAACGATCAGTATGGCAATCTTATCCCATCTATGGCTGAGTCATGGACAGTGTCAAAAGATGGATTGACCTACACTTATAAAATCCGTCAGGGGGCTAAATGGTACACTTCTGAAGGAGAAGAGTATTCGGATGTAACTGCTCATGACTTTGTGACAGGTCTCAAGTATGCGGCTGATAAAAAAGCTGAAAACTTGTACTTAGTACAAGACTCTATCAAGGGGCTGGCAGACTATGTTGAAGGGAAATCATCTGATTTTGGAACTGTTGGTATTAAAGCGGTGGATGATTACACACTACAATACACCCTCAACCAACCTGAGACTTATTGGAACTCTAAAACAACAGCAAGTATCCTTAGTCCTGTAAACGAAGCTTTCTTGAAGTCTAAGGGAGATGACTTTGGAAGTGTGACACCATCAAGCATCTTGTCAAATGGTCCTTACTTGTTTAAGTCCTTCACATCAAAATCTTTGATTGAATTTGACAAAAATCCTAATTACTGGGATAAGGACAATGTTAAAATCGAGAAAGTGAAGCTCTCTTTCTTTGACGGTTCTGATCAAGATAGTATTACAAGAGGATTTTTGGAAGGCAACTACACAGATGGTCGTATCTTCCCAACAAGTTCAGTATTTGCTGAACTCAAGAAGGGTAATGAGGATAAGATTACCTATACACCACAAAACTCAGTTACTTTCTACTATCTTTTCAACGTTAATCGTCAAAGCTACAAGCAGACTATGAAACAGTCTGATAAGGAAAAGACAGATTCACGCGCAGCTATGCAAAATAAAGATTTCCGTCAGGCTATCAATTTTGCCTTTGACCGTCATGCCTATGCAGCGCAGACAAATGGTGAAGATGGAGCAGACCGTATCTTACGTAACACAGTTACACCAAGTAACTTTGTCCAAGTTGGCGATAAGAACTTCGGTGACATTGTCAATGAGAAAATTGTCAACTACGGCAAAGATTGGGCAAATATCAACCTAAACGATGGTAAGCAAGCCTTCTTGAATCCTGATAAGGCTAAAGAGAAGTTGGCTAAGGCCAAAGAAAGTCTGCAAGCTCAGGGAGTAACCTTCCCAATTCATTTGGATATGCCAGTTGACCAGACTGCTAAGTTGGATGTGCAACAGGCTGGTTCCTTCAAGCAAACAGTAGAAGCTACTCTTGGTAAGGAGAATGTAGTCATCGATATTATCCAACTTTCTCCAGATGAAAAAGACCAAGCAACCTACTTTGCAGATACAGCAGAACAAAAAGACTACGATATTGACGTCTCAGGATGGGGTGGAGACTACTCAGATCCGAAGACTTATCTAGCTATCCTTGACCCAGAGACAGGTTCTCAGTTGAAAAACATGGGCTTGTCTGAAGGAAAAGACAAGGAAGTAAAGGACAAGATTGGTCTTGCTGACTACAAGAAACTCTTGGATCAAGCAGACGCTGAAATCACAGATACTCAGGCTCGCTATGAAAAATATGCTGAAGCCCAAGCTTGGTTGACAGATAGCGCCCTCTTCCTACCAGTTCAAAGTGGCGGAGCCAACCCAATATTCCGTAAGACTGTACCATTTACAGGCCCATTCTCATTTGTTGGTCATAAGGGAAATGCGGACAACTATAAATATGTTGAATTGCAAAAAGAGCCAGTAACTGCTAAACAGTACCAAGAACTCTATGAAAAATGGCTGAAAGAAAAAGCTGAGTCAAATAAAAAAGCTCAGGAAGATTTAGCTAACCACATTCAATGATATTCCTAGTCACGCTTTTCAGTTAATACTCTTCTAAAATCTCTTCAAACCACGTCAGCGTTGCCTTACCGTAGGTATGTTACTGACTTCGTCAGTTCTATCTGCAACCTCAAAACAGTGTTTTGAGCTGACTTCGTCAGTTTCATCTACAACTTCAAAGCAGTGCTTTGAGCAGCCTGTGGCTAGCTTCCTAGTTTGCTATTTGATTTTCATTGAGTATAAGCATAGTGACTGGATTCAGAAAAAGGCCCTACCAGCGCTTCTTGGTTCTGGTAGGGCCTTTTCTTTATTCTTTTAAGTGATAAGAGTAGCTAGCGACAACGACGTCTTGGTGCCAACGAAAGGCGTATTTGAGTTTGAGACTCATCTGATTGTGCAGGATATTTTGCCAGGGTTTATTAGGGATAAACTGAGGGACGAGGACAGTGACTGTATAGTTTTTTTTCTGAGCTTCCTCGGAAATCCGTTTGACATACTTGACAGTAGGGGTGATGATGTCGCGATAGCTGGTCTTGATGTTTTTCAGAGTAATGGTTGGGAAGTAATCGGCAAATTCTTGGAGAATTTCTTGATCTTTTTCTACTGTTTCCTTGGTAGAAATATGCATAGCTAGGACTTCGTCACCGATACTTTGAGCGTAGTTAATGGCTCCGACGCTGACTCGGGTGACATTTCCTACTAGAACCAGAACCAGATTGCCGTCGTAAGTACGTTTTTCGATTCCTTCATAGAGTCGCAGTTGTTGGGCTACTTTTTGGTAATGACTGTGAATTGCCAAAAAGAGTAGGGTGAGTACGAGAATAATCGGGAAGAAAGGCCAGATATCACTGAGACGGAAAAAGAGCAAGATTAGTACAATCGCGTAGCAAATGATTGCCCCAAGGATATTAGCAAGAGCAGGTTTTAAGAAATTTGCTCCTTTTTCCTTTTTCCAATGACGAACCATCCCAGTCTGAGATAGGGCGAAGGGAACGAAGACCCCGATAGTATAAAGAGGAATCAAGCGTTCTGTATTGCCATTAAAAATGAGAAGAAGAATCATAGCCCCAAAAGCCAGAGTTAAAATTCCATTGGAGTAGCCTAGGCGGTCTCCTTTTTCCATAAAGAGATGGGGCATGTATTTGTTTTTAGCCATATTGTAAGCCAGCATAGGGAAGGCCGAAAAGCCAGTATTTGCAGCTACGGCCAAAATCAAGGCTGTGGAGAATTGGAAGGTATAATACCCAAGGTGGCCTAAGAAGGAATTACCAAGGATGCCTTGAGCCATCTGTGAAAGAATAGTTTCTCCGTGTTGAGGCATAATCCCCATCCAGTAGTTTAGGAAGGTGATACCAGCAAAAAGAAAACCTAAAATCAGTGACATAATGGTCAAGGTTTGAGCGGCATTCTTTTCTTTTGGAGCCTTGAAAAATGGAACGGCATTTGAAATAGCTTCAACCCCTGTCAAAGAGGCAGATCCGCTGGTAAAAGCTCTTAGAATGAGAACGATAGACAGGCTCGGAACAGCATGCCCAATAGGTGAAGTAGCCTGATAGCTGAGAGAACCTGTCACTAGCTGAAAGATTCCGTAGAGCAAGAGAAAGATAGTGCTGATGATAAAGAGGTAGACAGGAATCATCAGTGAGCTGGCAGATTCTTTAAGTCCTCGCAGGTTCATGAACATCAGCAAACAAACGAGAAAAATGGAGATGTGAAGATTGTATGGATGAAGGGCAGGGAGGGCAGCTGTAATGGCATCTGCGCCAGATGCTACAGAAACAGCTACGGTCAGCATATAGTCAACCAGAAGGCTGCCTCCAGCAATTAAGCCTAGCTGGGGAGATAGATTTTCTCGGGTTACCATATAGGCCCCTCCCCCTTGAGGGTAAGCATGGATGATTTGACGGTAGGAAACGGTCAGACTAGCTAGGAGCAGGAGGACAAAGAGGCCAATAGGAAGGCTCCACCATATAGCTAGAGGAGAGAGACTAGTCAAGACCAGGACTACTTGCTCAGGTCCATAGGCAATGGAGGACAGAGCGTCGCTTGACAACATGGCTAGTGCCTGCATTTTTCCCAGTAGTCCCCCTTCGCCTTCGGTTAAGGATTTAAGAGGACGACCGATAAAGGTCTGTTTTAATTTTGTAAACATAGTTGTTTCCTTTGTTGAAAAATTCAATAAGTGTTATTATACTGCTTTGGAAAAAGAGCGTCAAGAGATGATGATGGGTTTTAGAATATTTTTTTCAGATGAGGAGAGAGGTCAGTTTTTTTGCTATAATAGTAGATAGAAAACGAGGTTAGAAGAGATGATTTTTGATACACATACACACTTGAATGTAGAAGAATTTGCAGGTCGTGAGGCAGAAGAAATTGCCTTGGCCGCTGAGATGGGTGTGACACAGATGAATATTGTTGGTTTTGATCAACCGACGATTGAGCGCGCCTTGGAGTTGGTGGATGAGTATGACCAACTTTACGCGACTATTGGTTGGCATCCGACAGAAGCTGGAACTTATACAGAGGAAGTCGAGTCTTACTTGCTAGATAAGTTAAAACATCCTAAGATTGTGGCATTAGGTGAGATTGGTTTAGATTACCACTGGATGACAGCGCCAAAAGAAGTGCAGGAGCAGGTTTTTCGTCGTCAGATTCAGCTATCTAAGGACTTGGATTTGCCTTTTGTTGTCCATACCCGTGATGCGCTGGAAGATACCTATGAGATTATCAAAAGTGAGGGCGTTGGTCCTCGAGGTGGTATCATGCATTCATTTTCAGGGACGCTTGAGTGGGCAGAGAAGTTTGTTGCGCTTGGTATGACCATTTCCTTCTCAGGAGTGGTGACTTTCAAGAAGGCAACTGACATCCAAGAAGCAGCTAAAGAGTTACCTTTGGACAAGATTTTGGTGGAAACGGATGCGCCTTACTTAGCACCTGTACCAAAGCGTGGTCGCGAAAATAAAACAGCCTATACTCGCTATGTAGTGGACTTTATAGCTGACTTGCGTGGGATGACGACCGAGGAGTTAGCGGCAGCAACGACTGCAAATGCAGAGCGAATTTTTGGATTGGACAGTAAGTGATGAAAGAAAAAATTTCTCAAGTCATCGTGGTTGAAGGTCGCGATGATACGGCCAATCTCAAACGTTATTTCGATGTAGAGACCTATGAGACACGAGGTTCTGCCATCAATGACCAGGATCTAGAGCGGATTCAGCGCCTGCACCAACGTCATGGAGTCATTGTCTTTACAGACCCAGATTTTAATGGGGAGCGGATTCGTCGCATGATTATGACAGCTATTCCAACAGTTCAGCATGCCTTTCTCAAACGAGATGAAGCTGTTCCCAAGTCCAAGACCAAGGGGCGTTCTTTGGGAATTGAGCATGCCAGCTATGAAGACCTGAAAACGGCTCTAGCTCAGGTGACAGAACAATTTGAACATGAAAGTCAGTTTGACATCAGTCGTAGCGACTTGATTCGCCTTGGTTTTCTAGCAGGGGCAGATAGCCGTAAGCGTAGAGAATATCTGGGAGAGGCTCTCCGAATCGGCTATTCTAACGGTAAGCAACTCCTCAAGCGCCTAGAGTTGTTTGGGGTTACTTTAGCAGAAGTAGAAGAAGCTATGAAATCTTATGAGAATAGCTAAGCAGGCCCCAAATGTAAGGGGAATGTGTTACAATAGAAGTAATATCATAGAATCCTACTATATATGATGGCATGAATTATAAAAAGATAATTGATAAGATTAACAATTGACTGACGATGATGAGGAGAAGTATGGAAATCTTTGATTTTTTAAAAAAAACAAAAGAGACTGAAGAAACAGAAGTAACTAAAGAAATTGAAGAGATTAAAAGTGAAATCTGTTTGGGTGTTTTAGACTTATTTCCGATGAAGGAAAGCAATCAACTATTGATTGTTGGTAGCTTGGAAGGAAGTTTAAAAAGGGGTGATTGTTTGCAGTTTTGCAATCCGGATCAAGGAATGGCCTCCCTTGGAACTCTAGTAGTTAAGAAACTCAGCAGTCAACAAAAGGATAGAGATTTTCTGACGGATGAACCTTTAGCCCATCTAGTGGTGGATATGGATTCTTCCTTGACCAAACTCAAAAAGGGGAGTGTGCTTTATAGCTCAGGTGTTGATGAAGAGAGTCGCTTATCTGCTTATACAGATACTATTTACCGTGCTTTTGTTGCAATCCAAAAGGGACAGTTGACCAATGAAGATTACTTGGCAGCTAGCCTTGAAGACAGTGTTGAGATTATGCGTCTCTTTTTATGGAAATGCCGTCAGGAACAGGAAACTGAAAGCGAAGAAAGCTATCAGATCAATGCACGAAAATTAGAGCGTTTGGCAGAAATTGTTAGGGATAAGTTGTTAGAAGCAGATTCCATTTATGCAGTTTATTCTGAAAAAACGGGCGAACCTTACCTCTTTTCAACTACTTATGACAGAGGAGAAGATGGTTATTTGTGTACAGATCCAATGATCATGCTTTTTACCCCACGTTGGTACCATCAGTTTAAGGAAACGATTGATAGTCGACCAAACTCTACTGTGAAGTTGATTGAAAATACCGCAGATAAAAAAGGCATTGAAAACTTTCTAGGTACAGCCTTTTATTTGAATGGTGCTTTAGGAGTGATCTTTAATACTAAGGAAGTTAGCATCAGTTGTTCTGTCTTGGTTCAAAAACCAGATTTTTCAGGATTACCAGAAACACAAGTGCCTCTGATGAATCCGGAGCTTGTAAGATGGATGCTTTTAATGGGGCAAATGGATAAACCAAGTAAGGAAGATGAGAAGTTGATTTATAGTCTCTATTACAAGTTCTTCTCAATAGCTCTACCCAAAGCAAAATTTTTACTTCCCTTGGATGCAACATCCGGATTTCCAAAAAAAGATCAAGAAATACACTCTTTTGTTTTAGAAAAAGACTCAAATGTCAATATTCCATGTAGAGATGGGGAAAATGGACGAAATTCGGTTCCAGTTTTCACAGATTGGAAACGTTTCAGAATGGTCTTTGATGAAAAGTGGAATGGAATGGTTGAAAAAGCAGGGGCTATGATTGAGGTCTTTGACTACGCCATTAATCCAACCGAATACTTGGAAGCAGGTGCCTATGTTAGCAAAGAATCTTTTGATGAGATGAAAAAACTGACTGATAAGCTTGAAGATAGAGATGAAAAATAAAAATAATTATCGATAGAAGGTCTATCTGTATGAGGATGATGTCTTTACTCATTAAATAGGGCTTGATATTTCAAAGCAGAAGTCAGTTGAGGAATTATGTATTGTTCTTCATATAGATAGTTACTTTACATAGATTGGACAGAATGACTTCTTCGACATGGTGGGCGGGCAATAGCAATAGAAAACGGAAACAAAAGAACTGACGAATTCAAATATCTTTTTAAAAGTGCTCATTTATCAGAGCTCAGGAAACAGTGAGTTTGTATAGATATATCGTCGTTCATATTAGAAAAGAGAATAAATGAGAATTGCAGATTATAGCGTGACCAAGGCAGTGCTGGAGCGTCACGGTTTTACCTTTAAAAAGTCCTTCGGACAAAATTTCTTGACGGATACCAATATCCTACAAAAAATCGTGGATACGGCTGAGATTGATGACCAGGTCAATGTTATCGAAATCGGGCCAGGTATTGGTGCCTTGACGGAGTTTCTGGCTGAGCGTGCGGCTCAAGTCATGGCCTTTGAGATTGACCACCGTTTGGTGCCAATCCTAGCTGATACCCTGCGTGATTTTGATAATGTGACCGTAGTCAACGAGGACATTCTCAAGGTTGATTTGGCGCAACATATCCAGAATTTCAAAAATCCTGATTTGCCAATCAAGGTCGTAGCTAATTTGCCTTACTACATCACGACGCCTATTCTCATGCACTTGATTGAGAGTGGTATTCCTTTTAGTGAGTTTGTAGTCATGATGCAAAAAGAAGTGGCGGACCGCATCTCAGCTCAGCCTAATACAAAGGCTTACGGTAGCTTGTCGATTGCGGTTCAGTATTACATGACCGCCAAGGTTGCCTTTATCGTGCCGCGTACGGTCTTTGTGCCAGCGCCAAATGTGGACTCAGCGATTTTGAAAATGGTGCGTCGATCAGAACCAGCTGTAGCAGTGAAAGACGAGAACTTCTTCTTTAAGGTTTCCAAGGCTAGTTTTACCCATCGCCGCAAGACCTTGTGGAATAACTTGACAGGTTACTTTGGCAAGACTGAAGAAGTTAAGGACAAGCTGACCAAAGCTCTAGACCAAGCGGGCTTGTCACCAAGTGTGCGTGGGGAAGCTCTCAGCTTGGCAGAATTTGCCAGTCTAGCAGATGCACTTAAAGGGCAAGGATTCTAAGATGCAGGGACAAATTATTAAAGCCTTAGCTGGGTTCTACTATGTGGAAAGTGAGGGTCAGGTTTTTCAAACACGCGCGCGTGGGAATTTCCGTAAAAAAGGCCATACCCCTTACGTTGGGGATTGGGTAGATTTCTCTGCCGAGGAAAATTCTGAAGGTTATATCCTCAAGATTTACGAGCGAAAAAACAGCTTGGTCCGTCCGCCCATTGTCAATATCGACCAAGCTGTGGTCATCATGTCGGTCAAGGAACCTGATTTTAACAGCAATTTGCTGGATCGTTTCTTGGTTCTTTTGGAACACAAGGGCATCCATCCCATTATCTATATTTCCAAGATGGACTTGTTAGAGGAGCGAGGAGAGCTAGATTTTTACCAGCATACCTATAGTGCCATTGGCTATGATTTTGTGACCGGTAAAGAGGAACTCCTACCTTTGTTAACAGGCAAGGTTACAGTCTTTATGGGGCAGACTGGTGTTGGGAAGTCAACTCTTCTCAATAAAATCGCACCAGACCTTAATCTTGAAACAGGAGAAATCTCAGACAGTCTGGGTCGTGGGCGCCATACCACTCGAGCAGTTAGTTTTTATAATCTCAATGGAGGTAAAATCGCAGACACACCAGGTTTTTCATCATTGGATTATGAAGTAACAACGGCTGAAGACCTCAATCAGGCTTTTCCAGAAATCGCCACTGTCAGTCGAGAATGTAAATTCCGCACTTGTACCCATACCCATGAGCCGTCCTGTGCAGTGAAGTCAGCAGTGGAAGAAGGGACCATTGCGTCCTTCCGTTTTGACAATTACCTGCAATTCCTCAGTGAGATTGAAAATCGCAGAGAAACCTATAAAAAAGTCAGCAAAAAAATTCCAAAATAAGGAGAAACCTATGTCTCAATACAAGATTGCTCCGTCAATTCTGGCAGCAGATTATGCCAACTTTGAACGTGAAATCAAACGCCTAGAAGCAACTGGGGCAGAGTATGCCCATATCGATATCATGGATGGCCATTTTGTACCGCAAATCAGCTTTGGTGCTGGTGTGGTCGAAAGTCTTCGTCCCCATAGCAAAATGGTCTTTGACTGCCACTTGATGGTGTCAAACCCTGAGCATCATCTAGAGGATTTTGCACGTGCAGGAGCTGATATCATCAGCATTCATGTTGAAGCAACACCTCATATCCACGGGGCTCTTCAAAAGATTCGTTCTTTAGGAGTTAAGCCTTCAGTTGTCATCAATCCTGGCACACCAGTTGAAGCCATCAAGCATGTACTTCATCTAGTTGACCAAGTCTTGGTCATGACGGTCAATCCTGGCTTTGGTGGTCAAGCCTTTCTACCTGAAACCATGGACAAGATTAGCGAGTTGATGACTCTTCGTCAGGAAAAAGGTTTGAACTTTGAGATTGAAGTGGATGGTGGGATTGACGATCAAACCATTTCTCAAGCCAAAGAAGCTGGTGCTACAGTCTTTGTAGCTGGATCCTATGTCTTTAAGGGAGATGTCAATGAACGAGTTCAAACCCTCAGAAAACAACTGGACTAGAGTTGCGGTTTTTGCCGGCGGAGACCGTGGGTATTACAGGACGGATTTTGATTCATTTGTTGGAGTTGACCGTGGATCGCTTTGGGTTTTGGGAGAGGATCTTCCTTTGGCATTAGCAGTTGGTGACTTTGACTCTGTGACGGAAGAAGAGCGTCAGTTGATTCAAGAACACAGTACGGACTTTAAACAAGCTCATCCAGAGAAAGATGATACGGATTTAGAATTGGCTCTCTTAATCGTCTTTGAGAAAAATCCTCAGGCTCGGATTACAATCTTTGGAGCCCTAGGTGGTCGGATTGATCATATGCTGGCCAATGTCTTTCTACCTAGCAATCCCAAGTTGGCTCCCTATATGCGTCAGATAGAGATTGAGGATGGGCAAAATTTGATTGCCTATTGTCCAGAAGGTACCAGTCAGCTACATCCCCGTTCAGACTACGACTATCTTGCCTTTATGCCAGTTCGAGATAGCCAGTTGACCATTCTTGGGGCCAAGTATGAGTTGACAGAGGAAAATTTTTTCTTTAAAAAAGTGTATACTTCTAACGAATATATAGATAGGGAAGTTACCGTGACTTGCCCAGATGGCTATGTGGTCGTGCTGCATAGCAAGGACAGGAGGTAGGATGGAAAGTTTACTTGTTCTATTATTGCTTGTCAACCTAGCTGGCCTCTTTCTGATTTGGCAAAGGCAGGATAAGCAGGAGAAACATCTCGGCAAGAGCTTGGAGGATCAGGCAGATCATCTGTCAGACCAGTTAGATTACCGTTTTGAGCAATCTAGACAAGCTAGTCAACTTGACCAAAAATACCTGGAAGTAGCTGTTAGCGACCGCTTGCAGGAGGTTCGTATTGAACTACATCAAGGTTTGACCCAGATTCGTCAAGAAATGACTGAGAATCTCCTCCAAACCAGAGATAAGACGGACCAACGTCTGCAAGCTTTGCAGGAATCTAATGAGCAACGTTTGGAGCAGATGCGCCAAACTGTCGAGGAAAAGTTGGAAAAAACCTTGCAGACCCGTCTACAGGCTTCCTTTGAGACGGTTTCCAAGCAATTGGAATCGGTCAATCGAGGTCTCGGTGAAATGCAGACAGTTGCGCGTGATGTCGGTGCCCTCAATAAGGTTTTATCTGGTACCAAGACACGCGGAATTCTAGGGGAACTACAATTGGGACAAATCATCGAAGATATCATGACACCTGCCCAGTATGAAAGAGAATTTGTAACAGTCGAAAATTCTAGCGAACGTGTAGAATATGCCATTAAGTTGCCTGGTCAAGGGGACCAAGAATATGTTTACCTACCAATTGATTCCAAGTTTCCGCTGGCAGATTATTACCGCCTAGAAGAAGCTTATGAAGTAGGTGACAAAGAAGAAATTGAACGTTGCCGTAAGTCTCTCTTGGCCAGTGTCAAACGTTTTGCTAGAGATATCAAGAGTAAGTATTTGGCGCCACCAAGAACGACTAATTTTGGAGTTTTGTTTGTACCTACAGAGGGACTTTACTCAGAAATTGTCCGTAATCCAATCTTTTTTGACGATTTGAGACGGGAAGAACAGATTATTGTAGCTGGGCCAAGTACTCTTTCTGCCCTTCTTAATTCCCTATCAGTTGGTTTTAAAACCCTCAATATTCAAAAGAGTGCTGACCATATTAGCAAAACGTTGGTTAGTGTTAAGACTGAGTTTGGCAAGTTTGGGGGGATTTTGATTAAGGCACAAAAACATCTCCAACATGCCTCTGGCAATATTGATGAATTATTAAACCGTCGTACTACAGCTATCGAGCGGACTCTCCGTTACATGGAAATCTCAGAAGGTGAGCCTGCGCTTGATTTACTCCATTTCCAAGAAGATGAGGAAGAATATGAAGATTAGTCACATGAAAAAAGATGAGCATTTCGAAGGCTTTTATCTAATCAAGTCAGCAGAACTTAGACAGACTCGTGCTGGGAAAAATTACTTGGCCTTTACTTTTCAAGACGATAGTGGTGAGATTGAAGGAAAATTATGGGATGCTCAACCTCACAATGTTGCTGCTTTTACTGCAGGGAAGGTTGTTCACATGCAGGGACGCCGAGAAGTATATAACAACACTCCTCAGGTCAATCAAATCACTCTTCGTCTACCACAGGCTGGAGAACCCCATGATCCAGCGGACTTTAAGGTTAAATCACCTGTAGATGTCAAGGAAATCCGTGAGTATATGGCCCAGATGATTTTCAAAATTGAAAATCCTATTTGGCAGCGAATTGTCCGAAGTCTTTATGCCAAGTATGACAAGGAATTTTACTCTTATCCAGCTGCTAAGACTAATCACCATGCTTTTGAGACAGGACTTTCCTACCATACAGCTACTATGGTTCGCTTGGCAGATGCCATTAGTGATATCTATCCTCAGCTAAACAAGAGCTTGCTTTATGCAGGAATCATGTTGCATGATTTGGCTAAAGTTTTAGAACTCAGTGGTCCAGATCAGACTGAGTATACGGTGAGAGGCAATCTCATTGGTCATATCTCTTTGATCGATAGTGAAATTACCAAGACAGTTATGGAACTCGGAATCGATGATACCAAGGAAGAGGTTGTTCTTCTCCGTCATGTCATTTTGAGTCATCACGGTTTGCTAGAATATGGTAGTCCTGTTCGTCCGCGCATTATGGAAGCCGAGATTATTCACATGATTGATAATCTGGATGCCAGCATGATGATGATGTCAACTGCTCTTGCTTTGGTTGATAAAGGAGAGATGACTAATAAAATCTTCGCTATGGACAATCGTTCCTTCTATAAACCTGATTTAGATTGATAAATTTACTAAATTTACAAATTAAGAAAAATGAGCATTTTGTGGCTAAGAATGTTCGTTTTTTATATGAATATGGTATAATGGGTATAGTATAAAAATTAAATGGAATGGGAAATAGAAATGAAATTACGAAGAAGTGATCGGATGGTTGTGATTTCCAACTATTTGATTAATAATCCTTATAAATTAACTAGCCTTAATACTTTTGCCGAAAAGTATGAATCAGCTAAATCATCTATCTCAGAAGATATTGTCATTATTAAACGTGCTTTTGAGGAAATTGAAATCGGTCATATTCAGACTGTTACAGGTGCAGGTGGTGGAGTTATCTTCACACCATCTATCTCAAGTCAGGATGCCAAGGAAATGATTGCAGATTTGCGTGACAAGTTATCAGAGAGTGATCGTATCCTCCCAGGTGGCTACATTTACTTGTCTGATCTCTTGAGTACACCAGCCATTTTGAAAAACATTGGTCGTATCATTGCCAAGAGCTTTATGGATCAAAAAATTGATGCGGTGATGACGGTTGCTACAAAGGGGGTTCCACTTGCTAATGCAGTAGCTAATGTTCTTAACGTTCCATTTGTCATTGTTCGTCGAGACTTAAAGATTACCGAAGGTTCAACTGTCAGCGTCAACTATGTATCAGGTTCAAGTGGTGACCGCATTGAGAAAATGTTCCTTTCAAAACGTAGTCTCAAGGCAGGTAGCCGTGTCTTAATTGTGGATGACTTCTTGAAAGGCGGAGGAACTGTCAATGGGATGATCAGTCTTTTGCGTGAGTTTGATTCAGAATTGGCAGGTGTAGCGGTCTTTGCGGACAATGCCCAAGAAGAACGTGAAAAGCAGTTTGACTACAAGTCGCTCTTGAAGGTAACCAATATTGATGTCAAGAGCCAAGCCATTGATGTTGAGGTTGGTAATATCTTTGACGAAGATAAATAAGAGATAGAACTAAAGGTTGGAACGCTTGTCCCAGCCTTTCTTTGCAAATAGAATAGAAGGAAACTTATGAAAACACCATTTATCAATAGAGAAGACTTAGAAGCGATTGTTGCCGAGTTCCCGACACCCTTTCACTTGTATGATGAGAAAGGGATACGTGAAAAAGCACGAGCTGTCAATCAAGCCTTTTCGTGGAACAAGGGCTTTAAGGAATATTTTGCTGTTAAAGCTACTCCAACCCCAGCTATCTTGAAAATCCTTCAAGAAGAAGGTTGTGGTGTGGACTGCTCTAGTTATGTAGAGCTTTTGATGAGTCATAAACTGGATTTCCCTGGTTCTGAGATTATGTTCTCTTCAAACAACACGCCAGACAAGGAATATGCCTATGCACGTGAATTGGGTGCGACCATTAACTTGGATGCTTTTGAAGATATTGAACATCTGGAGAGAGCAGCAGGTATTCCAGAAGTTATTTCTTGTCGTTACAATCCTGGCGGTGTTTTTGAACTAGGAACAGACATCATGGACAATCCTGGAGAGGCCAAGTTTGGCATGACCAAGGACCAGCTCTTTGAAGCTTTTGCCATCTTGAAGGAAAAAGGAGCTAAGACCTTTGGGATTCACTCCTTCCTAGCATCTAATACTGTTACTCATCTCTATTATCCAGAGTTGGCTCGTCAGCTTTTTGAATTGGCTGTTGAAATCAAGGAAAAGTTGGGCATTTCGCTAGACTTTATCAATCTTTCTGGCGGTATTGGTGTCAATTATCGTCCAGACCAGGAGGCAAATGATATTGCCTTGATTGGTGAGGGGGTTCGTAAGGTTTATGAAGAGGTTCTTACGCCAGCAGGCCTTGGTCAGGTCAAGATTTTCACCGAATTGGGTCGCTTTATGCTAGCCCCTCACGGTGCTTTGATTACAAGAGTTACCCATAAGAAGAAAACTTATCGTACCTATCTAGGGGTGGATGCATCAGCAGTCAACCTCATGCGTCCAGCCATGTATGGAGCCTACCACCATATCACCAATCTGACACATCCAGATGGATTAGCTGAAATAGTAGATGTAGTCGGTTCTCTCTGCGAAAACAATGATAAATTTGCAGTGAATCGCGAACTGCCTCATACAGAAATCGGTGATTTGCTGGTAATTCATGATACAGGTGCCCACGGTTTTTCAATGGGCTATCAGTACAATGCCAAACTTCGTTCTGCGGAAATCCTTTATACCGAAGAAGGAAAAGCCCGCCAAATCCGCCGTGCAGAGCGCCCTGAGGATTATTTTGCAACCTTGTATAGTTTTGATTTTGAAGAATAATCTGAGAATTAATTGAAAATGAAATTGAAAAACAGATTGCTTTCTAAAAAATAGGCAAAAATCTTGTTTTTCTTTCAAGTCGTGATATAATAAAACTATAAAACGTTTTCAAGGAAGGTAACGATATGTCTGAAGAAACAATTGATTATGGACAAGTGACAGGAATGGTGCATTCGACAGAAAGCTTTGGGTCAGTAGATGGGCCTGGTATTCGCTTTATTGTCTTTTTGCAGGGCTGTCACATGCGTTGCCAGTATTGCCACAACCCAGATACTTGGGCGATGGAGTCCAACAAATCACGTGAACGGACGGTAGATGATGTTTTGTCAGAGGCCTTGCGCTACCGTGGTTTCTGGGGGAATAAGGGTGGTATTACAGTCAGTGGAGGAGAAGCTCTCTTGCAGATTGATTTCCTGATTGCCTTCTTCACCAAGGCCAAAGAACACGGAATCCACTGTACCTTGGATACCTGTGCCCTTCCTTTCCGTAATAAACCACGTTACCTTGAGAAGTTTGACAAACTCATGGCTGTTACTGACTTGGTTCTCTTGGATATCAAGGAAATCAACGAAGAACAGCACAAGATTGTTACCAGCCAAACCAATAAAAATATCTTGGCCTGTGCCCAGTATCTATCAGATATTGGAAAGCCTGTCTGGATTCGCCACGTGCTAGTTCCGGGATTGACAGATAGAGATGATGACTTGATTGAACTTGGTAAGTTCGTCAAGACCCTTAAAAATGTTGATAAGTTTGAAATTCTGCCTTATCATACTATGGGAGAATTCAAGTGGCGTGAATTGGGAATCCCTTATTCGCTCGAAGGGGTTAAACCACCAACAGCAGACCGCGTCAAGAACGCTAAAAAACTCATGGATACCGAAAGTTATCAAGACTATATGAAACGTGTACATGGATAAAAAAGAAGCCTGATGGGAACATCGGGCTTTTAAGTTTACACAAATATATATAATTAAATAAAACAAAATTTTATACTCTTCGAAAATCTCTTCAGACCACGTCAGCTTCCATCTGCAACCTCAAAACACTGTTTTGAGCAGCTTGCGGCTAGCTTCCTAGTTTGCTCTTTGATTTTCATTGACTATTAAATCTTTTGATTCTTGAAATTCTGAAAAAAATCCGAAAAAGAATGTGTAAGATATAGTCACTTTTAGAAATATTAAATAGAATAGGAGAACATGATGGAACAAAGTATTACTATTAAAAATTTATGTAAGTCATATGGCCAAACTCAAATTTTAAAAGATATTTCTTTTGAAGCAAAAGCAGGTAGAGTGACTGCTTTCCTGGGTCCAAATGGAGCTGGAAAAAGTTCAACCTTACGTATTTTATTAGGATTAGACAAAGCAACATCTGGTCTTACCAAAATTGGAGATCAAACTTATAAGGAATTAAAATTTCCTCTAAAGATTGTAGGAGCTTCATTTGACAGTGTAGGAGCTCCTGATGATCGGACTGTTTATCAACATTTGAAAATTGTTGCTGCGAGTAATGGGATATCCAGTCAGCGAATTGATCAAGTCTTGGATATGGTGGATATTAGCCATAAGAAAAAATCTAAAATTGGGAAATTATCATTAGGAGAAGGACAACGATTAGGAATTGCAACAGCTCTATTAGGAAATCCTCAATATCTGATATTGGATGAACCGACAAATGGATTGGATCCAAGAGGAATTCGGTGGTTTAGAGAGTTTATAAAAAAACAAGCTCAAGAAGGGAAGACCGTCTTACTGTCATCTCATATATTATCGGAAGTGGAAGCAGTAACAGATGATGTAGTTATCATAAATAAAGGAAAAGTTCTTATAAAAGGGACTTTACAAGAAGTGATGAAAAATCTTTCTTCACTAGAAGAAGTCTTCTTTAGTTTAACAGAGGGAGGAAAGTGACATGGCACTTATATACTCTCTTCATTCTGAAATATTGAAATTGCTTTATAGGAGAGCTACTCATGTTGTATTATTCTTGATACTGGTATTTCAAACGTTTTTAGCAAATATTGGTGCTTCTCAAATTGTTTCAGTTGGTATCCATGCTACACCAGAGACAAATCCAGAATTAGCAGAAGCTATACCTCCTATTGAATTTTTAGGTTTTGATGTCACTTTATTTGGTGTTTTTATTATGATTATCCTAGGCTCAATTTACGGAGCCGAGGAGTATAAAGGCTCTGCTATTCGTACAAGCCTCCTCTCTATTACAAATCGAGGTACTTTCCTAGTTTCAAAAACATTAGTTTGGCTTGTATTTTCTTTTTTCATTTCCTTTCCATCAATATTCCTTACGATTAACATGACACATTATGTTTTAGGACAAGATGGTTTATTGCTTTTTTCACTAAATGGAACAGTTTGGTTCTATATATTTTTAGCCAGTATAGCTTGGACTTTGTTGGGACTGCTAGCCTATATTATGGCTTTGACATTTAAAACAGCCATTGTTCCTCTATTATTTTTGCTTCCCCAAGTCTACAATTTAGGAACATTCTTAGCAAACTATATATTGGTTGCAAAATTTCTTCCAGTTGCATTGGGGCAAGGATTGATTGCTACATCTCCTCAAATTTTAGAGCATAATAGTTTACAACATATTTTATTTTTACTTTGTTGGAACTTTTCATTCTTGGCTTTAGCAATTTACCGCTTACTTAAGTCAGATATCGGAGGAGGTGAATAAGTTGAAAGAGCAACTTAAAAGTGAGTATCTCAAGTTTATGATGAATCCTTGGCACTGGTTGATTATAGGTGCTCTATTACTGTGTGTTCCGGCGATGGTTATTTTTTTAAATAGTAAGCCAGACCAGTTGACCCTACAGTTTGTTTTGGAACAGCTACTGCAAAGTCTCTATTTAGGACAGGCAGGTTTCATTAGTCTAGCGGTTCTATTTATAGGTCAAGAATTTACAGGTTCTAGCCTTCGTACCAGTTTTCTTACATGTCCAAATCGTTTGAAATTTATAATCTGTAAACTAGCTATTGTATTATGTATGGAAATTGTATTATTGGTTGCTGTAATATCATTATGCATACTAATCGCGCAAGGATACTACAATATCAATCTTTTGAGTAATATTAAACATGTTCTAACAATTCTATTTCCAGCTTGTATTTCTATTCTAACCTTCGCTCTTTTAAGTGGTATTTTTGTATTTATTTCCCAGTCTTTTATCTTAATTTTGGGAATCAGTTTATCCCTTTTATTAGGGTTGGGACAAATGTTATTACAATTCAGTTCTTTTTTTAGAAATTTACCATTACTGGCTAGTATGAATTGTTTTTATACCCATCCCTTGTCGCTTTATTATCCAGTGTGGCAAGGTTTAGGGATACAAATAGTTTGGTTATTAATTGTTTTTCTATTTGCTACATTGATAATTATAGGAAGAAATGTAGGCTAAAGACAGGGGTTATCCTGTCTTTTTCTCAGTTAGTGCTATAATATATTCAGGAGGGTGAGTTATGGCTTATAAAATTTTGGTGGTAGATGATGATCTTGCTATTCTTCGTCTAATAAAAAAAGTACTAGAATATGAAAAATATGAAGTAGTCATACGAAATAAGATAGAAGAGATTGATCTTTGTGATTTTACAGGATTTGACTTGATTTTATTAGATATTATGATGCCTGTTAGTGGTTTAGAAATCTGTCAGATGATTCGCGAGCAGATAACTGTTCCTATCTGTTTTATAACTGCCAAGGATATGGATGAAGATTTAGTAGCTGGAATTAATGCAGGTGCTGATGATTATATTATGAAGCCCTTTAGTATGCAAGAATTGTTAGCACGTGTTAAAATGCACTTGCGTCGTGAAGAACGGACTAAAGGAAATATTCATCAAATAAAGATTGGGAAGCTTATACTATATACGGATAGTAAGGAACTATTTGTAAACGATGATAAGATTGCCTTGACAAGGAGGGAATTTGACATAGTAAATCTTTTGGCAAGCACCCCAAGTAAAATATATTCTATTGAGGAAATTTATAATTATCTATATCCACAAAGTTCAGAAGCGCTTTTACGTTCGGTTTCAGAGTATATTTATCAAATTCGTCAAAAGCTGAAACCTTATCAATTAAATCCAATTAAAACCTTGTACGGTGGAGGATATCAATGGGTAGAATCAAAAGTTTTAGACAATTAATTCGAGAAACCTGTTGGAGAATTATTTGGCAGTTTAGTCTTGGCTTATTAATGGCCTATCTTATTCCCTTAGCTTCAGTATCTATACAAATAAATGAAGATGGGAAACCTTTAAACAATAGTGGTGTTCTATCAATCTTTTTTAATGTGTCATCATGGATATATATTTGTGTTTTATTGATTATTCTAATAAGTTATCACATTGGAAAATTGTTGAAAAAACTGAGTTATGAAATGACTTTGATTTATGAAAATAGTATGTGGTTGGAGAGGGAATGTACAGAAAGTTTAACGGTTAAAGAATTTCGTGAGACAGGAAATCGGATTATTGTGATGCAAGATAGAATTCGACAATTAATAGTTGATGAGAAAGAACAGAAAGAAGATTTGATGTTTCAGGTTTCGGCAGCTTCTCATGATTTAAAGACTCCCTTAACCATTATTAAGGGGAATGTAGAATTTTTGCAGGCGATAACTGAAAACGACCAATCTCAAGAATGCTTAGCAGATATAGAAAGAGCTAGTCAACAGTTACTAGATTATTTCAATCAATTGATTCACTACTCTAAAACCTATTATGATGATGAGACAGGTTGGACGGAGTATTCCTCTTCAGATTTTATCAATGAATTAGAGAAAGAAGTTTCTTTTTTGATAAAAAATCAGATGAAGTTTTCTTTTGAACAAAATGTGAAAGGAACTGAAAACTATTATATAAATCCATCTCTTCTGATTCGTGCCATACAAAATATTTTAACAAATGCTTTGGAATACGCTGATAAACAGAATCCTAAAATTAACATTAGGGTAGAGCAAGAGGGGAAGGAATTGAAAATAGGTATATGGAATAATGGCTCTGAATTTCCAGAGGAAGTTTTAAATAATTTTGGAAAGCTCTTTTATCGTATGGATAAAGCTAGATCGTATAAAGAGCAACATTATGGTATTGGACTTAGTTTTGTATGTAGAGTTGCAAAACTGCACAAAGGCCGAGTTGAGCTTAGAAATAGAGACTCGGGAGCAGAAGTTTTAATAACTGTGAATTGTATTAAATCATAGTGAGTTACTTGTTAATTTATGATTGAATCGTTTTTATATGTGAGCTTTTAAATTATTTAACGTTTTCGATTAGTATAAGATGTAACGGTAGATAACAAAAACGAATGATGATATCTAGTTGATGAAAACTATTTATCATTCATTCGTTTTTTTAATTATTGTAATTTACGTAGCTTTATCTCGAACGTTGTTTTCCAGCGTTGCGATTTTTGTGTTTTTTCTTGCTTGTAATAGCAGTTGGTTGTTCAGGGGTAACGTCTTTTCGTCCACTTGGTGTAGAGAAAGCATTTGCTTTTGGTGGGTTCTTTGCCAGTTCTTCACGGACTTTTTTGCGAAGTTTTGGACGAACGATATAGTTGACGATAAACTGTTGGAGAATCATCATGAAACCACCGACAACCCAGTAAAGTGTGACACTGGCTGGTGAAATAAGGGAGAAGCCGACAATTGTGATTGGGCTCACGTAAGCCATTTTCTTGATTTGATCTCTTTGCGTTTCATCTTCTACTCCGTGAAGTGAAAGGAGCGATTGAAGATAGTAAAGGACACCTGCGCAGGCAACCAAAATCATACTTGGAGAACCTAGAGGAATCCCTAGGTAGCTTGCTTGAGCAACCCCTTCAGTATGTTGGGCAGCAAAGTAGATAGCAGAGAAGAAAGGCATTTGAAGGAGGATAGGGAAGCATCCTACACCACCAAACATGCTGATACCGTGCTCTTTTTGAGCTGCAAAGAGAGCTTGTTGGGCTTCGAGTTTTTCTTCTTGAGTTGTTGCTTCCTTGAGACGAGTTTGATGTGGCTCAAGGACATGCTTGAGGGCGTTCATCTTTTCAGAGTGAAGCGTCGCCTTCCATGATTGGTAGATACCAAGTGGCAAGATAATCAAGCGCACGATAATGGTTACGATAATGATAGCCATACCAAAGCCTAGACCTTGATCGGTAGCGAAGTACTTGATAGCTTCAGCCATAGGCGCTCCGAAAGTATTCCAAATAAATCCTGTTGGCTCTCCTGTTGCTTTATCGACGCTAACACAGCCAGTCAAGACAAGCAACATAGCCACTCCCATAGCCGAGAGTGCAAAACGTTTAATAGATTTCACTGTTTTTATTCCTTCTTAAAAAATTATACCTTTCTATTCTACTGTTTTTTTACAAAATATACAATAGTTCTAGAGACTTAATTTGCGATTTTAAAGTCAGGGTAGGGAGGGAAGTTGCTCAGTTTGACATCTAAGTAGCTGACTTTTGAAAAAGGTGTGGGTCCTTTGCGGATTTCTTGGATAAATTTTGCCATGATAGCAGATGAGTCTGCTTGGGCTAAGATTTCGACTGTGCCATCGTCGTTATTCCATACTCGGCCTGTGATGCCACCAATTTCAAGTGCCAGGCTGTAAACACCCCAACGAAAGCCGACTCCCTGTACCCTACCTTGGGCAATCATTCTAACCTTTTGCATACCAAACCCCTTTGATTGTGTTATAATATTTCTATGACTATTATAACCTCAAAAGCCAATTCTGTGGTAAAAAATGCCAAGAAATTACACCAAAAAAAATACCGCAAGTCTGCCTATTTGATTGAAGGCTGGCACTTGTTTGAAGAAGCTGTTCAAGCTGGAGTGATGATTGAGAAAATCTTTGCCCTAGAAAATTACCGAAACCAGTTAGCTGCTTTTCCGCAAACTGTCTGGGTTTCAGAGGATATTTTGCTAGATTTGGCAGATTCTCAGACTCCTCAGGGAATTGTTGCGGTAGTTCAAAAAGAAGAAGTAGGGCAAGCTGACTTGAGTCAGGGCAAGTTCTTGTTTTTGGAAGATGTGCAAGATCCTGGTAATGTGGGAACGATCATTCGAACTGCAGATGCAGCAGGTTTTACTGGAGTGATTGTTTCAGAAAAGTCGGCAGATATCTATAGTCTCAAGACCTTACGTTCCATGCAAGGCAGTCATTTCCATCTGCCCATTTACCGGATGTCTAGTCAAGCGCTTCTTAAGGAGACCAAAGAGGCAGCTATCCCTGTGCTAGCAACAACCCTATCTAAAGATTCTGTTGATTACAGAGAACTGCCTCCTATAGAAAATTTTGTACTAGTCATGGGAAATGAGGGCCAAGGAATTAGTCCCCTCATGGCTGAAAGTGCAGACCAGTTGGTCCACATTAGTATGAAGGGGCAGGCGGAGAGTTTGAATGTTGCAGTTGCAGCTGGTATTTTGATTTTCCATTTAAGCTAATTTTAACTTTCTTTGTTATAATCAAGGAAAGACATTCATATAAAAGGAGAAAAGATGAATCACACTATTATTCACGACCGCGCAGGTCTCAATCAATTTTACGCTAAGGTTTATGCCTTTGTTGGTCTGGGAATCGGACTATCTGCTTTGGTATCAGGCCTTATGTTGACGGTCTTTCAGTCTCAGTTAGTTTACTTTTTGATGCAGGGGCGTCTCTGGTTGACCATTGCAACCTTTGCGGAACTAGCCCTAGTCTTTGTTGCCAGTAGCATGGCTTCAAAGAATAGCCCAGCGGCTCTTCCAGTATTTTTACTTTACTCAGTATTAAACGGCTTTACCCTCAGTTTTGTGGTGGCCTTCTATACTCCAGGTACAGTTTTATCTGCCTTTGTATCGAGTGCCCTTCTCTTTTTTGTCATGGCGGCAGTTGGTATCTTCACCAAGAAAGATTTGAGTGGCCTTGGTCGAGCGATGATGGCAGCTCTCATTGGTTTACTGATTGCAATGGTTGTCAATATTTTCTTGGCTAGTGGTTTCTTTGATTATATGATTAGCGTAGCCATGGTCTTGGTCTTCTCTGGGCTGATTGCTTGGGACAACCAAAGAATTCGCTATGCTTATGAACAATCGCAAGGTCGTGTAGCGACAGGCTGGGTTGTGTCAATGGCTCTCAGTATCTATCTTGATTTTATCAATCTTTTCCTAAGTATTTTACGTATCTTTGGCCGTAATGACTAAAAGGTCTATGAAATCAGTGTTTTAAGTGACACTGATTTTTTTTAATTTTCTCTTTTCTTTTCTTGAAAATAGGTGTATAATGCTTTTAATTAATTTTTGAGGAGTAGCCTATGAAGAAAAGTTTTATTCACCAACAAGAAGAAATTTCCTTTGTCAAAAACACTTTTACCCAGTATTTGAAAGATAAACTAGAAGTTGTCGAAGTTCAAGGTCCTATCTTGAGTAGGGTCGGTGACGGGATGCAGGACAACTTATCAGGTGTGGAGAATGCCGTATCGGTCAAGGTTCTCCAAATCCCTGATGCTACTTATGAAGTGGTGCATTCGCTTGCCAAATGGAAACGCCACACTTTGGCTCGTTTTGGTTTCGGTGAAGGTGAAGGTCTTTTCGTTCACATGAAGGCCCTTCGCCCAGACGAAGATTCGCTGGATGCGACTCACTCTGTTTATGTTGACCAGTGGGACTGGGAGAAGGTTATTCCAAATGGACAACGCAACATTGCCTACCTAAAAGAAACAGTTGAGAAGATTTACAAGGCCATTCGCCTGACTGAGTTAGCTGTTGAAGCCCGCTATGACATCGAGTCTATCTTGCCAAAACAAATCACTTTCATCCATACAGAAGAGTTGGTAGAACGCTACCCAGACTTGACACCGAAAGAGCGTGAAAATGCTATCTGTAAAGAATTTGGAGCAGTCTTCTTGATCGGTATCGGTGGTGAATTACCAGACGGTAAACCACACGATGGACGTGCACCAGACTACGATGACTGGACAAGCGAGTCTGAAAATGGCTACAAGGGTCTGAATGGCGATATTCTTGTCTGGAATGAGTCTCTAGGTGGAGCCTTTGAGTTGTCTTCTATGGGAATTCGTGTAGATGAAGAAACGCTTCGTCGTCAGGTTGCCATCACAGGTGATGAAGACCGCTTGGAATTGGAATGGCACAAGGCTTTGTTGAACGGCCTATTCCCATTGACAATCGGTGGAGGAATTGGACAATCTCGTATGGCTATGTTCCTACTTCGTAAGAAACATATCGGAGAAGTGCAAACAAGTGTTTGGCCTCAGGAAGTCCGCGATACTTACGAAAATATTTTATAGAGAATCGAACCGCAAGGTTCGGTTTTCTTTCTCTTTTTGCCTATAATTTGGTATAATAAACGGTATGAAAATCGTATCAGGAATCTATGGGGGATGTCCCCTCAAGACACTAGAAGGAAAGACGACAAGACCTACTTCGGATAAGGTTAGGGGAGCTATTTTTAATATGATTGGTCCCTACTTTGAAGGGGGACGAGTCTTGGACCTTTATGCAGGTAGTGGTGGTTTATCTATCGAGGCAGTCTCACGTGGCATGTCCAGCGCTGTTTTGGTGGAGCGAGACCGTAAGGCTCAGACCATCGTGGCTGAAAATATCCAGATGACCAAGGAAGTTGGAAAATTTCAACTCCTCAAGATGGATGCAGAAAGGGCATTGGAGCAGGTATCTGGGGAATTTGACCTCATTTTCTTAGACCCTCCCTATGCCAAGGAACAAATCGTATCAGATATTGAAAAAATGGCTGAGAGAGAGCTTTTTTCTGAAGATGTTATGGTGGTTTGTGAGACAGATAAAATGGTAGAACTTCCAGAAGAAATTGCCTGTTTGGGTATCTGGAAGGAAAAAATTTATGGAATTAGTAAGGTGACAGTCTATGTCAGATAAGATTGGCTTATTCACAGGTTCATTTGATCCTATGACAAATGGGCATCTGGATATCATTGAACGGGCGAGCAGACTTTTTGATAAGCTCTATGTCGGTATTTTTTTTAATCCCCATAAACAAGGATTTCTTCCTATCGAAAATCGTAAACGGGGGCTAGAAAAAGCTTTAGAGCATTTGGAAAATGTTGAAGTCGTGTCTTCTCATGATGAATTGGTAGTTGATGTTGCAAAAAAATTGGGTGCTACTTTCCTAGTACGAGGTTTGAGAAATGCGTCGGATTTGCAATATGAAGCCAGTTTTGATTACTACAACCATCAGCTGTCTCCTAATATAGAGACCATTTATTTACATAGTCGACCTGAACATCTCTATCTCAGTTCATCCGGTGTTAGAGAGCTTTTGAAGTTTGGTCAGGATATTGCTTGCTATGTTCCCGAGAGTATTTTGGAGGAAATAAGAAATGAAAAAAAAGATTAGATGGCCCTTATATGTCATTCTTGCTCTTATAGTTACTTTTTTGGCTTTTGTAGTGCCACTGCCCTATTATATAGAAGTTCCAGGTGGTTCTGAAGATATTCGACAAGTCCTCAAGGTCAATGACACAGAAGATAAGGAAGCTGGTGCCTATCATTTCGTTACGGTTGGTGTCCAACATGCTACTTTAGCCCATATGATTTATGCTTGGTTGACGCCTTTTACAGATATTCGTAGTGCTCAGGATACCACTGGTGGGTCTTCTGATGCGGAATTTATGCGTATCAATCAATTTTATATGCAGACATCGCAAAATATGGCCAAGTATCAAGGACTAAAAACAGCTGGTAAGAATATTGAACTTAAATACCTTGGGGTTTATGTCTTGACTGTGACGGATAATTCAACCTTTAAAGGGATTCTCAACATTTCTGATACGGTCACAGCAGTCAATAATCAGACCTTTGATAGTTCCAAAGACTTGATTGATTATGTTAATTCTCAAAAATTAGGGGACTCAGTTAAAGTGACCTATGAAGAGGATGGGCAAACCAAGTCTGCAGAAGGAAAAATCATTACTCTAGAAAATGGCAAAAATGGGATTGGAATCGGCTTGATTGACCGTACGGAAGTGACCAGTGATGTCCCAATTCGCTTTTCAACAGCTGGTATCGGCGGTCCAAGTGCAGGTCTCATGTTTAGTCTGGCTATCTATACCCAAATAGCTGACCCTGGCCTTCGTAATGGCCGTATTGTTGCCGGTACAGGTACCATTGACCGCGATGGTCATGTGGGGGACATTGGAGGTATTGATAAGAAAGTTGTAGCTTCGGCTAGACAAGGCGCCGCTATTTTCTTTGCCCCTGATAACCCTGTTAGCGAAGAGGAACAAAAAGCGCATCCAGATGCTAAAAACAACTATCAAACAGCCCTGGAAGCGGCTAAAACAATTAAGACAGATATGAAAATTGTTCCCGTTAAAACTTTGCAGGACGCCATTGATTACTTGAAAAACAATCCCTAATTTTAAAGGGATTTTTCAAACTAGCGAACTAGGAGAGAAGATGGTATAATAGTCAGATGGTTCAATTATTATTCACTCTAAGTAGTCATATGCTCTTTATTTATTTTAGTTTTTACCTGTTAAAAGACCTTGTTAGATGGGAAAAACTATTAAAAGTTAATGCTGATAATACAAGAAAGGTTCTTTTGTTGGTAGCTTTCCTTAGTGTTATTATGGGCTATATCTTGAGTTCCTTCTTTATTAGCTTATATCAATTATGGCAAGAAGCGATTAGAGGACTGTTATAAAATTAAAAGCAAAGGAAATGGGTATGGAAAAAATTGTGGTTCAAGGTGGTAATAATCGTCTAGTCGGCAGTGTTACCATAGAAGGAGCAAAAAATGCAGTATTACCCTTGCTAGCTGCAACTATTTTAGCTAGTGAAGGAAGTACTGTTTTGCATAATGTTCCAATTTTGTCAGATGTGTTCACAATGAATAAAGTAGTTTCTGGATTAAATGCTAAGGTTAAATTTGATCAAGAAGCACACATAGTCGAGGTGGATGCGACAGGTGAAATTACTGAAGAGGCTCCTTATAAATATGTTAGCAAGATGCGTGCCTCTATTGTTGTATTGGGTCCCATCCTTGCTCGTGTAGGACATGCCAAGGTATCTATGCCAGGTGGTTGTACCATTGGGAGTCGGCCGATTGATCTTCACCTAAAGGGGTTGGAAGCGATGGGTGCTCAAATTACTCAGACAGCTGGATACATTGAAGCCAAGGCTGAGCATTTACATGGAGCTCATATTTACATGGACTTTCCAAGTGTAGGAGCTACACAAAACTTGATGATGGCAGCGACCTTGGCTGATGGCACAACGGTTATTGAAAATGCTGCGCGTGAGCCAGAGATTGTAGATCTAGCGATTCTGCTAAATGAAATGGGAGCTAAGGTCAAGGGTGCAGGTACGGAGTCTATTACCATTATGGGTGTAGATAAGCTTTATGGAACAAGTCACCATGTGGTACAGGACCGAATCGAAGCGGGTACCTTTATGGTAGCTGCAGCAATGACCGGTGGGGATGTTTTAATTCGAGACGCAGTTTGGGAACACAACCGTCCTTTAATTGCAAAAATGCTTGAGATGGGTGTTGAAGTAGTTGAAGAAGACGAAGGGATTCGTGTTCGTTCTCAACTTGAGAATCTTAAAGCTGTTCATGTGAAAACCTTACCACATCCAGGATTTCCAACGGATATGCAGGCTCAGTTTACTGCTTTAATGGCAGTAGCGAAGGGTGAGTCTACTATGATAGAAACCGTCTTTGAAAATCGATTCCAACATTTAGAAGAACTGCGACGAATGGGTTTACATTCTGAGATTATCCGTGACACAGCTCGTATTGTAGGTGGTCAATCTCTACAAGGGGCAGAAGTTTTATCAACAGATCTTCGTGCAAGTGCAGCTTTGATTTTGATAGGATTGATAGCAAAGGGAGAGACAGTGGTTGGTAAATTAGTCCATCTTGACAGAGGTTACTATCGTTTTCATGAGAAATTAGCTAAGCTAGGAGCAAATATTCAGCGAATTGAGGTAACTGATGAAGATGAATAAAAACACTTTTTATGTAGTCCGACGCTTACTTTTACTAATTCTAGTTCTATTTCTAGGACTTTTAGCCCTTGGAATTGGTTTAATGGTTGGATATGGAATATTAGGGAAGGGACAGAATCCATGGGCCATTTTATCTCCAGCAAAATGGCATGAATTGATCAGTAAATTTACAGGAAATTAGGCTGGTTGACCAGTCTTTTTCTAAAGGAAGGGAGAAATATGGATAAAAAAACGAGACAGGTTCTGATTGGATTCTTGTTATTTTTACTTTTATCTGCAGGTAGTTACTACATTAAGCAGATGCAGATAGGGAATCAAACTCCTAAAACTAAACTTAGCCAGAAAAAACAATCCTCTGAAGCACCAAGTCAGGAACTGGCTGAAAGTGTCTTGACAGAAGTAGTTAGGGGACAACTCAAAGGCAGTATTGAATGGAATGGGTCAGGTGCTTTTATTATTAATGGTAATAAAACAAATCTAGATGCTAAGGTTTCAAGTAAACCCTATGCGGATAATAAAACCAAACTGGTCGGCAAGGAAATAGTTCCAACTGTAGCCAATGCCCTCTTATCAAAGGCTACTCGTCAGTATAAAAATCGTGAAGAAACAGGAAATGGTTCAACATCTTGGACACCTCCAGGTTGGCATCAAGTCAAGAACTTAAAGGGCTCATATACCCACGCAGTCGACAGAGGCCACTTGTTAGGCTATGCCTTAATCGGTGGTTTAGATGGTTTTGATGCTTCAACTAGCAACCCTAAAAATATAGCTGTCCAAACGGCCTGGGCCAATCAGGCTCAAGCTGAGGATTCGACAGGTCAAAACTATTATGAAAGTATGGTACGAAAAGCCTTGGACCAAAACAAGCGTGTCCGTTACCGTGTAACCCTTTATTACGCTTCAAACGAGGATTTAGTTCCTTCAGCTTCACAGATTGAAGCCAAGTCCCCAGACGGAGAATTGGAATTTAATGTTCTAGTTCCCAATGTTCAAAAGGGGCTTCAACTGAATTACCGAACTGGAGAAGTCACTGTTACTCAGTAAAAGATAACATAAACTCCTATGTCACTTGTAGATGTAGGAGTTCTTCTTTTACTAGTTTCAGCAGGGTTGGAATAGATACTAAGAAAAAAATAATATGTACTGGACTAGATTTTGTGATATAATGAAAAATAAGTTACTATTTTAGGAGAAGAACTATGGAAGACCCAAGTAGTCAGAATTTGTTGCTACAATTTGTATTATTGTTTATCTTGACCCTACTCAACGCTTTTTTCTCAGCCACAGAAATGGCGATGGTTTCCCTAAATCGATCACGGGTAGAACAGAAAGCAGAAGAAGGGGATAAACGCTATATTCGCTTACTCAAAGTGCTGGAAAATCCAAATCATTTTTTATCCACTATTCAAGTAGGAATTACTTTGATTACTATCTTGTCAGGGGCTAGTTTAGCAGAAACTCTTGGACGAGAAATTGCATCTTGGATCGGTAATAGCGAAACAGCCTATGCTATGGCGAGTTTTCTATCACTAGCATTTTTGACCTATATTTCCATCGTTTTTGGAGAATTGTATCCGAAGAGAATAGCTCTGAATTTAAAAGATTCCTTGGCTATTCGTACAGCTCCAGTCATCATTGGTTTAGGCAAAATTGTCAATCCTTTTGTCTGGCTCCTATCTGCATCAACCAATCTCTTGAGTCGTTTAACACCTATGACATTTGATGATGCAGATGAAAAGATGACGCGAGATGAGATTGAATATATGTTGACAAACAGTGAAGAAACACTTGATGCAGATGAAATTGAAATGTTGCAGGGGATTTTTTCACTTGATGAACTCATGGCTAGAGAAGTTATGGTCCCACGTACAGATGCTTTTATGGTAGATATTCAAGATGATACTCAAACCATTATTCAAAGTATTTTGAAACAAAATTTTTCTCGTATTCCGGTTTATGATGGTGATAAGGACAATGTAATTGGATTAATTCATACCAAAAGTCTTCTTAAGGCAGCATATGATGATGGATTTAACAATATTGTCTGGAAAAGAATTTTACAAGATCCTCTTTTTGTTCCTGAAACGATTTTTGTTGATGATCTATTAAAAGAGCTTCGCAATAGTCAGAGACAGATGGCAATTCTCCTTGATGAGTACGGTGGAATGGCTGGCTTGGTAACGCTTGAAGATCTCCTAGAGGAAATTGTCGGAGAAATTGATGACGAAACAGACCGGGCTGAAGTTTATGTTCATACGATTGGTGAGAATACATATATCGTCCAAGGGACAATGACCTTGAATGACTTTAATGATTACTTTGATGTCGAGCTGAATAGTGATGATGTGGATACGATTGCAGGATTTTATCTAACGGGTGTTGGAACGATACCAACTAACGAAAAACTTAGTTATGAGTTGGTTAGCAAAAACAAACAGTTGCTCTTAACCAATGATAAGGTGAAGAATGGACGTGTTACTAAGGTGAAAGTACACATCACTGTACTAGAGTTAGAAGAAGAAATAGAGTAAACTAGAGGCTTTTGTCGCAATGTGCGACAAAGCTTTTTTCAATTTGATAGTCAGTTTAAAAATGATTGAGCTAGGTCCTTCTTTATTGTGTTCTTTTTGGATCTCTAATTCGCCCCAAAAGTTTTTTAAAGTTATCTTTATTTAACAGAAGTTAAAAACAAAAAAAACCGTAAAATCGGGTTTTCTTTTCGGATAAAATTCTATAAATTACTATAAAAAAGGCGGTAGACGGATTTGAACCGACGATCAAGCTTTTGCAGAGCCGTGCCTTACCACTTGGCTATACCGCCGCAACTCTTATTATTATACCTTGAAAAAGATTTTCAGTCAATAGTTTTTTTAATTTTTATAGAAATAAGCCTAAATATTCTGAAAATTCGTTTACTTTTCTTAAAATCTATGATATAATTGATAGCGACATATATTTTATAAGAGGAGTGGAAAAATGAAAAAAAGTCAAGTGCTTGCTGTAGCGGGAACTACCTTATTAGCGTCAGGAGTTCTAGCTGCGTGTTCAAACACTAGTTCAAATAATGCTAAACTAGCAAAAGATTACCAATATGTTTATCAAACAGATCCAGAAACCTTGGATTATATCGTGAGCAATATCGATTCAACATCATTCATCACAACAAATGCTGTAGATGGTTTGTTGGCTAACGATAAATATGGTAATCTGGTTCCTTCTATCGCTGAATCATGGACAGTTTCAAAAGATGGTTTGACTTATACCTATAAAATTCGTAAGGATGCTAAATGGGTAACTGCAGAGGGAGAAGAATACGCTCCTGTAACTGCTAAAGACTTCGTTACTGGTTTGAAACACGCCGTAGATGGAAAATCAAAAGGGCTTTCAATCGTTAGCTCTTCTATTAAGGGATTAGAAGCATATATCAAGGGTGAAACAAAAGACTTTTCAACGGTTGGTGTAAAAGCACTTGATGATCAAACTTTAGAATATACCTTGAATCAACCAGAAACTTTCTGGAATGACAAGACAACTAGCGGTGTCATGATGCCAGTTAATGAAGAGTTTTTAGCTTCAAAAGGTGAAGGTTTTGGTGCTCCAACAGATGCTAACTCGATCCTTTATAACGGTCCATTTGTCTTGAAGGCTGTAACTCCTAAATCATCTATCGAGATGGCTAAAAATGACGCATACTGGGACAAAGAAAACGTAAAAATTGAGAATGTTAAGTTCACTTTCTGGGATGGTAAAGATCAAGATGTGATTGCTAAAGGTTTTGCTGATGGTCAATATAGCAAGGCTCGTATCTTCCCTACAAGTTCTACATATGAAAAATATGCAGCTGACTTTAAAGACAATATTTACTTTAACGAACCAGGTGCTGGTGTTGCAACTGTCAGCTTGAACTATGGCCGTACAACCTATAACCACACTGCCAAAACAAGTGATGCCCAAAAGACATCTACTCAGAAAGCATTGCTAAATAAGGAATTCCGTCAAGCCTTGAACTTTGCAGTGGACCGTGCTTCTTATTCAGCTCAAACAAATGGTACTGATGGAGCTGCAGTAGCCATCCGTAATACGTTTGCACCTTATAATCTTCAAGTTGGTAAGAAAACATTTGGTGAATTGGTACAAGATAGCTTGGCTAAGACAAATTCTTCTACTTGGTCAAACGTATCTCTAGCAGATTCTCAAAATGGCCTTTACAATGAAGAAAAAGCTAAAGAAGTCTTTGCTAAAGCAAAATCAAGCCTACAAGCTGAAGGTGTTGAATTCCCAATCCACTTGGATGCCTTGGTTATCCAAGAATCAACAGCGGTTGTAAACCGTGTTCAATCATTGAAACAATCAATTGAAAAAGTATTGGGTTCAGATAATGTTGTTGTAGACTTACAACAAATGACTCAAGCAGAAGCTTTACCAATTTCATTTAGCGCTCCAACAGCTAAAGAACAAGACTGGGATATCCATACCTTGCTAGGATGGAACCCTGACTATCAAGACCCTTCTACTTTCTTGGATCAATTCGTCCTTAAGGGAGGAAGTACTCGTCTTTACCTTGGTATTGACCAAAACACAGATGCATCAGTAGTAAGCAAACTTGGTTTAGCTGACTATGGAAAATTACTTGATGACGCAAACAGCGAAAACCAAGATGTTCAAAAACGTTATGAAAAATACGCGGTGGCACAAGCTTGGTTGACTGATAATGCTTTGACAATTCCAGTAATGGCTTCTCCTAAAGAAACAGCCGTTTCATATGTTTCAAAAGTTCTACCATTTAGCTCTTCATATTCAGTAGCCGGCCTTAAAGGAGAAAATTCAGGATACTTGAAGTACACTGAAGTTGGTGAAAAAGCAATCACCAAAGAAGAGTATGAAAAAGCTCGTGAAAAATGGTTGAAAGAAAAGACTGAGTCAAACGAGAAAGCTCAAAAAGAATTGGCAAGTCATGTGAAGTAAATAATTTTCAATAGAACTTTCTCTCCATGAGGAGAAGGTTCTTTTGGGATTTTTAAAGGAAATGATATGAAAAAATATATTTTTATGCGTGTTTTGCGGTCATTGGTTTCTATCTTCTTAGTAACAACTTTGACTTACACGATTATCTATACAATGGTTCCTCGAAAATTGATTTTTAAACAGGATACCAACTATAACAAGATTGCGACAACGGCTGATAAACGTGATAACTATGAGAATACTGTTTATGAGCGTATGGGCTATATCGAGTACTACGATACCAAAGAGTTGCAAGAAAAAGCTAGTCAGATGGATGCTTCTGTAACAGTTGACGCTAATGAAAGTAACAAGGCTATCTACGAAAAATATATCAAACAAATTGGTAATGGTTGGACTTTGGGAGAATTTTCTGAAAGTGGGCAATTCTATGCTACTCGTGAAATTCCAATTTTTGAGCGTGTTTTCAAGTTCTATGCTAATTTAATTGATATTGACCATACAAATAAAATTCAAGATCCTGAAAATCCAGATTTGAAACGTTATCTTCGTTTTGAGAATGATCCTGCTGTAGGCTGGTCTCTTGTGGGTTCAGGAACAAAACACAAATATCTTTTGTATTTTAATGGACAGTTCCCGTTTGTACATCAAAATTTTGTAAATGTTAACTTGGGTGATTCTTATCCAACATATGCGAATAGTCCAGTATTACAGGTTATTACACAAGGTCAAGGGCAAACTAAGACATCACAAGTGCAATTTCCAACCGGTAAGAAAACTTCTTCTGTAAATATATATTCAAGAACGTATAAATCACCTAGTCAGGCTGATTCACGTGAAGTTGCCAACTATGGAAAAGATGACCCATATACTGCAACTGAAAGTAACTACCAATATCCATCGATGATTGCTAGCTCTGCAGTTGTCGGCTTGATTGGTTTGGTTATTTCCTATGCAATCGCAGTACCGCTAGGTTCAGCTATGGCACGTTTCAAGAACACATGGATTGATAGCTTTTCTACTGGAGGATTAACCTTCTTACTTGCTCTTCCTACCATTGCTTTGGTTTACATTGTTCGTTTGGCAGGTTCTTCTATTGGTTTACCAGATTCATTCCCTATCTTGGGTGCTGGAGATTGGCGTTCTTATGTGTTGCCAGCGGTTATCCTTGGATTACTTGGTGCTCCTGGGACGGCAATCTGGATTCGTCGTTATATGATTGACTTGCAGTCACAGGACTTTGTTCGTTTTGCTCGTGCAAAAGGTTTGTCTGAAAAAGAAATTTCTAATAAGCATATCTTTAAAAATGCCATGGTACCATTGGTATCAGGTATCCCTGGTGCAGTTATCGGGGTTATCGGTGGTGCTACATTGACGGAAACAGTCTTCGCTTTCCCAGGTATGGGTAAAATGTTAATTGATTCTGTCAAAGCTTCGAACAACTCTATGGTCGTTGGTTTGGTCTTCATCTTTACATGTATTTCTATCTTCTCTCTTCTTTTGGGAGATATTTGGATGACTATTATTGACCCACGTATTAAGTTGACTGAGAAAGGAGGCAAATAATGTCTACAATTGATAAAAGTAAATTTCAGTTCGTAAAACGTGATGATTTTGCCTCTGAAGCCATTGATGCTCCAGCTTATTCATACTGGGGTTCAGTATTTAGACAATTTATGAAGAAAAAATCAACAGTCATTATGTTAGGAATTTTGGTAGCCATTATTTTGATGAGCTTCATTTACCCAATGTTTTCGAAGTTTGATTTTAATGATGTCAGCAAGGTAAACGACTTTAGCGCTCGTTATATCAAACCAAATGCAGAGCATTGGTTCGGTACAGATAGTAATGGTAAATCTCTCTTTGACGGTGTTTGGTTTGGGGCTCGAAATTCTATTTTGATTTCAGTTATCGCTACAGTGATTAACCTTGTTATTGGTGTCTTTGTTGGTGGTATTTGGGGGATTTCAAAATCGGTTGACCGTGTCATGATGGAAGTTTACAACGTTATCTCAAACATTCCATCTCTTTTGATTGTCATTGTCTTGACTTATTCAATCGGTGCTGGGTTCTGGAATTTGATTTTTGCCATGAGTGTAACAACATGGATTGGAATTGCCTTCATGATTCGTGTGCAAATCCTTCGTTACCGTGACTTGGAATACAACCTTGCTTCACGTACCTTGGGAACACCAACTTTAAAGATTGTAGCCAAAAATATCATGCCACAATTGGTTTCAGTCATTGTTACTACCATGACACAGATGCTTCCAGCATTTATCTCTTACGAGGCTTTCCTTTCTTTCTTTGGACTAGGTTTGCCGATTACAGTGCCAAGTTTGGGACGTTTGATTTCCGATTATTCACAAAACGTAACAACAAATGCTTACTTGTTCTGGATTCCTTTGACAACCCTTGTCTTGGTATCCTTATCCCTTTTCGTAGTTGGTCAAAACTTAGCAGATGCTAGTGATCCACGTACACATAGATAGGAGTAGAAATGACAAAAGAAAAAAATGTAATTTTGACTGCTCGCGATATTGTCGTGGAATTTGACGTTCGTGACAAAATTTTAACAGCTATTCGCGGAGTTTCTCTCGAGTTACTTGAAGGTGAAGTTTTGGCATTGGTTGGGGAATCAGGTTCAGGTAAATCTGTTTTGACAAAGACTTTCACAGGTATGTTGGAAGAAAATGGTCGTATTGCGCAAGGCAGTATCGACTACCGTGGTCAAGATTTGACGAAACTAACTTCTCATAAGGATTGGGAACAAATTCGTGGTGCTAAAATTGCTACCATTTTCCAAGACCCAATGACTAGTTTGGATCCTATTAAAACAATTGGTAGTCAAATTACAGAAGTTATTGTGAAACACCAAGGTAAAACAGTTAAGGAAGCAAAAGAATTAGCGATTGATTACATGAATAAGGTAGGGATTCCAGAAGCGGACAGACGTTTTGATGAATATCCTTTCCAATATTCTGGAGGAATGCGTCAACGTATCGTTATTGCGATTGCTCTTGCCTGTCGTCCTGATGTCTTGATCTGTGACGAACCAACAACAGCCTTGGACGTGACTATCCAAGCACAGATTATTGATTTGCTCAAATCCTTGCAAAACGAGTACCATTTCACAACAATCTTTATCACCCACGACCTTGGTGTGGTAGCAAGTATTGCAAATAAGGTAGCGGTTATGTATGCGGGCGAAATTGTTGAATATGGAACGGTTGAAGAAGTTTTCTATGACCCTCGTCACCCCTATACTTGGAGCCTCCTTTCTAGCTTACCTCAACTTGCTGATGATAAAGGAGAATTGTATTCTATCCCTGGAACACCTCCGTCTCTTTATACTGAGTTAAAAGGGGATGCCTTTGCCTTGCGTTCTGATTATGCAATGCAGATTGATTTTGAGCAAAAAGCTCCTCAATTCTTAGTTTCAGAAACTCATTGGGCAAAAACTTGGCTTCTTCATGAGGATGCTCCAAAAGTAGAGAAACCAGCTGTCATCGCAAATCTTCATGAAAAAATTCGTGATAAAATGGGATTTGCCCATCTAGAAGGTTAGGAGGAAGGAAATGTCTGAAAAATTAGTAGAAATTAAAGATTTAGAAATTTCCTTCGGTGAGGGAAGTAAAAAGTTTGTTGCCGTAAAAAATGCTAACTTCTTTATCAACAAGGGAGAAACTTTCTCGCTTGTTGGAGAATCTGGAAGTGGAAAAACAACTATTGGCCGTGCAATTATTGGTTTAAATGATACTAGTAATGGGGATATCATTTTTGAAGGCCAAAAAATCAATGGGAAGAAGTCTCGTGAACAAGCTTCTGAGTTGATTCGTAAAATTCAAATGATATTCCAAGACCCAGCTGCAAGTTTGAATGAACGTGCTACAGTGGATTATATTATTTCTGAAGGTCTTTATAATCACAATCTGTTTAAAGATGAAGAAGAACGGAAAGAAAAAGTACAACATATTATTCGTGAAGTTGGACTTTTGGCAGAGCATTTGACGCGCTATCCACATGAGTTCTCGGGTGGACAACGGCAACGTATTGGTATTGCTCGTGCCTTAGTTATGCAACCAGATTTTGTTATTGCGGACGAACCAATCTCAGCCTTGGACGTTTCTGTTCGTGCTCAAGTTCTAAATTTACTTAAGAAATTCCAAAAAGAACTTGGTTTGACCTATCTTTTCATCGCTCACGACTTGTCTGTTGTACGCTTTATCTCAGATCGTATTGCAGTTATTTACAAGGGTGTGATTGTGGAGGTTGCAGAAACGGAAGAATTGTTTAATAATCCAATTCATCCATATACACAAGCCTTACTTTCAGCTGTACCAATTCCAGATCCAATCTTAGAACGTAAGAAGGTCTTAAAAGTTTATGATCCTTCTCAACATGATTATGAGACTGATAAACCATCCATGGTTGAAATCCGTCCAGGACATTATGTTTGGGCTAATCAAGCGGAATTGAATCGCTATAAACAAGGTATACGCTAAACTTGGTTTTATAATTTCCAAGAAAATTTTTCTGGGAATTATAAACCTTTTTTTGGCCTTTGACAACTGTAGTTGATAGGAAACTCATAATTTGAAAAGTAGAAAAAACCATCTAATGCAGCCCTTGAGAATAGGACTTTAGATGGTTTTTATAGTACTGTTTAGTTTTCTTTTAATTTAGTTAATTCCTGTGCAAGTAGTTTAAGGGCGACTTGTGGGTTGGCTTGGCCTTTGGTTGCTTTCATAAGGAATCCTGTAAAGGCCTTGTCTGCGTTACGTTTTCCTGACTTGAAGTCGGCAACAGCAGCTTCGTTATCCGCAAACACCTGGTGAATGATTGGAATCAAGACAGCTGGATCTGAGATTTGAACCATACCTGCTTTTTCTACGTATTCACGCGCGCCGCCACCATTTTTAGCTAGGTGGACAAAGACTTTCTTAGCGATTTTAGAAGAGATAGTGCCGTCTTCGATAATAGCAATCATTTCAACCAAGTTTTCTGGTGTCAATTCGATTTGTTCAAGTGTCTTACCTTCAGCATTCAAGAATTGAGCGACTTCCCCTTGGAGCCAGTTAGAAACTTGTTTGGCATCACCGCCTAGGGCAACAGCTTTCTCAAAGAAGTCAGAAGTGACTTTATTTGCAGTCAACTGGCTAGCATCGTAGTCTGACAAGCCAAGGTCAGATACGTAACGTGCACGGCGTTCTTTTGGAAACTCTGGCAATTCAGTCCGTATTTCCTCAATCCACTCGTCAGAGATTTCAAATAGGGGTAGGTCTGGTTCTGGGAAGTAGCGGTAGTCTGCAGCCCCTTCCTTGACACGCATGAGGATGGTTGCTTTGTTAGCTTCATCGTAACGGCGTGTTTCTTGGCGGATTTGACCACCTGAGCGAAGGATTTCAGCTTGACGTTGAACTTCGTATTCAAGACCTTTACGAACGTTTGAGAAGGAGTTGAGGTTCTTCAACTCAGTTTTGGTACCGAATTTCTCTTGACCATACGGACGAAGAGAGATATTGGCATCCACACGCATAGAACCTTCTTCCATCTTAACGTCAGAAATACCAGAGTACTGGATGACTTCCTTGAGGGCTGTTAGATAAGCGTAGGCTTCTTCTGGCGAACGCATGTCGGCTTCAGATACAATCTCAATCAAGGGCACCCCTTGGCGGTTGAGGTCGACATAAGAGTAGCCGTCTGTACCGTGGGTGTTTTTACCAGCATCTTCTTCTAGGTGGGCACGTTCGATACCGATTTTCTTGGTCGTACCGTCTTCTAGCTCGACTTCAATCCAGCCGTTATAACCGATTGGCTCATCAAACTGAGAAATTTGGTAAGCTTTAGGATTATCAGGGTAGAAGTAGTTCTTGCGGTCAAAGTGCATCTTTTTGTGGATGTCCATGTTGAGGGCAAGAGCGGCTTTGATACCAGCATCGACTACACCCTTATTGAGAACTGGCAGAACTCCTGGGAAAGACCAGTCAATCACGTTAGTGTTGGCGTTTTGGTCATTTCCAAAGTGGGCAGAAGTAGGTGAAAAGATTTTTGAATTGGTGTTGAGCTCTACGTGGACTTCAAGTCCGATGACTATTTCAAAGTTCATTAGTTGTCACCTCCAAAAATCACGGGTTGTTGTTTGTGGTAGTCAGTTGTCGCCTCAAAAGCAGCGGCAGCTTGGTAAATGGTTTCCTCAGAGTACTTAGGGCCAATCAATTGTAGACCGACTGGTAGACCTTGAGAGAATCCAGCAGGAATCGAAATTCCTGGTAGACCAGCTAAGTTGACTGGGATGGTCAAAAGATCAGCCAAGTACATGGCAACTGGGTCGTGGTTAAGTGAGTCCAAGTCATAAGCAACACTTGGTGCAGTTGGTCCCAAAATCAAGTCGTAATCCGCGAAGACTTTTTCGAAATCTTGAATGATGAGGGTACGGACTTGACCAGCTTTCTTATAGTAGGCGTCATAGTAACCTGATGAAAGGCTGAAAGTACCCAGCATGATACGACGTTTTACTTCTTCACCAAAACCTTGGCTACGGCTGTTTACATAGATTTCATCAAGGTTGGTTGCATCTTCTGCGCGGTAGCCGTAACGGATACCGTCAAAACGTTGCAAGTTTGATGAAGCTTCAGATGAAGCGATTATGTAGTAAACGGCAACTCCATATTTAGAGTGAGGAAGGCTGACTTCTTCGACAATAGCACCAAGTTTTTCAAAGTGTTTAGCGGCATTCAGAATGGTTTCCTTAACCTCTGGGTCAATTCCTTCACCGAGGTATTCCTTAGGCAAAGCAATTTTCATGCCTTTAATGTCTTGCCCGATTTTTGAAGTAAAGTCGGCAATGCGGATAGGGGCTGAAGTTGAGTCTTTAGAGTCTTCACTAGCAATCGCATTGAGCAAGAGGGCGTTTTCCTTAACTGTTGGTGCGAAAGGTCCGATCTGGTCTAGCGAGCTACCAAAGGCAATGAGACCGAAACGTGAAACTGTTCCGTAGGTTGGTTTGAGACCAACAATCCCATTGAAGGCAGCAGGTTGGCGGATAGAGCCACCAGTATCAGAACCAAGTGACAAGCGGACTTGCCCAGAAGCTACAGCTGCGGCAGAACCACTTGACGAACCACCAGGGACCTTGCTGTGGTCCCAAGCATTTTTAGTGGCACCATAGTGAGAAGTCTCACCAGAACCACCCATGGCAAACTCGTCCATGTTGGTCTTTCCAACTACAATCATACCTTTAGATTTTGCATTGGAAACAGCAGTCGCATCAAAGATAGGCTCGTAGTTGTAGAGCATTTTTGAGGCTGCAGTTGTGAGAATACCGTCTGTAGAGATGTTATCTTTAACTGCAAGTGGAATTCCTGAGAGGACATTATCAGCGTCAATTCCTGCTTCATCAATGGCTTTGGCTTGAGCAAGAGCCTGCTCTTCGGCGATAGTAATAAAAGCGTTAATAGCTGTTTCGCGAGATTTGATATCTTCAAGCGTAGCTTGTGTCAATTCTGTTGCTGAAATTTCCTTATAAACAAGGAGATTGTGCAAGTCTTCAATCGTTTTATTGTTGAAAGTCATTAGGCATCTCCTCCATCATCTAGGATAGCTGGCACTTTGATATAGTAGTTGTCTTTTTCAGGTACGTTTTTAAACAAGCGATCACGGTCTGTTCCTTCTTCGGCCACATCAGGTCGGAGAACGGTTTTACGGTCAGCCATGGTTGTAGTAGGTGCGACACCAGTAGTGTCGACTTCGCCCAGCAATTCAACCATGTCAACAATCTTAGACAAGGTAGTCGCAAAGGCAGCAGTTTCTTCTTCAGAGAATCTTAATTTTGAAAGATTGGCAACGTGTGTTACCTCTTCTTGCGTAATTTTCATCTTGCATCCTTTCGTGAAATGATGATTTTTAGTCTGTTCTATTTTACCATATTTTCCTATAAATAAGGGAGGGGGAGCTGAAAAGAAATAGAAATTGAAAAAAATGCTAAAATCCGATATAATGAAGTGTTGAAAGGAATGGTACAATCCAATGTAAAAATCATTCTTAGCTATCGAAACAAGAAAAATAGAGAATCAAAGAAAGAGAACTTATGAATATTCAAGAAGAAATTAAGAAACGTCGTACCTTTGCCATTATCTCTCACCCGGACGCGGGGAAAACAACCATCACTGAGCAACTGCTCTACTTTGGGGGCGAGATTCGTGAGGCTGGTACCGTAAAAGGAAAGAAAACAGGGACTTTTGCCAAGTCTGACTGGATGGATATCGAGAAGCAACGTGGGATTTCGGTTACTTCATCTGTGATGCAGTTTGACTACGATGGTAAGCGCGTGAATATCCTTGACACACCAGGACACGAGGATTTCTCAGAAGATACCTATCGTACCTTGATGGCGGTGGATGCTGCGGTCATGGTTGTGGACTCTGCCAAGGGTATCGAGGCGCAAACCAAGAAATTATTTGAGGTTGTCAAACACCGTGGCATTCCGGTCTTTACCTTTATGAACAAGCTAGACCGTGACGGTCGTGAACCACTAGACCTCTTGCAAGAATTGGAAGAAGTTTTGGGAATTGCTAGCTATCCGATGAACTGGCCAATTGGGATGGGGAAAGCCTTCGAGGGCTTGTATGACCTTTATAATCAACGCCTGGAGCTCTACAAAGGGGATGAGCGTTTTGCTAGTCTAGAAGATGGGGACAAGCTTTTTGGTAGCAATCCTTTCTACGAGCAAGTCAAAGATGATATTGAACTTTTAAATGAAGCTGGAAATGAGTTTTCAGAGGAAGCTATTCTGGCTGGAGAATTGACGCCAGTCTTCTTTGGTTCAGCTCTTACTAACTTTGGTGTGCAGACCTTCCTTGAAACATTCCTCAAATTTGCTCCAGAACCACATGGACACAAGAAAACAGATGGCGAATTTGTGGATCCTTATGACAAGGATTTCTCAGGATTTGTCTTTAAAATCCAAGCCAACATGGACCCTCGTCACCGTGACCGTATTGCCTTTGTCCGTATCGTATCAGGAGAATTTGAACGTGGTATGAGTATCAACCTACCTCGCACTGATAAGGGTGCCAAACTTTCAAATGTTACTCAGTTTATGGCGGAAAGTCGTGAAAATGTGATCAACGCTGTAGCAGGAGATATCATCGGGGTTTACGATACTGGTACATATCAAGTTGGGGATACCTTGACAGTTGGAAAAAACAAGTTTGAATTTGAACCCTTGCCAACCTTTACCCCTGAGATTTTCATGAAAGTTTCTGCCAAGAACGTCATGAAGCAAAAATCCTTCCACAAGGGAATCGAGCAATTGGTACAAGAAGGAGCCGTTCAGCTTTATAAGAATTACCAAACAGGTGAATACATGCTAGGCGCTGTCGGTCAACTCCAGTTTGAAGTCTTTAAGCACCGTATGGAAGGCGAGTACAATGCGGAAGTGGTCATGAGCCCAATGGGTAAAAAGACCGTTCGTTGGATCAAGCCTGAGGACTTAGATGAACGGATGTCATCAAGTCGCAATATCTTGGCCAAAGACCGTTTCGACCAACCAGTCTTTCTCTTTGAAAATGATTTTGCCCTCCGCTGGTTTGCAGATAAGTATCCAGACGTAGAGTTGGAAGAGAAGATGTGATTCAGTAAGTCTACTTGATTGCAAAGCAATCTAAGTAGGTTACGAGATTGGGCAAAAACTAGCTTCCCAATAAAACTATACAGTAAATAATGATCGTAATAATCATTTGTATAAATCATATAAAAAATTGGCTGATGAGCAGGGGAATGTTATCTTTGGTGGTCGTTTAGGACACTATCGTTGTTATGATATGCACCAAGTAATTGGAGCAGCGTTGCAGTGTGTAAGAAATGAGTTAGATTAAATAAAGTAAGATTCCAGTAACAAGGTATCTAAAATTCAAAATTGGGATGTTCAAGGATTTTGCCTACTTTATAAACACTTTGAGAACGGTAAACTAACTTGGAAAAGTATATAAAAGAATGTTAAAGCTCTAATACCAGCATAAGTAGACTATCTTATGAAAAGCTTTTCCATTACTTCGAAAATAAATCCTGCAATATAGGCTGGGCAACAATTTCAGGAGAAAATGAAGTAAATCTTCCTACAATAAAACGCATATTACCAAAAGTTTTCTGTACTGACCCCAAAAAGTTAGACAATTAATTTATCCGAAGGATTTAGTTCTGTATTGCACAGGGCTAAGTCCTTTTAGTTTTACCTTAATTCGTTTATTGTTGTAGTAATCAATATAGTCTACAATAGCTTGTTCCAATTGCTTAAGCGACTGAAACGACTTCTCATAACCGTAAAACATTTCCGATTTCAGAATCCCAAAGAAGGACTCCATCATACCATTGTCTGGGCTGTTCCCCTTACGTGACATGGATGCTTGAATTCCCTTACCCTCTAGAAACTGATGATAAGAATCGTGTTGATATTGCCAGCCTTGGTCACTATGGAGAATCGTATTCTCGTAGTGCTTCTCTGTGAATGCCTGTTCCAACATTGTTTTTACTTGTTCTAAGTTGGGTGAAGTTGAAAGATTATAGGCGATAATTTCGCTATTAAAGCCATCTAAAACTGGTGATAAGTAAAGCTTTTGAGTACTTGCTGGAATGGCAAATTCTGTCACATCTGTGTAGCACTTTTCCATTGTTTTAGAGCCTTCAAATTGACGTTGAATGAGATTCTCTGCCTTCTTACCAACATCTCCTTTATGAGAAGAATATTTTCGTTTTTGTCGCATTTTAGCTTGTAAATTGAGTACTTTCATCAATCGTTGAACTCTTTTCTGATTTACCAGATAACCACGATTTCTTAGTTCTAAATGAATCCGACGATAACCATAATTTCCCTTGTGCTCGATAAAAATGGATTGAATTTCAGCTTTAAGCTCTTGGTCCTTATCTGGTTTATCTAGCTGTTTCAAGTGATAGTAGTAGGTCGAACGAGCTAGTTTAATGGCTTTTAGAAGAATATCTAACGAAAACTCAGTCATTAATTCTTGAACAATTTCTGTCTTTCTTCTTTCTCTTTTTTCTCCTTCAATCGGAGTTCTCTCAACTTTTTTAGGATGGCATTCTCCGCTCTCAAGTACTCATTTTCTGCTTGAAGACGTTCTAATTCTGTCCTCTCTTCAGGTCTCTTTTTTGGCTTACGTCCCGTTTTAGGTACTCTCCCTCTTGTTTTCTCAACAATATAGTTAATTGAAACAAGAGCAGGACAAAAGGGTCTCGAAAAAAGTATTACAACTCGGTAATACCTTTTGAGGTGCTTTTGATATGAGCCCATGTTTTCTCAATAGGATTGTACTCAGGTGAATAGGGAGGAAGAGGTAAAAGTTTATGCCCA
>NZ_CABFMF010000007.1 GCF_901875575.1 uncultured Streptococcus sp.
ATCTTCATAAGTTAATTTCATAATAAAAACACCCCAAAAGTTAGATTTTTCTGTCTAACTTTTGGGGTGCAGTTCATACATCTCTTAACCTTTTTCTATTGTTATTTCCAACTTAACAGAGCATTCAAACCATAGTGGTCACTGACTTGAGGACTATTTTTGCCATCAAAAACCACATGCAAGCTTTCCACTTGTAGGTCTTTTGTTGTAAAGACATAATCAATGCGAAGAGGTTCTGTATTCCCCTTCCAACCATCAATTTCAGGTGGAACAGTGTAACTACCACTTTTCTCTTTAGCAAGCTCAAAAGCATCTTGTAATTCTAATGGACTAGCTAAAATAGCTTGGTAACCTTCCTGACCAGCTGGGTTGTTGAAATCTCCAGCCAGCAAAAGTGGCTTGTTCAATTCTTTCAAAACAGCCTCAAATCGTGCCCATTCTTCTTGGAAACCTTTATCCCACCAAGAAAGGTGAACACTGGCAACTGCAAGCTCCTTGCCATCGACTACAGTCTCAGCTAGGGCAACACGACGAGTATGATAGTCTGTTGGGTCATCCACATCTGAAACCAAAATTTCTCGTGCTTCAATAGGTGTTTTAGATAAAATAGCCACACCTTCATGATAGCGATCATAACCGATGTGGTTATAGGCCCAGGTCCAATAGTAATTTTTCCCTTGTTCAGATAATTTTTCAACTAAGAGTCTAACATAGTGGTCTTGGTGAATCGGCTCAGCTGCTGGCAAAGCTTGATAGAGATCAGTAACTTCTACCTCTGGCGAGGTAATCTCCTGATTGATTTCTTGGAAACAAATCAAATCATAGTCTTTATTAAGAATATCCTCAAGCAAGAGCTGGAATTTTTCCTCAGCTTCTTTTTCCATCCAGCTATGAGTATTGAGTGTTAAAAATTTCATGTTTTTCTCCTAAAACAAGAGGTTGGAAAACAGCTTCCAACCTCAAGTATATTACAATTCTACTTTAGCAACTGCTGTTTTAGCTGCAAGAGAACCTGTTTGTTCTAATTTAACTGATTTAATAGCTTCAGCATTTGTGAAGACAACCACTGTTGAAGTTTCACGACCTGCTGCACGGATAGCATCCAAGTCAGCTGTGACAAGAAGATCACCTGCTGCAACTTTTTGTCCTTCAGCAACATGAACTGTAAATGGTTTTCCTTCAAGACTTACTGTGTCCAAACCAATGTGAACAAGTACTTCAAGGCCTGCTTCAGTCACAAGACCAAGAGCATGTTTTGTAGGGAAGATGCTTGATACAGTACCTGAAACTGGAGATACAATGTTTCCATTTGCAGGTTCTACTGCAAATCCATCACCCATCATTTTTTGAGCAAATACTGGATCTTTCACTTGTTCTAAAGCAATAACTTGACCGTCTGCTACTGAGTAAACTTCCTCAGTAAGACCTTTGAATTGAACAGTATTTTGTTGCGCTTCAGTCATTTGACTTGGAAGAGTTTCAGGAATGATTTCTCCTGAATCAAGGATATCTTGGATATCAGATTTCAGTACGTCTGCTTTTGGACCGTAGATAGCTTGAACTCCTTGTCCTTTCATGACAAGACCCATAGCTCCTTCTGCTTTCCATTGTTCTGCATCACCGACTTTGTCAGCATCTTTAACAGTTACACGAAGACGAGTCATACATGCATCAACATCAACGATGTTTGCACGTCCACCAAGAAGGTTGATAATGTTTACAGCTTGAGAACCTGCTGCAACTTTTACTTCGCTGCTAGCTTCTTCTGAACCTTCAGCAGTTTCGTAGTTTCCGTTACGTCCTGGAGTTGCGTAGTTGAATTTTTGAATCATGAAGTTTGCAATAAAGTACATGATTACAGCAAAGAGAACAGTCACCCAAACGAAGTTAACGATATCCATACCGATACCAGCACTGATCGCAATAGGTGTACGAGTCAAGAACTCGATTGAACCGAATGAGTGCATACGGAGGTTTACGACGTCAGCCATAGCAAAGGCCGCACCTTGAACAAGTGAGTAAACAAGATACATAGGTGTTGCGATGAACATGAACATGTATTCGATTGGTTCAGTAACCCCTGTCAAGAATGTTGCAAGAGCTGTTGCAATCATCATACCTTTGTATTTGTGTTTCTTGTCAGCATCAACATTGCGGTAGATCGCAACAATCACACCCATCAAGATACCGAATGAACCAATCATTTGTCCAACTTTGAAACGAGCTGGGTGAACTGTATCTAACAAGTGTTGGTATTGAGTAGCATCAGTACCTTTAAGGTTAACAAGGTCTGTTACCCATGCAAGCCAAAGTGGATCTTGACCAAATACTTGGCTACCTTTTGCTGCACCAGTTAAGACTTCATAAGTACCACCAAGAGCTGTATAGTTCATTGGGATAGTCAACATGTGGTGAAGACCAAATGGCAAGAGCAAACGTTCCAATGTACCATACAAGAATGGTGCAAGGATTGGAGCAGTTTCTTGTGAGTTGGCAATCCAGATACCAAAACTATTGATACCAGTTTGCACAAGTGGCCAAAAAATTGAAAGAATGATTGCAGCAATTACTGAACGAAGAATAACTACAAACGGTACAAAACGCTTTCCGTTAAAGAATGAAAGTGCATCAGGAAGTTTACGGAAGTTATAGTATTTATTGTAAGCAGTTGCTCCAATAAAACCAGAAATAATCCCTACGAAGACACCCATGTTAAGTGCTGGGGCTTCCATAACACTGATAAAGTAATCAGAAACTTTGATTGACCCACCTAGTAGTGTTGAAACCATAGCATCTGGATTTTTCAACATATCACCTGATACACCAAAGATTGTACCAGTGATACGGTTGATTAGGATAAAGGCAAGACCTGCTGCAAACGCACCTCCTGCACGTTCCTTAGCCCAGCTTCCTCCAATAGCGAGGGCGAACAAAATATGAAGGTTAACGATAACCCCCCAACCAATTTGCTCAAGAATTCCACCTGTGATGACAAGTGGTGCAAAAGTTGGGTTAATCATCACTAGTGACTTACCGATTGAAATCATCAAACCAGCAGCCGGCATAACAGCGATAACCACCATCAAAGCCTTACCGAATTTTTGCCAAAACTCGAAAGACAAGACATTTTTGAATGTATCTTTCATCATTCAAATCTCCTTTAATTTTATTTAGGCAAACGTTTTACGAAAACGTTTGCACTTAACTATGTATTCATTATACCACTTTAATTTTTTTTGTAAAGGCTTTTATTAAAAAAATAGAGAAAAAGAGAAAGTTTTTATACTTCCTCTTTTATATTTACACTATTATTCTAGTATTTTAAGAAATGTAAGATTAAATCTTTAGGAAACGTCTCATTGATATACCTGATCCAATCGAACCAATAAAAATTCCAATAACGAATAAAAGAGCAATCATCAAAGGACTAAATATTTCTGGTGAAATCATAGATAGATTTTGTCCTACCAATGACTGGTTAACAGAATTATAAACCATTTGATAAATAACAAACACCAAAGCTGATGGGATTGTTGCTCCTAGTAAACCAATGAAGGCACCTTCAAGTAGGAATGGTCCTCGGATGTAACTATTCTTAGCACCAACCAGACGCATAATTTGAATTTCTCGACTGCGGGAAATGATTGTAATACGAATGGTATTTGAAATCAAGAATACTGCAATGAAAATCAACAATCCTGCAATAACCAATCCCCAGACACGGATGAACGAAGCCAACTGGAACAGACGTTCAGTATTGGCACCACCGTCTTGAACCTCAGAAACTCCATCAATCTTTTTAACTTCTGTTGCTACTTTCTTAACATCACTTGGTGAATTCGTATCAACAATATAGGCGTCATAAAGAGGATTTGCATCACCATCAAATATTTTCCAATTATCCCCCATTGTCTCTGTTAGTTTTTTATATTGTTCTTCTTTACTTGAAAAAGTCACAGTTTTTACAGTAGACATATTCTTCAAGGCATTGTACACCTGATGGTAGTTATTATTTGTAACTGTTTGACCTTCTTTTTCAATTGTTTCACTGTTATCTGCTACATCCTTACGAAGGTAGACAACAACACGAACATTGTTTTCAATATCAGTGGCAAGTTTTGCTGTGTTAAAAATGACAGATGCAAATAGAGCAACAAGTGTCAATGTAATCATAACTGAACTCACAGCTGCCACTGTCATCCAGCCATTCCTTTTCAAACTTTTTAGTGATTCAAATAAATGACGAAAAAATCTACTAATCATCGTATCCATACTCTCCTTTTGCTTCGTCACGGACAACACGACCATTTTCAATGGCAATGACACGGTGGCGCAAAGTATTTACAATCTGACTATTGTGAGTAGCCATCAATACAGTTGTACCTTGAAGATTAATACGTTCCAAGAGATTCATAATTTCCCATGAATTATCTGGATCCAAGTTTCCTGTTGGCTCATCAGCAATCAAAACTTTTGGATTGTTGACAATGGCACGGGCAATCGCTATCCGTTGTTGTTCACCACCTGAAAGCTCATTAGGGAAAGAACGCACCTTGTGTTTCAAGCCAACCAAGTCTAAAACTTCCATGACACGCTTTTTAATGTTGCGGCGACTCTCACCGATTACTTCCATAGCATAGGCAATGTTTTCATAGACAGTTTTCTTAGGTAAAAGTTTATAATCCTGAAATACCACCCCGACACTACGACGTAGCAATGGAACATCCTTTTTCTTAATTTTAACAAGATTAAAACCTGCAACTTTAAGGTCGCCTTTATCAATTTTTACTTCTCTATACAAAGAACGAATAAAGGTCGATTTACCAGCACCTGATGGACCTACTATATAGGCAAATTCACCTGGTTGAACTGTAACTGAAACACCACGCAAGGCAGTCGTTCCATTGTCGTATTTTTTGACAACATCTCTCATTTCAATAATTGACATGTGAGTTCCTTTCTATCTTAGCTAATTCTCCACTTGAGATAGGCATCAATAAAACCATCTAGATCTCCATCCATAACCTTATCTACCTGAGCAACTTCAAAGCTAGTTCGGTGATCTTTTACCATAGTATACGGTGTGAATACATAAGAACGGATTTGACTTCCCCATGTGATTTCTTTTTTCTCACCTTTTAGGGAATCTACTTCAGCAGCTTTCTTTTCTTGCTCCATTTGATAGAGCTTTGCCTGCAACATCTTCATGGCACGATCCTTATTTCCATACTGGGTACGATCTACTGTTGACTGAACGACAGTACCTGTTGGAATGTGGGTCAAACGGACACCTGTCGATACTTTATTGACGTTTTGCCCACCAGCTCCACCTGATCGGAAAGTGTCCATCTTAATATCATCTTCACGTATTTCTACTTCAATGGTATCATCCAACTCAGGCATGACTTCTACTGATGTAAATGATGTGTGGCGACGTTTAGCAGAATCAAATGGTGATATCCGAACTAAACGATGGACACCCATTTCCGACTTAAGAAGCCCATAAGCATTTGGCCCTTCAAAAGACAAGGTCACCGACTTAATTCCAGCTTCATCACCAGCTTGGTAATCCAAGACTTCAACTTTAAAACCTTTAGCATTCCCATAACGAGTGTACATTCGAAGTAACATATCACCCCAATCCTGTGCCTCTGTACCACCTGAACCTGGATGAATTTCCAGTATGGCATTATTGTGGTCGTAGGGTTCAGACAAAAGTAGAGTCATCTCATAGCTAGTCATCATCTTATCTAGCTCACTCAATTGTTCTACTAATTCTTCTTGCACAGAATCATCTTCTGCTAAAAAGTCTAATAAAATTTCAACTTCATCCTGCAATTCTTCCATTTTATGAAAGGTATTGTAAGTGTTTTTTAATTCATTTAATTCTTGCGACGTTTTTTGAGCCGCAATATTATCGTTCCAAAAATCAGGTTCTGTCATCTTGTTTTCTAAGATGGCAATCTCTTCCTCTAATCTTTCGAGGTCAAAGAGACCCCCTAAAAGAAGCTAATTTTTCACGATTTGCGTCAATTCTCTGACGAATTTCTGAAATGTCCATAGATACTCCTTTTTTATATCGTTTTATTATATCATATTCTTCCATTTCTTTCCATCTTTTGCTCTAACCCCCTTTTCATGAAAAAGAAGCCTTTCGGCTTCCCTTCTTATAAAACTTTCGCAGAGGTGCGAGTAATCTCCTCTACTTGAATTCCTTCTCCTTCAAATTTATCTTTTAGAGAAGACAAATCAAACATCCCATCAATCTGAACCTCAATGACTACTTTACCATCTTTACGCGGAATATTGACTGTATGCGAGATATTCAAATTTTCTTCAACGATTAGAGAAACAATTTTTCCAAGTACACCAACTTCATTTTCCGTAATAAAACGCACTCGAATTCCTTCTTCACCATAACCAGCAATTTCAAGAAATGCTTGGAAAACGTCACGATCAGTAATAACTCCATACACTTGATGGTTATCTACAACAGGAAGAATACCAATCTTGTTTTTCAGCATCAAATAAGTTGCATCTTCTAGACTAGCATAACCTGAAACAGTAACAACATCACGAATCATGACATCTTTTACTTTTGTCTTATTCAGAAGATAGTTCATCTCATAGATAGAAAGACTTGTTGCTTTAGATGGACTTGCTTGCGCAATGGTTCCCTCAGTCACCAAACCAACCAATTGATCATTTTCGATAACAGGCAAGCGGTGTAATCCTTGCTCTCTCATCAAGTCTGCTGCATGTGATACTGTCGTATCAGGACTAATATAAACGACCTTGCGGGTCATAAAATCTTTAACTGCCATGAGACTTCTCCTTTTCTATTCTTATCCCTATTATACAATCTTTTTGTAAATCTATCAAACGCTTACATTTCTTTTTCAAGATTCTGAAAAGTATGAATAAGCTAGCAAAAAGAGCTCCGATATTGAGCTCTATGAATGAAGGGTTTAGAATCTCCATTCCTATTTTTAATCATTAGCAAACAACATACTATTTTATTACTAATATGTCTACACTATTTTTGTATATCAGCTAAAAAGGTCCACCGGACTATTAATGAGGATTACTTCGTAATCTTCATTTGCAACCTCAACTAGTCTCCCAGACTATGCGAAGATTGCTTACGCAATCTCCATCTGCCGACTAAAACAATCCACTGGATAAGATAATTGCTTCGCAATCTTCATTTGCAACCTAAACTAGTCTCCCAGACTAGTTTAGCCACCCAGATATGCTTTTCTGACTTCTTCTGATGAGGCGAGTTCTTTTCCTGTTCCTGATAGGACGATTTTTCCTGTTTCCAGTACATAGCCTCGGTCAGAGATTGCGAGTGCTTTATTGGCGTTTTGTTCAATCAAGAGGACGGTCGTTCCTTGTTTCTGGATATCTTGAATGATATCAAAAATCTCTTGGATAAAGATTGGAGCAAGTCCCATTGATGGTTCATCTAAAAGAAGAAGTTTGGGTGTTGACATGAGGGCGCGTCCCATGGCAAGCATTTGTTGTTCCCCTCCTGAAAGGGTGGCTGCATCTTGGTTTTTCCGTTCTTCTAGACGCGGAAAGCGTGAGAAAACTTTCTTCAAGTTAGCTTGATTTTCTTCACGATTTTTCTTTAAGAAAGCTCCCATTTCTAGATTTTCCATAACAGTCAAGCCAGGGAAGACGTGGCGTCCTTCTGGTACTTGTGAAAGGCCACCTGCTACGATTTTCTGAGCTGGCATTTTTTGGATTTCTTGACCTAAAAATTCAATCTTTCCTGAACTCGGTCTAACTAAACCAGACAAGGTACGGAGAATGGTTGTCTTACCTGCACCATTGGCACCGATAAGGGAAACAACTTCTCCTTCATTCACTTCAAAGCTTACATCACGGACTGCTTGGATCATACCGTAATGCACTGAAAGATTTTCAACTTTTAACATAGACATTAGGCTTCACCTCCTAGATAAGCTTCGATAACACGTTTATTGGTCTTAATTTCGTCTGGAGTTCCTTGAGCAATTAAACGACCATATTCAAGTACGTAGATACGTTCTGTAACTTCCATGACCAGATTCATATCATGTTCAATCAGCATAATCGTAATCTTAAATTCATCTTTGATGCGACGAATTAACTCAGTCAATTCGGCTGTTTCCTGTGGGTTCATACCTGCAGCTGGTTCATCTAAAAAGAGAATTTTAGGTTCCGTAGCAAGAGCACGAACTATTTCCAAACGACGTTGTTGTCCGTAGGCAAGATTTTTAGCAAGAGTCTCTGCATCACCATCTAAATCAAATATTTTTAGCAATTCCAAAGCTTTAGCTTTTAATTCTTTTTCACTCTTATAAAAAACTGGTAAGCGTAAAAAACTAGCAAAAACATGTTGTTTGTGATGGTTGGCAAAAGCAATCAAAACATTGTCCAAAACGGTTAAATCTTTAAAGAGACGAATATTTTGGAAAGTACGTCCAAGCCCCAAAGAAGCAATCTTATATGGTGCCTTTCCATTCAAAAGGTGACCATCTAGGGTTACTGTTCCCTCGCTTGGTTCATAAACACCAGTTAAGAGGTTGAAAAGAGTCGTTTTACCTGCTCCATTTGGACCGATTAGTCCAACCAGTTCTCCTTCGTTCAATTCAAGAGTCACATCTCCAACAGCTGTTAGACCACCAAAATGTTTGGTTAACTGTTTTACTTCAAGTAATGCCATTAGTTTTGTTCCTCCTTCTTAGATTTTTTAAAGAAACGTGATAAGCTCAATTCCCATGTTCCAAGGAGTCCACCTGGTCTGAAAATCATGACCAATACCAAGGCCAAAGCGTAAATAATCATACGCACACTGGCAACATCTTGGAGAAGCATATTCAATATTCCAAGAACTATAGCTGAAACAATCGCACCTGTAATTGAACCAAGTCCACCAAATACAACAATGATCAAAACGTTGATTGAGTTGATGAAAGTGTAATCTTTCGGTACAACCGAACCGATAAATCCTGCCTGAAGTGACCCTGCAATACTTGCAGTAATAGCACCAAAGACAAAGGCGATGATTTTAATTTTAGTTGTATTAACCCCAACTGACTCAGCAGCGATTTCATCCTCACGAACTGAAAGAGTTGAACGCCCAATTGGACTACGCAAGAAGTTCAGGGTTGCAATGGTTGTAATCACGACAAAGAAATAAACCATTTGCCAAGTTGTAAAGTTAGGAATTCCCAAGATACCTGCCGCACCGTTTGTAAGGCTTCCACCATTGATGATAAAGATACGAATGATTTCAGAAACACCTAGTGTAGCAACAGCTAAGTAGTCCCCCTTCAAGCGCAAGGTTGGAATTCCGACAAGTAAGGCAACCGCTCCTGAAATCAAAGCACCTACAAGCATGGCTCCAAAGAAGGCAGCATAAGTTGGTGATTTAGAACCAATAATAGCTGCGGCATAGGCACCAATCGCCATGAAACCAGCATGCCCAAGTGAAAATTGTCCTGAAAAACCAACGATTAAGTTGAGACCAACAGCTAGAATAATATTAATTCCAATTTGTTGTAAAATCTGTACATAGAATAGATTGAGTACTCCGACTGAAACCAGAACGCTAATCAAACCATAAGTAGCTAACAAAAGGAGTAACCATAGAATATTAACTTTTAAATTTTCCTTCATCGTTTACACCTTCTCTTTCACATTCTTACCAAGGATACCAGCCGGACGGACAATCAAAATCAACAACAAGATTCCATAAACAATGGCATCACGGAAGTCTGACATTCCAAAGGCTGTCGCAAAGGTTTCCAATAGACCAATTACAAAGCCACCAAGGGCTGCACCCGGAATAATCCCGATACCACCAAGTACAGCGGCAACGAAAGATTTAAGCCCTGGAGTAACCCCCATCAAAGGCTCAAGAGAGTTATAATAAAGGGCAATCAGAACACCAGCCGCACCCGCAAGAGCAGAACCTAAAGCAAAGGTAAAGCTGATAGTACGGTTTACATTAATCCCCATCAATTGTGCTGCATCGCTATCCACTGATACTGCGCGCATAGCTTTCCCCATCTTGGTCTTTTGAACAATGACTTGTAATAAAATCATCAGAATCAAGGAAATGGCCAAAATCATTAACTGCACATTTGTTAAGCTAATTGGTCCCAAATCATAGCGAACTGTTTGAATCGCTTGAGGAAAGGCACGGGTATTAGCACCAACCAGATAGACCATTCCATACTCCAATAGGAAAGAAACCCCAATAGCTGTAATCAAAACAGCAATACGAGTAGAGTGACGCAAAGGTCGGTAAGCAAGGAACTCAATCACGACACCAAGAATGGCCGTCGCTAGCATCGCTACAATAAGCGCTATAAAGAAATTCATTTGGAAAGAATTAATCAAGAAATAACCGATAAAGGCTCCCATCATATAAATATCACCGTGGGCGAAGTTGATGAGCTTGATAATTCCGTAAACCATGGTATATCCTAGGGCTAACAGTGCGTAAACACTACCTAGAATCAAACCATTTACTAGTTGTTGGAGCATAAAATTCACTCTTTCTAATTCTAATTTTGAGGGTTCTCCCTCACTTTTGATAGGTTCTTAAACATCGAAACAGGGAGTGAGTCAGAGGCTCATTCCCTATTTCAACATTTTCTATTATGGTTTTACAACCTCTGCTGCTTCAACCTTACCATTGTTCATAGTCATCATGTAAGCAGTTTTGACTGTGTTGTGGTCTGCATCGAAACTTGTTTTACCAGTTACACCTTCAAAGTCTTTTGTTTTAGCAAGATTATCCTTGATTTCACCTGAATTTTTAGCACCTTTTGCTGCGTTTGCTACAAGGTGAACTGAGTCATAAGCCAAGGCTGCAAATGTTGAAGGCTCTTCATTGTACTTAGCACGGTATGCGTCAAGGAAAGCTTTTGCTTTAGCTGAAACTTCTACAGTAGTTGAGAAGCCTGAGATAAAGTAGATATTTGATGCTTTTTCAGCAGTTGCTTGTTGCACAAACTCTTCCCCGTTGAATCCATCACCACCAACGATTGGTTTGTCAATTCCCATACCACGCGCTTGGTTTACAATTTTACCAGCTTCAGTGTAGTAACCAGGGACGATGATAGCATCAAAGTCTTTTCCTTTCATTTTTGTAAGGGCTGCTTGGAAGTCTGTGTCACCTGCTACAAAAGTTTCATCTGCAACGATCTCGCCCTTGTATGATTCGCGGAAAGATTTAGCAATCCCTTTAGCATAGTCACTGGCATTGTCAGTGTAAAGAACAACTTTCTTAGCATTTAATTTTTCAGAAACATAGTTTGAGATAATTTTTCCTTGGAAGCTATCTTGGAAAGTTCCAATAAAGAGGTAATCTTGACCTTTAGTCAATCCATCTTGAGTCGCACTTGGTGAAATCAATGGAACACCTGCTTTTGTAGCGTTAGCTACCGCAGCTGCAGTTGCACCAGATGTCGCAGGTCCTACGATTGCTGATACCTTAGATTGGGTTACAAGGTTGGTTGTAACAGAAGCTGCCTCAGCTGTTTCAGACTTGTTATCTTTATCGACTACTTCGATTTGTTTTCCATCGATACCACCTGCTGCATTGATTTCATCAACGGCCAATTGGGCACCTTTTTGTTCAGATGTTCCGTAGGCAGCTACGGCACCAGTTTCTTCGAAGTTAAATCCAATTTTGATTGTCTTTTCCTCTACTGAGTTACCAGCAGCGTTTGACGCTCCAGACTTCACTTCTCCACAGGCTGCAAGAAGTGCTACACTTGCAAGCGCCACAAACGATAGGGCAAATTTTTTCTTCATTTTTTTCGTCTCCTTATTTCTTAAATAAATAGCTTGTTAAGAATATACCGAATTATCAGAAAATTGTCAACACTTTTCTTGAACTTTTTCAATGATAACGTTTTCCTCTCGATAAAGATTCCCAACAAAGGGTGTTTCCAGCTCTTGGATATGACAAACTCTGACTTTTTTTATAAACTTTTCCTTGCTCAAGCGCCCGACCAATTTCTCCACTTCTTGAGTTGGAACATAAAGCTGCAAGTAACGATGTTTTTTAGAATGGTAGCAAATATCACCATATTCCTGTAGTTTTTTTGCATCTCGATTGTAATAAAGATAGACAATTAATCCCGAGCGATCTGCTTTTTCAAACATAATAAATCCTCTTCCTAAGAAATCTTCTTTTATTATATCAAAAAAAGCAAACCCCGTCTATTGAGTTTGCTTTGCAGAATTCTTAATTTAAGGCATTGTTAGCCATAATTTCATCAATAAAACCATATTCAAGTGTTTCTTGGGCACTCATCCAATTATCACGTTCTGCATCTGTATGGACTTTTTCAACTGGCTGACCAGAGTTCTCAGCCAAGATTTTTTCTAAGTTGTTACGAGTCTTAAGTAAGTGCTCTGCAGCGATAGCCATATCTGTTTGTTGAGTACCACCACCTGTACCACCCATTGGTTGGTGGATCATGTATTCAGCATTTGGAAGCATGAAACGTTTGCCTTTTGCTCCACTTGATGCGATGACTGTACCCATAGATGCAGCCATTCCCATAACGATGGTTTGGACATCTGCCTTGATAAAGTTCATAGTATCAACGATTGCCAAACCAGCTGAAACGGAACCACCAGGTGTATTGACATAAAGGTAAATATCTTTTGTACTATCTTGGGCATCTAAGAAAAGTAATTGGGCAATAACCGAGTTAGCCATATTGTCTTCAACTGGACCTGTCAGCATAATAATGCGGTCTTTTAAAAGACGTGAATAAATATCATATGAGCGTTCTCCACGACTTGTTTGTTCAATAACTACAGGAATCATTTATTTCTCCTTTTGAGTGTTCATGTTATTCGTCAAATGACTGAAGAATAAGACTATTATAATACTTTAGTCAAAAAAGGTCAAATCTTTGCACTGTTCTTACTACAGAAACAAAAACTCAACCTCCTTTCACTACTTAAAATTTTTTTAAAGTTTACATTTAATTTTTACTTAGTACCAAATAAACGGTCTCCAGCATCTCCAAGTCCAGGTACAATGTAACCATGATCATTCAAATGATCATCCAAAGCTGCTGTGAAAATTTCAACATCTGGATGGGCTTCTTGAAGAGCTTTAACACCTTCTGGTGCAGACACAAGACAGACAAACTTGATATTTGAAGCACCACGTTTCTTAAGAGAATCAACAGCCAAGATTGCTGAACCACCTGTTGCCAACATTGGGTCCACTACAAAAATTTGACGTTGGTCAATATCTTCAGGCAACTTAACCAAGTATTCAACCGGTTGAAGTGTTTCTTCATCACGGTACATACCGATGTGTCCAACTTTAGCAGCCGGAACCAAGCTCAAAAGACCATCTACCATACCGATTCCTGCACGCAAGATTGGAACGATAGCTAATTTCTTACCTGCCAATTGTTTTTGAACCGTTTTTGTGATTGGTGTTTCAATTTCTACATCTTCAAGTGGAAGATCACGAAGCACTTCATATCCCATCAACATGGCAATCTCATCTACTAGTTCACGAAAAGCTTTTGTAGAAGTATCTGTACGACGTAAGATTGACAATTTGTGTTGAATCAGTGGATGATTAATGACTTCAAGTTTTCCCATTTTTTGAGTTCCTTCTTTCAATTTATTCTTCTTATTATACCAAAAAATGGGGTGAAAATCTTCCTGAACCATTTATTTTTAATAATTTTAAATTAAATTGGCTTCCTTGATAGCACTTTGTACTGTTTCAAGTGGTAAATGGGTCAACTCAGTTCCCTTTTCTTGATAAAGATATTGGGCATAGTCATCCATCCGATATTGATTGATATAAACCACTCGCTCACAACCCACTTGAAGAAGCTGTTTAGTGCAGTTTAAACAAGGAAAATGAGTTACATAGGCCGTAAAGCCTTTAGGGACACCACGTTCAGCCCCTTGCAAAATAGCATTGACTTCCGCATGAAGGGTCCTTACACAATGACCCTCAATGACGAGGCAGTCATGATCAATACAATGCTCGGTCCCTGAGACTGATCCATTATAACCAGTGGAGATTACCTTATTATCCTTTACAAGAATAGCACCTACTTTTGCACGTTTACAAGTGGAACGATTAGCGATTAATAGGGCTTGAGCTGCAAAGTATTCATCCCAGGCTAGTCTTTTTTCTGACATCATTTTCTCCTTTTATTACTTCTTAAAAAATGGTAATCGTAAATCTGCAATTTTTTCAGCAGGAATCTTCATGCCGTCCTTTATCCACTTAAGGAGGACAGATACGATGGCTGAACTCCAAAAAGAATGGAGATAGCTACTGACTCCTTTTGATTTTCCATGGTATTTTTCTAGAAATTCCTGCATGGCCTGTACAAAAATTTTTTCTAGATGATAATCCAAGGCCAGTTGGATAACTCTAGCCTCTTTTTTAGCTTCTCGAAAAAGGTGAACCCAAACAAGATATAAATCTGTCTTGACATCATAATGATGAAGTTGCTCCATAATATTATGAACACTACGTTTAAAAACACTTTCTAAAATAGCCTCTTTAGAGTCATAGTTTCTATAAAAAGCTGCACGCGAAACCCCAGCTCGCTTGACCAATTCAGAAATACTAATCTTAGTCAAGTCCTTTTTTTCCAAGAGTTGTAAAAGAGCTGTTTCAATCGCTTCTCTAGTTAAAAGATTGGATTCTTGGTTTGATTTTCTGAGATTTTCAAGAGATTTTTCAGATATTTTACGTTCAGACATAACATTTTCTTTCTACTTGTCACAACAGACGGATTAGGCTTTTGTTTCAAGGAATTTCATGATATAATTGTAAAAAAAGACAGAACCTTTGTCAATGTATAAGTGGCAAAGATGGAGAATTTCTATGACTTGGAAAATTGTTGCTGATTCTGGTTGTGATTACCGTCAACTGACAAAACCAGCTATTGACACAACATTCGTAAGTGTCCCTTTAACCATTCAAGTAGCTGATCAGATTTTTGTTGATGATGCCAATCTTGATATCGACCAAATGATGGAAACTATGTATGCAACTGCAGAAGCTTCAAAATCAGCTTGTCCAAGCCCAGATGATTATTTACGTGCTTTTGAAGGGGGAGAAAACATTATTGTGGTGACTATCACTGGAACATTATCAGGAAGCCACAATAGTGCGCAACTAGCAAAAAATATTTATTTAGAAGACCATCCTGAAACCAATATCCATGTTATTGATAGCTTATCAGCAGGTGGAGAAGTTGATTTGTTGGTCGATAAGTTAAATGAATTGATTGAACAAGGTCTCTCTTTTGATGAAGTGGTTCAAGCCATCACTACCTATCAAGAAAAAACTAAGTTACTGTTTGTTCTAGCTAAGGTAGACAATTTAGTAAAGAATGGTCGTTTGAGTAAGCTTATCGGAACTGTTGTTGGTCTCCTTAACATTCGCATGGTTGGTGAAGCAAGTGAAACTGGTACTCTAGAATTACTTCAAAAGGCTCGAGGTCCTAAGAAATCACTTCAGGCGGCCTATGAAGAACTAGTCAAAGCAGGCTATGCTGGTGGCCGTATTATCATGGCTCACCGTAGTAATGAAAAATTCTGTCAACAACTATCCGAACTTATTCTTGAAACCTTCCCTCAAGCAGACATCAAAATCTTAGGCACTTCTGGACTCTGTAGTTTTTATGCTGAAGATGGTGGTTTACTTATGGGTTATGAAATCAACTAATTATTTACATTCCAAGAGACGATCACCCGTCTCTTTTTTGTGGTACAATACTCTTATGAAACATTTTGATACTATTGTAATTGGCGGAGGCCCTGCTGGCATGATGGCTACGATTTCCAGTAGCTTTTATGGGCAAGCAACCCTTCTCATCGAAAAAAATCGGAAACTTGGAAAAAAATTAGCTGGGACTGGTGGGGGACGTTGCAATGTGACAAACAACGGTACTTTGGATGACCTATTGGCTGGTATTCCAGGTAATGGTCGCTTTCTTTACAGTGTCTTCTCCCAGTTTGATAACCATGATATCATTAACTTTTTTACAGAAAATGGGGTCAAACTAAAGGTAGAGGATCACGGACGTGTCTTTCCTGCTAGTGATAAGTCTCGAACCATTATCGAAGCTCTTGAAAAGAAAATAGTGGAGTTAGGTGGACAAGTTGCCACTCAAACAGAGATCGTTTCTGTAAAAAAGATAGACGGTCAGTTTGTCCTCAAGTCAGCGGATGAATCCTTTACTTGTGAGAAACTCATTGTTACAACTGGTGGAAAATCCTATCCTTCTACTGGATCTACTGGTTTTGGTCATGAGATTGCACGCCATTTCAAACATACTATTACAGACCTTGAGGCTGCTGAGAGTCCTTTATTAACAGATTTCCCTCACAAGGCCTTACAAGGGATTTCTCTAGACGATGTGACACTCAGTTATGGTAAACATGTGATCACGCATGACCTCCTCTTTACCCACTTTGGATTGTCTGGTCCTGCTGCTCTCCGTATGTCCAGCTTTGTCAAGGGTGGGGAGGTTCTCTCACTGGATGTCTTGCCTCAACTTTCTGAGAAGGACTTAGCTACATTTCTAGAAGAAAATCGGGAAAAATCTCTAAAAAATGCCTTAAGAACCTTGTTAGCAGAACGTTTGGCAGAATTTTTTGTGCAAGACTATCCTGAAAAAGTCAAACAGTTGACTGAAAAGGAACGTGAACAACTTCTCCAGTCTATCAAGGCTCTCAAAATTCCTATCACTGGTAAAATGTCCCTTGCCAAATCCTTTGTCACCAAAGGTGGTGTCAGTCTTAAGGAAATCAACCCTAAAACTCTGGAAAGCAAGCTAGTCCCTGGACTCCATTTCGCTGGCGAGGTACTGGATATCAATGCCCACACGGGAGGCTTTAACATTACTTCTGCCCTCTGTACTGGTTGGGTGGCGGGATCAAATCCAATCTAAATCTAAATTATTCAATGACTAAATCAGCCCCAAAAGAAAGGAACTACTTTGGAACATATTATCTTGTTAAGGGGAGTTACTCCTAATGGAAAAAATGCTATCCCTAAAATGTCTTATCTAGTAGATATCTTGACAGAAGCTGGTTTTCAACAAGTTCGAACCTATATTCAAAGTGGGAATATCATTCTTGAAAGTGACTTAGATTTAGAAACAATACGAGAACGTGTTCATACTCTAATAAATGAAAATATTGGTGCTGACTTAAAAATGGTAATCAAGAACAAAAGTGATTTTAAAAAAATTGTCCAAGAAAACCCGTTTGGAGAACACTATCTTTATGACCGTATACACGTGATTTTTTATCAAGAATCTATTAAAAGTCTCCCTTTAGAAAAATTGAAAATTGATTACGGTGAAGAAGAAATTTGTATAGGTAACCATTGTCTTTACCTCTATCTCCCTAGAACTGCAAAACAAAAGAAACTCCATACCAACTATCTTGAAAAGCTTTTCAATGTAGATTTGACCATGCGAAAACTAAATGTAGTAGAAAAATTATTAAGCAAGTAGTGTTTGAATTTAGCAAAAATCGGAAGAATACTCCTCCGATTTTATTTTGTCTGAGTTTGGACATAGTGGGCAATGACATTTGATGTGTACTGGGCTGTTCCAGGTCCAAATTTGTCAATGTTTTCCTTAAATTCTGGGTTGTAGACGTAGCCTTTACCGATATGACCGAATACTTCAATAGTACAATCAAATCCATAAGTACGTATGGCTCGCAAGAGTTTAGCTGCTTCTTCTTGATTTGCGTCTGCTGTTACAGGAAGTCCAGCTTGAAGATTTTGTGCCAAGGCTTGAAAAACTTGGTTGAAGGCAGTAGTAGCCTCGTCTTCGTGACCTTTCTGGCGCTCCAGCGCTTGGTCCATGACTTCCTGTCCATATTTCTCTACCGCCTCTTGGTGGTATTTTTGATGGTCTTGGTAGTTAAATCCAGTGAATTTTTCCTCAATGGTCATTTTTATTTCTCCTTTTTGTTCTTGAATGGTTTTTTGCAAGGTGGAAATCAAGCTATCCAGATGTTGCCTTTCTCGAGTCAAATAGTCCAACTGCCTGGTCAAGTGAGGCAATAAATCTGTCCTTTCTTCCTTTAATAGCTCTGCTATTTTTTCTAAAGAAAAACCTAGATATTTGTAGTAAAGAATGACCTGAAGGCGTTCCAAATCCTCCTGACTATAGGTTCGATAGCCGTTTTCCGACTTTAAAGGAACCAAAAGTCCTATCTTATCGTAGTGGTGCAAAGTCTTGACCGAGACACCTGAAAACTGGGCAGCTTCTTTTATATGGTACATGATTTCCTCCTTACAATGATAGTATAACCCCTCCCCTTAGGTCAGAGTCAAGCGTTTTTGCGAAATTTTTTACTTTATCATAACATGAAAATGGTTTTCTTGACAGACCTTAGAAAACATGATAGGATAGTCAAGTCTATCAATCAAAAGAAACGCTCATTTTGAGTACTGATGAGGCTATTTGCCAAGGGCAGTAGCTTTTTCTTTTGTAATACTAATTTTAGGAGTTTAACTATGTCTGAAAAATCGCAATGGGGTTCAAAACTAGGCTTTATCCTAGCATCTGCTGGTTCAGCCATTGGTCTTGGTGCTGTTTGGAAATTCCCTTACATGACAGCTGCCAATGGTGGTGGAGGATTTCTACTTGTCTTTCTTATCTCCACTATTTTAATTGGTTTTCCACTTCTACTTGCTGAATTTGCTTTAGGAAGAAGCGCAGGCGTCTCTGGTATTAAAACCTTTGGAAAGCTTGGCAACAATAACAAGTACAACTTTATCGGTTGGATTGGGGCCTTCGCCCTCTTTATCCTCTTATCTTTTTACAGTGTCATCGGTGGTTGGATCTTAGTTTATCTTGCCATTGAGTTTGGAAAATTATTCCAGTTAGGAGGAAATGGTGATTACGCTCAATTATTCACCTCTATCATTTCAAATCCTCTAATCGCACTAGGAGCCCAAGCAGCTTTCATCTTACTTAATATCTTTATTGTATCACGTGGAGTACAAAAAGGAATCGAAAGAGCCTCAAAGGTCATGATGCCTATGCTCTTTATTATCTTTGTCATTATCATCGGACGTTCTCTAAGCCTTCCAAATGCTATGGAAGGGGTTCTATACTTCCTCAAACCTGACTTTTCAAAATTGACTAGCGCTGGTCTCCTCTATGCTTTGGGCCAATCTTTCTTTGCCCTTTCTCTAGGAGTAACTGCCATGCTAACCTATGCTTCTTATCTCGATAAGAAAACCAATCTGGTCCAATCGGGTATTTCTATCGTAGCTATGAACATCTCGGTCTCTATTATGGCAGGTCTAGCCATTTTTCCAGCCATGTCAGCTTTTAATCTCCAGTCTGAAGGTGGCCCAAGTCTTCTCTTCATCGTTTTACCACAACTTTTTGATAAGATGCCATTTGGTGTTATCTTCTACATCCTCTTCCTCCTACTGTTCATCTTTGCAACGGTCACTTCTTCAGTTGTTATGTTGGAAATCAATGTGGGCAATATCACTAATCAGGATAACAGCAAACGTGCCAAATGGAGTGTAATTTTGGGAATCTTGACCTTTGTCTTTGGCATTCCTTCAGCCCTTTCTTACGGTGTTATGGCTGATGTTCACATTTTTGGGAAGACCTTCTTTGACGCTATGGACTTCTTGGTTTCTAATCTCCTCATGCCATTTGGAGCTCTCTGCCTTTCACTCTTTACAGGCTACATCTTCAAAAAAGCTCTTGCTATGGAGGAACTACACCTTGATGAAACAGCATGGAAACAGGGACTTTTCCAAGTCTGGCTCTTCCTTCTTCGTTTCGTCATTCCCATCATCATCATCGTGGTCTTTATCGCCCAATTTATGTAGTCAAAAAGGACTTGAGTAATGAACTCAGGCCCTTTCTTTTTTATGGATGGCTAACAATTAATTCCAAACCTTGCCCTTCCAAGGTCCAAGCTTCAACATCACTTGGTAGGATAAAATGGCTGCCTTTTTGAATCGGATAGTTTTTCCCGTCAACAGTCAGCTGACCTTGACCAGCTAAGACACTCAACAGGCTGTATTCAGCTGTCTTTTCGAAGTTAACTTTTCCTGTGATTTCCCACTTGTAAACTACAAAGAAATCATTGGATACAAGGAGAGTGGAACGCAAATCATCTGCTTTGACAGTCACAGGACGGCTATTGGCAGGCTCGCCAATGTTCAAGACATCAATGGACTTTTCAAGGTGAAGTTCACGCAAGTTGCCCTTGTCGTCCTTGCGGTCAAAGTCATAGACACGGTAAGTGGTATCGCTAGACTGCTGGGTTTCAAGAATCAAAATTCCTGATCCAATAGCATGCATGGTGCCACTTGGTACATAGAAGAAATCTCCAGCCTTAACAGGCACTTTTGTCAGCAAGGCATCCCAGTTTTTGTCCTCGATTTGCTGACGGAGTTCTTCTTTTGACTTGGCATTGTGACCGTAGATAATTTCTGAACCTTCGTCTGCTGCAATGATGTACCAGCATTCTGTCTTTCCAAGTTCGCCTTCGTTCTCTAGTCCATAAGCATCATCTGGGTGAACTTGAACGCTAAGCCAGTCATTGGCATCAAGAATTTTTGTCAAAAGTGGAAATACAGGCTCAGAACGGTTGCCGAACAATTCACGGTGCTCTGCATACAAAGTCGCAAGGTCTGTTCCCTCGTAGCGACCATTGGCAACTTTAGAGACACCATTTGGATGGGCTGAGATGGCCCAGTATTCCCCGATTTTTTCACTTGGAATGTCATAACCAAACTCATCACGTAGCTTGGTACCACCCCAGATTCTTTCTTGCATAACTGATTGTAAAAATAATGGTTCTGACATCTTGATCTCCTGTCTGATTTTTCTCCCCTCATTATAGCAAAAAAAGAGTTCGAATTGAACTCTTTTTAACATCTTATAAAGTAGGGAGAAAATTTTATAAAAATAGTGAATAAATCCCTTCTTATGCTATAAGTTTTATTGGCGATCAAACTCTACTATACCCTATTTCATACGATAAAAATCAAGCACTAGACCAGCAGGGCCTTTAACTAATAAGGACTCTGTTCCCCAATCCGTTTCACAAGAATCGTGTAAAATCTCGACACCAATCTCTTTTAAACGTTGGTAAGTCTGATTTAAATCCTCAACCTCGATATGAAGAATGATTCCTGACTGAAAATCTTCCAAAGGAATCAAATGATTTTGGGACAACATCAGACAGTGACTGCCAATCGTAAACTGAGCAAAACTGTCATCAACATAATCGGACTTTTTATCCAAAATACGCTCCAAGTCAGCACAGACTTGGGGAACATCTGAAACGATAATATCTAATTGATTTAAATTCATTTACTATCCTCCATAAAAAAACCGGATTGCTCCGATCTGTTTGATTCATAAAATGCAAAAATGAATAGCTTTTGTCAATTAATGGATTGATTAATCGTCAGTAAGCCGTGGTTAATTATTGCAGCAATATCTTCAAGACCATGCAAAATAAAAGTTCCTACAATCAAACCTATAATAATTGAACAGATAATCATTGTCACACAGATTAGATAAATATCCTTTTTTTGCATCTCTTTCCTCCTAATGAATTAAGAAAATCCACTTACTACAGCTATTTAAAAAATCTTTCTCCTTCCCATATCAGTTTTATTTTCTGCTGTTATGTTTTATTATAAGATTTTGAGAAAACGCTGTCAACTATTTATATGCAATTGCCTTATATCAAAAAGACCGGATTGCTCCGATCTTTTCAAGTTCCACGAAGGAATTATTTAATTGCGCGTGATTGCAATCCTTCTTCTTCCAAGAAGAGACGGAATGGTACGAGTTCTTCTGCTTCGTATTTTTCCTTGAAGGCTTTGATTGCTTCTTCTGAGTGAAGTTTTGGATCCAATTCAAGTACTTCTACTGGAAGTGGACGGTGTGGAGTGATGCGAGCATCGATAACAACAGTTTTACCTTCTTTGTTCAATTTAACAGCTTCTGCAACGACTGCGTCGATATCTTCGATACGGTTTACTGTAAATCCAACAGCTCCTTGAGCTTCAGCAATTTTAGCGTAGTCAGCGTTTGTGAAGTCACAACCAAACAAGTGTTTGTTTGTGTCTTCGTATTTGTCCTTGATGAAGGCATATTTATCATTTGAGAAGACAACGTTGATAACTGGAAGGTCGTATTGAACGTTTGTGATAACGTCTGGGTAGCACATGTTAAATGCTCCATCACCCATGATGTTCCATATTTGGCGATCTGGATTGTCTTTCTTAGCAGCGATACCACCAGGAAGGGCAATACCCATTGTCGCAAAGAGTGGAGATGTACGCCACATGTTCTTAGGTGTCATGTGAAGGTGACGAGTAGATGTTTGAGTAGTGTCACCTACGTCGATTGAGTAGATAGCGTCTTGATCAGCATGTTTGTTGATTGCATTGTAAACTTGGTACAATTGCAATTCACCCTCAGTTTTACCTTCGAGTTTGTTCATGTAATCACGCCAGTTTTGGTTGTTCTTAACGTTTGCACGCCACCATGGAGTTGATTCAACTGGGTTTACTTTGTCAAGGATAGCTTTAGCTGCTTGACCTGCGTCACCAAGGATTGAAGCGTCAAGGGCATGACGTTTACCAAGTTTGTAAGGATCGATATCCACTTGGATGAATTTTTCAGTGTTCTTGAATGCTTCGTAAACTTCAGCAAATGGGAAGTTTGAACCAAGGAAAAGAACTGTGTCTGCTTCAAAGACCACTTCGTTGGCTGGTTTCCAACCAACACGGTAAGCAGAACCTGTCAAACCTTCATAGTTCCATTCAAAGGCTTCAAAGTTTTTACCAGTTGTGATGATTGGTGCTTTGATTTTACGTGACAATTCAGTAATCACTTCACCAGCTTTAACACCACCGTAACCAGCGTAAATAACTGGACGTTCAGCATTGTTCAAGATTTCAACAGCTTTGTTGATTTCAACTTCGTTCAAAGCAGGAGCGATGAATGAACGTTCGTATGAACCTGAACCGTAGTATGAGTTTTCGTCGATTTCTTGGAAACCGAAGTTTACTGGGATTTCAACAACAGCTGGACCTTTTTTAGAAACTGCAGCACGGCAAGCTTCGTCGATTACTTTTGGCAATTGCTCAGCGTAAGCTACACGTTTGTTGTATACAGCGATACCGTTGTACATTGGGTTTTGGTTCAATTCTTGGAAAGCATCCATGTTCAATTCGTTAACTGGACGTGATCCAAGGATCGCTAGGAATGGAGTGTTATCCATAGCTGCATCGTAGACACCGTTAATCAAGTGAGTCGCACCTGGACCACCTGAACCAACTGCAACCCCAATTGAGCCACCAAATTTAGCTTGCATAACCGCTGCAAGAGCACCAGTTTCTTCGTGGCGAACTTGCAAGAAGCGGATGTCTTTGTCTTCAGCTAAAGCATCCATCAATGAGCTGAGTGTTCCTGATGGGATACCGTAGATTGTGTCTACGCCCCATGTTTTCAATACATTAAGCATTGCTGCAGATGCAGTAATTTTCCCTTGAGTCATTATAACTCTCCTTCAAATATTTTTAAATTTACTAAGAAGCATTCAGATAATGAAAACGCTTTTAGTAAATTTATTACAACTCTAATTTACCACATTTAATTTTAGTTTACTAAGAATCTGCTCAGAAGTTTTTATTCTCTATTACAGTACAGTCTGAAATCGTTTTACGAAACTGTCTTATAATAAATCAAATTTTAGAAGCACTTTTTACTCTATTTTACTAAAGTTTAGCAGAAGGGAACTGGTCAGAACGGAGACAGAACTAAAGGCCATAGCTAGACCTGCCAGTTCTGGATTGAGGGCCAGTCCAACACCTGAAAAAACTCCTGCTGCTATCGGAATTCCAACAACATTGTAAATAAAGGCCCAGAAAAGATTGAGCAGAATACGATTAAAGGTTTTCTTACTCATGTCAAAGGCTCGCACCACTCCTAGGAGGTTATTAGTTGTCAACACCAAATCTGCTGACTCGATGGCGATATCTGTTCCAGCTCCCATAGCAATTCCCACATCTGCTACACTGAGGGCAGGAGCATCATTGATACCGTCCCCAACAAAGGCTACTTTGCCAGCCGCTTGTAGTTTATGGATTTCATGGGCTTTTTCTTCTGGCAAGACACCTGAAATGACCTCTTCGATTCCGATTTGATCTGCAATAGCACGCGCCACACCAGCATTGTCTCCTGTCAGCATGACTGTTTTAAGACCTCGTTTTTTCAACTGACTGATGGCAAGCTTAGCATTTTCCTTAGGAATATCTTGCAGAGCAAGCAATCCTTTGATTTCATTGTCCACAGCCAAGAACACAACTGTCTTGGCTTCTTTTTCCAGTTGTTCTAGTTTTTCCTGATAAGTGCTAGAAATGTTCATACCATCCAGCATTTTAGCATTTCCAAGCAAAACTTGTTTTCCATTGATTTGCCCTGAGACACCTTTTCCGTGCAAGGCTTGGAAATTTTCAACAGGGTGAAACTCAAGTCCAGCTTCACTCGCTCGTTTCACAACGGCTTCAGCCAGTGGGTGTTGAGAAGCTTCTTCCAAGGAAGCTGCCAATCCAAGCACTTCTACTTCGTCGCCGATGATATCTGTGACCACAGGTTTCCCTTCCGTCAAAGTCCCGGTCTTATCAAAAACAATAGTTTGGACTTTCTGGATTTCCTGTAGAACCGTTCCATTTTTGAGGAGAACTCCCATCTTGGCACTGCGACCTGTCCCCACCATAAGGGCTGTTGGTGTTGCAAGTCCCAATGCACAAGGACAGGCAATAATCAAAACCGCCACTCCGTAGAGAAGAGAGGACACAAAGCTCGCTCCAAGCACGACAAACCAAATCCAAAAAGTTAAAATCGCTAAAATGACAACTGCTGGGACAAAAATTCCTGAAATCTTATCCGTCAAGTCCTGAATTGGTGCTCGGCTGGTCTGGGCTTTCTTCACAAAGTCCACAATCTGAGCCAAAACAGTCTCTGAACCAACTTTTTCTGCTCTAAAAACAAGTGTTCCACTATTATTGATGGTTGAACCAATGACGGTATCTCCAACTGTCTTGTCCACAGGCAGACTCTCACCTGTCACCATAGACTCATCAATACTAGAGATACCTTCTACTACGATACCATCAACCGCAATCTTTTCACCGGGACGCACTCGAATCAGGTCACCTACCTTGACTTGCTCCAAAGGGACTTGAACATAGTTATCCTCACGTAAGACTTCTGCAGTTTTAGCCTGCAAATCCAGTAATTTCTCCACAGCTTGGGAAGTATTTTTCCGCATTTTCTCCTCAAAAACGGCTCCCATAAGAACGAAGAAGAAGATAAAGGCAGCACTTTCAAAGTAAACGGGGAGGCCAGCGAAGAGGGCAACTAAGCTATAGAAATAGGCCACTAGGGTTCCCAGAGCAACCAAGGTATCCATGTTGGCATTGTGCTTTTTAAAACTAGCCCAAGCACTTTGGATATAAGGACCACCTGCTACTAGCATAATCGGTGTTGTGGCTAAAAAGGTGCCCCAACGCATGACTTGGTGACTAATTCCTCCTGTCGACATCCCAATCATGAGGATCACAAGAGGCACAGTAAAGATACTAGTAATCCAAAAACGCTGTAAAAGTGATAGAGATTTTCGAGTCTTCTCAACAACTGTATAACTTCCCTTTTGCATCTTCATACCACAAGAAAATTCATGTTGACCTAATTCTTGAGGTGTAAAACGAATGACTTTCTCCTCATCTACGCCGATTGGTTCCAAGATGCCTTCTTCTTCAAACAGAATTTCCTTGTAACAGTTTGAAGGAGTTGCTCGATGAAAGGTAATCTCAGCTGGAATCCCTTTTTGAAGCTGTATATGAGCTGGATGGTAGCCTTTGTCTGCCGTGATACGGATTTTTTGAACACCATTTTCAAGACTTGCTTTTACAATTTCAGTCATATCATTCTCCTATTCTACAATCATCTTGCCGTGCATCATATTCATGCCACAAGAGAAACCATACTCTCCAGCCTGCTCAGGCGTGATTTCCACTACATACTCTTCCCCCATAGGCAGGTCCGCATGTACACCAAAATCTGGAAAAACAATTTGGTCCAGACAGGGTGAAGGGTCCTTACGGTCAAAGACAATGCGGGCTGGCACTGATTTCTTGAGGATAATCAACTCAGGCGTATAGCCCCCCATGACATCCACTCGAATCTCTTGGTAGCCGTTTTTTTGCTGGGCCCTTTGTCCAGATTTTTCAGGCTTTTTGAAAAACCAAAACAAGATAAACGCGATAAGGGCAATACAAATAATAGTTACAATGCTATTTAACATGACGTCTCCTTTACATACAATTACATTTTACTTCTGTTACAACGCTTGATTTCTTCTCAGAAATCACAGCTTCCAAGTCTTCCAAGTCAGCCTGAGTAAAATCACATTCAGCAATCAAATCAGCCAACAAGTTCTTAATCCTACGAGAACAAACCTTGTCCTTGATATCTTGGACAAGTAAATCCCGACTTTGGTCCAAAGTTAAAAGGGCTGAATAAACAAAAGACTTGCCTTCTTTTTTCCGAGTCAAACACTCTTTCTCAACCAAACGAGCCAAAAGAGTTTGAATGGTCGACTTGGACCAGTCGAACCGCTCCGCCAGAACCCTGATCAAATCCGTACTGGTCTGTTCGCCCTGCATCCAAATAATCTTCATGACCTGCCATTCTGCATCTGAAATCTGCATAATCACACCTCCAAAATCTACATTTGTCGATTACAGTTATTAGTATACTCCTATAATCTACATTTGTCAATTATGAAAATTAATCTTTTCTTTGAAAAATTGAATTTTAACCATATAATACAGGATTTTCAGTCAAATCTTACTATATAAACTATAAAAATATGCTATACTAAAGAAAAAAGAAAACAACCACTAGGGGTGCGTAAAGCTGAGATTAACAACTGTTAGACCCTTTGACTCAATCTAGGTAATGCTAGCTGATGGAAGTGGAAATGATAATGTGGACTAGCAGTCTTCTATTACCTTTCTAAAACAGACCAGCTTGTTCTTAAGAATACAAACTTCAGTTGGTTGGGAGGTTTTAGATGACTTATTTACCCGTTGCTTTGACCATTGCAGGGACTGACCCTAGTGGTGGTGCTGGCATTATGGCTGATTTAAAGTCATTCCAAGCTAGAGATGTCTATGGAATGGCAGTTGTGACCAGTCTTGTCGCTCAAAATACCCGAGGCGTTCAATTGATCGAGCACGTTTCTCCTCAAATGTTGAAAGCCCAATTGGACAGTGTCTTTTCGGATATCAAGCCTCAGGCTGTAAAAACTGGGATGTTGGCAACTACCGAAATTATGGAAATCATCCAGCCCTATCTTAAAAACCTGGATTGTCCCTATGTCCTTGACCCTGTTATGGTCGCTACGAGTGGTGACACCCTGATTGATACCATTGCCAGAACCTACCTAAAAACAAACCTGCTTCCCCTTGCAACCATTATCACACCCAACCTTCCTGAGGCAGAAGAGATTGTTGGTTTTTCAATCCATGATTCCGAAGACATGCAACGTGCCGGTCGCCTGATTTTAAAAGAATTTGGTCCTCAGTCTGTTGTCATCAAAGGTGGTCATCTCGAAGGCGGTGCCAAAGACTTCCTCTTTACCAAGGATGAGGAATTTGTCTGGGAAAGCCCAAGAATTCAAACCTGTCACACCCATGGTACTGGATGTACCTTTGCTGCAGTGATTACGGCTGAACTAGCCAAGGGCAGAAGTCTTTACCAGGCAGTCGATAAGGCCAAGGCCTTTATTACAAAAGCCATCCAAGACGCCCCTCAACTCGGTCATGGTTCTGGTCCAGTCAACCATACAAGCTTTAAAGATTAAAAAAACTCTCTAGTTCCCACTTTAAGGGAATTAGAGAGTTTTTATACTTTTTAAAAATCTCTTCAAACTAGGTCAGCTTTATCTGCAACCTCAAAGCTGTACTTTGAGCAAGCTGCGACTAGCTTCCTAGTTTGCTCTTTGATTTTCATTGAGTATTAATTAGGAAATAATGTCATCTAGCTTTGTTAAAAAGGCTTGCGTTTTTTCCTCTATATCTTCTGCTTGCATCAGATCGCGTACGACTGCTACTCCAGCTATTCCAGTGCCGATAAGTTGGTCAATATTCTCTGATGTCAATCCTCCAATAGCAACTACTGGAATGGCTACCCTTTGGCAAATTGTCTTCAAGGTTGAAATCAGGGTGATAGGCGCATTTTCCTTGGTGGTTGTTGGGAAAATAGCTCCTGTCCCCAAGTAATCTGCACCCCCTTCTTCTGCCTCGAGGGCTCTTTTTACCGTTTTAGCTGTGACACCAAGTATTTTTTCAGGGCCCAAGACTTGTCGGGCAACCGAAACTGGTAGTTCATCATCTCCTATATGCAGACCAGTAGCATCAACCGCAAGACAGACATCCAAACGATCGTCGATAATCAAGGGTACCTGATAGGCATCTGTTATTTCCTTGACTTGTTTTGCCAGTTGATAATATTGATTGGTTGTGAGATTTTTTTCTCGCAATTGGACTATGGTGACACCTGAACGGCAGGCCGTCTCAACCTTTTTAAGAAAACTTTCCAAAGAATCTTGGTAGCGATTGGTTACCAGATATAGTCTAAGCGCCTCTCTATCCATAAACCTCTCCTTTGATAGCGTCTAGCCAGTTTTCATCTCTTTTGAGGAGTGAAAGCTGATTGAGTACTTGGTAACGAAATTCTTCCAATCCCATCCCTTGAACAACTATTTTCTCAGCAGCGATATTGAGATAAGAGACTGCAAGACAAGATGCTTCAAACCCAGTCTTTCCTTGACTGAGAAAAACGGCTGTTAAAGCTCCGACCAAATCTCCTGTCCCTGTTATCCAGTCTAATTCTGCACAGCCATTCTCCAATACAGCAACCTGATTCTTCGAAACGATGAGATCCTTGGGGCCAGTAACTAAGAATGACATACCAGGATAGGTTTGACACCAGTCTTTCAAGACTTGAAGCACATCCTCAGTTTCTTGATCTTTAGCACTCGCATCGACCCCAACGCCATGGTGCTTTAAGCCAACAAGACTTCTAATTTCTGACATGTTTCCTTTAAGGACCGTAGGGCTATAGTCTAAAAGGTCTCTGACTAAGCTCTTACGAATGGATGAAGCTGTTACGCCAACCGCATCTACTACCATTGGAAGACAAACTTTATCTGCATAAGAAACTGCCATACGGATTGCTTTTTCCTTCTCAGCTGATAAATGCCCTAAATTGATGAAGAGGGCCTGGCTTTGCTTAGTAAAATCAAGAACCTCACGAGGGTCATCTGCCATGACAGGTTTACATCCCAGAGCCAAAATCCCATTTGCCAGCATCTCACAAGAAATTTCATTGGTAATACAGTGAATGAGGGAAGTCGTTTCCAGAGGAAAAGGATTTGTCAATTCCTGCATCAGTCTATCCTTTCACCAAAGAAATATTCCTGCACTTTTTTAAAGAATTCCTGCTTGATTAAAAATCGAAAGGCAATAAAGGAAATTGCTGTACCGATTAAGGTTGCTCCGAAAAATCGAGGTGTGTAGATAAACCAGCTCAGTTTTGCAGCTGATCCTGTGAACAATACCATAACTGGATAAGAGACGATTGATCCGATGATACCTGTACCGATGATTTCCCCTAAAGCAGAATAGTGAAATTTTCGACCGTACTTATAAAAGAGGCCTGCAAGTAGCGCTCCAAAGGTTGCTCCTGTAAGGGCCAAAGGAGGAATTCCTTGAGTCGTCATACGGATAAAGGCTGTCACTGTAGCCATAGCCAAAGCATAAACAGGTCCCATCATGATTCCTGCTAAAATATTGACTACACTAGACATTGGCGCCATACCTTCGATTCGGAAGATAGGTGTCAAGACCACATCAAGGGCAATCATCATTGATAAAATGGTTAATTTATGAATTTGTAATTGGTTGGTTCTCATTTTCTGTTATTCTCCTTTTTCTAAAGACTGTAAGTCGCTTTTCCATGTTTGATGCTGGTAGGCCATTTCCCAAAACTGTGCTTCCATATGAACACTGATGTGGAAGGCTTCGAGCATTTTTTTCTTGTCTAACTCATCACTTTCTCTATAAAGTTGATTGACTAGCTCAGACTCTTCTTTTATTTGCTGTTCGAGTTCATCCGTAATATAGGTTTCAATCCATTTCTGATAAAGCGGATCTGGTGATGGATTAAGATTGAGTTCCTTGCCTATATCATGGTACAACCATGGGCACGGAAGTAAGCTCGCAAAAGCAATGGCTAGATTTGCTTCTTCAAATTGCCGATAAATATGCGAAACATAATGATAACAGGTTGGAGCAATTGGTTGCCGCTCCATTTCCTCATCATTAATTTTCAATTCCTTGAAAAACTGTTGGCGGATAAATAATTCCCCTTCTACTAAACTCTGAGCATTTTGTTTCAAAAGTCTCTTCATCTCTGAGTTTGAAGTTTTTTCAGCCAAGATATCATAGGCTTTTGAAAAAGCATTTAAGTAGTAGGCATCCTGTATCAAGTAGTAACGGAAAATAGACGGGTCTAAATTTCCCTTTTGTAACTGCAAAACAAAGGGGTGCCTAAAGGAAGCCTGCCAGGACTCCCTCGATATTTCCATCGCAATATCTGTAAATTCCATAATAACTCCTTTATAAAAATAAACTGGTTTGAAGAATTAAAAATATAAGTAGGTAGATTAATTTTGTTTTTTTAGCAATATAAAAAGTCCTATAGCTATTCTTCAACTGTGCATATTCGTCATATCCATGCGCCGACAGAGCTCTCAGATAAAGATGACGCCACCTAAAGACTGTCATCAGAACCTTACTGTAAATCAAGGGAGACCAAAAATGCAGTTCTTGACCACGTAACAAACAGGCCTCCTTTAAAGATTTAATTTCCTTCTGAATCAGAGGAAAAGCATTGAAAACCACTAGCAAGGCATAGGCCCAAGAACGTGACAATCCCTTTTGGGATAAATACAATAGTAACTCTTTTAGTGAGATGCTTGAGATAAATACAATTCCTATACAAACTGTCACAAAAGCTCTGGTACCAAGTATAACTGCTTGGGAAACATCACCATGCAAATGAACTGCCCAGTAGTTGGCAAAGGCTGGTAGAATAGCTAATAAAAGCATCCAAACCATCATACGAAACCTACGGTAAAAACTCATATAGACCATGCAAAAGAAGACGACCGATAAATTGAGAGTAACCGATGGAACAAAGGAGGTTTCCAAGGATAAAATCAGCAAGAAGAGACTGATAATCGGTGTCTGGGTTGCTACTTTGACCATACTATCTCACCTCCCCTTGAGTATTGCTACTCTGAGATGTGAGCGGTTTGGTGATAGTCACTTCTTTCACATGACTGAGACCCTGACTAGTCATCTCAATCCAATAATCAACCACAGAGATCAAAGGATCTAAACGATGTGTAATCATCAGAAAACTTCTTCCTTGACTTCTCTCCTCCAGTATCCACTGACAAAAATAGTTGCAAGCTCTATCATCCAAACCTGCAAAAGGTTCATCCAGCAAGATCACAGAAGCCTTGCTGGTCAAGATGGTCAAGAGCTGGAGAATCTTTTGCTGGCCACCACTTAATTGATAGGGACTCTTATCAAGTTCCTTCTCCAGATCAAAATATCGTAAGGCTTGAAGAATACGCTGATTTCTTTCAGAATCAGGTCCGTCTAATTGAAGTTCCTCTCGCAGACTAACTCGGATAAACTGTTTCTCAGCCTCCTGAACAACACCCGTCAGGTCACGGTACAAACTCTTTTTCTTTTTCAGGACTGTCCCCCTCCACGTAATGCGCCCTTTATACTTCTGAAACTGTAGAATGGAGCGAAAAAGGGTTGATTTCCCAACACCATTATCACCTAAGATACAGGAAATCCCTTGGTAGAACGTGAAATCTGCAGTTGAAAAGAGGGGGCGATTATCCAGCTCACAAGTTGTTCTATCCATGTGGAATAGTTCTGGGCTAGAAGCAACTTCCTTTGAAGCAACCTGTGTCGTCTCAGAGGTAGGAATTTGAAACACTTCCCTTAGTTGTCCGTCTCTTAGCTCCACCATATGGTCGATATAGGCTTCATAATCAGATAAATCATGGTCGCACAAAATAACTGTCTTCCCATCAGAGACCAATTCTTTTAAAATCTCCAAGATCTCTATCCTGCTCTTACGGTCAATGGAAGCGAAGGGCTCATCCAAGAGATAGACCCTAGGATTCATAGCAAAGAGAACTGCCAAAGCAGCCTTTTGCTTTTCCCCTCCTGATAAGTGATGGATAGGACGGTGCAAGATTTCCTTGCAACGACATTGCTGGACCACCTCTGCTATTTTAGAATCAATTTCCTGAACGGGATGCCCAATATTTTCCAAGGTAAAAATCAGCTCCTCAAACAAGCTCTCCATGGTAAATTGATGATTGGGGTTTTGAAAGAGAATCCCAACTGTCTGAACCCTTTCCGTAATTGAAAGTTTACTCAGCTCAATCCCATCTATAAGAACCTGACCACTATAGGGTAAGGCACTGAGTTGAGCAATGATTTGAAAAAGAGTTGATTTACCCGAACCACTTTTTCCAACCAATAAAGTAAAGGCTTGGGACTGAAATGTAAAATCAAACGGCTTTGTGAAAGAGGGATAGACAATCCCCTTCAGTTCCACCCCCATCTATGCCTTGCCCCCAGCTGCAAACTGATGATAGAGTTTGACAATGGCACGAACCAAGATGGTACAGAAGAAAAAGACGGAAATAAAACGTACCACAAGCAAGGAAAGGACAAAAGGAAGGGAGAAGGCGTAGTAACCTAACTTAATGTATTCATAGACAAAGCTAACAAGCGTAATCCCAATACTATTAGCAGTTAGAGAGAGCCAACTTTCATAGCGATTTTTGGTTACGATAAAACCAAGTTCACTTCCCAAACCTTGAACCAAGCCAGACAAAAGGGCACCTAGACCGAATTGGCTACCATAAAGGACTTCAGCAAGAGCAGCTAGCACTTCTCCAATCGTTGCACTTCCAACCCTTGGAACAAAGATAGCAGCGATGGGCGCAGCCATACACCAAAGGCCAAACAATATTTCATTGGCAAAAGCTTGTAAACCTAATGGTGTCAATAAAAGAGTCAAAATATTAAATAAATATCCTGAACCCACAAAAACGCCACCAAAAAAGATAGACAAGAAAGCAAGTAAGATAACATCTTTTAAACGCCACTTTTCAAACATAAAAACTCCTTTTAGACAATTGGGCATTTAAGAGAGACTACCATCATACTCTGCATCTAGTCTATCTAGTAAAAATAAAAACTCTAATTACACACAAGAATTAGAGTTTCGCTTACAAAATTAGATGGTTTTTTCTTTCTCAAGAAAAAACTATTCACATTTCCCTTCGACAGTACTAACTGTAGCAGGTTCAATGGGTATCATCTCAGCCTAAAGCACCCCAAATGTCTTTATTATTTAATTATATAATTATTTTAACAGACGATTTATTATAGTTCAAGGAATTGAACTGAAAATAAGCTAGCCCGTTCTATTGTAGTAAAATCGCTAAGTCAACCATACAAAATGACCTATGCACATTTGAAGGATAAAAACTCAGCTTAGCGAGTAAGAGAATCCTATTGACTTAGAATGCAAGGATACAAAAATTAAAATTGATCACTCATTTCTCGAACAGTTTTCTCTACATTTTTAGAGTAGGAAATCGCTGAAATGATTGAAACACCGTCAACATTGGTCTTCATAATGTCTTTAATATGTTGCGTCTGTATCCCACCAATTGCAACTAAGGGCATTTGTGGTAATAGCTTTCTCATGACTTCAAGTCCTTCATAGCCTATAGCGCCACCAGCATCATCTTTTGACTGGGTATCAAATACAGGACCAACACCAACATAATCTACATATTCGACTTTTGATTGTTGAAATTCTGCCTCGTTTTTTATAGAAAGACCAATTATTTTATCTGGCATCAATTTTCTAATTTCATCAACACCAAGATCATCCTGTCCTACATGTACTCCGTCAGCATCTATCTCTAATGCTAACTCAATATCATCATTAACAATAAATGGAACATTGTATTTTCTACAAAGATCCTGTAGTTTAATTGCTAATTCGACTTTTTCTTTACCTTCTAAGGCTACCTTACCTTTTTCACGAAATTGAAATAAGGTTATACCACCTTTTAAGGCTTCCTCGACGACTGTATATAAATCTTTTCCTTGGCAAGTAGTCGTTCCACAAATAAAATATAGTTTTAGTAATTCTTTATGAAACATCTTACTTCACTCTTTTGAATTCATTTACATCTTCATCTGTAATCTCGTATAAGGCATTTATAAATTCCACTTTAAAGGTACCTGGAAGATGTCCATTTGGACGTTTTTCTGCCATTTCTCCAGCGATATTGTAAACCAACATAGCAGTTTCTAAAGATTTCAATTCTTGACCTTTTTCTAGTCCGATAAAGCTTGCTACTACAGCACCTAATAAACATCCTGTCCCAATGACTTTTGGCATCATAGCACTACCATTATGAATCGTTACCACTTCTCCATTTACCGCAATGGCATCCACTTCACCTGTTACTACAATTGGAATATGAAACTTAGCGTTGGCCGCTAGAGCAATTTCGTCAATATTATCCACACCAGCACTATCTACTCCTTTAGATGCCACATTTATTCCCACTAAAGAAGCAATCTCGCCAGCATTTCCTCTAATCGCTGCGAGTTTGTAATTATTTATTAAATCTTCGGATACTTTTTTTCTATAAGATCCTGCTCCACAAGCTACTGGATCTAATACTGCAGGGACATTATATTTTTCAGCAATTTTTAGTGCCTCTTGGTACAGCTTCCAATTATCATCCGTTAAAGTCCCAATGTTAATCAATAATCCTCCAGCATACTTTAATAGATCTTCTAAGTCTGCTGGAAACTCACTCATGGCTGGTGAGGCACCCAGTGCTACTAATCCATTTGCTGTAAAGTTTTTTACAACATCATTGGTGATACAGATTACTAATGGTGCTTTTTCTTTTAATAATTTTAAACTTGTCATGTCATTTATTTCCTTTCTTACTTTATCTTTTGACAGATTTGTCTTCGTTTCCTCTGTACTAACTTACAATAACTAAGCTAGTTCTTTTTTATTTGTTTTTAAACAGTTATCTTGTCTTTATTTATTTCCCTTCAAATCATAGCCAATATCAAAAAAAGATAATTCTAAAGCAACTGCTTGATTCCATCGTTTCTGAAGTTCTGTCAAATCTTCTCGACCTTTCCCGACACGATTGAGTTCGTCAACCAGAAATTGAACCCACTCTGCAAAGAAAGAACCTCTGTGAAGATTAATCCATTCTTGATGAAGATAACTTTCAGGTAGAGGCAAATCTTTAGAACCCCAGTCTAAATAGAGACCTTCTGCAATCACCAACATGACTAAAAGTTGAGCGTAGTCTGATGAAGCCACAGCAGAATACATAAGCTCCTGAAAGGCTTTTGTTACAGGATGCAAGGTCACCTCTAGATAGTCTTTTTCTGACACTTTTAATTCCCTAAAAGCCTTTTGGAAATAACCGTCTTCATCTGCTTCAAGAAAGCCTAGTTGCTTGGCAAAACGGAGCTTGGATTCTAGTTTATCAGCATGAGCTACACAGGCACCAAGCATGGATAGAAAGGCATCAAAGAAATGATAATCTTGGATCAGGTATTCTTTTAAAACCTCATTCTCAATTGTCCCCTCAAAAAGTTCCTTGACAAAACGATGATTGACGGCAGCCTGCCAATCATCTTGACTCCTTTTTAACAATCTTCCAACCGTCAATCCTGGTTGAAATGCATAGTCTTGTGTTTCCATATTTACTTCTCCTCTCTTTACTTGTTAGTAATTAATAAAACACCAAGAGATACCAAGCAAAATCGTAATTCCACTTGATCCTTTTAAAGAACATAGAGGGCATTTGCAGAGAGCTACCTAATACTCTTCGAAAATCTCTTCAAACCACGTCAGCTTCGCCTTGCCGTAGATATATGTTACTGACTTCGTCAGTTCTATCCATAACCTCAAAACAGTGTTTTGAGCTGACTCCGTCAGTTCTATCCACAACCTCAAAACAGTGTTTTGAGCTGACTCCGTCAGTTCTATCCACAACCTCAAAATAGTATTTTGAGCTGACTCCGTCAGTCTTATCTACAACCTCAAAGCAGTGCTTTGAGCTGACTCCGTCAGTTCTATCTGCAACCTCAAAATAGTATTTTGAGCTGACTTCGTCAGTTCTATCCACAACCTCAAAACAGTGTTTTGAGCTGACTTCGTCAGTTCTATCCATAACCTCAAAACAGTGTTTTGAGCTGACTCCGTCAGTTCTATCCACAACCTCAAAACAGTGTTTTGAGCTGACTCCGTCAGTTCTATCCACAACCTCAAAATAGTATTTTGAGCTGACTCCGTCAGTCTTATCTACAACCTCAAAGCAGTGCTTTGAGCTGACTCCGTCAGTTCTATCTGCAACCTCAAAATAGTATTTTGAGCTGACTTCGTCAGTTCTATCCACAACCTCAAAACAGTGTTTTGAGCTGACTTCGTCAGTTCTATCCATAACCTCAAAACAGTGTTTTGAGCTGACTCCGTCAGTCTTATCTACAACCTCAAAGCAGTGCTTTGAGCAACCTGCGGCTAGCTTCCTAGTTTGCTCTTTGATTTTCATTGAGTATAAACAAGTCTATCCAGTTTTATATAAACAAAAAAACTCCAATTACAAACGAAAATTAGAGTTTAGGTTACAAGATTAGACGGTTCATTTCTGTATTTGAAAAAAACCATTTCACATTTCCCTTCGCCAGTCTTAACTGTATCAGGTTCAATGGGTATCATCTCAGCCTAAAGCACCCCAAATGTCTTTATTATTTAATTACTGCACCAGTATAGCAAAAAATGAAAGCCCTAGCAAGATATTTAACCGAAAAATATATTTATATAGATTTTCTAGCGATTTATTTTTCCTATACACAAAGAAAAACCTCCACACTTAGTGGAGGCAATCTGTTTTATCAATACAATTTTAAGTCACGAGAATCAACTGGGAAACTTGGGTTATATGGATTGTGACGTAGTTTAAAGTGTTTAACATCTTCAATGGTCTGAGTTCCAGACAATTGCATGACTGTCTTCAATTCCGCATTCAAGTGTTCAAAGACTTGACGTACACCAACACTACCACCAAGAGCTAGACCATAAATAACTGGGCGTCCAATGGCTACTAAGTCTGCTCCAGAAGCCAGGGCTTTAAAAACATGTTGTCCACGACGAATACCAGAGTCAAAGACGATTGGAACACGTTTATCAACTGCTTCAGCGACTTCTTGAAGCGAGTCAAAAGCAGCTGGTCCACCATCGATTTGACGACCACCGTGGTTGGTTACCCAGATACCAGAAGCTCCCGCAGCAAGCGAACGTTCAACATCCTCACGGCATTGTGGTCCCTTGACATAAACAGGCAGTCCTGAGTACTCAGCGATAAATTCTACGTCGCGTGGAGACAAGCGTTGTTTAGCTGATTTGTAAACAAAATCCATTGATTTACCAGCACCTTCTGGCAGGTATTCTTCAACAATCGGCATGCCAACTGGGAAGACAAAACCATTACGCTTATCTACTTCACGATTGCCCCCTACAGTAGCATCTGCCGTCAAGACAATCGCTTTATACCCTTCAGCCTTCACACGGTCCATGATGTGGCGGTTGATACCGTCATCCTTACTAAAGTAAAATTGGAACCAATGAGGTGTCCCTTGAAGGGCTTCTGTAATTTCTGGAAGATCGACAGTAGAGTAAGAACTGGTTGTATAGAGGGAACCAAACTCGTGAACACCACGCGCAGTCGCCACTTCACCCTGTTCATTTGCTAATTTATGAGCCGCAACAGGTGCCATAATGATTGGTGAAGACAATTTTTCACCTGCAAATTCAATCTCTGTACTTGGATTTTCAACATCGCAGAGCGTATGAGGAACGATGAGTTTGTGGTTAAAGGCACGGATATTCTCCCGTAAAGTGAAAGTATCCTCCGCCCCACTAGCGATATAGCCAAAGGCTGCTTTAGGAATAACTTGTTGCGCCATGGGCTCCAAATCATAGGTATTAATAAAATCTACATGACCTTCTGCATTGCTTGTTTTGTATGACATAAAATGCCCTCCCTAATAAGTAAGCGTTTTCTTTGTATGTTACAAAAATATCTTAACTCTTTTTTCAAAACTTTTCAAATATTTTGTTTGGAAATTTCAGAAAGATTCGAACTATGATAAACAATCCTTATAAGGGCAATAAAAAATAGATATTATCCAAGGTAGCATTTAAATGCTACAATAACTATATTATTTCTAGATAGGAGGTTCTATTTTTGGATTGGTCCATTGTTGAACAATATCTACCACTTTATCAAAAGGCATTTCTTCTGACCTGGTTGTTGAAGGTGGAAAAATTAACTAACTTCCAATAACATTACAAAAAGAAATCAGGTAATCCTAGTGACTACCTGATTTTCTATGTTTTAGGCATTTTGCCAATTTTCTTGGTCTTCTTTAAAGCGTTTTAGGAGATCCAATCCTTCTGGGGTGATATAACCTTCTTCTTGGGCTAAGTGAATGAGCTCACTGTAGTTCGAAAGGGTCACCAGCTTAACACCTGCATCTGAGAAGTTCTTATCTGCTTTTGGTAATTGGTAACTGAAAATCGCTACAACACCAAGCACATCTGCACCTTCACGTTTGGCAGCAGCTACCGCTTCGAGAACAGAACCACCAGTTGAAATCAAATCTTCCACAACAACCATCTTTTGTCCTTGAGCTACACGACCTTCGATTTGGTTTCCAGCACCGTGGTCTTTGGGTTTACTACGGATATAGGCAAATGGTAGGTTCATTTTATCAGCAATAATAGCTCCATGTGGAATCCCTGCTGTCGCAGTTCCTGCAATCATTTCTACCTCAGGAAAGGCTTCTTTGATAGCTTCCACAAAGCCATTTTCAATTAGGGTACGAGTTTCAGGATAGGCTAGTGTCACACGGTTATCCGTATAAATTGGTGATTTAATACCAGATGCCCAAGTGAACGGCTCTTCTGGTTTGAGGTAAACGGCTTGGATTTTCAAGAGGTGGCTAGCGATGTCTTTAGCAAGTGTCATGGTATTCTCCTTTTTTACAATTTAATTATTTGGGTTCCAGTTTCGTGTCCATTCATCCTTGATAGAATGGTAGGCTGCCACTGGATCTGTTGCCTGTGTAATTGGTCGTCCAACTACGATATAGTCACTCCCAATTTGATAGGCATCTGCTGGTGTCATAACTCGTTTTTGATCACCAACAGCAGCTCCCTGTGGACGAATTCCTGGCGTTAAACAGATAAAATCTGAATGGGTTGCCTGCTTGATAAGTTGTACTTCCTGAGCTGAACATACAACCCCATCTAAACCAGCTTCAGCCGTTTTCTTTGCGTAGTGAATGACAGATTCTTGAAGGCTAGTCTGGATATTTTGGAAATCCTGCATCTGAGATTCAGACGTTGAAGTTAGCTGAGTCACGGCAATTAATTTCGCTTGATGCCCAAGTCCCTCGCGCGCCGCCTTCATCATCTCGACTCCACCAGCCGCATGTACATTGGTCATATCAACACCAAGTTTAGATAAGACCTTCATTGCCGACTGAACTGTATTTGGAATGTCATGAAGTTTGAGATCAAGAAAGACGCTATGTCCCAAGTTTTTTAAGTAGGAAACAATCTCAGGACCTGTAGAATAGTATAGCTCCATTCCAACTTTCAAATAAAGGCTCTCTTTTTCTGGGAAAAGAGCCAAAAATTCCTTAACATCTTTAAAACTTGGAAAATCAAGGGCAATGACTGGACGCTGTTCTCGCATACTTTTTCTCCTTTTACCTTTGTAAGCAAGAGAGCATGAAAAAAGGAACCTGCCAACAGCAAGGTTCCACGAAAAATGGGTAGTCTCAACCCTTTCACCGTCTAACCTTAGCTGCCTCTCTGGACTGCTTTAAAGGTTTTTTACTATTCTATTATTTATACAGAAACTTGTCAAGCAAAAACTAGGAATGATCCTTTAAAAAACAAGAGTCAAAAGAAAAGTTATACCTAACGACGCTGTGAACGTTGGGGCGTTTGATTTTGATTGATCTTTTCTTCCAGCTTTTTCTTCTCATCTTCCAATTTATTCTTCTGTTCTTCCAGATTTTTTTTCTCTTCCTCTTTTTGTCTGATTTCAGCTTCAACAGCCTCTTTTTTAACTTTTTCCTCAGCCTCTATGATTAGTTTATCCGCTACGCTATAGCTATAAACTCCAGCTTCCATATCAACTACAGTTGGTTCTTTTATTTTTTTCTTAATCTTACTATAATAAGGCAGCTTCTTGCCTATTTCAGATAAAGGAACCAAGATTTCATCTGAATCCGTCGTTGTCAATCTCACTAAGTCGGAAGTAGTCTTACTTGATACTAATTCTACCTTTTGTATAGCTGACTTTATTTCAGAGCTAATAGTAGAAAGTTCTGAGATAAAAGTATGGATTTTATCACTATCATTAAACATGACAGACATGTAACTTTCAGGCAAAGTGACTAAACTTACCGCAGTACTATCAAGCTTTCCATTAGAAAGGATAGGATAGTGGCTTTCACCAGAAACATAATAGGCCACGATATCAAATTCTTTAACTTTTATTGTAAATTTTGTTGGAAATTGATAAACCATTTGAGCAGACTCAACCCAATCATTCGACTTGATTCGTTCTTCATATTTTGCTTTTTCAAAAATGAGACTCAACATGTATTCCGAATCCTGAATAGCTGCAGCCTGTCTAATATCTTCAGCAGTTGTTTGAACAGTTCCCTCAACATGAATATCCTTTATTGTCGCATAAGGACTAAGCAAGTATACAGAAAGCAAGAGGATAAAGAAACTTGGAACTAAGATAGTTAGAGCTCTCCAAATATGAACTCCTGGTATTTTAGGTTTATTTGGCTTGTCCTTAGAAGGTTTTTTCTCACCCTTTTTCTTTTTTTCTTTCTTTTTATCTAATGGTTTCTCTTCTTTGCTTTCCTTCTCTTCTTTTATATCTTCAGAAACTTCTACATTTTCTTCAGAGTTTTCTTTAACTGATTCTGATTTGTTTATATCTGAGTTTGACTCAGTTATATCTGATTCTGACTCGTTTGGAGTGGATTCATCCTCATGATCCACATTTCCCTCATCCTTATCAGATTCTTCAGGTTTTTCAGGCTTTTTCCCCATGCGAGCTTCTTTTTCTTTTTCCTTCTCTTCAGCTAAGGCAGCCTCTTCTTCAGCCTTCTTTTTTAGATATTCTTGATTTCGCTTCTGCCATTCTGATAATTCTTTAGGCTCTTGAGGAATTTCTTTAACCTTCTTTTTCCTTTTTTTTGACATTTATTTTCCTTATGATACATCTTTTTTCAACAATTGATAAAAATCTGCTAGAGATTTCAATTCCTTTGAAGTTTTCATCTTAGATTGATAGTCTTCTTTGTGGCTTAGTAAGTGAGACAGCTTCTCTTCCAAACTGTCCAAGGTCAAATCGCTTTCTTGAAGCTCTTCTGCATAGCCTTTTTTTACAAAATAAGCTGCATTCTCAATCTGATCCCCACGACTAGCCTCACGACCAAGTGGTACAATAACATGCAATTTTGCCATAGCCAAGAGCTCAAAAATTGTATTGGCACCACCACGTGTTACAACCACATCTGCCATCCCCATCAAAGGTTGGTAAAGATCCGTTACATAATCTACACGAAAGAGGTGTTTACTTAGCTCATTTAGACTAGAATCCCCTGTGAGGTTGATAATATTATAGCGCTCTATTAGTTCCTTTTTATGCTTTGTCACCAACTGGTTAAAGACCCGAGCTCCTGCTGAACCTCCAACAAAAAGTACCGTTGGTAACTTTGGATTAAAGTAGGTTTGGATATCTACCAATTCATCAGGTTCTGCAATTTCTTGACTAGTAACCTTGGTTACTGCTCCTACATGCTCTACCTTAGCAAGACTAGCAGCTTGCTCAAAAGTTGAGTACATTTTTGTCGCAAATTTATAGGCGATTTTATTGGCCAAGCCCATAGATAGATCAGACTCATGAATAAAGACAGGTACTCCTGATACACGCGCAGCGATAACAGGCGGCACAGAGACAAAACCTCCCTTTGAAAAAAGGGCCTGTGGACGAAGTCGCAACATGATAAAGAGCGATTGGACAATTCCCCAAGCCACTTTAAAGACATCTAGCATATTTTGCCAAGAGAAATAGCGACGCAATTTCCCAGTCGCAATGGAATGGAAGGTGATATCTAGATCCGACTTGAGGATTTCTTGGTGTTCGATACCACGCTTGTCCCCGATATAGTGGACTTCCCAACCATCTTCGATAAACTTGGGTATCAATAAAAGATTGAGGGTAACATGTCCAACCGTCCCCCCACCTGTAAAGACAATTTTTTTCATATTATTCCTTTAACTCCAGAACTGTATCAATGAAGAGGTCGCCACGTACTTCAAAGTTAGCATACATATCCCAGCTAGCATTGGCAGGACTGAGGAGCACCACATCACCTTCAGTAGCTAGCTCATAAGCCTTTCGAGTTGCATCTGCAATATCTGAAGCGTCCACATAGCTAACACCTGCCTTGTCTGCTGCCCGTTTGACACGTTCTGCGGACTGACCGAGGATGACCATCTTCTTGAGTCCAGTAATATCTGGAATCAATTCGTCAAACTCATTGCCACGGTCTAAACCACCTGCAATCAAGATAACCTTACTGTTGTCAAAACCTGACAAGGCTTTTTGAGTGGCCAAGATGTTGGTCGACTTGCTATCATTATAGAATTTCACACCCTTGATTTCATCCACAAATTGGAGACGGTGTTTGACACCACCAAAGGATGACAGAGTTTCTTTAATGGTTTGGTTGTCTACACCACGAAGCTTGGCCACAGCAATAGTCGCAAGGGCATTTTCCACATTGTGACTACCTGGAACACCGATTTCATTCGCTGCCATGACTAGTTCCCCACGGAAGTAAAGTTGACCGTCTTCCAGATAGGCTCCATCAACCTTTTCCTGTGTTGAGAATGGTACAACGGTAGCTTGTGTTTTGCTAGCCAATTCTTTTGCCAAGTCTTGGTTAAAGTTCAAGACAAGGAAATCAGCCGCTGTCATCTTGTTCTGGATATTCCACTTGGCTGCTACATATTCCTCAAAAGAACCGTGGTAGTCGATATGAGTTGGCATGAGGTTGGTAATAACCGCAATCTCAGGATGGAATTCTTGAACACCCATGAGTTGGAAAGAAGAAAGTTCCATGACAAGCGTGTCCTCATCTGTCGCAGTTTGGGCCACTTGACTAGCTGGATAGCCGATATTCCCTGATAAGAGACCATGTTGACCAGCAGCAGTCAAAACTTCCCCAATCATGGTCGTTGTAGTTGTTTTACCGTTCGAACCAGTAATACCAACAATCGGTGCTTCAGAAATCAAATAAGCCAATTCCACCTCAGTCAAGACTGGAATTCCCTTAGCCAAAGCCTTTTCAATCATGGGATTGCTGTAGGGAATGCCTGGATTTTTTACCATGAGGGCGAACTCTTCATCCAAGAGTTCCAAAGGATGGCCACCTGTAATGACCTTGATCCCTTCTTCCAGCAAACTTTGGGCAGCTGGATTGTCCTCAAAAGGTTTCCCATCATTTACTGTTACAATTGCACCTAGCTTGTCCAACAAACGTGCCGCAGATTCACCAGACTTGGCCAAACCTAAAACAAGGACTTTCTTATTTTTAAATTGATCTATTACTTTCATGTCTCGAACTCCATTTCTACTCTTACTATTTTACCATTTTTATGGAAATAAAAAAGCCACAAAGTGTGTTTGTGACTCTTTCTTCTAACTGATACTCTTCGAAAATCTCTTCAAACCACGTCAGCTTCGCCTTGCCGTATATATATGTAACTGACTTCGTCAGTTCTATCCACAACCTCAAAACAGTGTTTTGAGCTGACTTCGTCAGTTTCATCTACAACCTCAAAGCAGTGCTTTGAGCAGCCTGCGGCTAGCTTCCTAGTTTGCTTTTTGATTTTCATTGAGTATGAATCTTGCCATATCATCTATGTGATAAATCGGTAACTCGAATAACTTGGTCCACTTGCTCCCAAATCAGAGGATTATGGGTCGCAATAATAATGGTCCGATTCGGATTTTTTAAAGATTCTAGGATAGAAAGTAATTCCTCAGAGTTTTTAGGGTCTAGTGAAGCGGTTGGTTCATCTGCGAGAATCAAAGGAGGATCCTTTAAAATTATCTTCGCTAGTGCAACACGTTGTGCTTC
>NZ_CABFMF010000008.1 GCF_901875575.1 uncultured Streptococcus sp.
AATGCCTTTGGTTTTCGGAACTTTGAAAACTTCAAAAAACGGATTTTTATCGCTCTTAACATCAAAAAAGAAAGGACAAATTTCGTCCTTTCTCGAGCTTAGCTTTTCTTCAACCCACTACAGTTGACAAAGAGTCATAAAACACCCCAAAAGTTAGACAAAACAAATCTAACTTTTGAGGTGCAGTTCATTCAGATAGAGTTCCTTTTTATTTATTAGTTTGGATAAATGTAACTAACAACTCCTGGGTAAGATGCTGGATTGAACCAACCACGATAATTTCCGATTGATCTATTACCAGCGTAGTTTGATTCTGAAACTTGAATACGCGTTGTTGATTCAACAGCTGTTACAACCGCTACGTGTCCATAACCGCCATCATTCCAACATACAATTGCGCCAACTTGAGGTGTTGAACCTGTACGGAATCCCGCCGCTGCTGCACTTGTAGCCCACTGCGCTCCATTACCCCAGTAATCTCCTGCCCAAGGTGCTAAAGTTTTAGCTCCCCAAGTACATTCCCCAATAGGATAACTTGAAGCATTTGTATTATATGTTGGGGTAGCTTTCGCTTGAAGAGGTGTAGATGCAGTTGAAGAAGCTTCTGCCGCTGCTGTAGATGATGAAACTGCCTGTATCTGAGCGTTTAAATTAGTATTTGCTGAAGCAAGAATAGATTGTTGTTGAGCTGCTTGCTTTTCTTTGTATGCCGCTTCAGCCGCCGCTGCTGCACGTGCTGCTACTTCTGCTGCTGCTTTTTGTTGCAACAAACTTGCCTTTTCTCCTTCAGCAGTTGCTTTCTCAGCAGCAAGATTCAATTCTGCAGCTTTAAGTTCAGCTTGCTTAGTTGTCAATGCTTGAGCATCATCAGCTAATTTTTGTTGGTTTGCGATAACTGTATTAATAGCATCGTTATTTGCAATTTGTTTTTCAGAGATAGCTTTTTTATCTGCTTTTTGTTGTTCTAGCATTTTATTGTTAGCAGATACAATTTCACTCATTGCAGCAACACGTGAAATAGCCTCCGTAATTGATTTTGAATTTACAATTGTATTGATGTAGCTAGTTGCAGCTCCACTTGTTTGAGCGCTACGAGCTTGTTTTTCTAACGAACCATTGCGAGACACAATGTTTTTAGACAATTCTGTAATTTCTCCCTCAAGTTTTTTAGATTCTTCCTGTAATCTATCATTTTCAGACTGTAAGTTAGATTGCTCTGCTTGAATAGCAGAAACTTGCTCCTGAATCTGGCTAACTTGTTTTTGGGCCGCTTGTTGTTGTGCTGTTAACGTGCTAATTTTATTATCATTAGCCGCAATTTTTTTATCAATATTTTCTGCGTTCACAGTATTCAAAACTGCAACTTGTGAAACCAATACTGTACTCAATAAAAGCGACGCTAAAATTTTTTTCTTCATATTATGTAGGTACTCCTTCTTTTAAAGACAATACTAGTATACCAAAAAAAGGCTTAATGAATATTACGCCTTTGTTACATTTTTATTTCTTTCTTATAGATAATATTTTTCAAAAATAAACTGGAAGATAAACATCCATATAAAATTTAAAATCATCGATGGTACCAAGCTATAAACTATAAAAATTGCTAAATTATCTACAGTGATTCCTACAACAAGAGCAATAAGATAAGTTCCCATATCAAATAGAAAACTCATTACAATAATAGCTAAGATTCTTGTCCAACGATTCATCAAAATAATACTGTTCAATTTATATATAGATACTCCTAGCAAGACAAATAAAAGAGTTGCTATCCCTATTAAGTGAAAAAAGTAAATATCATAAACTAAACCGACTGTAAAACAATAAAGCAAATAGAAATACTCTGATACTTCAATCGTTTCAAACATGAGGAATAAGAATAGAAAATGACTGCTTAAATGAACATAGGGAAAGAAAGAACCTACTACTTGACTAAGGTGAGCATCGATTAAAACAATTAAAGGAAGCAATAAGAAAATACCAACATGTTTTAACTGTCTCATTAAGAATTCCCCACTAATTCTACCGCATATAAATCCTTGATATTAGCTGTTAATTTGACAGTTACTTCTCGTGTCAAATAGTCATTACTATGTGTTGTAGAAACCACATCTCCAACAGGAATATCTTTGACATTAAAGTTCCCTAAACCACCTGTTGTGACCTTATCACCCACACTAATATCAGTGTTGCTATTTAACTGACTAATTTTAAGAACGTCATTTTCCTTATCATAACCAATAATAATTCCATAAATCACGTCAGAACCATGTTGAATTTTAACCGAAATCTTATCAGCATTTTCTGTATTTGTTAAAAGGTTAACAACTGTGGAGTTATCTTCTACTTTTGAAACACTACCAATCAAACCACCATTTGCAATGACTAGCATATTTTCAGAAACCCCTTTTAAACGACCTGCATCCAGCGTTAATTCCTGTTGCCAAGATACTGGGGAGCGCATAATGACATCTGTTGCCAAGATTTTAGTAGCTTGTAACTTTGATTTCATATCCAACAGCTGACGTAATTGTTCATTTTGTTTTTTTAAACTCTCGGCCTCATTTGATTTAACTTCTAACTGGTAGATTTGTTTTTTTAGATTCTCATTTTCATTATAGGTACGTGTTAAGTGGCTTAAGTCCGATTTCATAGAATGAAACCATTGAAAAGGTTTTTGAATAACCCTATCAACCAATGAAATCCCATCTCCTACTTTTGTAACAACTGTACTTGAGTACGTCGTCGCTAAAAGTGCCGACACAATCAAAACAGTGACAAAAACAATAATTACATATTTTGATGTTTTAAAACGATTCATACTCCTACCTTTATGTTAAAAATTGTTACTTTAAATTTTAATAAATTCTTAGAATTTACTACGATTTTAATAAGAATAAGCAAAAACCAAGCACTAGAATGACAAAAATTGTTAGCGTGTCCTTGAGACTCCATTTTAATTGTCGATATTGACTTCTACCTTTTCCTCCCTGATAACCACGCGCCTCCATAGCAATCGCTAATGAATCTGCTCTTTTTAAACTAGTTGCAAATAAAGGAATCAAAATAGGAATCAATGCCTTCACTTTTTGAACAATACTTCCTTCATCAAAATCAACTCCACGCGCTTTCTGAGCATTCATAATCCTTGTCGTATCATCCATCAAGGTTGGTACAAAACGCAAACTCATTGATAGCATCAAGCCAATTTCATGAACAGGAACTTTCACTTTCTTTAAAGGCGATAATAATCCTTCAACCGCTGATGCTAAACTCAAAGGCATAGTCGTTAATGTTAATAAAGTTGAAAAGAAAATTATCAAGATAAAGCGACAAAAAATAATCCCAGCTTGTTGCAGAGCGTAATCAGTGATTCTCACAAACCAAAACTCAAATATAACATTCCCACTTGAAATGAAAAAGAATTGAAAAAGGGTCGTAAAGGCGATAAAAAAGAACATAGACTTCAATCCCTGAATAAAGAATGAAATCGATACACCTGACAAAGCGATAAAAATGCCTGTCGCAATGAAAAGAATCAAATTGGTGATAGAGTTATTGGCCCAAAAAACAATCAAAATCAATAACATCATCGACAATAATTTACTACGCGGATCCAATCGGTGAACAATCGAATCTCCAGGTATATAACGCCCCAAAATCATACTATCCATCTAACGACTCCTTAAATTCATCTATCCTAATTGGTAGTTTTTTAAAGGATACACCTCTATCAGCCAATCGTTTACAAAAAGCTGTTATTTTAGGGACACCCAACTGTACTGTTTCCATAAATGCAACGTCCTGAAAAACGTCACTCGGCTGACCACTTTTAACCAACTGTCCCTTTTGCATGATAAATACTTGATCTGCATATTCAGCTACATCGTCCATCAAATGCGTTACCAAGACAATGGTTATTCCTGATAAATGCAACTGTTTAAACAAGCTCATCAATTCTTTTCTTCCAAGAGGATCCAAGCCTGCCGTTGGTTCATCCAGAACTAAGATTGCAGGCTCCATTGCAAGTATCCCCGCGATAGCAACACGCCTCATTTGACCACCAGAAAGTTCAAACGGACTACGTTCAAATAAGGATTCGTCAATTCCGACCATGCCCAATTTTTCTCGCGCAATCTTCTCTGCCTCTTCTTCCGAAACTCCAAAATTTTTCGGTCCAAAAGCCACATCTTTCAAAACAGTTTCTTCAAAAAGCTGATTTTCTGCAAATTGAAATACTAATCCAACTTGTTTACGTATCTGACGAATGTCTTTATTCTTAGAATTTGCAGTGATGAGTGTATCAAAAACTTGGATACTTCCTTGACTTGGGATCAATAAACCATTTAAAAGTTGTAAAATCGTTGATTTTCCGCTTCCTGTATGTCCAATTAGAGCAGTATACGAACCATCTTCAATCGTCAAAGAAATATCAGACAAAGCTGTTGAAGCCAAGGGAGTCCCCTCTTGATACGTATAACTCACATTTTCTAGAGCAATTCCCATAGCTTGTCCTCTAGCTCACTTTCTGTCAAATAATGTTCAGGTAAATCATAACCACTCTGGCTTAAAAAATGTTTCAACTGATTTGCAAAAGGATCATCCAATCCGATTTTATCTAAATCATTTCTAGAAAAAAGTTCCCTGGGACTACTAGTTGATTCAATAATCCCTTTTTTCATTACCAATACACGATCACTCATAGCAACTTCTTCTAAATCATGTGTAATGGAAATGACTGTCATGTCGTAGTCTTTTCTAATTCCTTGAACTGTTTCAATCAGTTCTCTACGTCCCTCAGGATCTAACATACTGGTTGCTTCGTCTAGGATTAATATAGCTGGCCTTTGAGCCACAACTCCAGCAATAGCTACACGTTGCTTTTGACCACCTGATAGACGTGCCGGCTCTTTCTTTTTAAAGTCCGACATGCCAACCAAATTCAGAGCTTCCTCTACTCTTTCCTTCATTTCTTGACGAGAAATTCCCTGATTTTCCAAACCAAAAGCAACATCATCCTCAACAGTTGCTCCAACAAATTGATTATCAGGATTTTGAAATACCATACCAATCTGACGGCGTAAATCCCAAATATTTTCTTCTGTTAATTGTTGTCCATCGATTAGAATTTCTCCAGACTCCGCTTCAAGCAAACCATCAATTAATCGGACAGTCGTTGATTTACCGCTACCGTTATGCCCTACGATAGAAATCCATTCTCCACGTTTCACGTGAAACGTAATATCTTTCAAATTATAGTATTCTTGACTTTCTTTATAACGAAAAGAAAGATTTTTTACATCAATAATCGATTTCATTTCGAACCAAATGTCCCTTTAAAAACATGCGCACTACCCTTAAAATAATCATAGCCAGAATAGATAGTGAAAAACAAAGCTATATAAAGTAAAACTTGGCCAATCAAGGTCCAATGTAGTAATAAGAAAATAATAGCAAACATCTGACTAAAAGTCTTAATTTTACCTGGCATCGCTGCCGCAAGAACTGTTCCCCCAGTTTCTACTAGTAATAATCTTAAACCTGTTACAGCAAGTTCACGACAGACAATCACTGAAACAATCCAAGCAGGTGCCATCTCTAGCTCTATTAGCATAATAAAAGCCGACATAACTAGTAACTTATCCGCCATCGGATCCGCAAATTTCCCAAAATTACTAACCACATTCCACTTACGGGCTAGATAGCCATCTAGATAGTCTGTGATACTAGCAATCGCAAAAATTATCGCTGCTATCATATGACTCCCCGTCGATTTTCCTACAGTTAAAATAAGGATGAAGATAGGGATAAATAGGATACGACCTATTGTTAAAAGATTTGGAATTTGTTCTTTTTTCATTCGTTTTTCCTTAATTTTTAGTGAAATTGATAGAAATCGTTCCAGTCGGAGTTGTTAATTTAGATAAATCAACTGTCTGATTATCTATAGTCAAAACAACACCTTTTACAACACCTAAAGTCACTGTCACTGGATTTTTAGTTGAAACTGTCGTTTGGCTACTTTTATTGTTTGGCGATAAAGTTACACCGCCTGCAAGCTCACTATCTGACACACTTACCCAACTTCTTCCATCTGAAACTGCCAATTGTATTTTAGCTGTTTCCTGATTTGTTTTATAGACCACCTCCACATTATTTCCTACTCCTGAAATGCTTAGAGCTGACTCCATACTAGAAGAACTAGAGTTTACACTACTACTTGAGTATTGAATCACCGAGCTAGTCGAGCTTGTTTCTTGTACCACACTATAACTAGAATAGGAAGTAGGATCCGGTTGGGTTTGAATATAATTCCAAACATAATATGTTACAAAGATTAAAATCGATAGTGCAAAGAGGATAAAATAAAACAATGGTAAAAATGATGCTCTATTTTGCTTGCTTTTTTGTCTACGACCTGAAAAGTCATCATCAATATCTACTTCATCATAAATAATCATGTTCCCAGAGTCATAAGCATCCAAAACTATTCCTTCATCCAATTCAACTGCCCAAGCATATTTACGCAAGAAAGATCGTGCATAAAAAGGAGTAGGAAGCTTATCAAAATCATCTGTTTCCATAGCTTCTAACATATCTAACTGGATTGCTGTCTTTTTCTGTAACTCATCTAAACTTAGCCCCTGATTTATTCTAGCTAAACGTAAAACCTCACCAATCGTTTTTTTTCTCATACTTAACATTCTTTCTTTCTGGTTTTTACATTACTTTTATATTGGGAAAATTGTAAAATCAACGATATCCCCATCATCTATTAAGTGATGTCCCGCTTCAATAACATCTTCTAAAGTGATTTCTTGTAAAATTTTTGGCAAATCAAAAATTGTTTCACCTTTGTCAAAAACATCATACTGTGTCGCAATAAATTCCAAAGAATTCAGGCTACTGAAAAATTCTCCATACATCTCTCTTTTAATAATGTCCAAATGTTCTTCTGTAATATCCGAATCCTTTGTAAAATTACAAATAGCTTTCCTAAACTGGTGTGATAAGGAAACTGGCTCTTTCGTATCCATTGTCAACATGACAAAATGAAAACGATCTGTCACTTCAACTTCAAGCGATAAAGAAGCGTCTATCTTGCCTGATTCGTATAAGTTCTGAAAACGATTTGAGGTCCAACCAAACATCATTGCAAACAATATTTTTAATAAAATATGGTATCGATAGCAATTTTCTTCAAAAATTTCTTGCTTACCCCTAATTCCAATGGCAAGTTTCGGAGAAGACACTTCCATTCTCACACTATCTGTTCGCTTCACATCTTGTAACACAATTTTTTCTCTTGTTATCTCTTCCAAACTCACATCTTGTATGTTTTTTCTTTGAAAGTAATCTTTTATTTGTTCAACATCAAAGTTACCAACTAAGAACAAGGACATATTGGCGGGTTTGTAAAACCTTATGAAATTTTCTTGTAAGTTATCGGTATTAATTTGAAAAATAGACTCTTCACTACCAACTATATCTGTAGCTAAAGAGGTTCCTGGATATAAATTAGCTAAAGTTAAAAAGAATAGGCACGAATCTGGATCATCTTGATACATCTCTCGTTCTTGCTGTATAATATCTTGCTCTCTAAGTATAGAATCTTCTGTAAAATAAGCGGTCGTAACCAATTCTTCAAGTAAATCTAAATTCTCTAGTAAATAATCCGTAGCTGAAAAAAGATAGTTAGTTTTAGTAAAACTTGTAAAAGCATTACTATCTGCTCCTAGTAGCGTAAACGCTGCCATTATATCACTAGAATCTTCCCTCTCAAACAGTTTATGTTCAAGAAAATGAGCAATCCCCGCAGGATATCTTTTTACAACACTGTCAACAATTTTAACAAGCGTATCTATAGAACCAAATCTAACAGTTACACTCCCGTAAACCTCGTTAAATTCTTTTTTTGGTAAAAGAGATACTGTCAGTCCATTTGACAAACGTGTTCGATAAACCCTTTCTTTTACAGCTGGATAGTATTTTTCTTCAAAAATAATCCTTGTCATTCTATACCTTCCATAAAGTAAATCGCTTGTAATTTAACATTACTAGCAGCTTTACAAATAGCTTCCTTGTCAATTTTATCTAGCCTTTCAATCCAACTTTCAATATCTTCAGAAGATTTTCCAAGTATAGCATTTTGATAGGCTATTTCAATGAGCGAACTCTGACTATCTTGAGAAATCAATAAAGATCTACGAATCATCTCTTTAGTCTGCTCTATTTCAATATCAGTAAAGTAACCTTTTTTTAAATCAAGCAATTGGTTATTCATCATCTTGCGAACCTGATTACGATTTTCTCGATCTATACCCGCATATATTCTCAAAAATCCACTAAATAAATCTAACTGGCTTGAAATAGTATAAGCTAATCCAGCTTTCTCACGGACATTTGAGAATAATTTAGAATGAGCAAATTCTCCCAATAAACCATTCATAACAATCATGGGTAAATGCTGCTCATCACCATATTCAACAGAACAATGGTAACCCAATTCCAAAATGGATTGTCCCACATTTTTTCTAACCATACTTTCTTGCAGTATATTTGAGTAGGGTTGTTGATACTGAACCCTAACATCTCCTTTACGATCCTTAAAATGGAAAGATTCTAATAATGTTTGAACTTCAACCTCATTAAAATCACCTAAAAAAAAGAAATCTATTCGATCATTAGCTAAAAAGTTTTGAAAACAGGCGTAAGAACTTTGAGGTGTTTCCTTTAAAATACGATCTCTTAAAAATTTATATTCTAGCTGAAGACGCTTATCATTAAAGAAAAGCTGGTCTAATTCTTTATGTGCCAAATAAAAAGAATCATCCATATCGGCTGCTAAAATTGCTAATAATTGCTTTTTTTCAATCTCAAATAAAACTGGTTCAAAGCCATCATCCAACAATAAAGGTGAAAACAGAATCTCTTTCACTAACTCTAGTACCTGCATTGTCAAGACATTTTTTCTACTCAAAAACTCGTCTCGAACATAAGTCAATGTCAAATCTACAATATGACTTTGACCTCTTCTATAACAATTAGTTGAGACATCTGTCCCATATAAACTAGCTAAATATCTTCTGAAATCTTGAGACTTATCATATTTCTGATTGGCAGTTTCTAACATACTCGCACTCAACATACGACCTGCAATCGTGTCAAGAGATAATGGAGCTGTAAAACGAATGCTTATTTTGTTCGTCTTAAACTTTTTTGATTGGATAAAATGTGTTGAAATTCCATGCACTAACTCCATGATTTACCTCCTTACATATAGACTTCTATTATATCACGAAAAACTGAAATTTTCTTGTTCTCTGTAACACTTTTGAAATAAAAATCGCTTACATTTCTCCCTGTTTCTCTCACTAATTTTAGGAAAATATGGTATAATACCAAAGATTGAGGTGAATTATGGAATACAAATTATTTGAAGAATTTATTACCCTCCAAGCACTGCTAAAAGAACTTGGAATTACACATAGCGGAGGAGCTATCAAATCATTTCTCTCTGAACATTCTGTTTACTTTAATGGGGAATTAGAGAGTCGTCGTGGTAAAAAACTTCGTATTGGCGATAAAGTTGACATCCCTGGTATGAATATTGACATCTTGTTGACACAACCTACTTCTGAGGAGCAAGATAAATACCAAGCTGATAAAGTTGAAAAAGAACGAATCGCTAAACTTGTTAAGGAGATGAATAAAGGAGTAAAAAAAGACAACTCTAAACCTACTTCATCGCCCAAAAGCAAACAAGCTCCACGATTCCCTGGTAGATAATCATGTGGCTACAACACCTATCTCTCAAGACTTTTCGTAACTACAAAGAGACGAAAATCGACTTTAATCCTAAATTAAATGTCTTTTTAGGACGCAATGCACAAGGTAAAACAAATATGTTAGAGGCTATCTATTTTTTAGCCTTAACACGCAGTCATCGAACTCGAACAGATAAAAATCTCATTCATTTTGATGAGGAACAACTTCATCTTTCAGGTCTTGTTCAGAAAAAAACGGGATCCGTTCCTCTAGAAATAGAACTAACACAAAAAGGGCGTGTGACAAAAGTTAATCATTTAAAACAGGCACGACTTTCAGACTATGTGGGCCATATGAATGTTATTTTATTTGCTCCTGAAGATTTACAACTCATTAAAGGATCTCCTTCAATTCGACGAAAATTCATTGATATGGAGCTTGGGCAAATTAAGCCAATCTATTTATCTGACTTAACAAATTATAACCATATCCTAAAACAAAGAAACACTTATCTAAAATCAACTCAAAAAATAGATGAAACCTTCCTTTCAGTACTAGATGATCAGCTAGTAGATTATGGATGTCGTGTGATGAATCACCGCTTAGATTTCATAAAAAAACTAGAACATTTTGGTCGTAAGAAACATTTTGAACTTTCTAATCAGGTTGAAGAGTTGTCAATATCCTATCAATCTTCTGTAAAGTTAACTGACAAAGAAGACTTATCAGAATCTTTCAAAATTGCTTTAGAAAAAAGTAGGTCCAGAGATTTATTTAAAAAGAATACTGGTGTTGGTCCTCATCGAGATGACATTTCTTTTTATATAAATGGGATGGATGCTAGTTTCGGGAGTCAAGGTCAACATCGTAGTCTCGTCCTATCGATAAAATTAGCAGAAATCGAATTAATGGAAAGCATTACTACAGAATCTCCGATATTACTGCTTGACGATGTTATGAGTGAACTTGACAACACTAGACAACTGAAATTATTAGAAACTATTTCTCAATCAATCCAAACCTTTATCACAACAACAAGCTTAGATCATCTTCAAAATCTACCAGAGAATCTCAGCATTTTCACTATAGAAGATGGTGAAATAACTGTCAACTAAAGTTTACAACAATCAAAAGAACCCCTGGACAACAGGAGTTCTTTTCAATTCTTTTTACATAGAATAGTTTGGTGCCTCATTCGTAATTTGCACATCATGAGGATGGCTTTCTTTCAAACCAGCACCAGACATTTCAATAAATTGAGCATTATCGTGTAGTTCTTTAAGGTTAGCTGCACCACAGTAACCCATACCAGAGCGAATACCACCAATCATTTGGAAGACAATATCAGCTGCCGCTCCTTTATAAGCAACACGACCTTCAATTCCTTCTGGAACGAGTTTGTTTGCTTCATTGACAGAACCTTGGAAGTAACGATCGCTTGAACCTTTCTTCATTGCAGCGATTGATCCCATACCACGGTAAGTCTTAAATTTACGTCCTTGGAAGATTTCAGTTTCACCTGGAGCTTCATCAGTTCCAGCAAACATAGATCCAAGCATAACAGCATTTCCTCCCGCAGCAAGAGCTTTTACAATGTCTCCAGAGTACTTGATTCCACCATCAGCAATGATAGTTTTTCCATATTCACGCGCAACAGCTGCAGCATCGTAGATAGCTGTTACTTGCGGAACACCCACACCAGCAATCACACGAGTAGTACAGATAGAACCTGGTCCAATACCGACTTTAACGACATCCACACCTGCATCATAAAGAGCACGCGCTCCTTCAGCTGTAGCAATATTACCTGCAATTAAAGTACGATCTGGGAAATGAGCGCGAATTTCAGCAATTTTACGAAGAACACCCGCAGAATGACCATGCGCTGTATCAATAACAATTGCATCTGCTCCTGCTTCAAAAAGAGCTTCTGCACGCTCAAACGTATCTGAAGTAACTCCAACTGCGCCTGCTACTAAAAGACGACCAAACTCATCTTTAGCAGCATTTGGAAACTCAATTACTTTTTCAATATCTTTAATAGTAATCAAACCAGAAAGACGACCCTCTTCATCAACTAAAGGAAGTTTTTCAATACGGTGCTCTTGAAGAATACTTTCAGCTATTGAAAGATCAGTTCCAACAGGGGCAGTAACAAGATTTTCACTGGTCATATGATTTGAGATAGGTTGATTATAATCTGAAATAAAACGAAGATCTCGGTTTGTTAAAATACCAACTAATTTACGATTTTCGAGTGTTTCAACCACGGGAACACCACTAATACGGTAACGTCCCATAAGCTCATCTGCTTCAGCAATGGTGTGCTCTGGCGTCAAGAAGAAAGGATCAATAATAACACCATTTTCAGAACGTTTTACTTTACGAACCTCATCTGCTTGCTGTGCAATTGACATATTTTTATGAATAACTCCGAGACCACCCGCACGAGCAATAGCAATTGCCATTTGACTTTCTGTTACTGTGTCCATTGCGGCTGTAATAATTGGGATATTTAAAGTCAAATTATCTGCCAATTTAGTTGTTAAATCCGCATCATTAGGTAACACATGACTTTCAGCTGGAATAAGCAATACATCATCAAAGGTAAAACCTTTTTTCAAAAATTTAGTGTCCCAATTAGACATTCGAAGTTTCCTCTTTTCTTTCTTTTTGAGCTTGACTTTTTTATATTGTATCTATCATACCATTCTATAAAAATTTGTCAAATATTACAGGATAAATAAAAACTATCTTTTCTAATATTGAAAAAATGATAGTTTCTTATAATATAAAATTAATTAAAATATTGAAGCCCCATTGCTCCCTTGACTTCAGATAATGTTTTTCCTGCAACTTCTCGTGCATGTTGACTACCTTTTTGGAGCATATTATAAACTTCCCCCATATCCTTGGCAAACTCAATACGGCGCTCACGAATCGGACCTAGTTCTCTTTCTAAAATTTCAAGTAGATAACGCTTGGTCTTCACATCACCAAGACCTCCTCGTTGATAGTGTTCTTTCATATCTGCTATTTCTTTAGCATCTTCAGGGCGACTAAAAACATCTAGGTAATGGAAAACCATATTCCCTTCGATTTTTCCTGGATCCTCAACTTTAACATGATTTGGATCTGTATACATGCTCATTACTTTCTTACGTAAAGTATCCGCATCATCAGCTAGATAAATACCATTATTGAGAGATTTAGACATTTTAGCATTCCCATCTAGACCAGGTAGACGACCTGCTCCCTCATTTTCTGGATAGATACCTTCAGGTTCCACCAATACATCACAATTATAAGCATGATTAAAAGAACGAACAATTTCTCGAGTCTGTTCAATCATTGGCTTTTGGTCTGTTCCTACAGGAACATAATTAGCCTTAAAAGCAGTAATATCAGCAGCTTGAGCTATTGGATAAACTAGGAAACCAGTTGGTATGCTTTCTCCAAATCCTTTTTGAGCAATCTCAGTTTTTACAGTAGGATTACGCTCCAAGCGAGCCAATGAAACCAAGTTCATGTAGTACATAGATAACTCAGCCAATTCTGGAATTTGGCTTTGAATAAAGATAGTTGATTTATTTGGATTCAATCCAACAGCAAGATAATCCAAAGCAACATTTCCGATAGACTCTACAATAGTTTGAGGGTCCTTAGCGTGATCTGTTAAAGCTTGTTGATCAGCCAAGAATACAAACATATCATACTTATTCTCTTCCTGTAACAATACTCTATTTTTGAGACTACCCACGTAATGTCCAATATGTAATTTACCTGTCGGACGGTCTCCTGTTAAAATAATAGGTTTAGTCATTTTCATTTCCTCCAATATGGTCTCTTCAATTATAGCATTTTTTTAATAAAATAACCGTAATTTATCAAAATAAATCAACCTTGCTATTTACAGATCTGTGTAAAGGATATTGTAAATCTAGTTTACAAAAAATTGACAGATAAAAATTTGAATATTTCTGTATTTTCTAGTAGAATAAATATATTACACATATAGGAGAAAAATATTGCTTACAGTATCTGATGTTTCACTACGTTTTAGTGATCGCAAACTTTTTGATGATGTCAATATCAAATTTACAGAAGGAAATACTTATGGATTAATCGGTGCTAATGGTGCCGGAAAATCAACCTTTTTAAAAATTTTAGCCGGAGATATCGAACCTACTACTGGTCATATTTCTCTTGGTCCAGATGAACGTCTCTCTGTTCTTCGTCAAAATCACTTTGACTATGAGGAAGAACGTGCTATTGATGTCGTTATCATGGGGAACGAAAAACTTTATAATATCATGAAAGAAAAAGATGCTATTTACATGAAGGAAGATTTTTCAGATGAAGACGGAGTTCGCGCTGCTGAGCTTGAAGGAGAATTCGCTGAACTTGGTGGTTGGGAAGCTGAGAGCGAAGCCTCTCAATTACTTCAAAACCTAAATATACCAGAAGAACTCCATTACCAGAATATGAGTGAATTAGCAAATGGTGAAAAAGTTAAAGTTCTCCTTGCCAAAGCACTTTTTGGTAAACCTGATGTTCTTCTCTTGGATGAGCCTACCAATGGTTTAGATATCCAGTCAATTACTTGGTTAGAAGATTTTTTGATTGACTTTGATAACACGGTTATCGTGGTGTCCCATGACCGTCACTTCTTAAATAAAGTATGTACACACATGGCCGATCTTGATTTTGGAAAAATCAAACTCTATGTTGGAAACTATGACTTCTGGAAAGAATCTTCAGAACTTGCTGCTAAATTGCTAGCAGACCGTAATGCTAAAGCAGAAGAAAAAATTAAACAATTGCAAGAATTCGTTGCTCGTTTCTCTGCAAATGCTTCTAAATCAAGACAAGCAACATCACGTAAGAAAATGCTTGATAAAATTGAACTTGAAGAAATTGTGCCATCTAGTCGTAAATATCCATTTATCAACTTTAAAGCGGAACGTGAAATTGGTAATGACCTCTTGACAGTAGAAAATCTAACTGTAAAGATTGATGGTGAGACTATTTTAGATAACATCAACTTTATCTTGCGTCCAGGTGATAAGACAGCACTTATTGGACAAAATGACATCCAAACGACTGCATTAATTCGTGCAATCATGGGGGACATTGACTATGAAGGTACTGTCAAGTGGGGAGTAACTACTAGCCGTTCTTACTTGCCAAAAGATAACTCGGCCGATTTTGCAGGGGGAGAATCGATTCTTGACTGGTTGCGTCAATTCGCAAGTAAAGAAGAAGATGATAACACATTCCTACGTGGTTTCCTCGGACGTATGCTTTTCTCTGGAGATGAAGTTAACAAACCTGTAAATGTCTTGTCAGGGGGAGAAAAAGTACGTGTCATGCTTTCAAAACTCATGCTCTTGAAATCAAATGTCCTCATACTTGATGATCCAACCAACCACTTGGACTTGGAATCTATCTCAAGTTTGAACGATGGATTGAAAAATTTTAAAGAGTCAATCATCTTTGCCAGCCATGACCACGAGTTTATTCAAACTTTGGCTAACCATATCATTGTCTTATCTAAAAATGGCGTCATCGATCGTATTGATGAAACCTATGATGAATTCCTAGAAAATGCAGAAGTACAAGCAAAAGTTAAAGAACTTTGGAAAGATTAAATAAAACTTCAAAACTCAGTTGGGTTAACCAGCTGAGTTTTCTAACATTTTATGAGGTAACATGAAATTATTTTTTAAAACATATTGGACCTATTTTGTTTCTTTCATTATTCCCATAATCATTATGATAGGAGTATATCTATCTCAAGGTATCTACTGGAATAGCGACAACTCTCCACTATTAGGAGATGGGTTTCATCAATACGTTATTTTTGATGTAACTTTACGAAATATCCTACATGGAAATGGTAGTCTGTTTTACACCTTTACAAGTGGCCTTGGATTGAATTTCTATGCCCTATCTAGTTATTACTTGGGTAGTTTCCTTTCACCACTAGTTTACTTTTTTGATCTAACTAATATGCCAGATGCTGTCTATCTGACAACTCTCTTAAAATTTGGATTGATTGGACTGTCAACTTACTTTAGTTTAAATAAATTATTTCAATCGATTCCTAAACCTTTAAAACTAGCTTTATCTACTTCCTATGCTCTGATGAGTTTCTCTGTCAGTCAGTTAGAGATAAAAACTTGGTTAGATGTCTTTATCTTGATTCCATTAATTATAACAGGTCTACACCTATTAATTACAGAAAATAAATGTCTTTTATACTTTACAAGTTTGTCAATCTTATTTATCCAAAATTATTATTTTGCTTATATGACAGCCTTATTTCTCTTTTTCTGGTATCTCTGTCAAATTTCTTGGAACTTTAAAATACGAAGATTGTCCTTTCTTGATTTCGTACTCACTTCCTTTTTAGCTGGATTGACTAGTTCAATCATGACTCTTCCTACTCTCTTAGATTTACGGACTCATGGAGAAAAATTAACAGCTATCACAAAATTTAAAACTGATGGTAGCTGGTATCTTGATGTGTTTGCTAAACAATTTATTGGATCTTTTGATACAACAAAATATGGATCAATTCCAATGATTTTTGTTGGTTTGTTTCCATTTATTTTAACAATCTTATTTTTCTCATTAAAATCAATTAAGTTTCACGTGAAACTTATCTATGGAATGTTCTTTACTATTTTAATAGCTAGTTTTTACATAGAGACACTTGATTTATTTTGGCAAGGGATGCATACTCCCAATATGTTTTTACATCGCTATGCTTGGATTTTTTCTACTCTGTTGATTTATACTGCAGCAGAAGTCTTAAATCGTCTGAAAGAAATTAAAATCTGGAATTTTTTAGTTTCGCTTTTTTTTGTGGTAACAGGATTTTTAGCTACCATCTATCTAAAATCGCATTATTCTTTTTTAACAGATTTGAATATTCTTCTTACTCTTGAATTTTTGGTTGTCTATTCTCTTTTACTCCTTGCAGTTATCAAAAAGTTTATCTCTGTAAATCTATTTGCCATTCTAATCTCTTTATTTATAATGCTTGAAATAAGTTTAAATGCTTCATCTCAAATGAACGGAATTGCTAAGGAATGGGGATTTGCTTCTCGAAGTGCATATAGTAGAGATATCCCAGCTATGGAATCTTTCTCAACATATATTGAGAACCAATTTACTCGTACTGAGAAACTAGAGACTCAGACAGGAAATGACAGTATGAAATTCAACTACAATGGAATCTCTCAATTTTCATCTGTTCGAAATCGTTCAGCAAGCTCTACTTTGGATAAACTTGGATTTAAATCCTCTGGAACCAATCTCAATCTCCGTTATGCTAATAATAGTATTTTAGCTGATAGTTTATTTGGTATCCAGTACAATATCTCAGAAAAACCTATTGATAAGTATGGTTTCCAAGATGTATATCAACAAGATAATCTTACCCTATATGAAAATCAATTCTCTCTTCCGATTGCCTTTGCTAGTCAATCTGTTTACAATGATGTCAAGTTCAAGGAACACACTTTGGATAATCAAGCCTCGTTTTTAAATCAACTTGCTAACGTCAATTTTGATTATTTTTCTCCAATCCCTTATGACAGAACAGAAAATACTACTGATTTGATTAGTGTCACAAGTTCTTTAAATGAGGATGTAGCAATCCAGTATCAAATTGAAGTACCAGAAAACAGCCAAGTTTATCTTTCTTTCACAAACCTTCACTTTTCTAATGATAAACAAAAGAAGGTTGACATTCTTGTCAACGGAGATAAGAAAACTTTTACAACTGATAATACCTTCTCCTTCTTTAATCTAGGCTATACAAAAGAGAAGAAAACTTTCAATATTCATGTTAGTTTCCCTGGAAATTCACAAGTATCATTTGAATCTCCTACCTTCTATCGTTTAGATACCCAAACTTTAACTGAGGCAATTCAAAAAATTAAAGAGCAACCTGTAACAGTATCAACTTCTAAAAACAAGGTCTTTGCTACATATGATGTCCAACAAGATACATCTATTTTTTTCACCATTCCTTATGACAAAGGTTGGTCTGCCTACCAAGATGGTAAGAAAATAGAAATTAAACAAGCTCAAACTGGATTTATGAAAGTTGATGTTCCCAAGGGGAAAGGAACTATTACACTTTCCTTCATTCCCAATGGGTTTGTTATTGGAGCAATCTGTTCCTTTACTTCTCTTTTACTATTTGGAATCTATAATCACAAACGAAAGTCATCTAAGACATAAAAAATCGACCAGTTGCTTGGTCGATTTTTTAATCTTCCTCCATTTTCTTAGGTTGATAGGCTAGCATACCTAAACCAATAAATAAAGCTAGTATCACAGCAAGGAAAATGACTTGATGATGAATATTTCCTGTCATAGAGATTGTTTGTCGTAATCCTGAAACTGAATAACTCATTGGTAGCCAGGGATTAATGGCTCTAAAGAAATCATTTGTCAAGGCAAGTGGATAAGTACCGGCACTTGATGCCAACTGTAATAAAAGCAAGATAAGAGAGAAGAAAGCTCCTATACGGCTATTCCACGTTGTTAAAGCAATCACCATGGACATGAATACTAAACTTGTTAAGATGATGAGAATAAATGTTCTCATTTCATGATTAGCAGTTAAACCAATAAGATGAACTCCTCCATATACCAAAATTCCTGCTAAAACAGCTATAATACCATTTATTTCAGCTCGAGATTTCAACCAAGCCCAACGGCTCTCCGGATGACGCCCTGAAGGCAACTTCGCAAAGATCATATTCGTTGATATTGCTGTAACAAAGAGAGCAACTGATATCATATAAGGAGCCATTGCAATTCCATTTACAGGAACTTGATCATTGTCTGTTTTTGAAAGATTGAGTGGATTTGACAAAATCTCTGCATTTTGAGATTCCGTAGATGCTGATTTGAGTTGATCACTAGCATTACTTAGTCCTTGTCCTAAAGAAGCAACTCCTGTCTGTAAACCTTCCAATCCAGAAGTTAACTTTGTTCCACCTTCTGCTAGTTTCCCAGCTCCATCTGCCAATTTATTAGCTCCACTTTCTAATTGAGAAGCACCTAAAATTAACTGACTGGATTTGTCAGCTAGTTGGCTAGAGCCTGACTGCAATTTATCAACTCCTGCTATCAATTCTTGACTCTTTTGATTCAATTGGTTAGAGCCAGTTGATAATTTTTCAATACCAGACACTAATTCTGGAGTTTTTTCAACTAATTGACCAACTCCTACTGTCAAGTTAGAAGATTTTTGTGTCAAGGTAGTTGAGCCTGAAACTAGTTGATCCAAACTACTTGTCAAGGTGACATTTTTTTCACTTAGTTGACTTGCGCCCTGAGAAACTTTATCAACACCTGCAGTATATGCGTTTACACCTGATGAAATCGATTGACTGGCAGGAACTAATTTGCTAGTAACAGCTCCTTGTATCTCTGTTAATCCACTTGACAATCCTGTCAAAGAAGTAGAAGCAAGCGGTAATACTTGATTAGCTTGATTTTTTAATGTCGAAATATTTGAAGATTGATTTTGTAAGTTTTCCAAGCTTCCCTGTAAACCTTGTACTAAAGCTATAATTGACTGAGCCGATTGAATACTATCAGTCGAATTTTGAGATACAGAAGCGCTTATCTCAGCTTGTTGCTCACTTGTCAATGATTGATAAGCTGCTGTCGATTGAATATTAGCTAATGTAGTCGCTTTATCAGACTGAGCACTTGCTAACATTTGATTAGAAAGAGATACTATACTTGATAAAATAGAATCTAAGTGTTTTGTATCTCCAACATCAATATTTTGAATAGCTTGATTTAACTGATTCAAACCAGAAGATAATTGAGCAATTTGATCTTTTTGCTCAGACGAAGCATCTAACTTACTAGAAAGTTGTTGAATTCCTTCACTTAATTGCTCCATACCCATTCGAAGTGTAGCTGATTGATTAGATAACTGATTAGCACCTGTTGCAAGACTTCCCACTCCATTAGTGTAGGAACTAACACCAGATGAAAATTGATTAAGACCAGCATTAAGCATAGAAACACCGTCAGTATAGGACTCTACACCAGTATATAACTGATTGATTCCCCTTACTAATTCAGGACTTTTAGAAGATAATTGACCTAATCCGCTATCTAATTGACTCACTGCACCAGTATATGTAACTAAACCACTATTAAAATTCCCTAAGCCAAGATGAAGTTGTTCAACACCAGAGACATAAGAGGATAATCCTTTAGTAAACTGCTCCGTTCCATTTGAAAATGTTAAACTTGAATATGCTAAAGAGTTTAGATTAGTAGTTAATGTTTGACTTCCTGCCACTAACTGATTCGCTCCATCAGTTAATTTTTCACTACCAGAAGCTGCTTGACTCATACCATCCTTTAAATCGACCATTTTATTGAATAAAGCTTTAGTATAGGTCTCGGTTACATTGGTTGAAACACTCTGCTTTAATTGTGTCATCGCAGAATCGCTCATCTTGCTGGCAATAAAGCTATGACCACTTGAAGTCTGATAATCAATTTGCATTTGCTCTGGATGATCCGTTAAAATAGAAGCTGCTTTTTCAGATAAATCACTGGGTAAAGTCACTACCATATAGTAATCGCCATTTTCTAAACCCTTCTTTCCTTCATCTTCATCCACGAAATGAAAATCCAAGGTTTTATTTTCTTTTAAATTGGACACCATGTCTTTTCCTATTGCCATAGTATTACCATTATAGGAAGCCTCTTTATCATTATTGACAACTGCCACAGGTAAGTCAGACACTTGACCATATGGATCCCACATTGAGGACAAAAATATGATATTGTACAGAGCTGGAATAAGAGAAATCCCTATCATGACAATAATAAAGGTTGGTTTTTTTTAAATTGCTTTCCATTCTTTAAACATAGTTCCTCCTTTTTTAAACATATTGTCTAAAATTTTGATATAATAGATTATACATTAAAAAATCTAAATTACAAGATAAAAAATCCATTTTTAGACATATAGTCTAATTTGTTTATAAGGAGGAAATATGAAAGAAAGTAATAAACGCTTAAAAACAAAGCGAACTATTGAAAATGCTATGGTACAGTTACTGATGGAACAACCATTTGATCAAATTTCTACTGTCAAGCTAGCAGAAAAAGCCAGAATTAGTCGTTCCAGCTTCTATACTCACTACAAGGATAAGTATAACATGATTGAGCACTATCAAAGCAAGCTATTCCATACATTTGAATATATTTTTCAAAAACATGCTCATCACAAAAGAGATGCTATTTTAGAAGTCTTTGAATATCTAGAATCAGAACCACTTCTGGCTGCTCTTCTTTCTGAAAATGGGACCAAAGAAATCCAAAATTTCTTACGAAATAAACTTCATATCATGCTCAGTACAGATTTACAAAAGCGATTTATGCAACTGAATCTCAATACCACTGAATTAGAATACAGTAGCATCTATCTAACTCACGCACTTTTTGGTGTCTGCCAAACTTGGATTGCACATGGAAAAAAAGAAAGTCCTAAAGAAATAACAGACTTCCTTATGAAGATGCTTGGTGATACAAATTGATACAAAAAGAGGAACACAGTTGTGTTCCCTTTTATCTATACTCCGCCAGTAGGACTCGAACCTACGACATCATGATTAACAGTCATGCGCTACTACCAACTGAGCTATGGCGGATAAAATAGTCCGTACGGGATTCGAACCCGTGTTACCGCCGTGAAAAGGCGGTGTCTTAACCCCTTGACCAACGGACCATCTATCTGTAGCAGATATAACCATTATATCAATTTCTTACTAATTGTCAATTACTTTTGAGACTTTTTCTCCAAAATATCTCTCAACTTTCTCATTTTTAATCTTGAAATAGGACAACGGTGATCCTCATAGAAAACAATTTCCATATTTTTTCGATCAATTTCTCTAATATTACCTATATTTACCAAAAATGACTTATGTGGAGAATAAAATCGTTGATTTTTTTGATCTTTTTCCTGTATATCTGTCATTGTTCCATAAAATTCTTTTGCAAAATTCTTACCAATAATTCGCAATTTATGAGAGACTCCTGTTGTTTCAATATACAAAATATCATGGTAAGGAATTTTTAAATTATTTCCCTTATAACTGTAGTCAAAATAATCTACAACATTCTCATTTTCAAGTAACATACTCTTTGTATAAAAGATATTCTGTTCAATACGTTTCTTAAATAATTCATCATTTATATCCTTATCAACAAAGTCTAAAGCTGAAACCTGATATTTATATGTTAAAGTCGCAAACTCTGATCTACTAGTGATGAAAACAATAATAGCATAAGGATTGTGCTGACGAATAAACTGTGCAACTTCTAATCCTTTTTTATCAATTCCATGAATATCAATATCTAAAAAATAGAGTTGATTTACTTCATCGTTCTCAATGTATTCTTTAAATTCACGAACTTTTCCTGTGGTCTTGTATGAAATTGGAATATTATACTCCCTAGATATTTCATCAAGAAGTGTCTCTAATCTGACTTGATGTTCAATAACATCCTCTAAAATTAAAACTTTCATTCAAACTCCCTCTTAAACCTAATAACTTGCCTAAAAGTACTATTTTCTATCTCTGTTTCCAAAATAATATTTTTATACTTGTCCAATATTTCCTTCACATTATTTAGACCTATTCCTCGATTTTCTCCCTTGGTAGAGAAACCTAATTCAAATAAATTTTCCAGATGAGTAGGAGTGACTTGACATGAATTCTGAATTACGATAACTGTTTCAGATTCCATTTTAATTACTGCTACTTCTATTTGCTTTTTATAACTCTCAATAGATCCTTCGACCGCATTGTTCAATAAAACGCTCATAATTCGAACCAAATCCAATAGTTCAATTTGGAGATTCGTAATTGTGTCTTTTACTTCAAGTGTAAATTCTACACCATTATTTCGGGCATAAACAATTGACTGAGCAATCAAGCTGCGTAAAGCTGAATCCTCTATATTATTTAAATCAAAGTAAGTATACTTATCTGAACGTAATTTTAGATTGGCTTTGACTAAAACTTCATTGTAAACTCTATCAATTTCTTGTAAATTACCACTATCAATAGCCATTTGCATACAAACTAACATACCAGCATAATCATGACGAAATCCACGTATTTCGTTATACAAACCAACAATCTCATCTGTATAATTCTGTAAGTGCCTTTGTTCAAATTTTTTCTGATTCAAAGCAATTTCTTTTTCTATCTTATCTTTATAGGAATTCATTGCAAAGAAAGTTAAGAGTAAACAAATAAAAACAATTGATGATAAAATACTTCCAAAACTATTTAAGTGAGCAATTGTACTTACTATATCTGAAATAAAGGATAAAATATATAATAAAATAAATGTAAGTAGTACTTTCTTTAAAAAAGGATACATGTAATCCTTATCAAAATAATTTAATTCCAAACGAAAATATGTAATAATCTTGTCTATTATAAAATAAGAGATTAAATTGATTATAAAAAAGAATATTGGTTCATACTGTTGTACAAGTAGATCTCCTGTAATAGATGATGAAGTGATAGACAAAAAAGTATGAGTACTTTGATAAAGTAATGAAAATAATATACTTAAAAATATATTTTTTGAATTATTAAACTTTTTTATAAATTTAAAATAGAAATAAAATATAATTGGATAAACATTAGTTAATGCATAATATATAATTAAAATAAAACTATGAGAATTAAACGAAAAAAAGAAATAAAAATAAATCATTTGAACAAATAGTATTATAAAACCTAAAATACATTTTTCTTTTTTTGAAACCCTACAAATTTTACTATAAATCTTACATATTAAAATACAAGTTAATAACGTATCTATTATTCCTACTATAATTTCCATTTTTTATTTACACTCCTTATCTTATCTATAAACCTATTGTACAAAATGAAACTACTTTTTAGAAAAAAAATCTCTCAACTGTCGTTTTTTTATCCTGAAATGTACTTTAAAAAAAGAGTCGAGTACAATAGTGTATTGATTCTATCAAAAAAAGCAACGGTTTTGTGCCGTTGCTTTTTGCATGGTTAAAATAGACTTGATAAAATAGAATTGCTCAATAAACCATTTAGAAAGTCTATCTCATGCACATTAAATATAATACAAATCAGACAACTTTACCACTATAACTTGCTTGTTTCTTACCCCCCAAGACCACTTCGTCTTCACCATCGAATAAGAAACTTTTAATATTCGTAACAGCTTTTATAAAACTGATCCAGATGCCACCTTTATGAGGATGAAGGAGAATCATATTAGAAATGAACAACTTAAAATAGCTACTGAAAATCAGTTCATCCTTCACTATGACATCTATCCAAATCCAACAGATACCAGAACGCTGTTGTCTTTTTTAGAAATCTATCCACATGAGTTAAAAAGAGTTGTCGCCGATGCGGGATACGATAGAGAGAAGGATCTTCTCACCTTGAATAGGATGGGTGTTGACCACTTGATTAAATATAATCTTTTTTTATAAGAAACAGAAGAAAAAATACAGAGAATCTGATAGAAATTTGAATAATTGAACTTACGATGAAAGAGCAGATTCCTACACCCAGCCAGAGGATTGAGTATACCAGTTTGATCACCTCAAACACAGCCATACCACGACAGATTTTAAGTAAGAAATCAGGGGTTATAAGGCAAAATAACCTGAATTAGCTGCACAAAAAGGGCTCTATGTGAATGAGAGGTACCAGATTTTAAAAGTAAAAGAAAAGCAAGCACTTTTATATGACGAAGGCAGTCACATCTTTGCCCAACGTAAAGGAAATGTTGAATCTGTTTTTGATTAGTTAAAGACTTGTTTGGGTTACAAACGGTGTAATCTAAGAGGCAGACGATAGGTTAAATTTGACATGGGATTGGTACTTATGGCCAATAATCTTCTGAAATATGACAAGGTGTTAAACTTTTAGAAACGTTGATATTCCAATGTTTATGAGAGTTTTTTATTTTCATCATAAAAAAAGATTGAAGAAAACTATCCAAAATGAACTTTTTCTTCAATCTGAAGCTGGGAAATTTCCCAGCTTTTAAAACTATATTGATCCCAGCAGGATTCGAACCTGCGACCGTTCGCTTAGAAGGCGAATGCTCTATCCAGCTGAGCTATGAGACCTAACATAACTATTCTATCAAAAATTCAAGTGAAAGTCAATTTTCTATTTATGATAAGGTGAACCCTGTTGGATTGTGAAAGCGCGATAAATTTGTTCAACAAGTACCATTCTCATTAGCTGATGAGGTAATGTTAAACGACCGAAACTGATAGAAAGATTGGCCCTCTTTTTCACAATAGGAGCTAAACCTAAACTTCCTCCAATAATAAATGTAAGTGTCGAAAATCCTTTTATAGATGCTTCCTCTAACTGTTTACTAAATTCTTCTGATGATAAAATTTTTCCTTCTATTGCTAAAACAATAACAAAATCACGATCAGCAACCTTAGATAAAATTCTCTGACCTTCTATTTCTAAAATTTTTTGGTTTTCAGATTCACTAGCCTTATCTGGTGTTTTTTCATCTGATAGTTCAATCATTTCAAGATTAGCAAAACGAGAAATCCGTTTCGTATACTCTGCAATCCCATCTCTTAGATACTTTTCTTTCAATTTTCCAACTGTTACCACTTTTATTTTCATGATTCTATTCTAACATATTCTTAGATTTTTCACATCTTATTCACAAAATAAAAGGTTAATTTTCACTTAGAAAACCACAGATTTTTGAAAGTTATCCACAATCTGTGAAAAACTTTTATGTTTAAGTTATAATTAAGCTAGTCAGTTTATACTTTCAGTAATTTCAAATCAAATGGAGGCAAATATGAAACATTTACAAAGATTTTACAAAAAATGGTTTCAATTATTAATCGTTATCGTCATTAGTTTTATTAGTGGAGCCTTGGGTGGCTTTTCAATAAACCAATTAACTCAAAAAAGTACTGTAAGTACCTCTAACAACAATAGCACTATTACACAAACTGCCTATAAAAACGAAAATTCAACAACTCAGGCCGTTAACAAAGTAAAAGATGCTGTTGTTTCTGTTATTACTTATTCAGCCAACAGACAAAATAGCGTATTTGGCAATGATGATACTGACACGAATTCTCAGCAAATCTCTAGTGAAGGATCTGGGGTTATTTATAAAAAGAATGATAAAGAAGCTTATATTGTCACCAATAATCACGTTATAAATGGCGCCAGCAAAGTAGATATTCGTTTGTCAGATGGAACTAAAGTTCCAGGTGAAATCGTTGGTGCTGATACCTTCTCTGATATTGCTGTTGTAAAAATCTCTTCAGAAAAGGTGACAACAGTAGCTGAATTTGGTGATTCTAGTAAACTAACTGTAGGAGAAACTGCTATTGCTATTGGTAGCCCATTAGGTTCTGAATATGCAAATACTGTCACTCAAGGTATCGTATCTAGTCTCAATCGAAATGTATCTTTAAAATCTGAAGATGGACAAGCCATTTCTACAAAAGCTATCCAAACTGATACTGCTATTAACCCAGGTAACTCTGGCGGCCCACTGATCAATATTCAAGGGCAAGTTATCGGAATTACCTCAAGTAAAATTGCCACAAATGGAGGAACATCTGTAGAAGGCCTTGGTTTCGCAATCCCTGCAAATGATGCTATCAATATTATTGAACAGTTAGAAAAAAACGGAAAAGTGACTCGTCCAGCTTTGGGCATCCAAATGGTTAATCTCTCAAATATTAATACAAGTGATATTAGAAGACTTAATATTCCAAACAGTGTAACATCTGGTGTAGTTGTTCGTTCTGTACAAAGTAATATGCCTGCAAATGGTCACCTTGAAAAATACGATGTTATTACAAAAGTAGATGACAAAGAGATTGCTTCATCAACAGACTTACAAAGTGCTCTTTACAATCATTCCATTGGAGACACCATTAAAATAACTTATTATCGTAACGGTAAAGAAGAAACTACATCTATTAAACTTGACAAGAGTTCAGGTGATTTAGAATCCTAATTGACATCTATGTAAAGAAAGCTTTACATAAAAGAAAAGATGTGTTAGTGTAGAATCATGGAAAAATTTGAAATGATTTCTATCACAGATATACAAAAAAATCCCTATCAACCTCGAAAAGAATTTGATAGAGAAAAACTAGATGAACTAGCACAGTCTATTAAAGAAAATGGGGTCATTCAACCGATTATTGTTCGTCAATCTCCTGTAATTGGTTATGAAATCCTTGCAGGAGAGAGACGCTATCGGGCTTCACTTTTAGCTGGTCTAACGTCTATCCCAGCTGTTGTTAAACAGCTTTCAGACCAAGAGATGATGGTCCAGTCCATCATTGAAAATTTACAAAGAGAAAATTTAAATCCAATAGAAGAAGCACGCGCCTATGAATCTCTCGTAGAGAAAGGATTTACCCATGCTGAAATTGCAGATAAAATGGGCAAGTCTCGTCCATATATCAGCAACTCCATTCGTTTACTTTCCTTGCCAGAACAGATCCTTTCAGAAGTAGAAAATGGCAAACTATCACAGGCACACGCACGTTCGCTAGTTGGATTGAATAAAGAGCATCAAGAATATTTTTTTCATCTCATACTAAAAGAAGAAATTTCAGTTAGGAAATTAGAATCTCTTCTTTCAGAAAAAAAGAAGAAACAGAGAAATACGGATTATTTCATACAAAATGAAGAAAATCAATTGAAAAAATTATTAGGATTAGATGTAGAAATTAAATTATCTAAAAAAGACCATGGAAAAATTATTATCTCTTTTTCTAATCAAGAAGAATACGATAGAATTATCAACAGCCTGAAATAAGGCTGTTCTTTTATTTTTTCATTTCACAAGGTTATCCACTATTTTTTCTATTTTAAATCCTTTATAATCAAGATATTTACAACTTTTCCCCAACTTGTGGATAAAACTTAGTAACATTGTGGATTATTATTCACAAGTTGGGGAAAATCTTTCTCATTGCAGCTACCTAAGCTGTGGAAAAATATTGCTAGCTATGGTAAAATAAATCTAGTACAGAAGTTAAATCCACGTAAGTAAAGGAGGTTTAAAATTTGAAAGAAAAACAGTTTTGGAATCGTATATTGGAATTTGCACAAGAAAGATTGACACGATCCATGTATGATTTCTATGCTATTCAGGCTGAGCTAATCAGGGTAGAAGAAAATGTTGCCACTATATTCCTTCCAAGATCTGAGATGGAAATGGTATGGGAAAAACAACTGAAAGATATTATTGTAGTAGCCGGATTTGAAATTTATGATGCTGAAATCAGTGCACATTATGTTTTCACTAAACCTCAAGTTACCACAATCTCACAAGTTGAACAATTATCAAATTCCGCAATTTATGACTATAGTCCAAAGTTAACAACTATTCCTTATTCTGATACTGGATTAAAAGAGAAGTATACCTTTGATAATTTTATCCAAGGTGATGGAAACGTTTGGGCAAAGTCTGCTGCTTTAGCTGTTTCAGAGGATTTAGCCTTGACATATAACCCTCTTTTTATATATGGAGGTCCAGGTCTAGGTAAGACTCACCTATTAAATGCTATTGGTAATGAAATTCTAAAAAATATTCCTGATGCGCGTGTTAAATATATTCCTGCTGAAAGTTTTATTAATGACTTTCTAGATCACTTAAGATTAGGAGAAATGGAAAAGTTTAAAAAAACATACCGTAGCCTTGATCTTTTATTGATTGATGATATCCAATCTCTAAGTGGTAAAAAAGTCGCAACACAAGAAGAATTTTTCAATACATTTAATGCTCTTCATGACAAGCAAAAACAAATTGTCCTAACCAGTGACAGAAGTCCCAAACATTTGGAAGGTCTTGAAGAAAGACTTGTCACGCGCTTTAGTTGGGGATTAACCCAACACATTACACCTCCTGATTTTGAAACACGTATTGCCATTCTACAAAGTAAAACTGAACATTTGGACTACAATTTCCAAAGCGATACTTTAGAATATCTAGCAGGGCAATTTGATTCCAATGTTCGTGATCTCGAAGGGGCAATCAATGATATCACTTTAGTTGCTAGAGTAAAGAAAATTAAAGATATTACGATTGATGTTGCTGCAGAAGCTATTAGAGCTCGAAAACAAGATGTCAGTCAAATACTTGTCATTCCAATTGATAAAATTCAAACTGAAGTTGGTAATTTCTATGGAGTTAGTGTCAAAGAAATGAAGGGAAGTAGACGTCTTCAAAATATTGTTTTAGCACGTCAAGTAGCAATGTATCTTTCTAGAGAACTAACAGACAACAGCCTTCCGAAAATAGGGAAAGAGTTCGGAGGTAAAGATCATACCACAGTTATTCATGCTCACGCAAAAATTAAATCTTTGATAGAAGATGATGATAATTTACGTTTAGAAATAGAATCAATTAAAAAGAAAATTAAGTAACTTGTGAATAACTTTTACTTTTTACTCTTTTTTATCCACATTTTTTAAACAAATTGAAACACTTGATATAACTATCTCTACTCTAGTTTTCCACAGATTTCACAGACTCTATTATTACTATTATCCTTCTAATACTAAAAATAAATAAAGGAGAATCCATGATTCATTTCTCAATTAATAAGAATTTATTTCTACAAGCCTTAAATACAACAAAAAGAGCTATTAGCTCAAAAAATGCTATTCCCATTTTATCGACTATAAAAATTGATGTTACCAACGAAGGTGTTACTTTGATTGGCTCAAATGGTCAAATTTCAATTGAAAATTTTATTTCTCAAATAAATGAAGATGCTGGTTTACTAATTACTTCCTTAGGTTCTATTCTTCTTGAAGCTTCTTTCTTTATCAATGTCGTATCTAGTCTCCCTGATGTGACACTTGATTTTAAAGAAATTGAGCAAAAACAAATTGTCTTGACAAGTGGAAAATCAGAAATTACTCTAAGAGGAAAAGATAGCGAACAATATCCACGAATTCAAGAAATTTCAGCAAGTACTCCATTAGTGCTAGAAACTAAGTTATTGAAAAAAATTATCAATGAAACAGCTTTTGCAGCAAGCATACAAGAGAGTCGTCCAATTCTAACAGGTGTTCATTTTGTGTTGAGCCAACACAAGGAATTAAAAACAGTTGCTACGGACTCTCATCGTCTCAGTCAGAAAAAATTGACTCTTGAAAAAAATAGTGATGATTTTGATGTTGTTATTCCAAGTCGTTCTCTAAGAGAATTTTCATCAGTATTTACAGATGATATTGAAACAGTTGAGATTTTCTTCTCAAATAACCAAATCCTTTTTAGAAGTGAAAATATTAGCTTTTATACACGTCTTTTAGAAGGAAATTATCCTGATACAGATCGTTTGATTCCAACAGAATTTAATACGGAAGTTACTTTTGATGTTGTTAAATTACGACAATCGATGGAGCGTGCTCGTCTTTTATCAAGTGCGACTCAAAATGGTACTGTTAAGCTTGAAATTAAAGATGGACTTATTAGCGCTCATGTTAACTCTCCAGAAGTTGGTAAGGTAAACGAAGAAATCGATAGCGAGAAGGTTAGTGGTGATGATTTGACAATTAGTTTTAACCCAACTTACTTGATTGATTCTCTTAAAGCTTTAAATAGCGAAAAAGTCACTATTAGTTTTATTTCAGCTGTTCGTCCATTTACTTTGATTCCAGCAGATACGGATGAAGATTTTATGCAGCTCATTACACCAGTTCGTACAAATTAAGTTAAAGAGGTTGAGTCTATCTCGCCTCTTTTATGATATAATCGAAAAAGAAAAGGAGAGTAGTATGTATCAAGTTGGAAATTTTGTTGAGATGAAAAAGCCACATGCTTGTACCATCAAATCAACTGGTAAAAAAGCAAATCGTTGGGAAATTACACGTGTAGGGGCAGATATCAAAATAAAATGCAGTAATTGTGACCATGTTGTCATGATGGGGCGCTATGATTTTGATAGAAAAATGAATAAAATTATTGATTAACGCCACTCAGTTAGAGGGTTAGCAAGTTTTCCTTTTTTGTGTTATAATATTAGGGATTGAAATGAAAACGGAGAATGAGAAAATATGGCTTTAACAGCAGGTATCGTTGGTTTGCCAAACGTTGGTAAATCAACACTATTTAATGCAATTACAAAAGCAGGAGCAGAGGCAGCAAACTACCCATTTGCGACGATTGATCCAAATGTTGGAATGGTAGAAGTTCCAGATGAACGCCTACAAAAACTAACTGAAATGATTACTCCTAAAAAGACAGTTCCCACAACTTTTGAATTTACAGATATTGCAGGAATTGTAAAAGGAGCTTCAAAAGGAGAAGGACTAGGAAATAAATTTTTGGCCAACATCCGTGAAGTAGATGCGATTGTTCACGTAGTTCGTGCTTTTGATGATGAAAATGTTATGCGCGAGCAAGGACGTGAAGACGCCTTTGTGGATCCACTTGCCGATATTGATACGATTAACCTAGAATTGATTCTTGCGGACTTAGAGTCAGTCAATAAACGCTATGCGCGTGTAGAAAAGATGGCACGTACGCAAAAAGATAAAGAATCAGTAGCTGAGTTTAATGTTCTTCAAAAGATTAAACCAGTTCTTGAGGATGGAAAATCAGCTCGAACTATTGAATTTACAGATGAGGAACAAAAGGTTGTAAAAGGTCTCTTCCTTTTGACGACTAAACCAGTGCTCTATGTTGCCAATGTGGACGAGGATGTGGTGTCAGAACCTGACTCTATTGACTACGTGAAACAAATTCGTGAATTTGCAGCGACAGAAAATGCTGAAGTAGTCGTTATTTCTGCGCGTGCTGAGGAAGAAATTTCTGAGTTAGACGATGAAGATAAGCAAGAATTTCTTGAAGCACTTGGGTTGACAGAATCAGGTGTTGACAAGTTGACTCGTGCAGCTTACCATTTGCTTGGACTGGGAACTTACTTCACAGCTGGTGAAAAAGAAGTTCGCGCTTGGACCTTTAAACGTGGTATGAAGGCTCCTCAAGCAGCTGGTATTATCCACTCAGACTTTGAAAAAGGCTTTATTCGTGCAGTAACCATGTCATATGAGGATCTAGTGAAATACGGATCTGAAAAAGCCGTAAAAGAAGCTGGGCGCTTACGTGAAGAAGGAAAAGAATATATCGTTCAAGATGGCGATATCATGGAATTCCGCTTTAATGTCTAAAAAATTAATGAATAGTGTCAATTAGGTTGGAAAAAAATTCCAACCCTTTTGGCTTTTGAAAGGAAAAATAAATGACCAAATTACTTGTAGGCTTGGGCAATCCAGGGGATAAATATTTTGAAACAAAACACAATGTTGGCTTTATGTTGATTGACCAACTAGCGAAAAAACAAAATGTCACTTTTACACACGATAAGATATTTCAAGCTTATCTAGCATCCTTTTTCCTAAATGGAGAAAAAATTTATCTGGTCAAACCAACGACCTTTATGAATGAAAGTGGAAAAGCAGTTCATGCTTTATTGACTTACTATGGTTTGGATATTGAAGATTTACTCATCATTTACGATGATCTTGACATGGAAGTTGGAAAAATTCGTTTAAGATCAAAGGGCTCAGCGGGTGGTCATAATGGTATCAAGTCTATTATTCAACATATAGGGACTCAGACCTTTAATCGTGTTAAGATTGGAATCGGAAGACCTAAAAATGGCATGTCAGTTGTTAACCATGTTTTGAGTAAATTTGACAAGGATGATTATATTGGTATTTTACAGTCTATTGACAAAGTTGACGATTCTGTAAACTACTATTTACAAGAGAAAAATTTTGAGAAAACAATGCAGAGGTATAACGGATAAATGGTGACCTTATTAGATTTATTCTCAGAAAATAATCAGATCAAAAAATGGCATCAAAGTTTAACAGATAAGAAAAGACAACTAATACTTGGTTTATCAACGTCTACTAAGGCTCTTGCAATTGCAAGCAGTTTAGAAAAAGAAGATAAGATTGTTTTACTGACGTCAACTTATGGAGAAGCAGAAGGACTTGTTAGTGATCTTATCTCTATCTTGGGTGAGGAACTTGTTTATCCATTTTTGGTAGATGATTCCCCTATGGTCGAGTTTTTGATGTCTTCACAAGAAAAAATCATCTCACGGGTTGAAGCCTTACGTTTTTTGACTGATTCATCTAAGAAAGGGATTTTAGTTTGTAATATCGCAGCAAGTCGATTGATTTTACCGTCTCCCAATATATTCAAAGATAGTATTGTAAAAATAACAGTTGGTGAAGAATATGACCAACACTCACTTATCCATCAGTTAAAAGAGATAGGTTATCGAAAAGTTACACAAGTACAAACTCAAGGCGAATTTAGTCTGCGAGGAGATATTTTAGATATTTTTGAAATATCCCAGTTAGAACCTTGCCGAATTGAGTTTTTTGGTGATGAAATTGATGGTATCAGGTTATTTGAAGTCGAAACACAATTATCGAAAGAAAATCAGATAGAGCTTACTATCTTTCCAGCTAGTGATATGCTTTTGAGAGAAAGGGATTATCAACGAGGACAGTCAGCTTTAGAAAAACAGATTTCAAAAACGTTATCATCTATTTTTAAATCATACTTAGAAGAAATTCTTTCAAGTTTTCACCAAAAACAAATTCATTTAGATTCTAGGAAGTTTTTATCTTTGTGTTATGACAAGACATGGACTGTTTTTGACTATATTGAAAAAGATACCCCAATATTCTTTGATGATTATCAAAAATTAATGAATCAGTATGAAGTATTTGAAAGAGAATTAGCACAATACTTTACAGAAGAATTACAGAACAGTAAAGCATTTTCTGAGATGCAGTATTTTGCAGAAAATGAGAAAATATATAAAAAACAAAATCCAGTGACCTTTTTTTCTAATCTTCAAAAGGGTTTAGGAAATCTCAAGTTTGACAAAATTTATCAATTTAATCAATATCCCATGCAGGAATTTTTTAATCAATTTTCTTTTCTAAAAGAAGAAATTGAGCGATACAAAAAAATGGATTACACTATCATTCTGCAGTCTAGCAATTCAATGGGAAGTAAAACATTGGAGGATGTTTTAGAGAACTATCAGATTAAATTGGATTCTAGAGATAAGTCAAATATCTGTAAAGAATCTGTAAACTTAATCGAGGGTAATCTCAGACATGGTTTTCATTTTGTAGATGAAAAGATTTTATTGATTACTGAACATGAGATTTTTCAAAAGAAATTAAAACGTCGTTTTCGAAGACAACATGTTTCAAACGCAGAGAGATTAAAAGATTACAATGAACTTGAAAAAGGAGACTACGTCGTCCATCATATCCATGGAATTGGTCAATATCTAGGAATTGAAACCATTGAAATCAAGGGAATCCACCGCGATTATGTCAGTGTCCAGTATCAAAATGGGGATCAAATCTCCATCCCAGTAGAGCAGATTCAGTTACTGTCCAAATATATTTCAAGTGACGGGAAAGCTCCTAAACTCAATAAATTAAATGATGGTCATTTCAAAAAAGCCAAGCAAAAAGTTAAGAACCAGGTAGAGGATATAGCTGACGATTTAATCAAACTTTATTCTGAGCGTAGTCAGTTGAAGGGATTTGCTTTCTCAGCTGATGATGATGATCAACATGCCTTTGATGATGCCTTTCCTTATGTAGAAACGGATGACCAATTACGAAGTATTGAGGAAATTAAGAGAGATATGCAGGATTATCATCCAATGGATCGACTCCTAGTTGGAGATGTTGGTTTTGGTAAGACAGAAGTCGCTATGCGGGCAGCCTTCAAAGCTGTTAATGATCACAAACAGGTTGTTGTTCTTGTTCCAACAACTGTTTTAGCCCAACAACACTATACGAATTTTAAAGAACGTTTCCAGAATTTCGCGGTTACTATTGATGTTTTAAGTCGTTTTAGAAGTAAGAAGGAGCAAGCAGAAACACTTGAAAAATTAAAAAATGGTCAAGTGGATATTTTGATTGGAACTCATCGTGTTTTATCAAAAGATGTCCTATTCTCAGATTTAGGTTTGATGATTATTGATGAGGAACAACGATTTGGTGTCAAGCATAAAGAAACACTTAAAGAATTAAAGAAACAAGTGGATGTCCTAACATTAACAGCTACGCCAATCCCTCGTACTCTTCATATGTCCATGCTGGGAATCAGAGATTTGTCTGTTATTGAAACCCCTCCAACTAATCGCTATCCTGTTCAGACCTATGTTTTAGAAAAGAATGATAGTGTGATTCGTGATGCTGTCTTGCGTGAAATGGAGCGTGGAGGTCAAGTTTACTATCTTTACAATAAAGTTGACACAATTGACCAGAAGGTTTCAGAATTACAGGAGTTGATTCCAGAGGCTTCGATTGGATATGTTCATGGTCGAATGAGTGAAATCCAGTTGGAAAATACTCTATTAGACTTTATTGAGGGACAATACGATATCTTAGTGACGACTACCATTATTGAGACAGGGGTGGACATTCCAAATACCAATACTTTATTTATTGAAAATGCGGACCATATGGGCTTGTCAACCTTGTATCAGTTAAGAGGAAGAGTCGGTCGCAGCAATCGTATTGCTTATGCCTATCTCATGTATCGTCCAGAAAAATCTATCAGTGAAGTTTCTGAAAAGAGATTAGAAGCTATCAAAGGATTTACAGAATTGGGCTCCGGATTTAAGATTGCAATGCGAGATCTTTCGATTCGTGGGGCAGGAAATCTTTTAGGAAAATCCCAGTCTGGATTCATTGATTCTGTTGGTTTTGAATTGTATTCGCAGTTACTAGAGGAAGCTATTGCTAAACGAAATGGCAGTGGTAACAAAAGAATCAAAGGAAATGCCGAATTGATTTTGCAAATTGATGCCTATCTACCTGAAACATATATCACTGATCAACGACATAAAATTGAAATTTATAAAAAAATACGTCAAATTGACAGTCGTGCATATTATGAAGAATTGCAGGAAGAATTAATGGATCGATTTGGAGAATACCCTGATGTGGTAGCCTATCTTTTAGAAATAGGCTTAGCCAAATCATACTTTGACAAGGTCTTTGCGGAACGAGTGGAGAAAAAAGATAATAAGATTACAGTCCAATTTGAAAAAGTAGTTCAACGACTGTTTTTAGCTCAAGATTATTTTAAAGCTCTATCCGCTACTAATTTAAAAGCTGCTATAGCTGAGAATAAAGGACTAATGGAAGTTGTTTTTGATGTACGAAACAAGAAAGATTATGAAATATTAGAGGGATTGTTGAATTTTGGAGAAACTTTATTAGGGATAAAAGAATCCAAGGAAGCAAATTCTATTTGACATTTTTCTTCTATAAAATAGATAAAAATGGTACAATAATAATTTGAGGAAATAAAGATGAGATTAGACAAATATTTAAAAGTATCACGAATTATCAAGCGACGTACAGTTGCAAAAGAAGTTGCAGATAAAGGTAGAATCAAGGTCAATGGAATCTTAGCTAAAAGTTCAACTGATTTGAAAGTAAATGACCAAGTTGAGATTCGTTTTGGGAATAAACTTCTCCTTGTAAAAGTATTAGAGATGAAAGATAGTACAAAAAAAGAAGATGCAGCGGTCATGTATGAAATTATCAGTGAAAAACGGGTAGAAGAAAATGGCTAAAAATATTGTACAGTTAAACAATTCTTTTATTCAAAATGAACATCAACGGAATCGATATTTGATGAGAGAACGACAAAAGCGAAATCGTTTTATGGGTTGGATATTAATTTTGATTATTTTGTTATTTATCTTGCCAACTTTTAATTTAGCACAGAGTTATAATCAATTACTGCAAAGACGTCAGCAATTGGATGACTTGCAAACTCAGTATCAAACATTGAGTGAAGATAAGGATAAGGAAACAGACTTTGCAACGAAGTTGAAGGATGAAGATTATGCTGCTAAATATATGCGTGCTAAATACTATTATTCAAATTCTAGGGAAGTAGTCTATACCATTCCTAACTTACTTCCAAGGTGATTACATGGAAAATTTATTAAGTGTAGTGGAGCAATTTCTGAACTTGTCAGATGAAAAATTAGAAGACTTAGCTGAAAAAAATCAACAATTGCGTTTACAAGAAGAAAAGGAAAGGAAGAATGCGTAAATTCTTAATTATTTTGTTGCTACCGAGCTTTTTGACAATCTCAAAAGTTGTTAGCACAGAAAAAGAAGTAGTCTATACTTCGAAAGAAATTTATTACCTTTCACAATCTGATTTTAGTATTTATTTTAGAGAAAAATTAAATGCTCCCATGGTTTATGGAGAGATTCCCGTTTATGCTAATGAAGATTTAGTAGTAGAATCTGGAAAGTTAACTCCAAAAACAACTTTTCAAATAACTGAGTGGCGTTTAAATAGACAAGGAATTCCAGTATTTAAATTATCAAATCATCAATTTATTGCAGCCGATAAACGATTTTTATATGATAAATCAGAACTAAAGTCCATAGTAAAAAAAGTATGGTTGGAGTCTGGATTTAAAATATATAATAGTCCCTATGATTTGAGAGAAGTAACATCATCTTTAGCATCTTATTCGCAAGTAGCAATTGACAAGAAGATGTTTGTTGAAGGAAGAGAATTTTTACATATTGATCAAGTTGGGTGGATAGATAAGGACTATACTTCTGAAGAAGATAATCGTATGAGTAAGGTTCAAGAAATATTATCAGAAAAATACCAGAAAGATTCGTTCTCTATTTATGTTAAACAACTGAATACTGGTAGAGAAGCTGGTATCAATCAAGATAAAAAAATGTATGCAGCTAGTGTTTTGAAATTACCTTATCTTTATTATACGCAAGAAAAAATAGATGAGGGAGTTTATCAATTAGATACAAGGTTAAAATACATATCTGAAGTTAATGATTTTCCAGGTTCTTATAAACCAGAAGGAAGTGGTAGTCTTCCTAAAAAAGAAGATGACAAAGAATATTCTTTAAAAGATTTAATTACGAAAGTATCAAAAGAATCTGACAATGTTGCTCACAATATATTAGGATTTTATATTTCTAACAAATCTGATATCGATTTTAAAACCAAGTTAGCTGCTATTATGGGAGATGATTGGGATACAACAGAAAAATTAATTTCTTCTAAGATGGCTAGCAAGGTAATGGAAGCTATTTATAATCAAAATGGATTTATTTTAGAATCTTTGACTAAAACATCTTTTGATAATCAGAGAATTCCTAAAGGAGTTTCTGTTAAAGTTGCTCATAAAATTGGTGATGCAGATGAATTTAAACATGACACTGCAATAGTTTATACTGATTCTCCATTTATTCTCTCAATTTTTACAGAGAATTCTGATTATGATACGATTGAAAAGATAGCTAAGGATGTTTATGAGGTTTTAAAATGACGGAACAGGATTTTCTAAATCATTTTATTCAAAGAAAATTTTTTAACAAACATTCAAAGGTTCTGTTGGCTCTTTCTGGTGGGTTGGATTCTATGTTTTTATTTCAACTATTATCCAAGTATCAAAACAAGTTGGGAATTGAACTGATATTAGCTCATGTTAATCATCAGCAGAGAATAGAATCAGATTGGGAAGAAAAGGAATTAAGGAAGCTAGCGAGCCAAGCTGGACTTCCTATTTATATCACTAACTTTTCGGATAAGTTTTCAGAAGCGCGTGCTAGAAATTTTCGTTATGAATTTTTTAAAGAGGTCATGGAAGAAACTGGAGCAACAGCTTTGGTTACCGCACATCATGCAGATGATCAGGTTGAAACGATTTTTATGCGTTTGATTCGAGGTAGTCGATTACGGTATTTATCAGGAATTAAAGAAAAGCAATTAGTAGGGGACATTGAAATTATCCGTCCTTTACTACACTTTCATAAAAAGGATTTTCCACCAATTTTTCATTTTGATGATAAAACCAATAATGAAAATAATTACTTTCGAAATCGAACGAGAAATCTTTATTTACCAGAGCTAGAGAAGGAAAATCCCTGCTTTAGAGATGCTATTTTAGATTTAGGTAATGAAGTTAGATACTATGAGTTGGCAATATCTGAATTATCAAAAGATGTTGATGTGGAAGACTTAGAGCAACTCTTTACTTTTTCTCAGTCTACACAAAAGGTTTTACTTCAAAACTATATCAGTCGTTTTCCAGATTTGAATCTTACAAAAGCTCAATTTGAAGAAGTTCGACAGATATTGGCTAATAAAAGTCAGTATCATCATCCACTGAAAAATGGTTATGAATTAATAAAAGAGTATCAACAGTTTCGTATATGTAAAATCAGTCCTCAGGCTGATGAAAAGGAAAATGAACTTGTGTTACACTATCTAAATCAAGTTTCTTATCTAGGTCACTTATTTTCCTTTGGAATTCCTTTAGAGGGAGATTCAGTTCAACAAATTTCTGTTTCACGAGAAACATCAATTCATGTTCGTCATCGAAAATCAGGGGATTTTATTATCAAAAATGGGCATAGAAAAATACTAAGACGCTTATTTATAGATTTAAAAATTCCTATAGAAAAACGAAAATCTGCTCTGATTATTGAGCAATTTGGTAAAATAGTCTCAATTTTAGGAATTGCGACCGGTGATTTGAGTAAAAACACGAAAAATGATATAATGAAAACTATACTTTATATAGAAAAAATAGATAGGTAAAAAAATGTTAGAAAACGATATTAAAAAAATCCTCGTTTCACAAGATGAAATTACAGAAGCAGCTAAAAAACTTGGTGCTCAATTAACTAAAGACTATGCAGGAAAAAATCCGATTTTAATTGGAATTTTAAAAGGATCTATTCCTTTTATGGCAGAGTTGATTAAACATATTGATACACATCTTGAAATGGACTTCATGATGGTTTCTAGCTACCATGGTGGAACAGCAAGTAGTGGTGTGATTAATATTAAACAAGATGTGACTCAAGATATTAAAGGAAGACATGTTCTATTTGTAGAAGATATCATTGATACAGGTCAAACTTTGAAGAGTTTAAGAGATATGTTTAAAGCAAGAGAGGCTACTTCTGTTAAAATTGCAACCTTGTTGGATAAACCAGAAGGACGTGTGGTAAAAATTGAAGCAGACTATAGCTGTTTTACTATTCCAAATGAATTTGTAGTAGGTTATGGTTTGGACTACAAAGAAAATTATCGGAATCTTCCTTATGTTGGAGTATTAAAAGAAGAAGTTTATTCAAATTAGAAAGATTTATTTTTAATGAAAAAACAAAAAAATGGTTTAGTAAAAAATCCTTTTCTGTGGTTATTAGTTATTTTTTTCCTAGTTACAGGCTACCAGTATTTTATTACAGGTAATACTGCAGGAAAAAGTGAGAAAATTAATTACACAGAACTGGTAAAAGAAATTACAAATGACAATGTGAAAGAGATAACCTACCAACCAAATGGTAGTGTTATAGAAGTTACTGGTGTTTATAATAGTCCTAAAACAAGTAAAGAAGAAACAGGGATTCAGTTTTTTTCACCTTCTTCTACTACAGTAGAGAAATTTTCAAGTATTATTCTTCCGTCAGATACATCAGTATCTGAATTACAAAAACTTGCTTCTGACCATAAAGCTGAAGTAACGATTAAGCATGAAAGTTCAAGTGCATTGTGGATCAACGTTCTTGTATCCATTGTTCCATTTGCTATTCTTTTCTTCTTCCTATTCTCAATGATGGGGAATATGGGAGGAAATAATGGTCGTAATCCAATGAGTTTTGGACGTAGCAAAGCCAAAGCTGCTAATAAGGAAGATATTAAAGTACGATTTTCAGATGTTGCTGGAGCTGAGGAAGAAAAGCAAGAATTAGTAGAAGTTGTTGAATTTCTAAAAGATCCAAAACGATTTACAAAACTTGGTGCACGTATTCCAGCAGGAGTTCTTTTAGAAGGACCTCCAGGAACTGGTAAGACTTTGCTTGCCAAAGCAGTTGCTGGAGAGGCAGGAGTTCCTTTCTTTAGTATTTCAGGTTCTGACTTTGTAGAAATGTTTGTCGGAGTTGGAGCGAGTCGTGTTCGTTCCCTCTTTGAGGATGCAAAAAAAGCAGCACCAGCTATCATTTTTATTGATGAAATCGATGCTGTTGGTCGTCAACGTGGAGTCGGTCTTGGAGGAGGAAATGATGAACGTGAACAAACCTTAAATCAACTATTGATTGAAATGGATGGATTTGAAGGAAATGAAGGTATTATCGTCATCGCTGCTACAAACCGTTCAGATGTTCTTGACCCAGCCCTTCTTCGTCCAGGCCGTTTTGATAGAAAAGTCTTGGTTGGCCGTCCGGATGTCAAGGGGCGTGAAGCAATCTTGAAAGTTCATGCCAAGAATAAACCTCTTGCTGATGATGTCGATTTGAAACTGGTTGCTCAACAAACTCCAGGTTTTGTTGGTGCTGACTTAGAGAATGTGCTGAACGAAGCGGCATTGGTTGCTGCTAGACGTAACAAGTCAGTTATTGATGCTTCAGATATTGATGAAGCAGAAGATCGTGTTATCGCTGGCCCATCTAAAAAGGATAAAACAGTATCTCAAAAAGAACGTGAATTGGTTGCTTATCATGAAGCAGGACATACAATTGTTGGATTGGTTTTATCAAATGCACGAGTTGTACATAAGGTTACAATTGTACCACGTGGCCGTGCAGGTGGTTATATGATTGCACTTCCTAAGGAAGACCAAATGCTTCTATCTAAAGAAGATATGAAAGAGCAATTGGCTGGCTTAATGGGTGGACGTGTAGCTGAAGAAATTATTTTTAATGTTCAAACTACAGGAGCCTCAAACGACTTTGAACAAGCGACTCAAATGGCGCGTGCAATGGTTACAGAGTACGGTATGAGTGAAAAACTTGGCCCAGTTCAATATGAGGGTAATCATGCTATGTTTGGAGCACAAAGCCCTCAAAAATCAATTTCAGAACAAACAGCTTATGAAATCGACGAAGAGGTTCGTTCGTTATTGAATGAAGCACGAAATAAAGCTGCTGAAATTATTCAGTCAAATCGTGAAACTCACAAATTGATTGCTGAAGCATTATTGAAACACGAAACATTAGATAGTACACAAATTAAATCTCTTTATGAAACAGGAAAAATGCCTGAGACGTTAGAAGAGGAATCACATGCCCTATCTTATGATGAAATTAAGTCAAAAATGAATGACGAAAAATAACCCTGAGAGAGGCAGTGCCTCTCTTTTTCATTACATTAGGGAATAAAAAAGCGACAGAAGAGAGAAAATCGGCAAAAAGCTTCTTCAATTTGGTAGAGTAATATCAGAAAGGAGCAAGCAAATGTTTAAAGCGTTATATAAAGAAGTACAAGGGATAGTATATAAGTGTAGGAATGAGTATTATCTCCATTTATGGGAACAATCAGATTGGGAACAAGAAGGGATGATTTGTTTACATGAATTGCTTAGTAAAGAGAAGGGACTGGTAGAGGACATACCACGCTTAAGACGGTACTTTAAGACCAAGTTTCGAAATCGAATTCTAGACATAATCCGAAAACAAGAAAGTCAAAAACGAAGATATGACAGAGAATCCTATGAGGAAATAGGAGAAATAAGTCATCGAGTAAGTTCAGGGGGTCTCTGGTTAGATGACTATTACCTCTTTCATGAGCTATTAAGTACATATAGAAGTCAACAAAGTAAAGAGAAACAAGAAGAACTAGACCGCTTATTAAGGGATGAACGATTCAGAGGAAGAAAAAGAATCTTAAGAGAGTTGCGATTGGTAATGAAGGAGTTTGATATCACAAGCAAATAAAAATAAAGAAAAAAGTTAAAAAAGGTGTTGACAAGGAAGAAAAAGTGGGTATAATAGAAAGAGTTGAAAATAACTCAGGTCCGTTGGTCAAGGGGTTAAGACACCGCCTTTTCACGGCGGTAACACGGGTTCGAATCCCGTACGGACTATGGTG
>NZ_CABFMF010000009.1 GCF_901875575.1 uncultured Streptococcus sp.
CGGAACTTAATCTGAAATGCTTTCAGATGAGGGGATTTTGTGCGCTCTTTTTTTCGATTCCTTTTGGCTACAAAAGCGATGAAATCAAGCATGACTAAAACCAGTGGAACTTACCCTGACACGGAATTCCACTGGTTTTTATGATTTTTCTCAGACTAACTTCCACTTCTACTAGCAGTGGAACTTAGTTTGGGAATTTAGCCCTGATTGCTAGATAAATAGCCTTCAAACTTTGATTCTCCTATCTTTGTTTATCTCATTCCCATATGGGCTAGTTTTGTTTTGTATTTATTTTGATCAACTAAAAGTCCCATACCTCCATAAACATCATAGGCATCAACCCAATCTCCAAGTTCTGGAACAGTAACCTTTTCTATTCCATTTTGAACACCTTGTAAGACTGGTAATCCATTTGTCAAAAGAAATGTATATGGAGTATTGGTTGACGTCATAGCAAAAACCTTACCAAGTGCTTCTGATCCTGTAAATAGCTTAGTTGGATCTTTGATCTGCTCCAGAACAGCTGACATCACCTGCTGTTGTCTTTTAGTACGACCATAATCTCCCTCATCATCATCACGGAAGCGAGCATAATTAAGTAAAGTTGAACCATTCATTTGTTGTTTCCCAACTTTAATAGTCTGAGTAGGGGACTCCGTTTCAGTTGCATGTAAATCATCTCCAACAGTAGCTGCAGTAAGAGCTTGTCCATTTAAGGTTGAAAATTGAGCATCGATAGTTACCCCATCAGGAAAAAGGGTATCAATGGCAGTTGCGAAAGCTTGGAAATCTACTAGAGCGTAGTATTTGATATCCAGATCAAAGTTATCTTTTAGAACTTTGCGGACCATCTCAGCCCCTTTTTGTCCTTCTTGTTCACCTAGTTCATAGGCTACGTTTAACTTATTATCAGTCTGTCTTTTCCCAGCTGTAACTTTACTATAGCCATCTATATATACCAAATTATCACGCATGAAGCTGACCATCTTGATTTTCTTATCCGCACCTCCAACGTTTAAAACCATAATAGAGTCCGTACGTGTTTCAGCACTATTTTGACCAATACGTCCATCCGTTCCCATGATCAAAATATTCACCCCATCTTTGGTATCTTGACCGTTAAACACTTCTACTTGAGCTGCTTTAGCATTAGTAGTTTTCTCAGGATTAGTGGCATTTTGGTATCCTCTTAGAAACATGAAAATCATGCCCAATGCTACACATGATAGAATAGCAAGGAAGCCAACAAAGAGACGACCCAAGCGTAGTTTTCTTTTCGGTTTTTTAACTTTTGGGACTGGATCTTTTTTAGAATGTTTCTTAGACCGGCTACGATTACTATATATAGGAAGAGAAGCATTAGGATATGGAGGCACCAAAGGCTCTAAAACTTCCTTTTTTTCTCCGATAGTATCACTACTAGCTCTATTGATCTTGGTTTGAAGATAGTCAAATTCCTTTTTTTCTCTTTCGTTTAAATAATAGATATTTTTAAAGAGATAATCATATCGCAACTGTTCATGGTGATTTAAAGGATTTTCTTTACTCATCTTCTAATCTCTCCTTTCTCAACTATAGTATAAATAGGATAAGTGCCTAGAATCTTGTAGCAAATACCTACTGCCTCCAATTCTTTCTTAGCAAAATGCACCAACTCTTTCTCAGTAAAATCCACATCTAAGATAAAGAAGTACTCACCCAAGGCTGTCTTCAGAGGTCTACTTTCAATCTTTGTCATATTAATACCTCTCCAGGCAAAAGTTGAAAGTGCCTTGTAGAGTGCTCCTGGCAAATTATCTGGTAAGGTCAGAGCAAAAGTCATTTTTTCAGATGATTCATTCAAAGGGATTGGTGGTAGATTTATCCCCAGAACCCAAAAACGGGTATAATTGGCTTCCATCTCCTGAATATCTTCGGCAATCACATTAAGACCATATTCCAGTGCAGAACTTTTAGGTGCAATCGCCGCATAAGGTTGATCCGGATGTTCTGAAATAAAACGGGCGGCATAGGCAGTACTAGCAGTTACTTCCATTTTGACATTTGGATAATGATTATCTATATATTTTTTACCCTGAGCCAATGCCTGGGGATGGGAAAAAATCTTCTCAATCCTAGATTGACCTGGTACAACCATCAATTGTTGATGAATAGGTTGAACAATTTCAGCTACTGCTTGAATTCGAGCCTGATGAAACAGATAATCCAAGGTTTCATGGACGCTGCCTTCGATGGAATTTTCGACTGGCACCACTGAATAATCTACCAAACCATTCTCATAGGCCTTAATGACGTCCGTAATATTTGCAAAAGCAAACAAATCCTCGTCTGGAAAAGCTGTTTTAACAACATGGTGAGAAAAAGATCCTTTGGGACCTAAATAAGCAATTTTCATCTTAATTCCTCTGCAATTTCCTCTGGGCTCAGTCTGGTCACATCGATAACCTTACTTGCAACTTCCTCGTACCAAGATTCTCTTTCTTGAAAAATCTTTTGCAGTTCCTCCTTAGTTTTACTTAGAAAAAGAGGACGCTGATTATTTTTGTCGGCTGAGATTCGTTGATAGAGAATTTCAAAGTCTGCTTTCAGGTAGATTGTATCAGGATTTTGCTTGAGCAAATCCCGATTTAGAGGAGAAATAACTACTCCCCCACCTGTGGAAAGGACTCGATCAGTCTTCACTAACTTAGCAAGAAGTTCTGATTCTACTTGACGAAAGGCACCTTCTCCCTTTTCAGCAAAAAATTCCGCAATGGACGTACCTAAGCGTTTCTCGATTAAGGCATCCATATCTAGATAATCTGGATCTAAAGCTTTGGCTATGGTGGACTTGCCTGCTCCCATAAATCCCAATAATATCTTAGCCATGCATTAAACTCTCCAAATCGTTGAAGAAGCTTGGATAACTGGTATTGATGGATTCTGCTCGATTAAGGTCAACTTCACCTTCTTTTACTAGAAGGGCTGCAATTGCCGCCATCATGCCGATACGGTGGTCACCAAAGGTATTGACTTTGGCACCATGAAGACTAGATTTTCCTTTAATAAGCATCCCGTCTGCTGTTGGGGTAATGTCAGATCCCATGCTGTTGAGTACATCTGCTACCACCTGAATCCGATCAGTTTCTTTTACTTTAAGTTCTTCAGCATCCTTGATTACCGTTACTCCCTCTGCTTGAGTTGCAAGAAGAGCAATAATTGGTAATTCATCAATCAAGCGTGGAATCAAGGCACCACCGATTTCTGTCCCTTTCAAATCAGACGTTTCAACAATTAAAGTAGCCGATTTTGCGATTGGATCAATATCTGTCAGCTCAAGTTTTCCACCCATGGCACGTATCACATCTAGAATCCCTGTACGCGTTTCATTAATCCCAACATTCTTAAGTTCTACACGAGAATTTGGAACAATCAAACCTGCAACCAACCAAAAAGCAGCACTGGAAATATCTCCTGGCACCACAACCTTTTGCCCCGTCAGTTTTTGTGGACCTTGAACGGTAATCTTCTTACCTTCAAGATTTAAATGACCACCAAACTGATGAAGCATATCTTCTGTATGGTTACGGGTACGTTCTTTCTCAACTATGATAGACTGACCATGGGCCTGAAGTGCTGCAAAAATCAAGGCTGACTTAACCTGAGCAGAGGCAATTGGTAATTCATATTCAATAGGAGTTAAGTTTTTACTGCCTTTCAAATGAAGTGGAGGTAGATCTCTTTCAGTCTGACCTGAAATCTTAGCTCCCATTTTGGTTAAGGGAAGCGTCACACGATCCATAGGACGTTTTGAAAGACTATCATCTCCAAACATCTCAACTTCGAAATCAGCACCCGCCAGAACACCAGAAATTAGACGAATAGATGTTCCAGAGTTCCCCATATCTAGTGGTTTTTTCGGAGCTTTTAACCCAGTCATCCCCACACCTTGAATGGTAATGACACCGTCCTTGTCTTCAATCTCAACACCAAGATCACGAAAAACCTGCATGGTTGAAAGGACATCCTCTCCACGTAAAATATCATAAACCTTAGTCTCACCTTCTGCTAAACTTCCAAAGATTATCGAGCGATGGCTAATCGATTTATCACCTGGGACTCGGATACTCCCTCGTAAGTGGCTAATGTTCGTTTTTAATCTCATACTGGTCCTCATACTATCAATACTTTTACTTATTTTATCATAAAAAAGCCAGAAATTCCTTAAAAATTCCTGACTTTATGCTAGTTATTTTATTATTTTAGCAATTCTGAAACGGGTTCAAAGACAATTTTTTCAATATCGGATAGATAAATAGAAAGTTGTTGTTGCTTGGTGAAGAATTCTGATAAGAGGTTATTACCTTGAATTTGCTTACCGAAGCTTTCCATTTTCTCTTGAAAGCTAGCATCAGGAATTTGCCCTGTTTGGACCAATTTTTGAATTTCTTCTTGAAAGGCAACATAGTCTGTAAAGATTTTGCTGGCCTCGGCATCTGCTGAAATCGCATCTTTAGCTGTTTTAACAGCCTTGTATTCTGGTAATTCGCGTAGACCGCGACTGAGTTCATTTGCACTATCGTAAATATTTGACATGATTTTCTCCTTATTTGACGACTACTGTGTAGTCTGTATTTTGTGTAATGACTTGCTGTGCTCTTTCTAGATCTTGAGCATTTCTAAATGAAATTTGTAGGATACCGTGAACGTCTTCACGGTTTTCCTCGTTGATATGAATATTAACCAAGGATGTTCCTCTAAGCAATTCCAAGATTCTTAGGATGACATCTTCTTCATCGGGAACGTCTACAAAGAGGTCATAAGAACTATCCACACCGCCACGCTTATGGATTTCCATGGCTTGACGTTGCTCACGTGCTTGGTTGAAAAAGTTCCAGATGTGATCTTCATCCCCTTGACTAATGGCCTGACCAATCACATCCAAACGTTCCTTAAAATTTTCAATCCGCTCAAGAATAATCTCTCGATTGGACAAGAGGATGGAAGTCCACATACCTGGCTCGCTCTCTGCTATTCGAGTCATGTCGCGAAAACCACCTGCAGCAAAGTACCTTGCCATCTCATGTTTCTCAGCATAGATTGCAGTCTGCTCCATGAGACTTGAGGCCAAGATATGAGGAAAATGGCTAATCTGAGAGGTTACACGATCGTGTTCCTTGGCATCAATCTCGATAAAGCGGGCATGAAGACCCGAAAGCAAGTCCTTCATTTCTTCAAGGGTATCTGGAGTCGTCAGACTAGACGGTGTAAAGATATAATAGGCATTTTCAAAAAGATTGACATCTGCAGATACAGCACCAGTCTTATGACTACCTGCCATGGGGTGAGCGCCGATAAATCGAAAAGATTTGCCAGCCAGATACTGCTCCGCCGCATCCACAATGGCTGACTTGGTAGAACCAGCATCTGAGATAATGACTCCCTCTTTTAAATCCATGTTTGCTAAATCTTTAATAAAAGTCACTGTCTGCTTAATTGGCAAGCAGAGTATGATAACATCTGCTAAAGGTGCAAAACTGGCAAAATCATCCGTCACACAGTCAACCATTCCTCGCTCCAAGGCAATCTTTCTCGAAGTCTGACTTCGATTATAACCCAAAATCTCATAATCAGGATGATCGCGCTTGATACCCAGCGCCATAGAGGTACCAATCAAACCGAGACCTGCGATATAGATTGTTTTTGCCATAGGGACTCCTTAATAGTTCTTTGTATACTCTCGGTGTTTAGCAACAGTTTCCTTTAATTCTTCAAGATTATCCGATGAGAACTTCTCTAGAATTTCCTGAGCCAAGACTGTAGCCACTACAGCTTCCATGACGACACCTGCAGCCGGAAGAGCGGTCGGGTCACTTCTCTCCACGGTCGCCTTGTAGGGCTCATGGGTTTCGATATCCACACTCATGAGTGGTTTGTATAAAGTCGGAATAGGTTTCATGACACCACGAACAACGATGGGTTGCCCATTAGTCATACCACCTTCGAAGCCACCCAGATTGTTGGTACGGCGGGTATAGCCGTCTTCTTTAGACCAGAGAATTTCATCCATAACTTGGCTTCCTTTACGGTAACCAGCTTCAAAGCCAAGACCAAATTCTACTCCTTTAAAGGCATTGATAGAAACAACTGCTTGAGCAAGTTTGGCGTCTAGTTTCCTATCCCACTGAACATAGGAACCAAGGCCGACTGGAACACCTCCAACAACCGTCTCTACTACTCCACCAATGGTATCCCCGTCACGTTTGATTTGATCGATATAATCTTTGATTTCTTGCTCCCGTTCTTTGTTGACAATGGAAACCTCTGACTGAGCAGCCAGTTCTTTTATTTGAGCCACTGTTAGATTTTCAGGAACAGCAATTTCCTTGCCACCAAAGACCACGACATGATTGGCAATCTCCATATCAAGTTCAGCCAAGAGCCGTTTCGCCACTGCTCCGACCGCCACTCGCATGGTGGTTTCACGAGCTGATGAACGCTCCAAAGAATTTCGCAAGTCATCAAAACGGTACTTGATACCACCAACCAAATCCGCATGACCTGGACGAGGATGAGTGATTTTACGTTTACTTTTGAGTCGATCTTCAATGTCTTCAGCAGCCATGATGTCTAACCATTTTTGATGGTCTTTATTGATGACATCCATAGTGATTGGAGCCCCTGTCGTTTTCCCGTGACGAACACCAGAGGTAAAGACAACCTGATCACTCTCGATTTTCATACGACCACCTCGACCATAGCCACCTTGACGTCGTTTGAGGTCTTCATTGATATCCTCAGCTGTTAAAGGAAGTCCAGCCGGAATACCTTCTATAATAGCGGTCAGACGTGGTCCATGCGATTCTCCTGCTGTTAAATATCTCATAGAATCTCCTTATTTCACCAAATAGTCTTTCATCTCTTCAAAAGAAACTGGATGAATGGTCGCCGAGCCGATCTCCGGTACCAAAACCAATTTCAAGGTATTGCCTCGTGCCTTCTTATCATGAGTCAGAGTTTGATAGAGCTTATCTATGTCCCAATTTTCATAAGCGATAGGCAAATCAAACTTCTGGCACATTTCTGAGATAGACTGAGTAATGCCTTCAGGCATGAGACCTTTTTCCTCAGCCACCTTGGAAATCTGAACCATACCCATAGCCACAGCCTCTCCATGCATCACACGACCATAGCCAGCAGTCGCTTCAATGGCATGGCCAATAGTATGACCAAAGTTTAGATAAAGTCGAACACCGTTGTCCAACTCATCTTCAACCACCATCTTGCGCTTAACTTGGCATGAATGTTCAATTAATCGTTCCGAATTTTCCAGAATGCTTTCCACAGAACCATCCATCTCAGTCAAGAGATTCCAGAGTTCTACATCCTCAATCAAGCCATACTTGATAACTTCGCCCATGCCTTCAATCAACTCTCTTTTACCCAAAGTTTCAAGGACAAGCGGATCAATTAGTATTCCATCTGGTTGAGCAAAGGTTCCCACCATATTTTTAGCGAAAGGTGTGTTGACACCGGTCTTTCCACCGATAGAGGAATCCACTTGGGCAGTCAAACTGGTCGGAATCTGAACAAAATGAATGCCCCTCATATAGGTAGAAGCTACAAAACCAGCTAAGTCACCGACAACACCACCACCTAAGGCAACAATCCCATCACTACGTGTCAGACCTTTCTTGACAAGAAATTCATAAACTTTCTGAACGGTAGTCAGATTTTTTCGTTCTTCACCTTCTAAAAAATCAAAAACTGCAACTTGAAAACCAGCATCTTCTAAACTGAGTTTGACCTTCTCAGCATAAAGAGAGGCTACATGGTTGTCTGTCACGATAACCACTTTTTGAGGTTGCCAGAGTTTCCGCAACCACTTGCCTGCCTGTGAAAGACAACCTTTTTCAATCTCAATATCGTAAGGATGATGCGGAATATCGACTCTTATTTTCATAAAGGCTCCTTTTCTTTATTGGTATTTTTCTTGTAAAGACTGCCAAATAACTTCTGTCGGCATTTCTTTTCCTGTCCATAGTTGAAAAGCTTCTGCAGCTTGATGGAGCAACATTCCTAGACCATTAACCCCTGGATTCCCCTGACTTCTAGCCCACTTCAAAAAAGGCGTTTCAAAAGGCTTGTAAATGATATCTGCTACTAAGATAGTTTCTGGTAAGACTATGCTTTCAGGAACAGGAGAGGATTGGCCATCCATGCCCACACTGGTGGCATTAACCAGCAAATCCGACTCGGCAATCCTTGCTTGCAGTTCAGAAACATCTTCTAAAGCATACAAGTCCACCTTAAAGCCTGTTTGTTCTTCTAATCTACCTAAGTAAGATTTAGTTTTTTCCATTGAGCTCTCGCGAACAAAGACAGAAATCTGATTAGCACCGTCTAAAATAGCTTGGGCCAAAATAGACTTGGCTGCCCCTCCTGCTCCTAGCAGGGTCATCTTTTTACCTGTAATTGTAAAAGAAGGCAAGCTCTTAAAAAATCCCTTGCCATCTGTATTATATCCAACTAAGATTCCATCATGATTCACAACTGTGTTGACAGCACCGATTAAGTGGGCTTCATCACTCAATTCATCCAAATAGGGAATGACTTGTTCCTTGTAGGGCATAGAGAGATTGATTCCAAACATCTGGTAGCGACGAATATTTCTGATTGTTTGTTCCAAATCACTAGTCTCAATTTCCCAGGCAACATAAACACCATTGGTAGCTGTTGCTTCAAAAGCCGTATTGTGGATGAAAGGGGAAATTGAGTGCTTGATAGGATTGGCCACAACTGCAGCTAAACGAGTATAGCCATCAAGCTTCATCCAAAATCTCCCTGATTTTTATCATATTAGCTAGGGAAATCTGACCAGGGGCACTGGCTTCATCCAAACTAGCAAATGACCAGGCAGAGCCCATCATATCAGCGGCAATTCGAGATACTTTCCCCATCTTGCCCATGGAAATAGTCACAAATTCCTGCTCTGGATTGAGGGTTTTAAAGCCTCGGGTGTAATTCATCAAGTCTAAAACATCTTGCTCCGTATGAGCCATGACAGCAAGTTTTACAACTTTAGGATTTAAAGCAGTCAACTCAGACAAGATTTCCATCATATTTTCTGGAGTTTCCTGGAAATTGTGATAACTCAAAATAAGATTTGGAAAATCCAACATTTCCTCAAATACTTCCTTATAACTAAAATACTCAAAATCAACATAATCTGGTTGATAGAGTTGAGTCACTTCCTTGATAATTTGGACATATTCTTCTGGAGAGAGGTCAATTTCACCACCTTCAAAGCGAGTCCGCAAGGTGAAAACCAGTTCACGACCTGCAAATTTTTCAAATATTGCTGGAGCTACCTGTAAAATAGTATCCTTGGCGAGGAAATCTGCTCGCCATTCAATTATGTCGGCATCTTGGTACCTGGCTACATCTAGTACCTGGGCCTCCTCTAAACTTTTTGGCATTACTGAAACGATTAATTTCATTTAAGAACCTTCATGCTAATCACCTTGAGGTAATTACTACTTTCATCTTTTTTATTATAGGCAAAATCTGCTGGAAGACCATATTGATTCAATATCTGGTAACTTCTTCCTGCATAGCCTCTATCAATTTGTTCTATAAATTTTTGACGGGAAACATTGGCAGCATTCGTGCTAGCAATGATTATACCTCCCGGATTTAAAATCTCTAAACTTTGAGAAATCAATTTATGATAGTCCTTGGCTACAGAGAAGGTTTGTTTTTTATTACGAGCAAAACTAGGTGGATCTAGCACAATCACGTCATAACTCAAACTTTTTCGCTTGGCATACTTGAAATATTCAAAAACATCCATGACAATAAAACGGTGATGGTCTGTACTAAGCCCATTGGCCTCAAAATGTGCTTGAGACAATTCTCTAGAACGTTTGGCCAAATCAACAGAAGTGGTCTCGCTTGCCCCTCCCATAGCTGCTGCTACAGAGAAGGCTGCCGTATAAGAAAACATGTTGAGCAAGGATTTGCCCATAGCCAACCCGTCAACTAGACTACCACGAACCTCGTGCTGATCTAGGAAAATCCCAGTCATCAAACCGTCATTCATAAAGACTTGATAAGCAACGCCATTTTCAAGAACTGTAAAAAACTCCGGAGCTTCTTGCCCATAAAGATGGGCAGACTCATAGTCCAGTCCCTTAAATCGAATCTTCTCATAAGCCCCTAAAACTTCAGGAAAAACCTGTTTAAAGGCTTCTAAAATAAGAGGACGAATCTGGTAAATATAAGAGTTGTAGCAAGAAAAAACTGCATAGTCACCATATAGGTCAATAGTGAGGCCACCAAAGCCATCTCCCTCTTGGTTAAATAAGCGAAAGGCTGTTGTGCATTCATCTTGATAGTAAGCCCGTCTCTTTTCTTTAGCTTGTTTAAAGAGACTTTCAAAGAAGGACTGAGTAAAGTCAACCTTCTCCTTGCTGATAAACCAACCGATTCCCTTATTCTGCTGAGAAAGATAGGCGCTACCAAGATACTTCCCATCTTGATTGTGAACTTGGACTGCTTGATCCAGCAGATCGATATCTGCAAGATCACTTGCTTCCAAAAGAACCAAGCCTTTAGCAAGCTTTTTTTCAACTCTTCTGCTAACTCTTATTCTATTCATAACTACCATTATATCAAATTTTTAGACAATTCACAAAACAGAAACTTTCCTTAGCTTTATGGGATTATGACATAAAAGTCATTATCCTAGGAGTATGAATTTATGAAATACACTCTTCATCTTCACTATCCTAAGAAAATAAAATGAGTCTGGGACAAAAGTCTAACATTAAATATAAAAAGCGAACAAAACGAGTTATCTGACACTCAGAATTCTGTTTTGTTCGCTTTTTTGTCTAATCTATCGATTCTATAATAAAGAATTTCAAAAATCAAAATTTTTTTCTCAGACTCATGTCATCAATAAAGCACTATCTTGTGACAAGAGTTACATCCTATCTAAATGTTCCACTATACGTCTAAAATAATAATGGTAGCTAAAAATGCTAAGGCCAAGCAGAAGTATAAAACTTACAAGTCCTAAACTAATTGCAAGAATAGGAGAGAGAGACTGAACCAAGAATAAGCTCCCAATTACAAGGGCCATTAGGATTGCACTATATATAAACAATAAAACTATTGCAACTATACCATTTGAACGATTCACCAAGTCCGTAATACTACTCCAATTGGTTGACAGATTTTTCACATCCTTAAAATAATGATGGCAAGAAAGGATGACACTAGCAAGGAACCATGCCACAAGAAGGTAAATCATTGAAAGAATGGGCAATCCTAAATAAAGGGAAAGACCAAGTAAAGTCAAGATAGGTAAGAGGGACTGGACTGCAAATATAATCCAAAATTTCACTTTCACATAACGAGTAAAATCAAAAGGCAAACTCTTAAGAAAATCAAAATTTTCCCTCTCCAGAGATAACCCGATTGAAGATAGACTTGTGATATTGTTATTTAAAACTGCTATAAACACTCCCACAAAAAACAAGGGCAACCAGTATTGTGCATTTATTTCTGGAACAAGCTGGGAATCCCTAATCTTAGATATTAAGCCTATCATAAAGAAATAAGGCAGGAAAGTACTTGTAAAAAGCACTGTCACCAAGCTAGTCCCCTGTCCCAAGAGGGAGAGGTTATAGCGTAACACCGTACGGAAAAAACCTTTTTTAGTTATGGAAATGCTTTGTTTGCTACGACGCTCTTTTCTGATTTTTTCTTCACTGTTGGTCATAACAACTTGATAAAATTGAGGAACAACCTTCTTTTTTGTTAGATAAAGTAGCAAAACAGTTGCTGCTATCCAAGCCAGTAATCCAAAGATGGATTCAAGAGAAAAAGGCTCTACTGCTATTTTATAAAAGATATGAAGAGGATAAAAGAGGGTTGGGACTTCTCTAACTGTCTCTATACTAGCTCCTGAATTTGAATAGAAAACCAGTATCATAGGGAATAATAACCCTAGACCAATCATGACATTAGATAAAAGAGACTGGTGCTTTCTGAAAAATGCTGTCTGGGCCAAAAAATGGACTGCCAAGACCATCCCTAGACCAACTGAGACAAATAATAAAGCTAAGGACAGCAACATCAAAGGCAAGCCCAACCAAAGAGAAGGAGCTAATCGAAGATAAAGAACCAGAAAATAAGCTAAGATAGGGACAAGTCCAACTAAAGACGGCAAAAGAACAGATATTCCTTTTGCAAGCATAATTTCTGATTCTTTAAAGGCATAAGGACTATAAGAGGCCAAGTCCTTACTCTCATAAAAAACATTGTAAAAGGCTGTTAAACTATTAGAAAAGACAATAACTAGAAAAATAGCAACCATATTACTAAATAGACTGGGAACTTCCTCAAAAGGATAACGAAAAACTAGATTCGAAAATAAGAGGAGTAGCAACAAACTAGAAACAAGATAAGAACGCAACAATTTCCCTGACACATCAACCTTTTTATCGGGATTCTTAGCTTGTTTTTTGCGTAGATTTGCTAGGTTCGTCTCATTTGATGAATAAAGGATATTGATATCAACTAATTTTTTAATGACCTTGAGACGCATCTGCAACCTCCTCTTTTCTACCGGCAAGACTAAGGTAGATACTTTCCAAAGACTGGTCTGGATGGTCTTTTCTCAAGTCCTCTACACTACCACAATAAATCAGATGCCCCTTTTTCAAAATGGCAATCCGATCACAGACTTGCTCGGCTACCTCTAGGACATGGGTTGAAAAAAGTACAGTCTTACCTTTTTGTGCATGTTCCTTCATCATTTGCTTCAAATCAAAGGCAGCCTGGGGATCCAAACCAGTCAAGGGTTCGTCCAAGACCCAAATATCAGGATCAGACAAGAGCGCCCCTATCACAAAGACTTTCTGACGCATTCCGTGAGAAAAGGTTTCAATAACCTGATAGCGATTTTCAGCAAAATCAAAAATAGTCAACAGCCTAGCTAAACTAGCCTCCAAGTCAGAGCTACTCATATCATAGGAGGAAGCAACCAATTCCCAAAATTCATTAGCTGTTAATCGTAAAAATAAGTCAGGTGAATCTGCAACGTAGCCAATCTTTCGTTTAATAGCCAAGCGATTTTCCGATAAATCCAATCCATCTACCAAAATCCGACCATCAGTGGGTGAAATAATACTGACTAGAGATTTTATGGTGGTCGATTTTCCAGCACCATTATGGCCAATCAAGCCCATAATCTCTCCATTTTTAATCTGCAAATTGAGATTGCTCAAGGCCTCTTTATCACCATACAACTTACTAACATTTTGAAATTCAATCATGGTCTGACTCCTATCTTTATCTATATTACATACTGTTATACTAGCACTTTGATACAAAAAAATCAACACTTTTGATAAAATAGTCGAAAAGATTGTTTCAGACGTTGCGCAAACGTTTGCGGTGTTAGGTAGTTTATGATAAAATAAATCATCACCAACATGTCAGAGGAAAAACAATGAAAAATCAAACACTCATGCAATACTTTGAATGGTATCTGCCCCACGACGGTCAGCACTGGACGCGTCTGGCTGAAGATGCTCAACACCTAGCTGATCTGGGAATCAGCCACGTCTGGATGCCACCAGCTTTTAAGGCAACCAATGAAAAAGATGTCGGCTATGGTGTCTATGACTTATTCGACTTAGGAGAGTTCAACCAAAAAGGGACTGTCCGCACCAAGTATGGTTTCAAAGAAGACTATCTTCAAGCCATTCAAGCCCTTAAAACGCAGGGAATTCAACCTATGGCCGATGTAGTTCTCAACCACAAGGCTGCTGCCGATCACAGGGAAGCCTTTCAGGTTATCGAAGTGGATCCTGTAGACCGTACAGTTGAACTTGGAGACCCCTTTACCATCAATGGCTGGACTAGCTTTACCTTCGATGGTCGCCAAGATACCTACAATGACTTTCACTGGCACTGGTACCACTTCACAGGTACAGATTACGATGCCAAACGTCGTAAGTCTGGGATTTATCTGATCCAAGGGGATAATAAGGGCTGGGCAAATGAGGAATTAGTCGATAATGAAAATGGAAACTACGACTACCTCATGTATGCTGACCTAGACTTTAAACATCCTGAAGTCATCCAAAATATCTATGACTGGGCTGACTGGTTCATGGAAACGACTGGTGTAGCTGGTTTTCGCTTGGATGCCGTCAAACACATCGACTCTTTCTTCATGCGCAATTTCATCCGAGATATGAAGGAAAAATACGGTGAGGATTTCTATGTTTTTGGTGAATTCTGGAATCCTGACAAGGAAGCCAATCTAGACTATCTTGAAAAAACGGAAGAACGATTCGACCTTGTTGATGTTCGTCTCCACCAGAATCTCTTTGAAGCCAGTCAAGCTGGCGCAAACTATGACCTTCGTGGCATTTTCACAGATAGCTTGGTTGAACTCAAACCCGACAAGGCTGTAACCTTTGTTGACAACCACGATACCCAACGAGGACAAGCTCTTGAGTCTACTATTGAAGAGTGGTTCAAACCAGCAGCCTATGCCCTTATTCTCTTACGCCAAGACGGTCTTCCATGTGTCTTTTACGGAGACTACTATGGAATTTCAGGGCAGTATGCCCAAGAAGATTTCAAAGAAGTCCTTGACCATCTCCTAGCCATCCGAAAAGATTTGGCCTATGGAGAACAAACAGACTACTTTGACCATGCTAACTGTATCGGTTGGGTACGTTCAGGTTCTGAACATCAATCCCCAATCGCAGTTCTTATCTCAAATGACCAAGAAAACAGCAAGTCAATGTTTGTCGGCCAAGAATGGGCTAACCAAACTTTTGTAGATTTACTTGGAAATCACCAAGGTCAAGTTACAGTCGATGAGGAAGGTTATGGACAATTCCCAGTCTCAGCTAGATCCGTAAGTGTCTGGGCAGTCAATACAATCTAATAGCTCACAATAACCAAGCCAGGTCCAATCGGATTTGGCTTTTTTGCATTCACAAAAAGACCTACCCAAATGGATAGATCTTTGTTTTCTTACAATTTACCTGCTACTGCATCCAACAATTCTTGGATCTTAGCTTGGTTGCTTCCTCCTGCCATGGCCATGTCTGGTTTACCACCACCACGTCCATTGACGATTGGTGCTAATTCTTTGACAAGGTTTCCTGCATGAAGGTCTTTTGTCTTGCTTGCTACAAGGACATTGACTTTGTCACCGATAGCAGCAACGAGGACAAGAAGATCAGAGTAGTCTTTTTGTTTCCAGTTATCCGCAAAAGTACGAAGGGCACCAGCGTCAGATACAGATACTTGGCTAGCAATGTAACGGTGACCATTGACTTCCTTCACATCCTTGAAGATATCGCCTGCAGCAGCCGCTGCGGCTTTTTCTTTCAACTCAGCATTTTCTTTTTGCAATTGACGAAGTTGTTCTTGAAGTCCTTCTACCTTGTGAGGTACTTCTTTAAGTTGAGGTGCTTTCAAGGTTGCTGCAACGGCTTTAAGAGCATCTTCTTGTTCACGGTAAGCTTCAAAGGCTTCCTTACCAGTCACTGCCAAGATACGGCGAGTTCCTGAACCAATCCCTTCTTCTTTGACAATCTTGAAGAGACCAATTTCAGAAGTGTTGCCAACGTGGGTACCACCACAAAGTTCGATAGAGTAATCACCGATAGTAACAACACGAACTTCCTTGCCGTATTTCTCACCAAAGAGGGCCATAGCTCCCATTTCTTTAGCAGTGTCAATATCCGTTTCAACTGTCTTCACTTCAAGAGTTTCCCAGATTTTCTCGTTGACTTGCTGTTCAATAGCACGCAATTCTTCAGCAGTTACTGCTTGGAAATGAGTAAAGTCAAAGCGAAGGAATTCGACTTCGTTAAGAGATCCTGCTTGTGTCGCGTGGTTTCCAAGGATATTGTGAAGGGCAGCGTGAAGCAAGTGAGTTGCAGTGTGGTTTTTCATGACACGGTGACGACGATTGCTATCAATTGCCAAGGTATATTCTTGGTTCAAGGCAAGCGGTGCAAGGACTTCAACTGTATGAAGAGCTTGTCCGTTTGGTGCTTTTTGAACATTTGTGACAGTAGCCACAACTGAACCAGTCTCATCCAAGATTTGTCCGTGGTCAGCTACCTGTCCACCCATTTCAGCATAGAATGGCGTTTCCGCAAAGATAAGAGAGGCAGTTCCTTCCGACACAGCTTCTACTTCTGCATTGTCAGCCACGATAGCGACCAATTTAGAAGACAATTGAGATGCTTCATAGTTAAAGCGGCTTTCCACTGTGATGTTTTGAAGGGTTTCATTTTGCATTCCCATTGAACCACCCTTGACAGCTGAGGCACGCGCGCGTTCTTGCTGTTCTTTCATGGCTGCTTCAAATCCTTCACGATCCACAGTCATACCAGCTTCTTCAGCGATTTCTTCTGTCAATTCAACTGGGAATCCATAAGTGTCGTAAAGTTTAAATACATCTGAACCAGCAATGACAGATTGACCTTTTTCTTTCAAGTCAGCTACAATGCCTTGGGCAAAGTGTTGACCTGAGTGAAGGGTACGAGCAAATGATTCTTCTTCGCTCTTAACGATTTTCTCGATAAAGTCACATTTCTCAAGCACTTCTGGGTAGTAGCTTTCCATGATTTTCCCAACAGTTGGAACGAGTTTGTAAAGGAAAGGCTCATTGATCCCCAATTTTTGACCATGCATTGAAGCACGACGGAGGAGACGACGAAGGACATAACCACGACCTTCATTTCCTGGAAGGGCACCATCACCGATGGCAAATGACAAAGAACGAATATGGTCTGCAATAACCTTAAAGCTCATGTTGTCGCCATCTTGGTCATAAACCTTACCAGACAATTTCTCCACTTCACGAATAATCGGCATGAAGAGGTCTGTTTCAAAGTTTGTCTTAGCCCCTTGGATAACCGCAACCAAACGCTCCAAACCAGCGCCCGTATCAATGTTCTTGTGTGGCAATTCCTTGTACTCGCTACGAGGAACAGCAGGGTCTGCGTTAAATTGTGACAAAACGATGTTCCAGATTTCGATGTAACGGTCGTTTTCAATATCTTCTGCAAGGAGACGAAGACCGATATTTTCTGGGTCAAAAGCTTCTCCACGGTCAAAGAAAATCTCTGTATCAGGCCCAGAAGGTCCCGCACCGATTTCCCAGAAGTTATCTTCGATTGGGATCAAGTGACTTGGATCTACTCCCACTTCAATCCAACGGTTGTATGAATCTTTGTCTTCTGGATAGTAGGTCATGTAAAGTTTTTCAGCTGGAAAATCAAACCATTCAGGGCTTGTCAAAAGCTCATAAGCCCAAGTGATGGCTTCATCACGGAAGTAATCCCCGATAGAGAAGTTCCCCAGCATTTCAAACATGGTATGGTGACGTGCAGTCTTCCCTACGTTTTCAATATCGTTGGTACGAATAGCCTTTTGGGCATTGGTAATACGTGGATTTTCAGGGATGATTGTCCCGTCAAAGTATTTCTTAAGAGTTGCTACCCCAGAGTTGATCCACAAAAGAGTTGGATCATTTACAGGAACCAAGCTTACTGATGGTTCTACAGAGTGACCTTTGGTCGCCCAGAAGTCAAGCCACATTTGGCGTACTTGTGCACTAGATAGTTGTTTCATATTGTCTCCTTATTTACTTGTTTAATGTGATTGGCTTTCCAGCATTTCCACATAGTCAATCGCGACACAGAGGGAAATGACTAGGTCTGCATAAGCGTCCTCAAGGACGGTTACGGTATAAGTAGAGGTCAGATGGAAGAGTTCCTTCTTAATTTCAGCAATCAGCTGATCGCGATCATTCAGCAATTTGAAATTCAAATCCCAGATATTGCCCTCGATATGAAGACCTAGATTATCAAACTCATACTTATCTCGCCAGAAGGTCAACTTCTTGCGAATGACAAAACTCGAGCCATCCCGAAGCTGAATCTCAAAACGAGGAAGCAAGGTCAAGATTTCTTTACTGATCTGACTGACTTGTTCACCATTAACATCATAGATGGTAAAAGTTTTGGGAATCTTAAAAAATGATCCCTCTACCTGATAGGCGATTTCTCCCCTGTCATCCTTGATAGCGAAGCGTTCGCCTCCAAGACGAAACTTTTGTTTGACAAGAAATGTTTTCATCAACACCTCCAAAAACCAAAAGACAAGCTCATATCACGAAGGGCGAAAAACCGCGGTACCACCTTCATTCAATGAACTTGTCATTCTCTTGTTCTTATGCAATTGTATGATTGAGTAGCATGACTTCCTAACTTAGATGGCTCGCAGCACCGCCATTTCTCTGGACTAAGATGATTGAAAATCAATTCTCAACTTAAGTATTATACCGTTTTTTTAAGCCTGCGTCAACTGGAAATCATCTCCCTTGAATCAGACCAATTCCCTGTATCTTTGATTAATCTTTCAGGAGAATAAAATTAGCCAATATAATTGTTGATATTAAACAAATCCAAAATAACATATCACTCTCTCACTTTAATATTATCTAGACTGTCAATTGCATATCTACATTCTTTAAGATAAAGCAAACTAATAACAAAATCTAAATGTAAAATCATTCATTAATCAATTCCTCAATTTCCTTTATTCCTTCAAATTCTCCAGCACTTTCGAAAAGTTCTATAGCTTGTTTGAAATGTATGTTGGATAATTCCGTATCTTCCAAGGCTGAATAGATTTCACCTAACCCTCTATGGCTACAAGCTTGAGAAATGACATCATCAGTCTCTAAAGATTGTTCCAATGACAGATTCATGAATGTAAGAGCCTCATCAAGATTGTTTAATTTAAATCTCACGTAACCCTGTTCGTAGTTATTCACAGCTTTCTTTAGATTATCATTTGGAAAATGCTCTTCAACTATCTTCTTTTCATCTTCAATAAGTTTTAAAGCCTTATGAAAATCCCCCTGATCTCTGTAAATCATAGCTAATTGATGTAAGCCAATGTGTTCATTTTCTTTATCTTCATTTTGTTGCGCCAATAAAATGTATTTCTCAAAGATACGGGTACACGAGGCATAGTCTTTTTCTGCCAATAATAAATACCCCATCAGATTTAAAAGGCTAAAATCTGTACAGGTATCAATGGAAAAATCTTGTTCAACCAACTTTTTAGCTTCTGATGTTTTTCCCTCCAGAAACAAGTCCCAAGCTGTATCAAGTTTAGAGTCCATCTATTTCCCCCTTCAACTACAAACAACCTTCATAAAATAGAATCACCCAACAAGAATATACTAATCTTTACCTATTGAAACTTAATCAAATAAACCATACTTTTATAAATCAAGTCATCTAGCCCACTTTTGCTGATAGCGACCATTTCCTCCCTATAATGAAAATCCTTTATTAGCTAGATAACATTAAAATCTGTCTAGCTATACATCATTAGCAAAAGAATTCCTGTTGCATTTCCAAGAATATGAGAAAGTGTAGAAATCAAACAATTCCCAGACTTTTTATAAATCATTGCATATATGATACTATCAACAAAAATCATGAAAATATCGTAGCTTACAAGCCCAACGCTTCCACTAGAAATATGGGCTATCGCGAACAATAAAGAAGATAGAATGGCACAAAGCCAAAATGGTATAATTCTCATTGACTTACCAAGAAAGAAACCTCTCCATGCAATTTCTTCCCCCAAGGCTGCGATTACTATTTGAACCATAAGGAGCGGTATTTTATCGAAGGATAACATACCATCCGTTCTTCCCAAAATATGACTAGCAAAAGCGCCCTTAAATATCATATCGCCGATAAGCAAAGTTGCTGCAGCGGTTCCTACAGGAAGCAAGACCAAAAGAATTACCCCTGGTTTTTTCAGGTCATCGAAAAATGATTTAAAGCGCAAACCTGATTCTATATGTGATTTTTTATCAAAATGTTCAAGAACAAAGAAAAAGAGAATACCAATCAGTACAGTGAGACCTGACAAAGAAAGTTCAGGTATTATCTTTGTCAAAGACAATACTGCCATTAGAAACAAACCAATGTTCGTAGTATATACAGACTTTTTATCTATTTTAGCAAAATCAGGCATAAATATTTCTCCTCAACGTTAGTAGGACGACATGGTTATTCATTACGGTATAAAATAGAATTATTCCATAAGGAATATTTATTTTGAGATTGAATATTCTATTGAGAATATTATAGCATAAAAGGAGGTAACAGCGTATGTAACTAGTAGTCAATTTAAAAAATTTTAATGAAGGAGGTAGAATGCAACAAATAAAAAAATCTTGAAACAAATGCGCCGTTATTTCACTTATCACTATTTTATCCTCAATTTTCATATTACTAAACACAGCAACTAAAATAGAAAAAGATACCATTACAAAAATTGCCTTCTATTAAAAAAACGAACCAGCTTGACTGATTCGTTTTCTTACGTTTATCTCCTACTTACGATACATTTTAAACTGTAGGAAGAGGTCGCTATATTTTCCTGTCCATTTATGGTCAAACTTCTCATAAACTTCTAGGTGTTTCATGGTTTCAGCATCTGGATAGAAGGCTTTGTCTTCTTTTTTCTCCTCTGGGAGCAATTCCTTAGCTGGTAGGTTTGGTGTTGAATAGCCGACATACTCCGCATTTTTAAGAGCATTTTCAGGTTTCAACATAAAGTTGATAAAGGCATAGGCTGCATCTTGGTTTTTGACTGTTTTGGGAATGACCATATTGTCAAACCAAAGATTGCTAGCCTCAGTCGGTACCACATAGCGGAGATTTTCATTTTTTTCTAGCATTTGGCTGGCTTCACCAGAGAAGGTCACGCCGATAGCAGCGTTATTCTGAATCATGTAACCCTTCATCTCGTCCGCCACAATAGCCTTTATATTTGGAGTCAATTTGTAGAGTTTGTTTACTGTCTCTTCCAACTGCTGCGGATTTTTGGAATTGAGGCTGTATCCGAGGGAATTAAGCCCCAGTCCCAGCACCTCACGCGCCCCATCAAAGAGCATGATAGAGTTCTTATACTCTGGTTTCCAAAGGTCGTCCCAATGCTCAGGCGCTTGATCTACCATGGTTTCATTGTAGACAATTCCTAAGGTTCCCCAGAAGTAAGGGATAGAGAATTTATTGCCTGGGTCAAAGGACTGGTTGAGGAACTCTGGTCCGATATTTTCAAGACCTTCAAGTTTTGAATAGTCAAGCGGTACCAAGAGGTCTTCGTCCTTCATCTTGTTAATCATGTATTCACTAGGAATGGCAATATCATAGGTCGTTCCACCCTGCTTGATCTTGGTATACATGGCTTCGTTGGAATCAAAGGTCTCATACTGGACTTGGATTCCTGTCTCTTCTGTGAACTGAGTCAAGAGTTCAGGATCGATGTAGTCCCCCCAGTTGTAGATAACCAATTTTTGACTATCTCGGCTATTGATTTTACTATCTAAATGCGTCGCAATTCCCCACAAGACCAGGATGATGGCTGCAATTCCTGCTAAAAATGAATAGAGTTTTTTCATGCTTGCTCCTCCTTCTCACGTGAGATAAAGTAATATCCTACAACTAGGATAATACTAAAGAGAAAGACAAGGGCAGACAGGGCATTGATCTCTAGCGAAATCCCCTTCCTAGCACGAGAGTAAATCTCGACTGATAGGGTTGAAAAGCCATTTCCCGTTACAAAGAAGGTCACGGCAAAGTCATCTAGCGAATAGGTGAAGGCCATGAAATAACCTGCAATGATAGACGGAGTCAGGTAAGGAAGCATGATTTCCTTGAACATCTGAAATTGACTGGCACCAAGGTCATAGGCCGCATGAATCATATCGCCATTCATTTCCTTAAGACGTGGCAAGACCATCAAGACCACGATAGGAATGGAGAAGGCCACGTGACTAGATAGAACGGTCAAAAAGCCAAGTGAAAACTTGAATTGGGTAAAGAGAATCAAGAAGCTGGCACCAATCATAACGTCAGGCGCAACCATGAGGATATTATTGAGTGATAGAAAGGCTTCTTGGTATTTCTTACGAGACTGGTAAATGTAAATAGCACCGAAAGTCCCGATAATGGTCGCAATCAAGGCTGATAGAAAGGCCAAGAAAAAGGTCTGAGTCACAATCAACATGAGACGACTATCGCCAAACATGGTTTTAAAATGGCTCAAGCTAAAGCCTGTAAAGCTATTCATGTCGTTACCTGCATTAAAGGCGTAGCCAATCAGGTAAAAAATCGGCAGGTAGAGGACAAGAAAGACCAGTCCCAGATAAAGGTTGGCAAATCTTTTCATCGTTCTCTCCTTTCCTTAGTCACCCACATGGTGATGAACATGGTCAGGATGAGAATCACACCGATGGTAGAACCCATACCGTAGTTGTCATTGGTTAGAAAATTCTGCTCAATGGCAGTACCTAGTGTGATAACGCGGTTTCCACCAATCAAACGGGTCAGCATGAAGAGACTCAAGCTGGGAATAAAGACAGACTGAACCCCACTTCTCACACCGTTCATCGATAGAGGGAAGATGACATGACGGAAGGTCTCCCACTTGGTCGCACCAAGGTCATAGCTGGCATTAATGAGATTGTTATCCATATCGTCCAAAACATTGAAAATTGGCAAAATCATAAAGGGAAGCTCGATGTAGCTTGCGACAAAAATAAAGGAGAAATCGGTAAAGAGCAATTGCTGTGAACCGATTCCGATGAATTCCAAGAATTGGTTAATAGAGCCATTTTGACCAAAAATTCCGATAAAGGCATAGGCTTTAAGGAGCAAATTGATCCAGGTAGGCAGGATAATCAGCATAAGCCAGAGTTGACGGTGTTTGAGACGAGTCAAAAAGAGGGCTGTTGGATAGCTGATAAGCAAGGTCACAAAGGTCACAACGCCTGCATAAAGCACTGAGTTGAAACTCATTTTTAGGTAGGTCAAGTTTTGTGACGCAAAGTAAGACTTATAATTTTCTAAACTGAATTGTCCTTCAATATTGAAAAAGGATTGACCGAAAATCAAGACCAAGGGTGCCAACACAAAGAGGGCGATCCAGAGCATGTAGGGCACTACAAAGAGTTTAGAGCTTGTTTTCTTCATCTCTTTCCTCCTCGATTGCATTGATCAGACCTGCTTCCTGCTCTTCGATTTCTACGTATTCTTCGATACGAGCATCGAACTCTTCTTCGGTTTCATTGAGACGCATGATGTGGATGTCTTCTGGTTCAAAGTCCAGACCGATTTCCTCACCCACAATGGCCTTACGAGTCGAGTGGATCATCCATTCGTTTCCAAGTTCGTCATAGGCGATAATCTCATAGTGCACCCCACGAAAGAGCTGGGTATCCACCTTAACTTGGAGCTTGCCTTCTTCAGGAAGGGTAATACGCAAGTCCTCTGGACGAATCACGACTTCAACAGGCTCATTTGGCTTCATCCCCCCATCGACCGCTTCAAAGCGTTTGCCGTTAAACTCAACCAAGTAGTCTTCAATCATGGTACCAGGCAAGATATTTGACTCACCAATAAAGGTAGCAACAAAGTGGTTGATTGGCTCGTCGTAGATATCCACAGGAGTTCCAGACTGGACAATCTCGCCATCATTCATAACGAAAATCCAGTCACTCATGGCGAGAGCTTCTTCCTGATCGTGAGTAACAAAGACAAAGGTAATGCCCAATCGTTGTTGCAGTTCACGCAATTCATACTGCATATCTGTTCTTAATTTCAAGTCTAGCGCTGACAGAGGCTCGTCCAACAAGACCACACGGGGTTGGTTGATGATGGCACGGGCAATTGCCACACGCTGACGTTGTCCTCCAGAGAGTTTACGGATGGAACGTTTTTCGTAACCTTCCAACTGAACCATCTTGAGCACTTCCGCTACGCGTTGCTCGATTTCTTTCTTGTCAATCTTACGCAAGCGAAGTGGAAAGGCAACATTTTCAAACACATTCATATGTGGAAACAAGGCATAGGATTGGAAGACCGTATGGACGTCTCGCTTGTTGGTTGGGATGTCGTTGATTCGCACTCCATCGAGTAAAATGTCTCCTGTCGTCGCATCCAGCAAGCCTGCAATGATGTTAAGGATGGTTGATTTTCCTGAACCAGATGCGCCTAGAAGGGTATAGAATTTCCCCTCTTCCAACTCAAAGTTGATATTTTTGAGAACCTTAGTGTTGCTGTCTTCAAAAACTTTAGAAACGTTTTTGAATTCAATAATTGGTTTTTTCAATTGTCATATATTCCTTCTTTTTCATAAATTGACAGATTCGGACTCTGTTAGGCCACAAAGAAATCCTGGAAAGAGGAAATGAAAGTAAAAACTGATTGTCTTCCCCTCTCTTAACTAAATAAAGTAAGGGGTGATTAACTCCATTTCCTTACTTACTTTCTCCTAAAATACGGACTTCTCTCTCAAGGGTCACACCGGAATGTTCCTTGACTTTTTCAATTACCGACTCAATTAAATCTTCATAGTCTTTAGCCGTTCCATCAGCAACGTTAATCATAAATCCGGCGTGTTTTTCTGAAACTTCTACTCCACCGATACGATAGCCCTTAAGTCCCGCTTCTGAAATCAACTGGCCTGCAAAATGACCCACTGGACGCTTAAAGACAGAACCGCATGATGGATATTCTAAAGGTTGTTTGAGTTCACGTAGGTGAGTCAACCGCTCCATTTCTTGCTTGATAACCTGATGATTCCCTGGAGACAGGGCAAACTTAGCTGACAAGACAACAGCTCCTGAATCCTGGATAGCTGAATGACGGTAACCAAAAGCCAAATCATTAGCAGACAGAGTTTCGATTTCGCCATCCTTTGTCAAGACCTTACAAGATTGCAAGATATGGGCGATTTCCCCACCATAGGCACCCGCATTCATAAAGACAGCACCACCGATACTTCCAGGGATGCCACAAGCAAATTCAAATCCAGTCAAACTGTGGCGGAGGGCAATGCGTGTCGTTTCAATCAAGTTGGCTCCAGCTTCTGCCTCAATGGTATAACCATCAACTGAAACGTTATTGAGCTTGTCACACAAAATAACAAAGCCACGAATACCTCCATCACGAACAATGATATTACTAGCATTCCCCAAAACCATCCAAGGGATATTTTCTTGATTAGCAAATTTAATAACTCTAACTAGCTCATAGCGATTTCGGGGGAAGACCAAATAATCAGCCTCCCCACCTACTTTTGTATAACTATAGCTATGCAAGGGTTCCTTAAAACGAATATCAATTCCTTCTAAAATTTCAAGTATTTTTTCTCTTACTGACATGGTACTCTTCCTTTTACAAAATTCATTCCATTATACCATTTTTATGACCATTTGACGACCCTAAAAAGACCTTGGGGTTATTTTAAACAAAAAAGAGGTTTCCCTCTTTTTATGATTTTTTGCAAAATATGTTCTTGGTTACATAGACAACTAGAATGAGTTCAACTAGTAGAATGACTTCAACCAAGACTGGACTTGTAATCCATCCTACTTGAGCTAAAGAAGGTGCAAGATCAAAGACAGCATGTAGACCATAGGCTGCTAGGAGATAAATCCATTTCTTCTGACGAACAGCTTGGTAAACCCAAACGGTCAAAAGTAATTGGAAACCTAGAGCCAAGATTCGTTCAAAAGCAAGCAAGTAAATTTGCCAGACAGACAAAGACTGGATAGTTTTCAACATATTTTCAGACAGCAATTGCATGACCTGTGGATTCTGAGTTTGAACTGCCGAAAGCACGATGTAAAGATTGAGGAGACTAGCAAGACCTAAGAAAATCAATTCCAAACCACCATGACCTAACCCATAAGCCAAGGCATCTGCCTTTTCCAAATTTCTCTTTTTCTCCAACCATTTGAAGAAAATAAGGCGAGCTGTTTCCTCAAAAAATGCTGCCATGGCTAGGCCATAAAAGATATAGAAAAGCGGATGGTCTTGCAAGAGGGTAATACTACCATCTTTTTGAGGATGCAAAACCAAAACATGCACCAGTTTTTCCAAAATCTGTGAAGAGAGAAAGAAGGCAACTGCCCCCAATCCCAAGACAGCTAGACTGATCTGATATTTCTTTTTGGCATACCAAATGCTCACTATCAAGAAAGCCAGCAACAGCACCATGGTAATGATAATATGAACGGTCATTTTCGTCTCCTATTCTGCCTTTTCAATATCTTTTCTCATCTCTTCTACATTAAACTTAGCAAACAAGTATTGACGATCTTGGACTGGAAAGCGTTGATCCAACTGGTCAACTGCTCCCACTTCAATAACTCCTTCTTTAATGACAAAATCCATCACATGGCCCCCAAAAGTTAGATCATCTGAGATAAAATGCAAATGGTAACCTGCAACACTGACCCCGTGAAAAATTTCAGGGGTCCAAAAACCAACAATAGTTCCTGTAACATTCTCACAGCTATACTCTGGTTGTTTGGTTGCTACATCGGCAAATTTGATATCTGGTGTGGACTTAGGAATCATGCGAACATGCATATGGCTAAATTCACCATGAATCTTTATAGATCTGAAAAGATTTTCCCCATCGTAATAAGACTCAATCCTCGCTTCCAATTCCTTATCAGTCATTTCAAAGCGCTGGCGGAAAATAACCTCTGCTTGATGCGGAACAACTGCAGCATATGGAATTAGAGCATTAGGAGACACCTCCACAATCTCTGGCTGCTCACCAGAGCCTTTGGCTTGATAGGCCTTCCCATCTAGAACAATCAATTCCCCATCAATTGAATCCAAGGTTCCCAAACCAAGGTCACCATGCTCTAGCAATTCTCCCACAGTCATGGTTCCGCCGTAAAGGCCAGCCATCAAGGCTCCTAGCGTATTGTATTGAAATAATTTCACTGGTTCCTGCACGTTCTTATCCATTCACTTTCTTGTCTGTTATACTCAATGAAAAGCAAAAAGCAAACTAGGAAGCGAGCCGCAGGCTGCTCAAAGCACTGCTTTGAGGTTGTAGATAGAACTGACGAAGTCAGTAACCATATCTACGTCAAGGCGAAGCTGACGTGGTTTGAAGAGATTTTCGAAGAGTATTATTCTATAAATGTTACTCCTAAGTATACCATATTTACCGCTAGATGTGAACGAGAGAAACACCCTAGACATTGCCAAGAAGGAAAAAAAAAGGTACAATGTAACAAAATCAAGGGAGGTCTGGAATGAAGAAACAAAGCAAGTACCAAGAGGTCGTTTCCTATCTGAAAAATGCTATCGAGTCTGGACGCTTTCCGACGGGTAGTCTGAGATTTTGACAGAAACAAAACTTGAACTAGTACAACAACCCCTAAGGAACACACTTCCCTAGGGGCCACTTTTTATTTAACTAAATCATTATTTATTTTTTGTTCCTATCAAACATAAATATTGTATTAATAATTGCAAAAATAAATGCAAACAAAAGGATTTTCCAAAGGATAAATTTTTGTAACACTAAATACGCATATACAAATCCAATCAAAAAGCTAATAATCGCTTCTTTAATAAGAAATTTTTTATCACGCATTATTCCATACCTCACTGAACTGCCCAAATAGGCAATTGCCTGGCAATGATATAAATATTTGTTTTAAGTCCATTAGCTTTAACAAATCTTAGTACCACTTTAGCTAATTATGAACAAGCCTGTTTCTACGCATACTTAACAATTAGCGAAACATTAATCATAGCAAAAAATTCTTCTCGTATTTTGCCCACTATACATCCTCCCATCCCAAGGGACTCTGTCATAGGGATTATTAATATTAGTTTCTAATTCATTTTCCACAAGAACAATATCTTTTTGAGAAAAGTTTTTATAAACATATTCAGTAACATTTTTTCATTAACTCCATTTCTAAACATTTGTTCAAGAACATTGACTACATCATCTATTTGTTTTTGCTCTTGGGTACTAATTTCAGAAACTTCCGTGATAGTTACATCATCAGCAAATACTCTAACAGAAGCTATAGAAGGAGACATAATAGAAAATATTGATAATACAACAAGAGCTGTGCTTACGGTTTTTTTAATTTCATAAAAAACACTCCTTTCAAGTCACAAATGTATATTACTGATAAAATAACTTGATTTTCTGATTTAAACTCCTTTCTAACAAGTTATTAGTATACTTTTATTTTTCAATTCTGTTATACCACGGAAAGAAAGCGATTTCAAGCATTTTCCTAAAAACATGGGCAAGTAATTAGGGGAAATTAGCATGAAAACTTTTTAAAACAAACCAACCCCAAATAAAAATACACATTTTGTTTTAAAGAGAAAAAAGGTTACGAAAAACTGTCACATCCGCATTTGGTTGCTCTCTGATTTCAAAAAAGTATGAAAGATGGTAGTATACCACATTTACCGCTAGATGTGAACGAGAGAAACACCCTAGACATTGCCAAGAAGGAAAAAAAAAGGTACAATGTAACAAAATCAAGGGAGGTCTGGAATGAAGAAACAAAGCAAGTACCAAGAGGTCGTTTCCTATCTGAAAAATGCTATCGAGTCTGGACGCTTTCCGACGGGTAGCCGCCTGCCTTCCATCCGTCAACTGAGCCTTGACTTTCACTGTAGCAAAGATACCATTCAACGAGCGCTACTGGAATTACGGCATGAACAATATCTCTACGCCAAACCCCAGAGTGGCTACTATGTGCTGGAACAGGGACAACATCAAGACTTGGAAATCGAAGTCACTGACGAACATGCCAGTGCCTATGACGATTTCCGACTCTGTGTTAACGAAACCTTGATAGGACGTGAAAACTACCTCTTTAACTACTATGATAACCATGAAGGATTAGATGAACTTAGACAGTCTGTTCATAAACTTCTCTTTGAGCAGGGGCTTTACTGTAAACCGGATCAACTGGTTCTCACATCTGGTACCCAACAGGCTCTCTTCATTCTCTCTCAGATTACGTTCCCAAGTCAAACAACTGATATCTTGGTCGAACAACCGACCTATCATCGGATGAACCGTCTCTTGATTGCTCAAGGGCTCTCCTACCAAACTATCGAAAGACGAATTAATGGCATAGACATTGAAGAACTTGAAAGTCACTTCAAGACTGGAAAGATAAAGTTTTTCTACACCATTCCTCGTTTTCATTATCCTTTAGGTCATTCCTACTCAGAAGAGGAAAAAAAATCCATTCTTTCCTTGGCCTCTCAGTACAATGTTTTCATCGTGGAGGATGATTATCTGGGAGACTTGGATGCAAAAAAAAATCCATCCTTCCACTACCTAGACAGGGAGGATCGGGTGATTTACATCAAATCCTTCTCAACCAGCCTTTTTCCAGCCCTGCGGATTACGGCACTCATCCTACCAAATTGTATCAAAGAAGCCTTTGTTGCCTACAAAAACATCTTAGACTATGATAGCAATCTCATCATGCAAAAAGCCCTATCACTTTACATTGATAGTCAATTATTTGAAAAAAACAGACTAGCTAGATTGGTTGGTCAAGATCGTTACCAAAAGCAACTAGAGGAAATAGTGGACCGACTTCCTTGTCCCCTTCCCCACTTTCCCTTACATGACGGAGTCTTATTAGACCTCACCCACTACCCTAAAATTGCCAGTCTCAAACACAGCCAACTGGGCTTGGACTTCTTTGAAGATGCTTACTTAGGTGCCTGCCCTTATCAATTTGTCAAGGTATCCTTAGACAATCTGGAAAAGGTTTTAAACTATTTAAAAGCAGAATTGGACTGACTTCCAACTCTGCTTTTTGCTTATTGTTCAACTTCTGTTAAGCTTGCTGCTTTTTCAAGATATTTTTGATAGGTACCGTCATCCTTGAGTTTTTGGATAACCTTGTCCACCACTTCTTTCAAATCAGCACTGTTTTTTCGAAGGGCAACTGCATTAGCTTCGCCATCCTTCATCTTCAAGCTGACAGTTGCGACAGCTAGATCCGCATTTTTAGCAGCATAACTAAGCGCAACAGGCTCATCCATATGAACAACATCTACTTTTCCAGCCTGTAGTTCATTGACTGCTTCACCCATATTCGTTAGGGAAGTTAATTGAGCTTTTGGCAATTGTTCCTTGACCATTGATTCTGGAACAGTTCCTTTTTGGGCTGCAATATTGGCACTTTCAAGGCTTGGTAGATTCTTGTATTTTTCTACATCAGCCTTACGAACCAAGAAACTCATCTTGTTTTCATAGTAAGGGATTGAAAAGTCAAAGACTTCCTTTCTCTCTTCAGTAGCGCTAATTCCCGCCACTGCTAGATCAGCCTTACCTGTTTGTAGACTGGTCAAGACATTGTCAAAACTCATGCTTGAGATTTCCAACTTAACTCCAAGTTCATCAGCGATAGCTTGAGCCATATCAATGTCCGCACCGACTACCTGATTTTTCCCGTCAACCAAGGCTTGGAATTCAAAAGGTGCATAATCAGGACTAGTCGCCACAACTAATTTCCCCTTTTGCTTAATGGCCTCAACAGCTGACTGAGAACCATTAGAACCTGACTGACAAGCTACTAAGAAGAAACTTGCAAGAAAGCTACATAAAACAAATATCCATTTTTTTGATTTCATAAATAAACAACCTCTCTGTTAATTTTGTATAATTATAACTCTACACAACTTACTTGTCAAGTGTTTTTTGAATTTTTTATCTCAAAATTATTTTTTAAATACAAAAAAAGAGCTTTTATCTGATCGATAGCTCCTTTTTATACAAAATAACCCCAACTTACAATTCTACAATCTTACCTGTTTCAAAGTAAACAACCCATTCACAGATATTTTTTGCATAGTCTCCAATACGTTCCAAGAAGGCAATCACTTGGAAATAATCACGACCTGTAACGATGGCATCTGGATTTTTCTTGATTTCTTCCGTAGCCAAGTCACGAATACTATCAAAGTAATGGTTGATTTTTTCGTCCATGGCTGCTACTTCATAGGCCTGATCCACTGAACCATTCAGATAGAGTTCAAGGGCTGCTTCAACGAAGTTCTTGACATCGCGACCCATTCTCTTGATTTCTTCTTCAACAGCTGGGATACGTTGCTCCCCCTTCATACGAATGGCTGCTTTTGCAATGGAAACGGCATGATCCCCCATACGCTCCAAGTCAGATACGGCTTTTAAGACTGTTAGAACAGTACGCAAGTCTTGAGAAACTGGTTGTTGAAGGGCAATCATTTCAAATGATTTCTTCTCCAATTTCACCTCGTATTCGTTTACCTCTGCATCGTCTTCGATGACTTCTTTGGCCAAATCACGGTCATGCGTAACAAAGGCACGTACCGTACGATTGATTTGGGATAGCACTTCTTGTCCCATAGCATAGAACTGGTTGTGCAATTTCTCTAAATCTTCTTCAAATTGAGAACGTAACATCATTTATCTCCTTATCCAAATTTTCCTGAAATATAATCTTCTGTTTCCTTATGTTGTGGGTTGAGGAAGATCTTCTTAGTATCGTTAAACTCGATCAAATCTCCAGCTAGGAAAAATCCTGTCTTGTCAGAGATACGAGAAGCTTGTTGCATGGAACGCGTAACCAAGAGCATGGTGTATTTATCTTTTAAACCATACAAGGTTTCCTCAATTTTACCAGCTGAGATAGGATCCAAGGCTGAAGTCGGTTCATCCAAGAGAATGATTTTAGGACTAGTTGCCAAGACACGGGCAACACAGACACGTTGCTGTTGTCCACCTGAAAGCCCGATAGCTGAATCATGTAGGCGATCCTTGACCTCATCCCAGATGGAAGCACGTTGCAAGGCTTTTTCCACTGCTTCATCCAGAACCTGCTTGTCCTTCACTCCATTGATACGAAGGCCATAAACAACATTTTCGTAGATAGACATAGGGAAAGGGTTTGGTTGTTGAAAGACCATACCGATTTCCTTACGCAATTCAACTGTGTCTGTACGTGGGCTGTAAATATTGTGGCCGTTATAAACCACCGAACCAGTTGTGGTCACCTCTGGATTGAGATCCCCCATGCGGTTGATAGCTTTAAGAAGAGTTGACTTTCCTGAACCAGATGGGCCAATCAAGGCTGTAATTTCCTTAGGTTGGAAGGATAGGGAAACACTATTCAAGGCCTTTTTTTGATTGTAGTAAACGGACAGGTCTGACACCTGTAAAATCGCTTCTGTCATACTGTTTCCTTTCTATCCAAAGTGTCCTGTTACGTAGTCATTGGTTGACTGCAGTTTAGCATTTTGGAAAATATTAGACGTCTTATCATACTCGATCAAGTCACCCAAGTAGAAAAATCCTGTGTAGTCACTAGCACGCGCAGCCTGCTGCATACTGTGGGTCACGATGATGATAGTAAAGTTCTTCTTCAATTCCAACATGGTTTCTTCCAGCTGGGCTGTCGCAATTGGATCCAAGGCTGACGCCGGCTCATCCATCAAGAGGATATCTGGTTTAACAGAGATAGCACGAGCGATACAGAGACGTTGCTGCTGACCACCTGAAAGGGTCAAGGCTGACTTGTGCAAATCGTCTTTGACCTGATCCCAAAGAGCAGCCTGACGAAGAGAGGTTTCCACAATTTCATCCAAGACTTGCTTGTTCTTAACACCTGCTCGTTCATGAGCAAAAGTGATATTGCGATAGATAGACTTGGCAAAGGGATTTGGTCGTTGGAAGACCATTCCGATGTGTTTACGCATCTCATAAACATTGATTTCTGGACGGTTGACGTCGATTCCTTGATAGAGGATTTGACCTGTGACCTTGGCAATATCAATGGTATCATTCATACGGTTGAGACTGCGGAGGTAGGTTGATTTCCCTGATCCAGATGGGCCAATTAAGGCTGTAATTTTATTTTTTTCAAATTGCATATCGATGCCCTTGATGGATTCTTTTTTACCGTAGTAAACATGTAAATCCTTGGTAGAGAGGGCCACTTTCTCTTCAGGAAAGGTGATGATATGCTTTTCATCCCAATTATATTTTGACATGGCTTCTCCTTTAGGCAGCGGTTAATTTCTTATGTAAATAGCTTCCGAGTTTGCGGGCTCCAAAGTTAAAGATCAAGATAAAGATCAAAAGAACTGCTGCAGAACCTGCTGAAACAATCGTAGCGTCTGGAATGGTTCCTTCACTGTTAACTTTCCAGATATGTACTGCCAAGGTTTCAGCTTGACGGAAGATGGAAATTGGACTGGTAACACTAAGAATATTCCAATTAGACCAGTCTAGTGCTGGTGCAGATTGCCCTGCAGTATAGATAAGAGCAGCAGCCTCACCAAAGATACGACCAGAGGCCAAGACGACACCCGTTACAATACCTGGAAGGGCTTCTGGAATGACCACATGAACCACAGTCTCCCAGCGTGAAATCCCAAGGGCTAAGCCTGCCTCACGTTGCGTATGGTGAACATGCTTTAAGCTATCTTCAACATTACGAGTCATCTGAGGAAGATTAAAGACTGTCAAGGCCAAGGCTCCTGAAATGATTGAAAATCCATACTCAAACTGGACTACAAAGATCAAGTAACCAAAGAGACCTACAACCACAGATGGCAATGAAGACAAGATCTCAATACAGGTTCTGACAAAGTTGGTCACAGGACCCTTTTTTGCATATTCAGCTAGGAAAATCCCAGCTCCCATAGACAAGGGTACAGAGATAATCAAGGTGATGACCAAAAGGAAGAAGGAATTATAGAGCTGAATTCCTATCCCCCCACCTGCTTGGTAAGAAGATGATTTGCCTGTCAAGAAAGACCAAGAGATATGGGGTAAACCACGAACCAAGATATAAAGAATCAAGGATGCCAAGATGGCCACAATAATCCCTGCGATTGTGTAGAGGACAGCTGTTGCAATTTTATCTAATTTCTTAGCGTGCATAGTTTTTCTTTCCTCTCTCTTTCGTAATCAATTTAATCACACTGTTGAAGGCCAAACTCATCAAGAGCAAGACTAAGGCCAGTGACCAGAGAACGTTATTGTCAACGGTTCCCATAACGGTATTTCCAATACCCATGGTCAAAACAGAAGTCAAGGTCGCAGCAGGTGTTGTTAGTGAAGTTGGGACAACGGCTGAGTTTCCGACTACCATCTGAATAGCCAAAGCCTCACCAAAGGCACGCGCCATCCCAAAGACAACAGCGGTGAAAATCCCTGAACGCGCTGCCTTTAAGGTTACGCGCCAGATAGTTTGCCAACGAGTTGCCCCCATAGCCAAACTAGCTTCGCGGTAATGACGAGGCACCGCACGTAAGCTGTCCGTTGTCATAAAGGTTACCGTCGGTAAAATCATGACAAAGAGAACAAAAATACCTGACAAAATCCCAAATCCAGTTCCACCAAATACACTACGAACAAAAGGAACAACGACCTGCAAACCGATAAATCCATACACGACTGAAGGAATTCCAACTAGCAATTCAATGGCTGGTTGCAAGATTCTAGCACCTTTTGGCGAGACCTCGGTCATAAAGACAGCTGCACCAATGGCAAAAGGAGTTGCGATAAGGGCTGATAGGATTGTGACAATAAAGGAGCCCAAAATCATGGGAAGGGCACCAAATTGTTTACCTGAAGGATTCCAAGTTTGTCCAAAGAGGAAATCAAAGATGTTGACCCCATTGACAAAGAAGGTCGACAAACCTTTTTGGGCTACGAAAATCAAAATCATGGCCACAATGATGACGATCAACGACAGACAGGCAAAGGTCAAGCCTTTTCCTAATTTCTCTAAACGAGAGTTCTTTGAGGGAGAAAGTAATTTTTTAGCTAATTCTTCTTGATTCATTAGTGACTCCCTTCTAGTGCTGTCACCGTTCCTACAGCATCTTTTTCAACCTTCATTTCCTTAACAGAAATATAGCCCATCCCCTTAACGATTCCACTTTGCGCTTCATCTGAGAGGACAAAGTTGAGAAATTCTGCCACCAATTCGTTGGGTTGACCTAATGTGTACATGTGTTCATAGGACCACAAAGGCCAGTTATTGGTAGTCACATTTTCTGAAATCGGCTCATAGCCATTCAACTTCATACTTTTTACAGAATCATCCACATAGGCAAAAGCGAGATAAGAAATAGCTCCTGGTGTCTGTGAAACGATTGATTTAACCATCCCATTTGAATCCTGCTCTTGACTCTGTACAGCAGATTGACCATCCATGATGACACTGTCAAAGGTCGCACGTGAACCAGAACTTGCCGCACGGTTAATAATGGAAATGGCTAGGTCTTTCCCTCCCACCTCTTTCCAGTTGGTTACTTGACCTGTGAAGATGCTACGGAGTTGTTCTGTTGTTAGATTTTCAACATCAACTTCCTTATTGACAATGACAGCTAATCCAGCTACTGCAACCTTGTGGTCCACTAAAGCTGAGGCATTAATCCCGTCTTTTTCTTCAGCAAAAACATCTGAATTTCCAACATCAACTGCACCAGACTGAACTTGAGACAAACCTGTACCAGAGCCTCCTCCTTGAACATTAACTGTTTTGCCAAGGTGCCTAGTGCCAAATTCATCTGCTGCTGCTTCAACAAGAGGTTGAAGAGCAGTGGAACCGACAGCTGTCATGGATTCTCCACGATCAATCCAGCTCGCACATCCCGCCAGAGAGCCTACCAGCAAGAAAGCTGCAAGGGTTAAAGCGAGTTTTTTCCTTTTTTTCACTGTTTTTCTCCTTGAAAATAATGGTGAATACTTTGAATTTTTCATACTATTTATTTATCTATTTCTTTTTTAAAATAAGAGCTGACTGCCCAATCTAGCCTAATATTACAAGAAATGTATCAGATTATTATCTGAAATATTTTTCACTTAAACTGAAAAACTATTTAAAAAAATCCATACTTCCACTATAACATAGACAAGCTACTTTGACTAGTATTTTCACTTAAAGCGTAGACCTTTTGGATAATAATTTTTCAAAATATTTCCAGTCACTTTTGCAAATCCTAAACCATTCCCTTGAACTAAAACTTGATACCATCCATTCGGTAAAGCCTCAGCCAGTTGAATGGTTTCTCCAGCTACATACTTGCTAAAATCATCCTGTCCGATTTCAACTGATGTTTTAACCTGACTAGGTTTCAAAGCCAAACCAAGGGCAAAACTTGGTTCAAATCGCTTCTTCTTAAAAATTCCCAGGTGTAAACCATTCCGAGCAATCTTGAGTTTTCCTAAGTCCGGTAAACTTTCTGGCAAGAGATAAAGTTGATCTCCAAAAGTTTGTAGGATACCGCTCAAGGAAATTTTTAGGTGTTTTTGGACAAAGTCCTGCCACAAACTGACTTGCTCACGACTGAGATTGCTCTTACTTGCCTTATATTTAGGTGCTTGATTATGACCCTTAAACTGTAAATGGGCTACAAACTGTCCTTCCCCCTTAAAATGATGAGGATACATACGAGCTGTTTCTGACAAGTCAATGCCTGCTGTCATACCATTTATCTGTTCAATAGGCAGTAGCTCAAACTCATACTCATCCAAGAGCCATTTAACAATTTCCTCATTTTCCTCGGGTGCCCAAGTACAGGTTGAATAAACCAAACGACCACCTTCTGCTAGCATGGTCACTGCATCCGCTAGAATTTCTCTTTGCAAGCTAGCACATTGACTCGGATAATCCAAGCTCCAATAGTCCATAGCATCTGGTTGCTTACGAAACATCCCTTCACCAGAGCATGGGGCATCAAGAACGATTAGGTCAAAATAGCCTTTAAAGACCTTGGCCAAGCGGTCAGCAGATTCATTGGTTACTACTACATTTCTAGCGCCAAAGCGCTCCATGTTTTCAACCAAAATCTTAGCCCGTTTGCTAGAAATTTCATTAGAAACAAGAAGCCCCTCCCCTGCTAGATAGGCTGCTAGTTGAGTCGATTTACCACCTGGTGCAGCTGCCAAATCCAAGACTTTCATTCCAGGACTGGGCTGGGCTACCTGAGCTACCATTTGAGCAGCCGGTTCTTGAGAATAAACGAGACCTGTTACATGCTCAGGTGATTTACCTGAAACCTTACCATAATGTCCCCAAGGTGTTTGAGGAATGGCATCTGGGAAGGAAACTGGTGATTCTTTTAAAGGATTGACCCGAAAGGCTGAAACGGCTTCCCCCTCAAAAGAGGCAAGAAAATCTCTTGCCTCATCTCCTAGTATCTCTTTATATTTTTCAACAAATCCTTCTGGAAATTGCATTTAGTTTTCTTTCCTTTCGTATAAATAGGACTGAATTTCCTCCCGCATTTCAACAGGAACCATCATAACAGCCTGTCTGGTTTTAAAATCTAGGGCTTGTCCTGAAAGGGTCACAACTTTATAGCCAAGACTTTCTCCCAAAATACTAGCAGCAGCATAATCCCATGGTTGCAGATAGGTCACATAGGTCAATAAGCAGCCTGACAAAATCTTAGCAAAACTAATTGCCGCGCTTCCATAGACACGTACTCCAAGGGCTGCACGACCTAGATCGGCCAATCCCCATTCATTTTTCTCTAACATTCCTGCATTAGCTGCAATTAGAAAATCTCCGAGAGGTTTTCTTTTAAATGTAGGTAAGGGGCTTTCATTTAAACAAACAGGAAAAGCTCCTCCACCATGGTAACAGTCCCCTTTGACCACATCATAAATCAGCGCAAACTGGCCCTGCCCATTTTCAAAATAGGCAAGCATAATAGCAAAATCCTCCTGCTGGGCCACAAAATTATTGGTACCATCAATGGGATCAATCACCCAAACCGCCCCTTCTTTTACGGAAGCACGCAGACAACCTTCTTCCGCACAAATAGAGTCCTGAGGATAAAGGGATAAAATTTGATCAACTAAGAAGTCCTGAACTTCCTTGTCCAGACGAGTCACGAGGTCAGTAGGAGAAGATTTAGTTTCTATCTGTAAATCTTCCTCCATGTGGTCAAGAATATACTGGCCTGCTTGCTTGACAAGGCTTTTGGCAAATTCAAATTTACTTTCCAAGAGAAATCTTCCCTTCTCCTTTTTCCTTAGCGGCCTCTACTGCTCGGTATAGCGAATAGCCACTTACCGTTTCAAATTCTCTCCCCAAACGTTTCTCTTCGCTCTTACTTGGAACGACATTTTTAAAGGCCTTATAAGAGTCTAATAACTTTCTAGCTTCTATCTTTTCTTCGTAGGCAGCTTCAACATCATTAAAAAAATAAAGCACTGAAGCAAGTTCTTCAGTGCTCCACGACAAATCTAGTGGGTAACTATACTGTTTGTTCATCTAACTAATACCAGCTCTCAATCTTGCTTCTTTCAGTTCTTGCTTTCGGTAACTACGAGGGAGAAAGGCACGAATCTCATCTTCATTAAAACCAATCTGCATGCGCTTAGCATCAATAATGATTGGACGCCGCAAAAGGCTCGGATACTGCTCAATTAAATGAAGCAGCTCTGATACTGAGATACTCTCCACATCGATATTCAATTTTTGAAAAATTTTTGAACGAGTTGAAATGATGTCATCAGTACCATTTTCGGTCAAGGAAAGAATGTGTTGCAATTCTTTTCTTGTTAGAGGACTGGTCATAATATTGTGCTCCTCAAAGGGCACCTTATGCGTCTCTAACCAGGCCTTTGCCTTACGACATGATGTACAGCTCGGTGATAAAAATAGTGTAATCATGCTGTTCTCTTCTTATCTATACTTTGCTATTTCTATTATACAAAAAAATAAAGCGCTTGACTAGAGATTTTTGGAAAAAAAGCCTCTTTTTTTCAGAGAAAAATAGACTGTTGACGAACAATTGATAGATTCTAGATTTGGTTAATTCACTCTTAACGATGGTTTCAAATGATATGCATTTTAATATATACAAATAAAAACATCTTTCAATTCACTTCCTACGACTTTTCAGATACAGATAGCCAAAGAAGCTTTCATAGAGGGCAAAAAAGAGGAGAAAGGCATGAAGGAAGAAAGTCTCTGGTAGAATCAAAATAACTGGATCCTTAGCTGGATCAAAAAGCCAAGTATCATCGCCAACAAAGAGAATTTGATGGAAAAGGGTAAAGAATTGATCAAAACCAATCAAAACTCCTACTAATCCGATTAATAAAGGCAAGAAAACTAAGAGTAAGAGACTCTTCCTAAAGATTGACAGAAAGCCCTTTTTCACAATCTTTTTGACAAAGTAATAGAAAATTGGCAGGGTGACCAAAGCAAGTAGCTGAACAAGATGAAATAGATTCTTTACAACTGCAAAGTGATGCAGACCAGCTTCTGATGAACGAAAATCAGGCATCTGCAAGATATGATAAAAAGGATTTGTCAGGTAATTCATCAAGATATGAAAGTTGTACTGAATGGTTTCTGGTTTCAGATAGACTCGATCCGTTAAGTTCAGCCACTGAATTTCCAGCGGATAAAAAAACCAAGCCAGATAAATGGTCAGGAGGATTGAGAGAGAGAGGAGAAAGAGCATACTTCCCCAAAAGGTCAGTTTAGTTTTCATCAAAATTCCACTCCGCTAAACTAGAAAGAACATGAGTTGGTGCAATTGGCAGGTCTGCTACTTCTTCTTCCTTAGTAAAACCAGTCGTTACTAGGAGCGTTGGAATCCCATTATCGATTCCTGCTCGAATATCTGTCAGATAGTTGTCCCCGACCATAATCAAATCTTCTCTATCAAAACCAAGATGCTGGACAGCCTTATCCATAATAATGGCATTTGGTTTTCCGATATAAACGGCTTTAACTCGTGTAGCCGCTTCAAGAAGGGTCACCAAAGAGCCTGCTCCAGGTAAAAGACCACGTTCTGTAGGAATATTGAGGTCAGGATTGGTTCCGATAAAGTGGGCACCTTTTTGAATAGCAAGGGTCGCCGTCGCAAATTTTTCGTAATCCACCTGCCAGTCTAAGCCAACTACTACATAGGCTGGATTTTCGGTATCTTCAATGTATCCAGCTTCCTTAATGGCTTCTTTAAGACCAGCCTCTCCTATAACATAGGCTGTCTTTTCTAGTCCCAAGTCATTCATGTAGTCAATGGTTGCCAAGGTTGCCGTATATACAGTTGATAAGGGAGTATCAATATCAAAATTCTGAGCTAGCATTTCCTGAACACTCTCAGGAGTACGTGTAGTATTATTGGTCACAAACAGATAGGGAATATTTCGCTTCTGTAACTCATGAACGAAAGCCTCTCCTGCTGGAATCCGATTTTTCCCCTTGTAAATAGTCCCGTCTAAATCAATTAAATAGCCTTTATAAGTCATCTTTTACATCCTTTTTATTTCTTGCCAAGTAATGATAGCCTGTGCATTTGTTGCCCCATCACTTATAATCTCATGTTTGCTTTCATATTCGTTCAATTCAACAGCTGAAGTAATCATTCCTCCTGGTTTAACTTCCTTAACATATCTTAGATTAATCTTCCTGGGAATATGCTTAGTCAAGAAGTCAGCCCCCATTACCTCAAAAATCCAATCTAGGTATTTACTGTTATTGACATGGCCATTCATATCCAAATCATAAAAACGAACACGATAGTCCTTGCTGCTTGGATTTTCCAAATTATCGTACTTTGGGCCTCGAATTAATTTTTTAGAAAACTCAGACTGGTAGGGAGCAACAATCTCTGGCTCAACACTATGAACTTTTCGACTATCACGATTCATGAGGACAAAAGTTGCCATCATATGGATAAGCTCTTGTCCTCCATCATCATAAATGGTAAATTGACGATAACAAAAGAGTCGATTATAACTAATGGCTTCTGTTTCGATGGTAATTTCTTCCGCAAAACGAGGCAAACGAACCACATCGATTTCATAGTCTGTGATAATCCAAACCAAGTTGTACTGGTCCAACACAGTCTTATCACTAACTCCTAGCTCAATTGACTGCATTCCCGATACTTGCAAGGATAGCAAAATTAAGTCTGGTAATTTGATATGACCGTTTATGTCAGCCATATCAAAAGGAATTTTCATCTGCATTTGATAAGTTAAGCCCATAATTCTACTCCAAAATAAATCGTTCTGCTACGGTATCTCCCAAAAAGAGACCCTTCTTTGTCATTCTCACACGATCGCCATCTACTTGCATGAGTCCTTGTTGGATCAAATCTCTGACGATTTCACCATAAAGTCTATCAAAAGAACATTGGAATTTTTCTTCAAATCGGGGCATGGAAACTCCTGATTTCTTGCGGAGTCCTAGGAACATTTCTTCTTCCATTTGCTCCTTTTGACTCAGATGCTCTTCTGTGATGCGAGCATTGCCTTCCTCAACTGCACTAAGATAATGACGAATGGGACCATGGTTTTTATAGCGAACACCATCCACATAACCAGAAGCACCTGCACCGATACCATAATACTCTGCATTGTCCCAGTACATGAGATTGTGACGACTTTCAAAACCGGGTTTAGAGAAATTGGAAATTTCATAATGCTCAAAACCAGCTCGCTCAAGCTCAGTTATGATGTATTCAAACATCTCTGCTTCCAGTTCCTCTTTAGGAAGGGGCAATTTCCCTCTTCGCATTCGATTCATAAAGACCGTATGATTTTCCAAAATCAAGCTATAAAGGCTCATATGGGGAATATCTAACCCTATGGCCTTAGCAACATTTTCCTTAACCTGGTCCATGGTCTGACCGGGAAGGGCATAAATCAAGTCGATGGAAATATTATGAAAACCAGCAAGTTTGAGACGGTCAATATTTTCATAAATATCCTGTTCCAAATGACTACGCCCAATTTTTTTAAGCATTTTGTTATCAAAAGTTTGAACACCTAGCGAAACACGATTGACAGCTGAGTTTTTCAAAACAGCTATCTTATCCGCATCCAGGTCACCCGGATTGGCTTCAATGGTCAACTCCTCCAAGACAGACAAGTCCAAGTTTTTAGTCAATCCATCCAATAATACCTCCAGTTGCGGAGCTGATAGTGCTGTTGGTGTCCCACCACCAATATAGAGGGTTCGCAACTTTTGAATATCATAAGAACGAAACTCTTCTAACAGATGTTCCAAATAACTATCTACTGGCTGATTCTTGATAAAGACTTTTGAAAAATCACAATAATAACAAATCTGGGTACAAAATGGGATGTGCACATAAGCTGATGTTGGTTTTTCCTGCATAGTAATTATTATACCACAAAAGCGAACAATACTTAGAATTCCGTTTAACAAAATCCTAGCATTGTTCGCTTTCTCTATCTAAACATCCTTTGTATTTTATGGCTAAAATGATTCTTAGAACCAATCTAGCTTGTCTTTACAACACAAAAGAATGACTGTTGCTGTGACTAAATTTTATTTTAGTCTTCTTTTTTCTTTCCAAGAGCAAGTCCTAAACCGCTTAGAATACCAAGAAGTCCTAGAGAGGCAAGAGTCGCATTTGATTCTGTTCCTGTATTTGGCAATACATTTTGAGAATCATTTGCTTTAGCTTCATTATCACTAGCATTTGGAATTGGAGTTGTTAATGAAGCTGTATCTTGACCAGAATTTCCATTGGTAGCAGGTGTTACGGTTGGTGTCAGTTTCGCTGGCGTTGTTACCACTGGGACTTCTTCAGTTGGTTTGCCTGGTTCTGTAATCTTAGCTACTCCTGGTACTTTACCATCTGGCAATTCACTATTTGGTACTGTACCTTTGCCGTCTTCTCCAATGATTACAGTAATGGTGTTTCCATTCTTACCTGGAATCTCTACCTTGGTTCCTGGTGGGTATGTTGACCCATCTGGTTTCTTAGGTGTTAC
>NZ_CABFMF010000010.1 GCF_901875575.1 uncultured Streptococcus sp.
CGAACACAGAAGTTAAGCCCTAGAACGCCGGAAGTAGTTGGGGGTTGCCCCCTGTGAGATATGGAAGTCGCTTAGCTCTAGGGAGTTTAGCTCAGCTGGGAGAGCATCTGCCTTACAAGCAGAGGGTCAGCGGTTCGATCCCGTTAACTCCCATAGGTCCCGTAGTGTAGCGGTTATCACGTCGCCCTGTCACGGCGAAGATCGCGGGTTCGATTCCCGTCGGGACCGTTTAAAATAATGAAAGTTATTTTAGACTCGTTAGCTCAGTTGGTAGAGCAATTGACTTTTAATCAATGGGTCACTGGTTCGAGCCCAGTACGGGTCATATATGCGGGTTTGGCGGAATTGGCAGACGCACCAGATTTAGGATCTGGCGCTTAACGGCGTGGGGGTTCAAGTCCCTTAACCCGCATTAAGGAATAATAAATGAGCCGGCTTAGCTCAGTTGGTAGAGCATCTGATTTGTAATCAGAGGGTCGCGTGTTCAAGTCATGTAGCCGGCATTTTTATGTAGAAGAAAATAGTGCGAACGTAGTTCAGTGGTAGAACACCACCTTGCCAAGGTGGGGGTCGCGGGTTCGAATCCCGTCGTTCGCTTTAAAGAGGCCGGGGTGGCGGAACTGGCAGACGCACAGGACTTAAAATCCTGCGATTGGTAACGATCGTACCGGTTCGATTCCGGTCCTCGGCATAAATAATGAGCACCCTTAGCTCAACTGGATAGAGTACCTGACTACGAATCAGGCGGTTAGAGGTTCGACTCCTCTAGGGTGCATTTACTATATAACTCGGGAAGTAGCTCAGCTTGGTAGAGTACTTGGTTTGGGACCAAGGTGTCGCAGGTTCGAATCCTGTCTTCCCGATATACGGCGGTGTAGCTCAGCTGGCTAGAGCGTCCGGTTCATACCCGGGAGGTCGGGGGTTCGATCCCCTTCGCCGCTATTTTGATCTTGTTGGACCTTTAGCTCAGCTGGTTAGAGCTCTCGGCTCATAACCGAGTGGTCGTAGGTTCAAGTCCTACAAGGTCCATTTAAATAATGGAGGATTACCCAAGTCCGGCTGAAGGGAACGGTCTTGAAAACCGTCAGGCGTGTAAAAGCGTGCGTGGGTTCGAATCCCACATCCTCCTTTAATAATAACGCGGGATGGAGCAGCTCGGTAGCTCGTCGGGCTCATAACCCGAAGGTCGTAGGTTCAAATCCTGCTCCCGCAATACGGCTCGGTAGCTCAGTTGGTAGAGCAATGGATTGAAGCTCCATGTGTCGGCGGTTCGATTCCGTCTCGCGCCATTTTGAAATTTTATATGCGGGTGTAGTTTAGTGGTAAAACTACAGCCTTCCAAGCTGTTGTCGCGAGTTCGATTCTCGTCACCCGCTTTGAACTTTGTTCAAATTACCAAGTTTTAAACTTGGGCGCGTAGCTCAGGTGGTTAGAGCGCACGCCTGATAAGCGTGAGGTCGGTGGTTCGAGTCCACTCGTGCCCATTAATAGGAGAATTACTCAAGAGGCTGAAGAGGACGGTTTGCTAAATCGTTAGGTCGGGTAACTGGCGCAAGGGTTCGAATCCCTTATTCTCCGTATAATTAAGAGTCAATGACTCTTTTTTTCGTTACTAATAAAGATATTTTGTCTCTTCTATTTGGTAAATTCTTTATTTTTTATATATAGCTTTTTGAGAATAAAGTTCTTATAATCTATTATGGGATTCAAGCAAAACAACATTAGAATCATTTATAAAAACTTTTGGAATGAAGTTACCCATCTATGCTTCCTAAAAATAAGACGAATCAATTAATTTATAGAAAGTTAAGCATTTCATTTGTTGACAGGTTCAAGGATTTCTTTTGTAAGTGAAGCTAATTTAAGCATAAGAAATATCTATATATTATATATCATGTTCAAAAATTTATACATGTAAGACATAGAGATGAAAGGTAATTATACTGGATAAGGCAACAGCTTAAAATCTATAGTAGGAGTTTAACCGAAGGTGGTAAAAGGAAAGTAATAACAGTAAGAAATAAGCTAGCTAAACTTTAAACCTGCTTCTAAATACATTGTACAGTGACAGGAGACACTATCAATTTTTTATTGGAGAACGGGCATTATAAAATACAAGGTTTAAAGTTATGGATGTTTAAAGATCTAAAAACTACTGCTTACTTGACTAATAGAAAGAGTAGACATCAAATCATCCGATTGTTTCCAAATAAAAGCGCTGAGCATGTCAAGTAAGTTCTAAAACATATCTTAAGACAACATCAAATTTTTTCTATAAGGAGAGTAATGAGACGGAATTAAGCCACTTGACTGAGATGTTTTTTAAGAAAGATATCTACTGTGTCCACTTCTATGCCTCTTGAGGAAGGTGTACTGATGAGAAACACTTAAAATCATCCGTAGATTGTTGTTTAATGGAACAAATAAAATAACTCCTAAAGTAGTCTCTTTCAGCGAAAATAGGTTTAGAACTTTCTAAAAAAATGCTTGAACTGCAGGTTGCTTAAAGAAGACTTCTCGCTAGCTAACTTGAACTTGAAATATAGCCTTTCATTAGTATAAAAATAATTTTTATTATTTATTGTCTAGTTTACTCTGCTTCTAGATATTTTGGTATAATATTAGTTATTCATATTTTATTTTGATTGTGAAAGAGTTTGGTGAATATGTCACGTTCGATTGAGTTACTAAAAGGCCGTTATTTAAAAAATTTGAGGGATAATCCTTCGATATTTGTTGGTATTGAGTTAGAATATCCAGTTGTTAGTATCGATGGTCAAGCTACAGATATTATAGTAGTTCAGAATTTGATGAGATTTCTGACGTCTAGATTAAACTTTGCTATTGAAAAGATTGATGATTTTGGTAATCCAATACAGCTTGTTGATTCTATAAGTCAGGATAGGATTCTTTTTGAGGTATCTTATACGACTATAGAATTTGCGTTTGCAAAGACTGATTCAATTAAGGATGTAGAGTCTCGCTTCCAACAATACATTGATGTTATTCAAAGGAAATTAGGAGAAGATCACCATGCTATAGTTGGTTGTGGAATTCATCCTAACTGGGATAAAAATAAGAATTGTCCTGTAGCCTATTCACGTTATCAAATGTTGATGAGTTATTTGAAGATGAGTAGAACTGTTACAGATATTCCTTTACATCATTTCCCTGAATATGGTGCTTTTATCTGTGGGAGTCAGGTTCAGCTTGATGTTTCAAAATCTAACTACTTACGGGTGATTAATGCTTTTACCCAAATTGAAGCAGTGAAGGCTTATTTATTTGCAAACTCTGAGTTTTCGGGTGCAGATTGGGATACGAAAATTGCAAGGGATATTTTCTGGGAAGAGTCTATGCATGGTATCTATCCAGAAAACGTCGGGGTCAATGCTAGACTCTTTAACGATGAGGATGATTTTTTTGATTATCTAGATCATTCTGCAATTTTTACTGCGGAACGTGATGGGCAAACCTATTATTTTTATCCGATTCAGGCAAGAGACTATTTGGCGACATCTGAAATCCAAGCATTTGATCTTAATGGGGATGAGGTTCTTATTTACCCTCAAGAGAAAGACTTTGAAACTCATCGTAGTTACCAGTACCAGGACTTAACAACTCGAGGGACAGTTGAGTTTCGTAGTGTGTGTACTCAACCTCTAGATAGAACCTTCGCTTCAGCAGCTTTTCACTTGGGATTGTTGCTTAATTTAGATAAGTTAGAAGCTTACTTAGAAACAGCACCTTTCTTTAAAGAATTTGGGCGAGATTATAAGTTTTTAAGACAACAATTTTCTAAGAAAAAGCTTACAGATGAGGAAGAAACTACGATTATTGAATTTTCCAAAGACTTACTCCTGCTAGCTGAGGAAGGACTGGAGATGAGAAATAAGCAAGAAATGACTTACTTACAGCCTTTGAGAGAAGAATTGAACCTATAATTTCTCTTATAAAGGGAGAATTTTCTGAAAAATCATGATATAATGGAAGAGACTATAGATAAAGGATAGAGAGTAATGACATTAGTTTATCAATCAACGCGTGATGCGAAAAATACAGTAACTGCTAGCCAAGCTATTTTGCAAGGTTTGGCGACGGACGGTGGTTTATTTACACCAGTTACTTATCCAAAGGTAGATTTGGACTTTGACAAATTGAAAGATGCTTCTTACCAAGAAGTGGCTAGGTTAGTTTTGTCAGCATTTTTAGATGACTTTACAGCTGAGGAGTTGGACTACTGTATCAACAATGCTTACGATAGCAAATTTGATACTCCAGCTATCGCGCCATTAGTGAAATTAGACGGCCAATATAACTTGGAACTTTTCCATGGTTCAACAATTGCTTTTAAGGATATGGCCTTGTCTATCTTGCCATACTTTATGACAACAGCTGCTAAGAAACATGGTTTGGAGAATAAGATTGTCATCTTGACAGCGACATCTGGGGATACTGGGAAAGCTGCTATGGCAGGGTTTGCGGATGTTCCTGGTACTGAGATTATCGTCTTTTATCCAAAGGATGGTGTCAGCAAGGTACAAGAGTTGCAAATGACCACTCAGACTGGTGACAATACTCATGTTATCGCTATAGACGGTAATTTTGACGATGCGCAAACAAATGTGAAGCACATGTTCAACGATGTGGTCCTTCGTGAAAAATTGGCTGTCAATAAACTACAATTTTCATCAGCTAACTCTATGAACATTGGTCGTTTGGTACCACAGATTGTCTACTATGTTTATGCCTACGCTCAGTTGGTTAAGACTGGTGAGATTGTGGCTGGTGATAAGGTTAACTTTACAGTACCAACAGGAAACTTTGGAAATATCTTGGCTGCCTTTTATGCTAAGCAAATTGGTCTGCCAGTTGGCAAATTAATCTGTGCTTCAAATGACAACAATGTCTTGACAGACTTCTTTAAAACTCGTGTCTATGACAAGAAACGTGAGTTTAAGGTGACAACAAGTCCTTCTATGGATATTTTAGTCTCTTCGAACTTGGAGCGTTTGATTTTCCATCTTTTGGGTAATGATGCGGTTAAGACAGCAGCACTTATGAATTCCTTGAATTCTCAAGGCCAATATGAATTGACAGATTTCGACGAGGCTATTCTTAACCTCTTTGCAGCTGAATATGCGACTGAGGAAGAAACAGCGGCAGAAATCAAGCGTGTTTATGAGTCAGATTCTTATATCGAGGATCCACATACGGCGGTTGCCTCAGCAGTTTATAAAAAATACCAAGCGGCTACTGGCGATGCGACTAAGACAGTGATTGCATCAACAGCTAGTCCATACAAGTTCCCAGTAGTTGCAGTAGAAGCTGTAACTGGGAAAGTTGGCTTAACTGACTTTGAAGCTTTGGCTCAATTACATGAAATCTCAGGAGTGGCTGTGCCACCAGCAGTTGATGGGCTTGAAACAGCTCCTGTTCGTCATAAGACGACAGTGGCAGCCACTGACATGCAAGCAGCGGTTGAGGCTTATCTAGGGCTTTAAGATAGAGGGAGTAAACTCGGTTGGGAAACCAACTGAGTTTCTTTTCATCAGGAGGAAGGATTGTTTAAGAAAAATAAAGACATTCTTAATATTGCCTTGCCAGCTATGGGTGAAAACTTTTTGCAGATGCTCATGGGGATGGTGGACAGTTATTTGGTTGCTCATTTAGGACTGATAGCCATTTCGGGTGTATCAGTAGCTGGCAATATTATCACGATTTATCAGGCGATTTTCATTGCTCTGGGAGCTGCTATTTCCAGTGTTATTTCAAAAAGTTTAGGACAGAAGGATCAGTTTAAGCTAGCCTATCATGTGACTGAAGCCTTGAAGATTACCTTACTATTAAGTTTCCTTTTAGGAGCTTTGTCCATCTTTGCTGGACAAGATATGATAGGACTTTTGGGGACGGAGAGAGATGTAGCTGAGAGTGGTGGACTCTACTTATCTTTGGTAGGCGGATCGATTGTTCTCTTGGGATTAATGACCAGTTTGGGTGCCTTGATTCGTGCAACTCATAATCCACGACTGCCTCTCTATGTTAGTCTTTTATCCAATGCCTTGAATATTCTTTTTTCAAGTCTAGCTATTTTTGTTCTTGATATGGGGATTGCTGGTGTTGCTTGGGGAACTATTCTGTCTCGTTTGATTGGTCTTGTGATTTTGTGGTCGCAATTAAAGCTGCCTTTTGAGAAACCGACTTTTGGTGTAGATAAGGAACTATTGACCTTGGCTTTGCCAGCAGCTGGAGAGCGGCTTATGATGCGGGCTGGTGATGTCGTTATCATTGCCTTGGTCGTTTCTTTTGGAACGGAGGCAGTGGCTGGAAATGCAGTCGGAGAAGTCTTGACCCAGTTTAACTACATGCCTGTTTTTGGCGTTGCTACAGCAACGGTTATGCTGGTAGCCCGAGCAGTTGGAGAGGATAATTGGGAAAGAGTAGCTAGTTTGAGTAAGCAAACCTTTTGGCTTTCCCTAATCCTTATGTTGCCCTTGACCTTCAGTATCTATGCCTTAGGGATACCACTGACTCATCTCTATACAACTAATCCTCTAGCGGTTGATGCCAGTGTGCTAGTGACACTTTTTTCACTATTAGGAACACCTATGACGACAGGGACAGTCATTTATACAGCTGTTTGGCAGGGATTGGGGAATGCTCGGCTTCCCTTTTATGCTACAAGCTTTGGAATGTGGGGTATCAGAATTGGGACAGGTTATGTGATGGGAATCTTGTTTGGATGGGGTTTGCCCGGTATTTGGGCGGGGACGCTTTTGGACAATAGTTTCCGGTGGCTTTTCCTGCGTTACCGTTACCGACGTTATTGGATGTTGAAAGGATAGAAGATGGGTAAAATAGCCTTTATTTGGGATTTAGATGGAACCTTATTGGACTCTTATGAGGCCATTTTATCAGGGATTGAGGAGACCTTTCGTCAGTTTGCGATTCCTTATCATAAGGAGGAAGTGAGAAGTTATATCCTCAAGTATTCTGTACAGGATTTGCTTGTGCAGGTGGCAGAAGAGAGAAAACTGGATGTGGAAGTGCTAAATCAGGTGCGCGCCCAGAGTTTGGCAGAAAAAAATGCCCATGTCGTTTTAATACCAGGTGCGCGTGAAGTACTGGATTGGGCTATTGAACATGGAATTCAGCAGTTTGTATATACGCATAAGGGGGACAATGCTTTCACTATCCTAAAAGACTTAGGATTGGAATCCTATTTCACAGAGATATTAACTAGTCAGAGTGGTTTTGCGCGAAAACCATCTCCAGAAGCGGCCACATATCTGCTAGATAAGTATCAGTTGAATCCGATAGATACTTATTATATAGGAGACCGTATCCTTGATGTGAAATTTGCTCAAAATAGCCAGATCCAGAGTATTAACTTTTTAGAATCACCTTATGAGGCAAATCATAGAATTCAAAAATTAGAGGATATTCTATCAATTTTCTTTTTGGAGGATTAAGCAAAATGTGTCAGTTACATAACAGAAACCTAACAAACTATTTCAAGTAATGATGTTTGTTACAATAAATCAACAGTTCTGTTAAATAGCCCGCTGAGGGCTTTTTTTCTATTTTTTTGTGTTATGATAGACAGATACTCATTTGAAAGGAATGTGAAAGAATGAAGAAAAGAATATTATTAGCTTCAACAGTAGCCTTATCTTTAGCCCCTGTATTAGCAACTCAAGCAGAAGAGCTTATTTGGACTGCTCGTAGTGTTGAGCAAATTAAAAATGATCTAACTAAAAGCAAGAACAAGACGACTTATACAGTTCAGTATGGAGATACCTTAAGCGCCATTGCAGAGGCTTTGGATGTAGATCTTACGGTTCTAGCCAATTTAAATAAAATTACCAATATGGACTTAATTTTCCCAGATACTGTTTTGACAACGACTGTTAATGAAGCAAAAGAGGTAACAGAGGTTGAAATCCAAACACCTCAAGTAGATTTTAGTAAAGAAGTGACAACTGCGACAGCAGATTTGACAACCAATCAAGTGACAGTTGATAATCAAATTGTTCAAGTTGCAGATCTTTCCCAACCAATTGTAGAAGCGCCAAAAGTGATAGAGACTACAAGTACAAAAGAAGTCGCAATAAGTTCAGGAGTTACAGAGACAGTGGCTGCTTCTGAAAAAGTCGCATCGACTGAGAAAACTAGTGTTGTAAAAGAGCAAGCTTCTCAAACGTCTCAGGTAAGGTCTCAAGATAAGTCAACAGTGACGAATTCATCAACTGCAACTGAAGCTACAGTTGATGAAAAAGTAGCAGAAACAAGCTCAGAAAAAGTTAAAGACGCATCAGCAGCAGTTGGAACTGGTAAAGAAGTGCCTGCTTATCAACCAGAAAAGAATCAAACTGTCTCCACAGCCTATTCTGCACCAGCAGCTCCTGATTATGCAGGAATTGCTACAGCTAAGTCTGAAAATGCTGGTTTAAAACCACAAACAGCTGCCTTTAAAGAAGAGATCGCTAATTTATTTGGAATTACATCCTTCAGTGGTTACCGTCCTGGAGACAGTGGTGATCATGGTAAAGGTTTGGCTATCGACTTTATGGTACCAGAAAGCTCAGAACTAGGGGATAAGATTGCGGAATACGCTATTCAAAACATGGCTAGTCGTGGAATTAGTTATATCATATGGAAACAACGTTTCTATGCTCCATTCGATAGCAAATATGGACCAGCTAACACTTGGAATCCAATGCCAGACCGTGGTAGCGTGACAGAAAACCACTATGACCACGTTCACGTTTCAATGAATGGATAAACCTGACTTGGTAATATCATTTTGACGAATGAGATCTAGCTTTCGTGATAGGAAGTGAGTCTCGTTCGTTTTTCTTTGTCATACTCTTCGAAAATCTCTTCAAACCACGTCAGTTTTATCTGCAACCTCAAAGCTGTGCTTTGAGCAACCTGCGGCTAGTTTCCTAGTTTGCTCTTTGATTTTCATTGACAATATGAATGAAAAATTGAAAGTTACCATTTTGTAATGTTTTAATCATAATTCTTGCAATCTATTTTACTTTGCATTATATTTGACAAGTCAACTATTGATGAATCAAGAAAAAGGGAAAAGAAATGCTAGAGATTCAAGATTTACTTTATCAACTCCGCTTGTCTGAGCAAGCGAGTACGCAATTGTTTGAAAAAAGACTTGGGATTAGTTTGACACGGTATCAGATTTTACTATTTTTGCTGGAGAATTCCCCATGTAACCAAATGGCAGTTCAGGAGCGTTTGAAGATTGATCAAGCTGCCTTAACCCGACATTTCAAGATTTTGGAAAAGGAAGGTTTGGTTGAACGTCATCGCAATCCTGAAAATCAAAGGGAAGTGTTGGTAGAGACTACAAAGTATGCCAAGGAGCAGTTAGTGGTGAATCCTCCTCTGCAGCATATCAAGGTTAAGAAAGCAATGGAAAGTATTTTAACAGAGTCTGAGAGAACAGAACTCAGCCGTTTATTAAATAAATTGGTTTTGGGCATTGAAAATATAGTGATTTAAGGAGAAATAGATGTCTATCATTACAATCATTTTAGCAACGATTGTTGCTTTGGAGCATTTTTACATTTTTTATTTGGAAAGTATTGCAACGCAATCAGATGCAACTAGTCGTGTCTTTAACATGGACAAGGAGGAACTGTCTCGTCCGTCAGTAAGTTCATTGTTTAAAAATCAAGGAATCTATAATGCTTTGCTAGGGGTCTCTCTCTTGTATGGAATTTATTTCTCACAGAATTTAGAAATTGTAACTATTTTTGTCTTATTTGTGATTAGTGCTGCGACTTACGGCTCTCTGACAGCAGATAAGAAAATTATTTTGAAGCAAGGTGGATCAGCTATTTTGGCCTTGATTAGTATTTTCTTCTTTAAATAAACTTAAAAAGGCGGAACCAGTCTCGCTAGTGATTTTCGATTCCGGAATAAGGGAAATATGTTATACTTATATTTAAGAAAAGAGTTTCATGGAATCATTTGTAAGGAGATAGAAATGAAAGTATTAGTGACAGGCTTTGATCCTTTTGGTGGAGAAAAGCTCAATCCAGCCTTAGAGGCTATCAAATCCTTACCTTCTGAGATTCAAGGGGCTGAAGTTCGATGGCTAGAAGTTCCAACCGTATTTTATAAATCAGCCAAGATTTTAGAGGAGGAGATAAGGATTTATCAACCAGACATCGTTCTGTGTATAGGCCAAGCAGGTGGAAGAAAGGGACTTACACCTGAACGAGTAGCCATCAACCAAGATGATGCACGTATCCAAGATAATGAAGGCAATCAGCCAATTGACCGTCCCATTCAGCTAGATGGGCCTCCTGCCTATTTTAGTAGTCTCCCCATTAAAGCTATGGTTCAAGCTATAAAAGAGGAGGGATTACCAGCTTCTGTTTCCAATACTGCAGGGACATTTGTTTGTAATCATCTTATGTATCAGGTACTTTATTTGGTTGAGAAAGAATTTCCAACTATCAAGGCAGGATTTATGCATATTCCTTATATGATGGAACAAGTGATAGATAAACCCAATACGCCAGCAATGGATTTAGTTGATATCGTTCGAGGAATAGAGGCTGCAATTCGAGCTACCATAGAGTATGGAGATAAGGACCTCAAGTTGGTAGGCGGAGAAACTCATTGATAGAAAAAAGCTTGAGGGGTCACCTTCAAGCTTTTGGACGTTTTCGAGCCAGCAATGCTCGGTAAAAAATAATTTTATTAGATTGAATATAAGGTAGAAGAGAAAAGCTAGCAATCTCAAAGGTAATCCAGTTTAAAAAGTACCAGGGCAGTAATTGTAAGTCCAGAATAAAGCGTTGGTACTTATAGCCCTTCATCAAGAAACGACTGGTTTTAAGAATTTGTCCAGGTCTGGCTTGTCCCAAGTCTAGGGTGTCACAGAGGAGCAATTCCACCTGTGAATAAGCATAGTATTGTGGGATATAGAGACTATTTCCGAGAATCATCAAGATGAGACTTGTTAAAAAGTAAAATCCAAAGGTCATAAGGAAGTGTTCATTTTCGATTGAAGACAGGTCTAGGTTTGGGAATTCAGGATGTAAGGCAACAAACTGCTTTACTAGGTGACTGCTATAAAATAGAAAATAGACACCAACTAAACTTGGGATACTCCATAAAAAGAGATAGAAACGTTTGAGAAGAAGAGTCAGAAAGGTTTGGGAAAAACGCTCTTCACTAAAGAGGCTAAAGCCACTTTTAACTGACAACTCTAGTTCAGGTTTTTTAATGAGTTGTAAGGTTGTAAAGACAGCACTAGTCAGAAAAATTGAAGCAATCAAGGACACAGAAAAAGGGAAAAGATAAGCTTGAAGTATCTGACCTAGCATACTGGGAAAAGGTAGTTCTATTAGACTTTCTTGAATTCGGTCTAAGGGATTTAAAAAAGCTGATAAGATAAAGAAGATACTCGGTAGCGTAAAGACAAGAAAGAGGCGGGGGTTTTCAGACTGTAATTGTCTGGCTTGCAGACGAATTGTTTTTAAATCAATTTTTGTGTTTTTCATTCTCTCATTATACCATAGTTCGTGACAGTTCCTGCTTTTTTTGATAAAATCATACAGTATGCCCTTGGGCACAAAGTATGAACTGGGACTGTCTTTCCCAGCTTCGGAGGTAGAAAATGTCAGATTCACCAATCAAATACCGTTTGATTAAGAAAGAAAAACATACAGGAGCACGTCTAGGGGAAATTATTACCCCACACGGAACCTTTCCAACACCTATGTTTATGCCAGTTGGAACACAAGCAACTGTCAAAACTCAGTCACCAGAAGAATTAAAAGAGATGGGGTCTGGAATTATCCTGTCCAACACCTATCATCTATGGCTTCGCCCGGGTGACGAACTTATTGCACGCGCAGGTGGTCTCCACAAATTTATGAACTGGGACCAGCCTATTTTGACAGATAGTGGTGGTTTCCAGGTTTATTCTTTAGCAGATAGCCGAAATATCACAGAAGAAGGGGTAACCTTTAAAAACCATCTCAATGGTTCCAAGATGTTTCTATCGCCAGAAAAAGCCATCTCTATTCAGAATAATTTGGGGTCAGATATCATGATGTCCTTTGATGAGTGTCCCCAGTTCTATCAACCTTATGACTACGTAAAGAAATCAATCGAACGTACCAGCCGTTGGGCTGAGCGTGGTCTTAAAGCTCATCGTCGTCCACATGACCAAGGTTTGTTTGGGATTGTGCAGGGAGCAGGTTTTGAAGATCTTCGTCGCCAATCAGCGAATGACCTAGTTAGCATGGATTTTCCAGGCTACTCGATCGGTGGCTTGGCAGTGGGTGAGACTCATGAAGAGATGAACGCAGTTTTAGACTTCACCACTCAACTCCTTCCTGAAAATAAACCTCGCTACCTGATGGGAGTGGGGGCACCAGATAGCTTAATTGATGGGGTTATTCGTGGGGTAGATATGTTTGACTGTGTTTTACCTACTCGTATCGCTCGTAATGGAACTTGTATGACTAGTCAAGGAAGATTAGTTGTTAAAAATGCTCAGTTTGCAGAGGACTTTACGCCACTGGATCATGAATGCGATTGCTACACTTGTAAAAACTATACACGCGCCTATTTGCGTCACTTGCTTAAAGCAGATGAAACTTTTGGCATTCGCTTGACTAGCTACCATAATCTTTACTTCCTACTTAACCTGATGAAGCAGGTCCGTCAAGCTATTATGGATGATAATCTTTTGGAATTCCGTGAGCATTTTGTTGAAAAATATGGCTATAATAAGTCAGGACGCAATTTCTAATAGTGAAAAGTAAGAATACCAAAATCCTAAGTTTTCTCTTGGGATTTTTCCTCTTTTTTTGATAGAATAAAGTGAATAATGAAAGGGAGAAAAAACTCGTATGCGTATTAAATGGTTTTCTTTGATTAGGATTACAGGATTACTATTGGTACTTTTGTATCATTTTTTTCAGACCGTCTTTCCTGGAGGATTTTTTGGGGTAGATGTCTTTTTCACATTTTCAGGGTTCCTGATTACTGCTCTACTAATTGAAGAATTTAATAACCATCAACAAATTGCTCTACTAGGTTTTTTGAAAAGGCGTTTTTATCGGATTTTTCCTCCAGTAGTAGTGATGATTTTAGTGACTATCCCTTTTACGTTTCTAGTGCGTCGTGATTATGTAGCTGGAATTGGTGGGCAAATAGCTGGAGTTCTTGGATTCATGACTAACTTTTATGAGATGCTCACGGGAGGTAGCTACGAATCTCAGTTCATTCCACATTTGTTTGTTCATAATTGGAGTTTGGCGGTTGAGGTTCACTACTATATCCTTTGGGGCTTGGCGGTTTGGTTTTTATCTAAATGGGCCAGATCGAAAGGTGAGCTTAGAGGAATAGTGTTTCTTTTGTCTATAGCAAGCTTTTTGATTAGTTTCTTTTCCATGTTTATCGGTAGTTTTTTAGTGAACTCCTATTCATCCCTTTATTTTTCAAGTTTAACTCATATTTATCCCTTCTTTTTGGGAAGTATTTTGGCAACTGTAGTGGGTGTTCGTGAGACAACATCTTTGGTCAAGCAATTTGATAAAACGTTGGATTTAAGGAAGACCTTATTCATTTTCGGAGGAAGTTTTGCCTTATTACTTCTCCTGACATTGTTTGTTAAATTCACTTATCTATTCACTTACCTGTTTGGATTTTTACTTACAAGCCTTGCGGCTCTCGGGATGATTTTTGCAGCGCGTGTTTTACATGAAAAAACATTAAGTACAAAGGAACCTAAGATAATTAGTTTTTTGGCAGATACTAGTTATGATGTCTATCTCTTCCACTGGCCCTTCTATATTATTTTTTCCCAGTTGACATCAAATCTTGTAGCTGTCTTACTGACTCTTATTTTTTCTTATAGTTTTGCCAGTCTATCTTTTTATATTTTAGAACCTTGGATTGCAGGCAAGGATACACCTATTTTGGAAACGTTTCGTACCTTTCCTTATATTCAGAGAATACTTGCATCGATTACAGGTGTCTTGACTTTAATAGTTCTATTGGTAACACTTTTGGCGCCACAAGTGGGAGCTTTTGAAACAGATTTAACTGTAAACGGATTAAAACAAGCCGCTAGCAACCTTACCCAATCAAAATTGATGGCAGAACGTGCTGATGCAAGTAGTTTAGGTATTGCTGACGGAATCATGCTAATTGGTGATTCGGTTGCATTAAGAGCGAATACAGCTCTTCAAACAGCTTTACCTGGTGCTCAAATCAATGCACAGGTCAGCAGAACAACTAAGAATGCCAATGAAATCATGCTTAATAATAGCCAGAATAAATTTTTACCTAAAATGGTAATCATTGCAACGGGAGTAAATAATCCTGAAAATTACCAAGAAGATTGGGACAGTATGGTTAAAAATCTTCCAAAGGGTCACCATTTGATCTTGGTTACTCCTTATGAAGGAGACAAGAAAAAAGATACTTATGAAATAGTTGAAAAATCTGCGTCATATATGAGAGAGCTCGCAACCAAAACACCTTATGTTACGATTGCTGACTGGAATGAGGTTGCTAAAAAACATCCTGAAATATGGACTGGAACCGATCAGATTCATTTTGGTAGTGATAATACTAAGATTGAGGCTGGTTCAAAATTATATTCAGACACTATTTCTGAAGCTGTTAAGGCAGCTAAAGAAAAACCTGTCAAGACAAAGTAAAACATTAAGAGTTGGGGGAATCCAACTCTTTTAAAATATATCCAGAAAATAGGTCTATACCATTTACAAATGAATCAGAAAAGTTTATAATGTAATTGACATAATAAATATCAAAAGTAATCTTTTAAGGAGGTCATTATTATGCCTAATTACGTTAAAGCTGATCAGTTTTTCTATCCATTTGGCATTCGTCGCGGTGGGTACTTAGAACTTGTTGATGGCAAATTTGGGAAACATGTGGATCAAATTCCTGAAGGAGCAGAGGTTCTTGACTATACTGGTTATAGCATTGCACCCGGTCTTGTGGATACTCATATTCATGGATATGCAGGTGTAGATGTGATGGACAACAACATTGAAGGTACATTGCATACTATGAGTGAAGGACTTCTTAGTACCGGTGTTACCAGTTTCTTGCCCACAACTTTAACAGCCACTTATGAGCAATTGCTTGCAGTCACTGAAAATCTTGGGAACCATTACAAAGAAGCAACAGGTGCTAAGATTCGTGGGATTTATTATGAAGGTCCATATTTCACAGAAACTTTTAAGGGGGCACAAAATCCAACTTATATGAGAGACCCTGGTGTTGAGGAGTTTCATTCTTGGCAGAATGCTGCAAAAGGGATGCTAAATAAAATCGCTATTGCACCAGAACGTGATGGGGTGGAAGATTTTGTACGTACTATTACAGGTGAAGGTGTGACAGTTGCACTTGGACACTCAGATGCGACATTTGAACAAGCTAAGAAGGCAGTTGATGCAGGAGCTAGTGTATGGGTACATGCCTATAATGGGATGCGTGGTTTAACACACCGCGAACTCGGTATGGTAGGAGCTATGTATGAGCTCCCACATACTTACGCAGAATTGATTTGTGATGGTTATCACGTAGATCCAAAAGCTTGTGAGATTTTACTTAAGCAGAAGGGGACAGAAAACATCGCTCTTATTACGGACTGTATGACAGCTGGTGGGCTTGAAGATGGTGACTATATGTTGGGAGAATTCCCTGTTGTAGTAGCAAATGGAACTGCACGTCTCAAATCTACTGGTAATTTGGCAGGTTCTATCCTCAAACTTAAAGATGGTATGAGAAATGTAGTCGAGTGGGGTATTGCAAATCCACACGAAGCGGTTATGATGGCTAGCCTTAACCCAGCAAAATCTGTTAATATTGACGATGTCTGTGGACAAATTCGTGAAGGTTATGATGCAGACTTTATTGTTTTAGACAAAGATTTGGAATTGGTAGCTACGTATCTAGATGGTGTGAAACGTTACCAAGCATAACATAAAAGCAGAGACTATTGATGGCCTCTGCTTTTTTATTTATGGTATTTTATCAGTAAACAAAAAGCTAAAAAATCACAAAAAAAGCTTGAAGAAACAAATGAAAAGGCTTACAATTAAAATATAGATACAAATAAAATAACGGAGGGTACTTTATGAAAGCCTATACTTATGTAAAACCAGGACTTGCTTCTTTTGTCGATGTTGAAAAACCAGTCCTTCGCAAGCCAACAGATGCTATCGTACGTCTCGTTAAAACTACTATTTGTGGAACAGATCTTCATATCATAAAAGGAGATGTGCCTGCTTGCCAAAGTGGTACTATTCTTGGTCATGAAGGAATTGGTATTGTAGAAGAGGTTGGAGAAGGTGTCTCTAACTTCAAGAAAGGCGATAAAGTACTAATTTCATGTGTTTGTTCATGTGGTAAATGCTACCACTGTAAAAAAGGAATCTATGCTCACTGTGAAGATGAAGGTGGATGGATTTTTGGGCACTTGATCGATGGTACACAAGCAGAATATCTACGTGTACCTCATGCTGATAACACTCTTTATCACACACCTGCAAGTTTATCAGATGAAGCTCTTGTTATGTTGTCAGATATTTTACCAACTGGTTATGAAATTGGTGTTTTAAAAGGGAAAGTAGAACCAGGATGTAGCGTTGCGATTATTGGTTCAGGCCCAGTTGGATTGGCAGCCCTTTTGACAGCTCAATTCTTCTCACCAGCTAAATTAATCATGGTTGACTTGGATGATAACCGTTTGGAAACTGCATTATCATTTGGTGCAACTCATAAAGTAAATTCGGCAGATTCTGAAAAAGCAATTAAAGAAATCTATGACCTAACTGATGGTCGTGGAGTAGATGTAGCTATTGAAGCTGTAGGTATTCCTGAAACATTTGATTTCTGCCAAAAGATTATCGCTGTAGACGGAACAGTAGCTAACTGTGGTGTACATGGTAAACCAGTTGAGTTTGAGTTGGATAGACTTTGGATCCGCAATATCAATATCACTACTGGTTTAGTATCTACAAATACAACACCTCAGTTGTTGAAAGCTCTTGAAACTCATAAGATTGAACCAGAAAAATTGATAACTCATTATTTCAAACTCAGTGAAATCGAAAAAGCTTATGAAGTATTTAGAAAAGCTGCAGATCATCATGCGATTAAGGTTATCATAGAAAACGATATTTCTGAAGCTTAATGATTAAACAGTAGAATCAGCTATCTTTAAGGTAGCTGTTTTTCTTTTTGAGAACGTTTAAATGAGCATATTTCTTTTATTGTTGATGGGAATTGGTTATAATATACGGTACAAAGGAATGAATGAGTATGTATCGTGTTATAGAAATGTATGGGGATTTTGAACCCTGGTGGTTCATAGAAGGCTGGGAAGAAGATGTTGTAGCAAGTCGAAAATTTGATCAGTATTATGATGCTCTCAAATACTATAAATCTTGCTGGTTTCAATTGGAACAAAAATTGCCCCAATATAAAAGTAGAAGTGATTTGATGACTATTTTTTGGGATCCAGACGATCAGCGTTGGTGCGAGGAGTGTGATGAGTATTTACAACAATACCATTCCTTAGCCCTTTTAGAGGATGAACGTGTTATTCCAGATGAAAAATTAAGACCAGGTTATGAAAAACAGACAGGGAGACAAAAACATCGTTCTTGTCGTATGAAATTAACATAGAAAAAAGCAACTTTTTGAGTTGCTTTTTTTATTTCTTTACGAATAGTAATGGTGAGGAGGAAATTATGGTTCAAGAAATTGCACAAGAAATCATTCGTTCAGCTAGGAGAAAAGTTGCACAAGATATTTATTTTGTTCCTAAATTGGATGCCTATGAACTCCATATGAGAGTGGGAGATGAGCGATGCAAGATTGGCTCTTATGACTTTGAAAAGTTTGCAGCTGTTATCAGCCACTTCAAATTTGTAGCAGGTATGAATGTGGGAGAAAAACGACGTAGTCAGCTTGGATCCTGTGATTACCCTTATGATGGAAAAGTTGCTTCACTTCGTTTGTCTACTGTGGGAGATTATAGGGGTAATGAAAGCTTAGTGATTCGCTTGTTGCATGATGAGGAGAAAGAACTGAAGTTTTGGTTTCAAGATATTGATGAACTTGGGAAAGAGTTCAGACAAAGAGGCTTATACCTTTTTGCAGGACCAGTTGGCAGTGGAAAGACCACCCTGATGCATGAATTGGCCAAGTCCCTCTTTAAGGGGCAACAGGTTATGTCCATTGAAGACCCTGTTGAAATCAAGCAAGAAGATATGCTTCAACTACAGCTAAATGAAACGATTGGATTGACTTATGAAAATCTTATCAAGCTTTCCCTACGGCATCGTCCTGATCTCTTGATTATAGGGGAAATTCGTGATAGTGAAACAGCGCGCGCTGTTGTTAGGGCTAGTTTGACAGGGGCAACAGTATTTTCAACCATTCATGCAAAGAGTATTCGCGGTGTTTACGAGAGGCTGTTGGAGCTAGGGGTGAGCGAGGAGGAACTCAGCGTAGTGCTTCAGGGAGTTTGTTACCAAAGATTAATCAGGGGAGGAGGAATTGTTGACTTTGCAAACCAAGACTATCAAGAACATCAAGCAGACAAATGGAATGAGCAAATTGACCAGCTTCTTAAAGATGGATATATCACAAGTCTTCAGGCTGAAAGGGAAAAAATTAGCTACAGCTAAGCAAAAAAATATCATTACCTTGTTTAATAATCTTTTTTCCAGTGGATTTCATTTGGTGGAGACTATATCTTTTTTAGATAGGAGTTGCTTACTAGAAAAGCAACTTGTGAAGCAGATGCGCCAAGGTTTATCTCAAGGAAAATCTTTCTCAGAGATGATGGATAGTATCGGATTTTCAACAGCTATTGTCACCCAACTGTCGCTAGCAGAGGTGCATGGCAATCTCCATCTGAGTTTAAGAAAGATAGAAGAATACCTGGAAAATCTTGCCAAGGTTAAGAAAAAATTAATAGAAGTAGCGACCTATCCCGTGATTTTACTAGGTTTTCTCTTAGTTATCATGCTGGGGTTACGGAACTACCTGCTACCACAACTGGATAGTAGTAATATTGCCACGCAAATCATCGGTAATTTACCCCAAATCTTTCTAGGAGTAGCAGGGCTTGTTTTGTTGGCAATACTTCTAGCTAGTCTTTTCTATAAAAGAAGTTCTAAGATGCGTGTCTTTTCTATCTTGGCTCGAATTCCCTTCTTTGGTATCTTCGTTCAAACTTATTTGACAGCCTATTACGCGCGTGAGTGGGGGAATATGATCTCGCAAGGAATGGAGTTGAGCCAAATTTTTCAGATGATGCAGGGACAAGGTTCTCAACTCTTTAAAGAAATTGGTCAAAATCTAGCTGGAGCCTTGCAAAATGGTCAGGAATTTTCTCAGACGATAGCGACCTATCCGTTCTTTAAGAAGGAGTTAAGTTTGATTATTGAATACGGAGAAGTCAAATCCAAGCTAGGTAGTGAACTAGAAATCTATGCTGAAAAAACGTGGGAATCCTTTTTTACCCGAGTCAATCGCACTATGAATTTGGTGCAGCCACTGGTTTTTATCTTTGTGGCCCTTATTATCGTTTTGCTCTATGCGGCAATGCTGATGCCCATGTATCAAAATATGGAGGTAAATTTTTAACATGAAAAAAATGATGACATACTTGAAAACAGCGAAGGCAAAAGCCTTTACTCTTGTGGAAATGTTGGTAGTCCTTCTGATTATCAGTGTTCTCCTCTTACTCTTTGTACCAAATTTGACCAAGCAAAAAGAAGCGGTTAACGATAAAGGAAAAGCTGCTGTTGTTAAGGTAGTGGAAAGCCAATCAGAACTTTATAGCTTGGATAAAAATGAAGAGGCCAGTCTAAGTAAATTAAAAGCAGATGGTAGAATCACTGAGGAACAGGCTAAGGCTTATAAAGAATATCATGCAAAACAAAATAAGACTCAAACGGTCGCAGATTAAGGCCTTTACCATGCTGGAAAGTCTCTTGGTTTTGGGGCTTGTGAGCATCCTTGCCTTGGGCTTATCCGGCTCTGTCCAGTCCACTTTTGCAGCAGTAGAGGAGCAGATTTTCTTTATGGAGTTTGAAGAACTCTATCGGGAAACTCAAAAACGCAGTGTAGCCAGTCAGCAAAAGACTAGTCTAAACTTAGATGGGCAGACGATCAGCAATGGCAGTCAAAAGTTGACAGTCCCCAAAGGGATTCAGGCACCATCAGGACAAAGTATCATATTTGACCGAGCTGGGGGCAATTCGTCCCTGGCTAAGGTTGAATTTCAGACCAGTAAAGGAGCGATTCGCTATCAATTATATCTAGGAAATGGAAAAATTAAACGCATTAAGGAAACAAAAAATTAGGGCAGTGATTTTACTGGAAGCAGTAGTCGCTCTAGCTATCTTTGCCAGCATCGCGACCCTCCTTTTGGGGCAAATTCAAAAAAATAGGCAAGAAGAAGCAAAAATCTTGCAAAAGGAAGAAGTCTTGAGGGTGGCTAAGATGGCCTTGCAGACAGGTCAAAATCAAGTAAACATCAACGGAGTTGAGATTCAGGTGTTTTCTAGTGAAAAGGGATTGGAGGTCTACCATGGTTCAGAACAGTTGTTGGCGATCAAAGAGCCATAAGGTCAAGGCTTTTACTTTGTTGGAATCTCTGATTGCTCTCATTGTCATCAGTGGAAGTTTACTCCTCTTTCAAGCCATGAGCCAGCTCCTTATTTCAGAAGTTCGCTACCAGCAGCAAAGTGAGCAAAAAGAGTGGCTCCTGTTTGTGGACCAACTGGAGGCAGAATTAGATCGTTCGCAATTCGAAAAAGTGGAGGGCAATCGCCTCTATATGAAGCAGGATGGCAAGGATATCGCTATAGGTAAGTCTAAATCGGACGATTTTCGGAAAACCGATGCCAGTGGACGAGGCTATCAGCCTATGGTTTATGGCCTCAAATCTGCGCAGATTACAGAGGACAATCAACTGGTGCGATTTCGTTTCCAGTTCCAAAAAGGCTTAGAAAGGGAGTTCATCTATCGTGTGGAAAAAGAAAAAAGTTAAGGCAGGTGTTCTCCTCTATGCGGTAACCATAGCAGCTATCTTTAGTCTTTTGTTACAATTTTACTTGAACCGACAAGTCGCCCACTATCAAGACTATGCTTTAAATAAAGAAAAGTTGGTTGCTTTTGCTATGGCCAAGCGAACCAAAGATAAGGTTGAGAAAGAAAGTGGGGAACAGGCCTTTAATCTGGGTCAGGTGAGTTATCAAAACAAGAAAGCAAACTTGACGACAGTGGTTCGTACGCCTAAGAGCCAATATGAGTTCCTATTTCCTTCAGTCAAAATCAAAGAAGAGAAAACGGATAAAAAGGAAAGAGTAGTGACTGATTCAAATGATCAAGCAGAGAAGAAAAAATCTGAAGAGAAGGTTGAAAAGAAAGAGAATTCCTAGCTAATCAAGCTACTTTGTGCTAAACTAAAAGCAGGAAACATGATTTTAACCACAAAGCAGAAACTTTTGATTCACCTAAAAATATCTTTCTTGCAAATTTGGTTTGTCAAGCTGTCGAGAAACAGCTGGATCTTCTATCAGACAAAGAAATTTTGGATTTCGGTGGTGGCACGGGTCTATTAGCCTTGCCTCTGGCTAAACAAGCCAAGTCTGTAACATTGGTGGATATTTCGGAGAAAATGCTGGAGCAAGCTCGTTTGAAAGCGGAGCGACAAGAAATCAAGAATATCCAGCTTTTGGAGCAGGATTTACTGGCAAATCCCTTGGATCAAGAGTTTGATCTCATTGTTGTTTGTCGGGTTCTTCATCATATGTCTGATTTGGATACAGCCCTCTCACTGTTTCATCAACATTTGAAGGAAGATGGGCGACTCCTCATTGCTGATTTTACCAAGGCGGAAGCCAACCATCACGGCTTTGAATTGCCTGAATTGGGAAAAAAGCTAATTGAGCATGGTTTTTCATCTGTGTATAGTCAGATCCTCTATAGCGCTGAAGACCTGTTTCAAGGAAATTACTCAGAACTCTTTTTTACAGTAGCCCAAAAATCACTCGCCTAGTCAGGGAGTGATTTTTCTATAAGGATGGAAAAAAGGAGGGAAATTTGATAAGATAGGAATATGGATTTTGAAAAAATTGAACAAGCTTATACGTATTTACTAGAGAATGTCCAAGTCATCCAAAGCGATTTGGCAACCAATTTTTATGACGCCTTGGTGGAGCAAAATAGTATCTATCTGGATGGTGAGACTGAGCTAGAACAGGTCAAAGACAACAATCAAGCCCTTAAGCGCTTAGCACTTCGCAAAGAAGAATGGCTCAAGACCTACCAGTTTCTCTTGATGAAGGGTGGGCAAACAGAACCCTTGCAGGCCAATCACCAGTTTACACCAGATGCTATTGCTTTACTTTTGGTGTTTATTGTGGAAGAGTTGTTTAAAGAGGGGGAAATCACTATCCTCGAAATGGGTTCTGGCATGGGAATTCTGGGAGCTACTTTCTTGACCTCGCTTGCTAAAAAAGTGGATTACTTGGGAATGGAAGTAGATGATTTGCTGATTGATGTGGCAGCTAGTATGGCAGATGTAATTGGTTTGCAGGCAGGCTTTGTTCAAGGAGATGCCGTTCGTCCACAAATGCTCAAAGAAAGCGATGTGGTCATCAGCGACTTGCCTGTCGGCTATTATCCTGATGATGCCGTTGCGTCGCGCCATCAAGTTGCTTCTAGTCAAGAACATACTTACGCCCATCACTTGCTCATGGAACAAGGACTTAAGTATCTCAAGTCAGACGGATACGCTATTTTTCTAGCTCCGAGTGATTTGTTGACCAGTCCTCAAAGTGATTTGTTGAAAGGGTGGTTGAAAGAAGATGCAAGTCTGGTTGCTATGATTAGTTTACCTGAGAATCTTTTTGCCAATGCTAAACAATCTAAAACCATTTTTATTTTAAGAAAGAAAGTCGATACGACTATAGACCCCTTTGTTTATCCACTTACTAGCTTGCAAGATGCAAGTGTTTTAATGAAATTTAAAGAAAATTTTCAAAAATGGACTCAAGGTGCTGAAATATAGATTAGATTTTGTTATAATAGATGAAAACGCTTAAAAAGGGGTATTATATTATGACAAAAACAATTGCAATCAATGCAGGAAGTTCAAGTTTGAAATGGCAATTATACTTAATGCCAGAGGAAAAAGTGTTAGCCAAAGGTTTGATTGAACGTATCGGTTTGAAAGATTCAATTTCAACTGTAAAATTTGACGGCCGTTCTGAACAACAAATTTTGGACATTGAAAATCACACACAAGCAGTTAAAATTTTATTGGATGACTTGATTCGTTTCGATATTATCAAGGCTTATGATGAGATTACTGGTGTTGGCCACCGTGTTGTTGCAGGTGGAGAATATTTCAAAGAATCAACAGTTGTTGAGGGAGATGTTTTAGAAAAAATTGAAGAGTTGAGCTTGTTGGCTCCTCTCCACAATCCAGCCAATGCAGCAGGTGTTCGTGCCTTCAAGGAATTGTTGCCAGACATTACGAGCGTAGTTGTTTTTGATACTTCATTCCACACAACTATGCCAGAGAAAGCTTATCGCTACCCTCTACCAACAAAATATTACACAGAAAATAAGGTTCGCAAATATGGTGCCCACGGGACAAGTCACCAGTTTGTGGCAGGAGAAGCTGCAAAACTCTTGGGACGTCCATTAGAAGACTTGAAATTGATTACTTGCCACATCGGTAATGGTGCTTCTATTACAGCTGTTAAGGGTGGTCAATCTGTGGATACTTCAATGGGATTCACTCCACTTGGTGGTGTGATGATGGGAACTCGTACAGGAGATATTGACCCAGCTATCATCCCTTACCTAATGCAATATACAGAGGACTTTAATACGCCGGAGGCTATTAGCCATATTCTCAATCGTGAGTCAGGACTCATGGGAGTTTCAGGCAAGTCTAGTGATATGCGTGATGTGATTGCTGCTAAAAAAGAAGGAGATCATGATGCTACCTTAGCATATGAAATCTATATTGATCGTATTCAAAAACATATTGGGCAGTACCTTGCAGTCCTAAACGGTGCAGATGCTATTATCTTTACAGCGGGTGTAGGAGAAAATGCAACCGATGTACGTGAAGATGTTATTTCAGGTATCTCTTGGTTTGGCTGTGATGTTGATCCTGAAAAGAATGTTTTTGGATCAACAGGAGACATCTCAACAGAAGAAGCAAAAATCCGTGTTTTGGTTATTCCAACCGATGAAGAATTAGTTATCGCTCGTGATGTTGAACGTTTAAGAAAATAGATTTAATTTAAATCTTTGAGTAAAAAATACAAGAAATGAAGGTTGGGGAATTCAATTTCCCACCTTTTTTATTAAGGAAATCTCCAAAACCTTGCTATTATTGGCTTTTTTAAAAAATATGGTATAATAGTAGTAGTTTAATAGATGGAGTTGAGTTTTGAAGAAAAACTTTCGTGTAAAAAGAGAGAAAGATTTTAAGGCGATTTTCAAAGAGGGTACCAGTTTTGCAAATAGAAAGTTTGTCATCTACCGATTGGAAAATAAGCAAAAACACTTTCGAGTAGGCTTGTCTGTCAGCAAAAGATTGGGGAATGCAGTCACTAGAAATCAAATCAAGCGACGGATACGCCACATTCTACAGAATGCAAAGGGGAAGATTTCAGAAGATGTTGACTTTGTAGTCATTGCTCGAAATGGAGTTGAAGCCTTGGGATACGCAGAGATGGAGAAAAATCTACTCCACGTATTAAAGTTATCAAAGATTTATCAGGAAGGAAATGGGAGTGAAAAAGAAACTACAGTTGACTAGTTTGCTATGTTTGTCACTATTTTTCATGACAGCTTGTGCTACAAGTGGAACAACTAGTGATATTACAGCAGATTCGGCTGATTTTTGGAGTAAATTTGTTTACTTCTTTGCGGAAGTCATTCGCTTTTTATCTTTTGATATTAGCATTGGAATAGGTATTATACTCTTCACAATTTTGATCAGGTCCGTACTTTTACCAGTATTTCAGGTGCAAATGGTCGCATCAAGAAAAATGCAGGAAGTTCAGCCACGGATTAAGGCTTTACGCGAGCAGTATCCAGGTAGTGATATGGAGAGTAGAACTAAGTTGGATCAAGAGATTCGTAAGGTCTATAAGGAAATGGGTATAAGACATTCGGATTCACTCTGGCCGATTTTGATTCAGATGCCGGTTATCTTAGCTTTGTTTCAAGCTCTCTCCAGAGTTGACTTTTTAAAGACAGGTCATTTTTTATGGATTAACCTTGGAGGAGTAGATACAACACTTGTGCTCCCAATTTTAGCAGCCGTATTTACCTTTTTAAGTACATGGTTGTCTAATAAAGCCTTGTCTGAAAGAAATGGAGCAACAACTGCCATGATGTATGGAATCCCAATCATGATTTTTGTTTTTGCAGTTTACGCACCGGGTGGGGTGGCTTTATATTGGACTGTATCTAATGCTTATCAGGTCTTGCAAACTTACTTCTTGAATAATCCATTCAAGATCATAGCAGAGCGGGAGGCAGTAGTACAAGCCAAAAAAGATTTGGAAAATAGAAAAAGAAAAGCTAAGAAAAAGGCTCAGAAAACGAAATAAGGAGGAATCTTGTAATGGTAGTATTTACAGGTTCAACTGTTGAAGAAGCAATCCAGAAAGGATTGAAAAAATTGGATATTCCAAGAATGAAGGCTCATATTAAAGTCGTTTCTAGAGAGAAAAAGGGGTTTCTTGGATTGTTTGGGAAAAAACCAGCTCAGGTTGATATTGAAGCGATTAGTGAAACAACAGTTATTAAAGCAAATCAACAAGCAGTTAAAGGTGTTCCAAAGGAAATCAATGAAAAAAATGAACCAGTTAAAACTGTTAGTGAAGCAACGGTTGATCTTGGTCATGTAGTTGCAGCAATCAAGAAAATAGAAGAAGAAGGCCAAGGGGTTTCTGATGAAGTCAAGGCTGAAATCCTCAAAAATGAAAAACAGGCGAACACTATTTTAGAAGAAACAGGTCATATTGAAATCTTAAATGAAATGCAAATTAAAGAAGCTGCGATGCATGAACAAGTAGAAGAACCTTCAGGTGTCGAGGAGCTAGAAGAAGATGAGCATCAAGAATTAGGAGACTTAGGCTTAACAGTTGAACCTAGCTATGATATTGAGCAAGTAGCAACGGAAGTAACGACTTATGTTCAAACGATTATTGATGATATGGATGTTGAGGCGACGATTTCAAATGATTATAACCGTCGTAGTATCAATCTACAAATTGATACCAATGAGCCAGGTCGTATTATCGGTTACCATGGCAAAGTCTTGAAGGCCTTGCAACTATTGGCTCAAAATTATCTTTATAACCGCTACTCAAGAACCTTCTACATTACAATCAATGTCAATGATTATGTTGAACACCGTGCAGAAGTCTTGCAGACCTATGCTCAAAAATTAGCGATTCGTGTTTTAGAAGAAGGTCGCAGCCATCAAACGGATCCAATGTCAAATAGCGAACGCAAGATTATCCATCGTATTATTTCACGTATGGATGGTGTGACTAGTTACTCTGAAGGTGACGAGCCAAATCGCTATGTCGTTGTAGATACAGAATAAGTAAAATCAGGTTTATCCTGATTTTTTGCTAGCTAGAGGAGATTAAACGGATGTTAAATGAAATAAGAAATTATCTAGAATTTGCTGGTTTGCAGTACCGTAATCCTGATAAAGCAGGAGAAGAGCGAGAAAAAATGCTGGCATTCCGCCACAAAGGTCAAGAGGCACGAAAGGCTTTTACAGAATTGGCTAAAGCCTTTCAAGCAAGCCATCCAGAATGGCAACTCCAACAAACTAGTCAGTGGATGAATCAAGCGCAGCGTTTGCGACCACATTTTTGGGTTTATCTACAGAGAGACGGACACGTGACAGAACCTATGATGGCCTTACGCTTATATGGAAGTCCTTCTGATTTTGGAGTCTCATTAGAAGTTAGTTTTATCGAGCGTAAGAAGGATGAACAAACCCTAGGCAAGCAGGCTAAAGTTTTAGAAATTCCAACCGTTAAAGGGATTTATTATCTAGCCTACTCTGATGGTCAAAGTCAAAGATGGGAGGCGAACGAAGAAAATCGCCAAATTTTAAGAAATAAAATATCCAATCAGGAAGTCCGAAAAGTTTTAGTGAAGGCAGATGTTTCTTTTATAGAAAATCAATCATTAGAAGTGATTTTAAAAAAATTAGAAGATGCTTATGAACGCTTGCTTCCCTATTATCAGGCGACTAGAGAATAGTAAATAGAAAATAGAAAATAGAAAATAGAATACTTATCTAGCGTCGAATTGTTTAATTGCTATTCTATGTATTTTTTCATATAATAGTAAAATAGAATGTGTGATTCAATAATCACCTCAAATAGAAAGGAAATTCTATGTCAAATCTATCTGTTAATGCAATTCGTTTTCTAGGTATTGACGCCATCAATAAAGCCAACTCAGGTCACCCAGGTGTGGTTATGGGAGCGGCTCCGATGGCTTACAGCCTCTTTACAAAACAACTTCGTATCAATCCAGCTCAACCAAACTGGATTAACCGTGACCGTTTTATTCTTTCAGCAGGCCACGGTTCAATGCTCCTTTATGCCCTTCTTCATCTTTCTGGTTTTGAAGATGTCAGCATGGATGAGATCAAGAGCTTCCGTCAATGGGGTTCAAAAACACCTGGTCACCCAGAATTTGGCCATACAGCAGGGATTGATGCTACAACAGGTCCTTTAGGTCAAGGGATTTCAACTGCCACTGGTTTTGCCCAGGCAGAACGTTTCTTGGCAGCCAAATATAACCGTGAAGGCTACAATATCTTTGACCACTATACTTATGTTATCTGTGGAGATGGAGACTTGATGGAAGGTGTCTCAAGTGAGGCAGCTTCATACGCAGGCTTGCAAAAACTAGACAAGTTAGTTGTCCTCTATGATTCAAACGATATCAACTTGGATGGTGAAACCAAGGATTCCTTTACAGAAAGCGTTCGTGACCGCTACAATGCCTATGGTTGGCATACTGCCTTGGTTGAAGATGGAACAGATTTAGAAGCAATCCATGCTGCTATCGAAACAGCAAAAGCTTCAGGCAAACCATCTTTGATTGAAGTGAAGACTGTCATTGGATATGGTTCTCCAAACAAACAAGGAACTAATGCTGTACACGGTGCCCCTCTTGGAGCAGATGAAACTGCAGCAACTCGTCAAGCCCTTGGTTGGGACTATGAACCATTTGAAATCCCAGAACAAGTATATGCTGATTTCAAAGAACATGTTGCAGACCGTGGCGTATCAGCTTATCAAGCTTGGACAAAATTGGTTGCTGATTATGAAGAAGCTCACCCAGAACTAGCTGCAGAAGTAGAGGCCATCATCGATGGACGTGATCCGGTTGAGGTAACTCCAGCAGACTTCCCAGCTTTAGAAAATGGCTTCTCTCAAGCAACTCGTAATTCAAGCCAAGATGCCTTGAATGTTGTGGCGGCTAAGTTGCCAACTTTCTTGGGTGGATCAGCTGACCTTGCTCACTCAAACATGACCTACATCAAAACGGATGGACTTCAAGACGATGCCAATCGCTTGAACCGTAACATTCAGTTTGGTGTTCGTGAATTTGCAATGGGAACGATTTTGAACGGGATGGCCCTTCACGGTGGACTTCGTGTTTATGGTGGTACCTTCTTTGTCTTCTCTGACTATGTGAAAGCTGCCGTGCGCTTGTCAGCTTTGCAAGGTCTTCCTGTGACTTATGTCTTTACCCACGATTCTATTGCGGTTGGGGAAGATGGTCCAACTCACGAACCAGTTGAGCACTTAGCAGGTCTTCGTGCTATGCCAAATCTAAATGTTTTCCGCCCAGCAGATGCGCGTGAAACGCAAGCAGCTTGGTACCTTGCAGTGACAAGTGAGAAAACACCAACTGCCCTTGTCTTGACACGTCAAAACTTGACTGTTGAAGAGGGAACAGACTTCGACAAGGTTGCAAAAGGTGCCTATGTTGTCTATGAAAATGCAGCCGACTTTGATACCATCTTGATTGCGACAGGTTCAGAGGTCAATCTTGCTGTCTCAGCTGCCAAAGAATTGGCTAGTCAAGGTGTAAAAGTCCGCGTAGTCAGCATGCCATCTACAGATGTCTTTGATAAACAAGATGCAGCTTACAAGGAAGAAATCCTTCCAAATGCAGTCCGCCGTCGTGTTGCGGTCGAAATGGGGGCAACTCAAAACTGGTACAAATATGTGGGACTAGATGGTGCAGTCCTCGGTATTGATACCTTTGGAGCGTCTGCCCCAGCACCAAAAGTTTTGGCAGAGTATGGTTTCACAGTTGAAAATCTTGTAAAAGTCGTTCAAAACTTGAAATAGTCGTAAAAAGTCAGAGTGAGAGCTCTGATTTTTTTCTTGCCCTGAAAGCAAGGTACAATCTTGTAAAAGTAGCTGAAATTTGATATAGTAGACCTATGTAAAAGATAAAGGAGATCAATAATGACATTTTTAATCGTGTTCGTTGCCATGCTAGGCTTGATGTTTTTGATGCAACGTTCTCAAAAAAAACAAGCACAAAAGCGTATGGATAGCTTGAATAAACTACAAAAAGGCTATGAAGTTATTACTATTGGTGGTTTGTATGGTACAGTTGATGAAGTGAATACAGACAAAAGAACAGTTGTTTTAGATATTGATGGTGTTTACTTAACTTTCGAATTGACTGCAATCAAAACAGTTTTGCCACTAAAAGAAACAGCTTCGCTAGAAAGTGCAATTGAAAAATAAGACGGGACACATTAACTCCCGTTTTTCTATGAAAATGGAGGAAATGGGATGAAAAAATTAGTTTTTGTCTGTCTTGGGAATATTTGCCGCAGTCCCATGGCTGAATTTGTCATGAAATCTATGACTAATAAATATGAAATAGAGAGCCGCGCGACCTCATCGTGGGAACATGGGAATCCAATTCATAAGGGAACGCAAGGAATTTTTCATGAATATCAAATTCCTTATGACAAACATAAAACATCACTTCAAATAACCAGAGAAGATTTTGAGTCGTTTGATTATATTATCGGTATGGATGCTTCAAATGTATCAAATTTGCGTCAAATGTGTCCATTAGATTTTCAAGACAAGATTTACTCATTTGCACCTGAGAGTGTTCCTGATCCTTGGTACACAGGTGATTTTGAAGAAACCTATCTGCGTGTTCAACAAGGTTGTCAAACCTGGCTAAATTATCTGGAAAAGGAGGAAGAACATGGAAAAGATTAGAGAGTTTTATGAGGAATATCGTGTCTATCTGACTCGGTCGCGTGTTGAAATAGCAGCCCTGTCTATGATTATTTTATGTGCTATTTTAGTCTTTCTTCTAAATATTCCAGGAAAAGGTGTTTTAAATCTTGATGATGGGAAAATCATCTATAATGGAAGTTTAGTTCGTGGGAAAATGAATGGACAGGGAAGCATTACCTTTGAAAATGGAGATCAGTACACAGGTGACTTTAGTAATGGTGCTTTTAATGGCAAAGGAACCTTCCAATCAAAAGCTGGTTGGAAATATGAAGGTGATTTTGTAAGTGGTCAAGCTGAAGGTTATGGAAAACTAACAACGGAACAAGAAGTCGTTTATGAAGGGACTTTTAAACAAGGTGTTTTTCAACAAAAATAATACCTCCTTATCGAAGGAGGTATTATTAGAATCTCGAAGTAAGCGCTTACCTGCAAATCCCTTTCTTTCCAAGGCACTCTTCCAATTTAGTTTGTGAAATAAAAAAATATTTGAAATGAATTTCACAAACTTCAAATATAAAAGCTTATTTTGTAATGAAAGTAAAGAATATTTCACAAGGTGCTAAAAATTCTTTGTGAAATGTTTGTGAAACTATTTACAAAATTAAAATAATGCGATATAATAAACTTGTGAAAAAATTAACAAAGGATATCAATCCTTGAAAGCTATGGAGGAAAATATGGCTGATAAAAAAACTGTGACACCAGAGGAAAAGAAACTCGCTGCTGAAAAGCATGTTGATGGCTTGGTGCAAAAAGCTTTAGTTGCTCTTGAGGAAATGCGTAAACTCGACCAAGAACAGGTCGACTACATCGTAGCTAAAGCTTCAGTGGCAGCTTTGGATGCCCACGGAGAATTGGCTCTACATGCCTATGAAGAAACAGGACGTGGTGTATTTGAAGACAAAGCAACTAAGAACTTGTTTGCTTGTGAACACGTAGTAAACAACATGCGTCACACTAAAACAGTTGGCGTTATCGAAGAAGACGATGTAACAGGTTTGACTCTTATCGCTGAACCAGTTGGTGTTGTTTGTGGTATCACTCCAACAACAAACCCAACATCAACAGCAATCTTCAAATCATTGATTTCATTGAAGACACGTAATCCAATCGTCTTTGCCTTCCACCCATCAGCTCAAGAATCATCAGCTCATGCAGCACGTATCGTCCGCGATGCAGCTATCGCAGCTGGTGCTCCTGAAAACTGTGTGCAATGGATTACTGAACCATCTATGGAAGCAACTAGTGCTCTTATGAACCACGAAGGTATTGCAACAATCCTTGCAACAGGTGGTAATGCTATGGTTAAAGCCGCATACTCATGTGGTAAACCAGCTCTTGGGGTAGGTGCCGGAAACGTTCCAGCTTATGTTGAAAAATCAGCTAACATCCGCCAAGCTGCACACGATATCGTCATGTCTAAATCATTTGATAACGGTATGGTCTGTGCATCTGAACAAGCGGTTATCATTGATAAAGAAATTTACGATGAATTTGTAGCAGAGTTCAAGTCTTACCACACTTACTTTGTAAACAAGAAAGAAAAAGCTCTTCTTGAAGAATTCTGCTTTGGCGTGAAAGCAAACAGCAAAAACTGTGCTGGTGCAAAATTGAACGCTGATATCGTTGGTAAACCTGCAACATGGATTGCAGAACAAGCAGGATTTACTGTTCCAGAAGGAACAAACATTCTTGCTGCAGAATGTAAAGAAGTCGGTGAAAATGAGCCATTGACTCGTGAAAAATTGTCACCAGTTATCGCAGTTTTGAAATCTGAAAGCCGTGAAGATGGTATTGCCAAAGCTCGTCAAATGGTTGAATTTAACGGACTTGGACACTCAGCAGCTATCCACACAGCTGACGAAGAATTGACTAAAGAATTTGGGAAAGCTGTTAAAGCGATTCGTGTTATCTGTAACTCACCTTCTACTTTCGGTGGTATCGGGGATGTTTACAATGCCTTCTTGCCATCATTGACACTTGGATGTGGTTCTTACGGACGCAACTCAGTTGGGGATAACGTTAGTGCCATTAACCTCTTGAATATCAAAAAAGTCGGAAGACGGAGAAATAACATGCAATGGATGAAACTTCCTTCAAAAACATACTTTGAACGTGATTCAATTCAATACCTTCAAAAATGTCGTGACGTTGAACGTGTCATGATCGTTACTGACCATGCCATGGTAGAGCTTGGTTTCCTTGATCGTATCATCGAACAACTTGACCTTCGTCGCAATAAGGTTGTTTACCAAATCTTTGCTGATGTAGAACCAGATCCAGATATCACAACTGTAAACCGTGGTACTGAGATTATGCGTGCCTTCAAACCAGATACAATCATCGCTCTTGGTGGTGGATCTCCAATGGATGCTGCTAAAGTAATGTGGCTCTTCTACGAACAACCAGAAGTGGACTTCCGTGACCTTGTACAAAAATTCATGGACATCCGTAAACGTGCTTTCAAGTTCCCATTGCTTGGTAAGAAGACGAAATTCATCGCGATTCCAACTACATCTGGTACAGGATCTGAAGTAACACCATTTGCCGTTATCTCTGATAAAGCAAACAATCGTAAATACCCAATCGCTGACTACTCATTGACACCAACTGTGGCAATCGTAGACCCTGCTTTGGTATTGACAGTTCCTGGATTTGTTGCTGCTGATACTGGTATGGACGTATTAACCCACGCGACTGAAGCCTACGTATCACAAATGGCTAGCGACTACACTGACGGTCTTGCACTTCAAGCCATCAAGCTTGTATTTGAAAACCTTGAAAGCTCAGTTAAGAATGCAGATTTCCACTCACGTGAGAAAATGCATAACGCTTCAACAATCGCTGGTATGGCCTTTGCCAATGCCTTCCTAGGTATTTCTCACTCAATGGCCCATAAGATTGGTGCGCAATTCCACACAATCCATGGTCGTACAAATGCTATCTTGCTTCCATATGTCATCCGCTACAACGGTACACGTCCAGCTAAAACAGCAACATGGCCTAAGTACAACTACTACCGTGCAGATGAAAAATACCAAGATATCGCACGCATGCTTGGACTTCCAGCTTCTACTCCAGAAGAAGGAGTTGAATCTTACGCAAAAGCTGTTTACGAACTTGGTGAGCGCGTAGGTATTCAAATGAACTTCAAAGCACAAGGAATCGATGAAAAAGAATGGAAAGAGCATTCTCGTGAATTGGCCTTCCTTGCTTATGAAGACCAATGTTCACCAGCGAACCCACGTCTTCCAATGGTTGACCATATGCAAGAAATCATCGAAGATGCTTACTATGGTTACAAAGAAAGACCAGGACGCCGTAAATAATTGTTATCAGCCTAGAGGCAGGAATTTCCTGTCTCTTTTTTGTAATTCTATTTGAAAAATGGTATAATCATCGCATATATTTATTTGAAAATCAAATCTTTTATAATCATGCGAGGGAGAAATGTAAGAGATGAATGAATTAGGAGAGAAGGTACGAATCCTTAGAGAGGAGAAAGGTCTTAGTCGTCCAGTTTTTTGCGGGGATGAGTCTGAATTATCAGTGCGTCAGTTAGTGAGAATCGAAAAAGGAGAATTTCGTCCGACGATAAAAACCCTAGAATATATTGCAGATAGATTAGAAATTCCGTCCTACGTCTTGATGCCAGATTATAAGGAATTACCCAAGCGTTACCAAGAATTAAAATACTTTCTTTTACATCATCCTGACTATGGGGACAAGGAGTTGCAGGAACAAAAGGAAGAATATTTCGATGAGATTTTTGAGAATTTTTATGATGATTTGCCACGTGATGAGAAGATGATAGTGGATTGTCTTCAAGCAATAGATGCAGTGAGAGCGACGGATAATGAACAGTATGGACTTGCGCTAGTAGATGAGTATTTGAACGAACTTTGTAATCAAAGTGAGTTTTCATTTTCAGACCTTTTGAAAATTCGATTGTATTTTTTGTGTAGTTATTTAGAAAATATAAAAAAAGGACAGTTATCTATTAGCGAACAGCAGAAACTTCAATTAATGTTTCAAAAAGTTTGTGATAAAGTAGAGAAAAGTAATACCGAAGATTTATTTCTAGTTCGAGATGTATTATTTGCAGGATTAGGTAGTTGTGAACTGCTTAACAACTTAGAGTTATTTAAGTTAGCTGTGGAAAAATTGAATTGGATTTCTGAAAAAACACGAGATTTCCAAAAGCAACCGATTGTCTTGATGGTAGAATGGAAATATTATATTCAGACTGATTATGAAACAGCAAAACAAAAGTATGAAGAAGCAAAAATGATGGCGAGAATGTTTGGCAATGAGCAGTTAATCGTTAGTTTAGATAATGAATGGAGCGAAGACTTAGAAAGGTATTGTTAAATGCTTTATAGGAGTGACATTTCTGTCATTGAGGGAATGTCGCTTTTTTGTTACAATAAATTTTACTTGATATACATTAAAAAGTAAACTAGGAAATAGAGAGAAAATTCTAAGTACTAGGCCCATAGGGTAAATCAGTACTGAAGTAGCTTGAAGGACTTTCTATAAGTACGATGTATGACGATAACAGTTTTAAACAAGGGGGAAAGAATGTCCATTTTATCCATTAAAAATATTTCAAAGTTTTACGCCTTGGACGGTAAACATCAAGAGCAGGCTTTAAAGAATATAAATCTGCAGATTGCAAAAGGTAAAATTACAGCGATTTACGGTCCATCAGGCTGTGGTAAAACCAGTCTACTCAATATCATCAGCGGTCTAGATAGACAATATGAAGGAGTTTTAGAATTTAAAGGGGAATCCCTCCGTGACTTATCAGAGATTGAACTAACTCAATTTCGTAAAGATAAGATTGGATTTGTGTTTCAAAACTTTAACCTCATTCCTCATCAGTCTGTCTTGGACAATGTCAAGCTACCTCTCTATGTCAAAGACTTATCTGACAGGGAGATGACAATGATTGCAAAGGAGCAATTAAGTAACTTGGGCATGGAGCCTTTTATGGCTAAAAATGTTAAACAGCTTTCTGGCGGGCAAAAGCAACGCGTAGCAATAGCGCGTGCCTTGGTAAATCAACCAGATATGATTGTAGCCGATGAGCCAACGGGTTCGCTGGATTCTCAATCCCAAGAAATGGTATTAGAAGTGTTCAAAAATTTAGCCCAAACAGGGAAAACAGTGTTGATTGTAACCCATAATCCAGAGGTTGCCGAATATGCAGATGTGATTATCAAAATGAAGGATGGTGAAGTCGTTGAAGAAGTCAAAAAATAAAGGATTGTCATTGAAAAATAAATTCAAACTTTCTTTAAATAACTTTATGGAAAGAAAGTGGCGTAACCTATTGATTGCACTAGCAACCTCAATCGGTTTTGTAGGAGTCTTGATTTCTTTTGGCTTGGGGAATGCCTTGATTTCGATGATTAATGAAAATACGAATGGAGGTCAAATCCCTTCTCAAGTTCAGATTGCTTTAGACACAAAAAATGTTGGACGAGGCTTTTTGAACCAAGATGATAAGAACTATATCACGGATACAGTTGGAAAAGAAGCTATTAAATATTTGGAGAGTCCTTTTGGGATGACTATGGCAAATATTACTATAGATGGGCAAGAAATGGATCTGAGTCAAACGATGCCTTCTTATGCTCAAGTAGTGAGTCTCTATGAGGATACAAGTATCTCTGTTAGTAGTAATGAGGCTGACAAAGTATTAGCCGGTTCCCCATATACTGATGCAAATGAACAGGGTTTGACAATTCCAAGCAGTTTACTGAAAAATTGGAATGAACAGACAGGAAAAAATCTAACAGCTAGTGATGTTATTGGTAAATCAGTCTCAGCCAGCATTGTAGAAAATACTGCCGAAGCTAGTAAGATTGCTCAATTTCAAACAAAGATTGTACGTGTAATCAATGATGAAGATGACATGGAGGACAGCAACAGTTTCATGCCGTCTCATCAAATGGAAACGATTTTGAAAGAGGCTGGATTTACAAAAGCTGTATCTTATTTTATCTTGGAACTCAAAGATCCATCACAAACAAAAGCGATAACAGAAGAATTACAGAAAAATAAGAAGTATACTGTTCTTTCTCAACAGAAGGTTCTTGATATTGTGATTACTTTTATTCGTGTCATTCAGGGATTGTTGATTGTACTTTCATCACAAGCTATTGTGGTAGCAGCGGTCATGATTGGTATCATCATTTACATCAATATCATGCAACGTTCTAAGGAAATAGGTGTCATGAAGGCAGTTGGTTATCAAAATCGCGATGTCAAAGGAATTTTTATTTACGAGGCTATTTGGATTGTAGGCATTGCCTTGCTGCTGGCATTTTTGGTTGCACAAGGGGTGGGAAGTTTGGCGAATGCGATTGTAAGTCACTTTTACCCATCCATCACGAAGGTTTTTGAATTAAATTTGTTATCTGTTTTAGGAACTCTAGTTTTCGCTCTATTACTTGGTTATGTCTCAGCCTACTTCCCAGCGCGTAAAATTAGTAAAATGGATCCTGTAGAATCGCTACGATATGAATAGTTAAGGACGTTACTAGATTATCGTCGCTCGAAAAGAAACTAACATAGAAAAACAATGCCCGTACTTGCAATTCAACTCAAATAGTTATATAATAGGTTTGTTGAAAGGTGATTTGTAGTGATTCAAGTTACTCTTTTCACAATAAAAATTTCATGATTTTCATAAGGAGGAAATCACTAATGGTAGTTAAAGTTGGTATTAACGGTTTCGGACGTATCGGTCGTCTTGCTTTCCGTCGTATCCAAAACGTAGAAGGTGTTGAAGTTACACGCATCAACGACCTTACAGATCCAGTTATGCTTGCACACTTGTTGAAATACGACACAACTCAAGGTCGTTTCGACGGTACTGTTGAAGTTAAAGAAGGTGGATTCGAAGTTAACGGTAAATTCGTTAAAGTTTCTGCTGAACGTGATCCAGAGCAAATTGACTGGGCTACTGACGGTGTAGAAATTGTTCTTGAAGCTACTGGTTTCTTTGCTAAGAAAGCAGCAGCTGAAAAACACCTTAAAGGTGGAGCTAAAAAAGTTGTTATCACTGCTCCTGGTGGAAACGACGTTAAAACAGTTGTATTTAACACTAACCATGACGTTCTTGACGGTACTGAAACAGTTATCTCAGGTGCTTCATGTACTACAAACTGCTTGGCTCCTATGGCTAAAGCTCTTCAAGACAACTTTGGTGTTGTTGAAGGATTGATGACTACTATCCACGCTTACACTGGTGACCAAATGATCCTTGACGGACCACACCGTGGTGGTGACCTTCGCCGTGCTCGCGCTGGTGCTGCAAACATTGTTCCTAACTCAACTGGTGCTGCTAAAGCTATCGGTCTTGTAATCCCAGAATTGAACGGTAAACTTGACGGATCTGCACAACGCGTTCCAACTCCAACAGGATCAGTTACTGAATTGGTAGCAGTTCTTGAAAAGAACGTTACTGTTGATGAAGTAAACGCAGCTATGAAAGCAGCTTCAAACGAATCATACGGATACACTGAAGACCCAATCGTATCTTCAGATATCGTAGGTATGGCTTACGGTTCATTGTTTGACGCAACTCAAACTAAAGTTCTTGACGTTGACGGTAAACAATTGGTTAAAGTTGTATCATGGTACGACAACGAAATGTCATACACTGCACAACTTGTTCGTACTCTTGAATACTTCGCAAAAATCGCTAAATAATTCTTGAGTCGATAAAAAGCAAGACCTCTTGGTCTTGCTTTTCTTATATGTAAAAATGGATGATACGACAATCATCCATTCTTTTTTAATTCTTTTTCAAAAGTATCTGAAAGGGTAGTGAAGCTTAATTTCTCTAGTGTAAGCGGATGGGTAAAGGAAAGTCGAAAGGCGTGGAGCATAAGGCGACTTGTCTTTGATTTGCTATTATAGAGAGGGTCACCCAGGATGGGGAGGCTATGATGAGAAAGGTGGACACGAATCTGATGGGTTCTGCCTGTCTTTAGTTTGCACCGAACCAAGGAAGTCTTGTTTGGGAATTGCTTTAATCTGTTTACATGCGTTTCAGCATATTGTCCATTTTTTGGATCAACCACTCGTTTTCTGCGATCGTGACGGTCACGCCCAATTTTGTCTTTGAAAACAAGTTCTTTGCTGTTGATATGTCCGTCGACCTGTGCCCAATATTCCCTAGAAATCTCTTTTTTCTCTAGTAAGCGATTGAGAATGGGGAGGATAAAAGGATTTTTGGCAAAGAGGACTAAACCACTGGTTTCCATGTCCAGACGATGAACGACATAACAGGTTTGGCCAACGTAGGCACTGACATGGTTAAGAAGGGCGATTTCATTTGGTTGGTTACCGTGGGTTTTCATACCCTCTGGTTTGTTCACAATAACCAAATGTTGATCTTGATAAACCTCTTGAACGAGATCAGGATTACCCCAAGGTATTTCTTTTTCGGGATAATCTTCCTCGTCAAAAGTCAATTGGCAAACATCTCCAGGATTTACCATCTTGTTCCAATGAGCTTCTCGCTGATTAATCAAAATATGTTTCTTGGTTCTCAAAAAATGGCGGATCTTTCTAGGAATGAGGAGTTGTTCCTCTAGGAATTGTTTGACCGTCATTTGAGGTAAAGAGGCGGGTAATGTAAATGTGAATTGCATACAGATATTGTAACAAAAAAAGCCCTATTTGGATAGGAAATAGCTAAATTCTTGTCTTCCTATGATGAAGATGATAAAATAAACGCATGAAATTAGATAAATTATTTGAGAAATTTCTTTCTCTTTTTAAAAAAGAAACAAGTGAATCAGAGGATTCTGATTCTATTAGCTTACGTCGTTCTCGCAGTGATAGAAAAAAATTAGCCCAAGTAGGTCCAATTCGAAAATTCTGGCGTCGCTATCATCTAACAAAGATTGTCCTTATACTAGGTTTGAGTGCAGGCTTGCTAGTTGGAACCTATTTGTTTGCTGTAGCTAAATCAACCAATGTCAATGATCTGCAAAATGCTTTAAAAACAAGAACTCTCATTTTTGACCGAGAAGAGAAAGAGGCGGGTGCCTTGTCAGGTCAGAAAGGAACCTATGTTGAATTGGCAGATATTAGTAAAGATTTGCAAAATGCCGTTATTGCGACAGAAGATCGTTCCTTTTATAAAAATGATGGTATCAATTATAGCCGATTCTTTTTAGCAATTGTAACTGCTGGACGTTCGGGTGGTGGTTCTACCATAACGCAACAGTTGGCAAAGAACGCTTACCTCTCTCAAGATCAGACCGTAGAGAGAAAAGCCAAAGAATTTTTTTTGGCTTTAGAATTGACCAAGAAATATAGCAAGGATCAGATTCTAACCATGTATCTAAACAATGCTTATTTTGGGAATGGTGTGTGGGGTGTAGAAGATGCTAGTAAAAAATATTTTGGAGTTTCAGCTTCACAATTAACCTTGGATGAATCGGCTACTTTAGCAGGTATGCTCAAAGGTCCAGAATTGTATAATCCCTTGAATTCTATTGACACGTCTACTAATCGTAGAGACACAGTCCTACAAAATATGGTTGTGGCAGGCTATATTGATGAAAATCAAAGGAGCCAAGCAGCTGGAATTGATATGGCATCGCAACTGCAAGATAAATATGAAGGGAAGATATCTGATTATCGTTATCCATCTTATTTTGATGCAGTGGTAAACGAAGCGGTTGCTAAATATCATCTGACAGAAGAGGAAATTGTCAATAATGGCTACCGCATTTATACAGAGTTGGACCAAAACTACCAAGCAAATATGCAGGTTGTCTATGAAAATACATTGCTATTTCCAAAGGCTAAAGATGGAACCTTTGCTCAGTCAGGAACTGTAGCTCTAGAACCTAAAACAGGTGGTGTGCGTGGAGTTGTCGGTCGAGTAGCTAGTGATGATAAAACAGGATTTCGTAATTTTAACTATGCAACTCAATCTAAACGTAGTCCTGGTTCAACCATTAAACCTTTAGTGGTCTATACACCGGCAATAGAAGCTGGATGGAATTTGAATAAGCAGTTAGATAATCATACTATGCAGTATGGTAGTTATAAGATAGATAATTATGGAGGAATTAAAACGAGCCTAGAAGTTCCAATGTATCAAGCCTTGGCGGAATCTCTCAACTTACCTGCTGTTGCTATTGTCAATGATTTAGGTGTGGATAAAGCTTTTCAAGCAGGAGAAAAATTTGGCCTCGATATGAGGGGGGTGGATCGTGTTCTTGGAGTGGCCTTGGGAAGTGGTGTTGAAACCAACCCTCTTCAAATGGCGCAAGCATATGCAGCTTTTGCTAATGAAGGGTTAATGCCTGAAGCTCATCTTATTAGTAGGATTGAAAACGCTAGTGGGCAGGTTGTGGCAAGTCATAAAAATTCACAAAAACGTGTGATTGATAGAGCTGTAGCAGATAAAATGACTAGCATGATGTTGGGGACGTTTACAAATGGAACAGGTGTTAGTTCCGCACCAGCAGGCTATGTTATGGCAGGAAAGACTGGAACGACTGAAGCTGCCTTCAATCCTGAGTATACGAGTGACCAGTGGGTGATTGGTTACACGCCAGATCTGGTGATTAGTCATTGGCTCGGTTTTCCGACAACAGATGAAAATCATTATCTGGCGAGTTCGACATCAAACGGTGCCGCCCATATCTTTAAAAATATTGCAAATACCATTTTGCCTTATACTCCAGGAAGTACTTTTACGGTAGAAAATGCTTATAAACAAAATGGGATTGCTCCAGTCAACAATGATAGGCAAGTACAAGATAATGAGAACGGACAGGCTGATAATTCTTTATCAGATATTCGAAGTCGAGCACAAAATTTAGTAAATGAAGCCAGTCGTGCGATTTCAGATGCTAAGATTAAAGAAAAAGCTCAAACTATATGGGATTCAGTTGTTAACCTATTTCGTTAAGACGCTTGTCAAAGCCTAGGTTTATTGTTATAATAGATAGGATGGAGGCGTTATGGCATTAAAAAAAGCAAGTCTAGCTTGTGAGGTTTGTGGTTCTAGAAATTATTCGATTAAGATTAGTGGTAATCCAAAGCCAACACGACTAGAAGTAAATAAATTTTGTAAACATTGTACAAAATACACTATACATAAAGAAACGAGATAGGAGAGAGCGATGCGTTTTATTGGAGATATTTTTAGACTTCTTAAAGAAACTACATGGCCAACACGCAAAGAAAGTTGGAGAGATTTCCGTTCTATTATGGAATATTCTGCTTTCTTTGTAGTAATTATTTATATTTTTGACAAATTAATTGTTTCAGGTTTGATTCGATTTATTAATATTTTTTAGAAAACTAGTAGGATTTTTATCCTAGGCTACTTTTATAGTGAAAGGAAGTAATATGGATAGTTTTGATAAAGGATGGTTTGTTCTACAAACCTATTCTGGTTATGAAAATAAAGTAAAAGAAAATCTATTACAGCGTGCCCAAACTTACAATATGCTGGACAATATTCTACGTGTTGAAATACCAACACAAACAGTACAAGTTGAAAAAAATGGAAAGAGAAAAGAAGTTGAAGAGAATCGCTTTCCTGGTTATGTGCTTGTAGAAATGGTTATGACAGATGAAGCATGGTTTGTCGTTCGTAATACTCCTAACGTCACCGGATTTGTTGGATCACACGGGAATAGATCAAAACCAACTCCTTTATTGGAGCAAGAAATTCGTGATATCTTAGTATCGATGGGACAAACGGTCCAAGAGTTTGATATTTACGTTGAAGTAGGGCAAATAGTACGCATTATAGATGGTGCTTTTGCGGATTATACTGGTAAAATTACGGAAATTGATAATAATAAAGTTAAGATGATTATTTCTATGTTTGGAAATGATACAGTTGCAGAAGTAAATTTAAATCAAATTGCAGAATTATAACCCTGAGAGAGGCAGTGCCTCTCTTTTTCATTACATTAGGGAATAAAAAAGCGACAGAAGAGAGAAAATCGGC
>NZ_CABFMF010000011.1 GCF_901875575.1 uncultured Streptococcus sp.
CAATTGAACTTCTTCCTTTTTATTCCTTACCTGTATTTGTTGCTTCAAATACGATGTCTATTAGTCAGTATCTTGTGTTAATCACTACAATCATTTTATTGTACTTTTTCACTCTCAAGAAAAGCAAGGAGTATTCATTTTAGTTTCATTTAGTATTATTTACCGTCTCAAAATCTAGCAAAAAATAAAAAGATGTTGCGCTGACTAAAGAAAATTAGAATGTATAACAGAGGTAAACAGATAATTGTAGGGGAATTAAGCTTTCTATTGATGAGCATGAATTTTCTTATAACATTATCCAACAAACTGACCTATGAAACTTCAAAAATTCAAAAACCACACGGTATTCCTTTCAACTTGATTGTATTCAAGACTGAAACTACAGTGTGGTTTTATTTGGAAGCTAGTTTTTGCCCAGCTTCTTTTTGCGTACATGTAGAGAAACCTATTCACTCTTTGTAGACAATATGACATAATCTTCTCAAAAAAGTAGTATAATGTTTTTATAGAATATAAATAGTGGTGATTAGCATGCATGCATTATTAGCAACAAGATTAAAAAATAAGCGAAAAGAGCTGGGCTGGTCGCAAAAAGAGTTGGCAGAAGGAATTTGCCAACAAACTCAGATAAGTCGAATGGAACAAGGCAAATATATGCCAGGAGCAGATTTGTTATATAAATTATCTGAAAAAATGGGCTTAAATATGGACTATTTTTTTTCAGGAGAAATTTCGAAAGAGTTTCTAGGCTTGTCTGCTTTCAAGAGGTTGTCTGAAACATTGTTGGAAAATCAAGATTATGCCTCTTTGAAATATGTTTTTGAGGGAGAAAGAAAGCAACAGACTTCCTTATCTTTTGATGAAAAGATTTATCTGGACTGGGTAGATGCTATTCTAACCTATCAATGTGAACACCAATTAAACCTAGCTATTTCAAAAATAGAGGACATCCTCAGTAGGATTAGTATTGATAAAGTGGACTACTTATATATTTTGAATACTCTGCTGATTTTCTTAGGCTATGATGAGAATAAGGAGAAATTTGAACAACTATATGATCAGGTTTCCGTAGCCCTTTCAAAAATCGATACCAGTGTGCGTGAACAAATTGAGTTGTATATCAAAATAAAATACAATTATTGTTACCACCTTTGGAAACAGGAGGAGATGGACAAGTCCAGAGCGCTATTATTGGAGATGATTGAATTTTGTAACAAGTATCATAGTAGCTTTAGGCTAGCCGATTTATATTGCTTGTTGGGAAATGTAACAGAAAATCTTGATATCTCTGTTGCTAAGGACTATTATATGAAAGCTAAGGTGCTTTATCTAATTGAAAATAATGAAGTTATGGCACTCAAGGTAGAACAATATCTGATGGATAAGTAGTCAGAGAATGTATAAGGATAGCAGAAGCTATCTTTTTCATGCACGAAATATAACTATAATTCTTCTTTTCAAAAATATTTAGATTATTGCTTAAATTGCTTGACAGTTTATATATGTTGATTTATAATATAGGTGAAATGGGGGTGTGTAAACGTTACCAAGCGCAGTGTTCTTAATTTTGTATTTGGTCGAGAATTATGATGTAGCTAGAAAAGGAGTGGGAAAATGTTTAAAAATAAGGATCTTTTGCGAGTAGTCATGATATTTGTAATAGGAATTATCCTAATTTTAGTGATACCAGTCTTATTTAAAGTTGTTATGGAACTATTTTCAAAATAGATAGGCCTCTGCTTTAGGTAGAGTAGTGAATCAGGAGGTTAAGTGATGAACTACAATTTAAAATATCTCTTATCAGGGATATTTAGCATAGTCTTTATAGGTTTCCTAGTCTGGGTGAGTTATTTTAATCAGAAGAAGGAAGAAGAGCATTCGGATGTGTCTTTTGAAGCGAGGTTAGATAGTGAGGTCAAGACCTTATATAAACAACTAGGATTGGGTGAGGATCGTCACTATTTCTTAGCTTATCGCTACTTACACCCGTGGTTTAATTTGGCTATTTTACCACCAACAGTTGAAATTTTCTTAACTAAAATAGCGCTGGTGATGGTGACCCCAGATGAGTTACTGATAAGAAATCTTGGAAATGGGATGACTTTCACAAGTGAGCATCATCGCGATTTGCGGCAAGGACTTATCCGCATTCCAAAATCAGAGATGAAAGAATTTGAGATTCGCAACTGGAAGAGAGCTTTTGTATTTGGCGATTTTTTGACAATCAAAACAAGCCAACATAGCTATTATTTGCAGGTCAGAGATGATGGACTTCAAAAGGGAAGTCTTTCAACCAAACATTTCTCCGACTTGAAACGACAAGATTTTCTAGGATTATTGACAGATAAACGGACATTTTGATCGACAATTGCCCAAAAAACGAATCTTATTCCTCTTATTAAAACTGAGAATAAATTTTGGGAAATACTTTTATTTATATTAGGTGTGTTGTTAATTGTAATTTCATTACTAAGTCCCCCAAAAATTAAATTTTGGAAATAGAGTTAGTGAGAAGGACAGGACGCTAGTATTATGATGGTTGTTTTAATTTCAGTGGTTGTGGCATTTCTGTATTATGTATTTACAGAATATTTTAAGAATAATTATATTGACTGTATACTATTTCTGTCATTGCTGATTTCTCATTTGATATGGGATTACTATTTTTTGCCCATTGAAATCTTAGTGGCATTAAGTGGAGTAAATTTGCTGTCAAGATTTTTCAAAAGAAAGAGAAATCAAAATATTTGTTAGTGGATTATTGGATTATAAAGATGAAAGGTAAAATTGGGATATTTAAAATGAAACATTTTTTTGCAGGAATTGGTGAGATTCATTTTTTGTCATTTTTATTATATCTAAGCATGTCTACTAGTCCAATTATTGGACTAGTGATTGGACATACTAAAATAAATCTAATCAATTCTATTATTATGGCTCTTGGTATAATATTGGCATTAATTTTGGTATTATCAAGGGTGTATAGAAAATATTTTTATAGAGACGATGATGACTAAAGTTTTTATCAATAAAACCAGAGGTTGGTAGATTATCAGCCTCTTTCTTGTCTTCTCTAACCAAGCATGTTATAATGAATACTGCTCAAGCGACCTTCAATCGTGAAGCACACACGACCTTCAATCGTGAATAAACGAATAGATGGGAGACTTACCATGAGTGATAACTCTAAAACACGTGTTGTCGTGGGGATGAGTGGTGGTGTTGATTCGTCGGTGACGGCTCTTCTTCTCAAGGAGCAGGGCTACGATGTGATTGGCATCTTCATGAAGAACTGGGACGACACAGATGAAAACGGCGTCTGTACGGCGACCGAAGATTACAAGGATGTGGCTGCGGTGGCAGACCAGATTGGCATTCCCTACTACTCTGTCAATTTTGAAAAAGAGTACTGGGACCGCGTTTTCGAGTATTTCCTAGCGGAATACCGTGCAGGACGCACGCCAAATCCAGATGTTATGTGCAACAAGGAAATCAAGTTCAAGGCTTTTTTGGACTATGCCATGACCTTGGGGGCAGACTATGTAGCGACTGGGCACTATGCTCGAGTGGCGCGTGATGAAGATGGAGCAGTTCACATGCTTCGTGGCGTGGACAACGGCAAGGACCAGACCTATTTCCTCAGCCAACTTTCGCAAGAACAACTTCAAAAAACCATGTTCCCCTTGGGACATTTGGAAAAGCCTGAAGTTCGCAGACTAGCAGAAGAAGCAGGCCTTGCAACTGCCAAGAAGAAAGACTCGACAGGGATTTGCTTTATCGGAGAAAAGAACTTTAAAAACTTCCTCAGCAACTACCTGCCAGCTCAGCCTGGTCGCATGATGACTGTGGATGGTCGCGATATGGGGGAGCATGCAGGTCTTATGTACTATACAATTGGTCAGCGTGGCGGCCTCGGTATCGGTGGACAACACGGTGGTGACAATGCCCCTTGGTTCGTTGTTGGAAAAGACCTAAGCAAAAATATCCTCTATGTCGGACAAGGTTTCTACCATGACTCGCTCATGTCAACCAGCTTAGAAGCCAGTCAGGTCCACTTTACTCGTGATATGCCAGAGGAATTTACGCTAGAATGCACAGCAAAATTCCGCTATCGTCAGCCTGATTCGAAGGTGACTGTCCATGTCAAAGGAAACAAGGCAGAGGTTATCTTTGCAGAACCGCAACGCGCCATCACACCAGGACAGGCAGTTGTCTTTTACGATGGTGAAGAGTGTCTAGGTGGTGGTTTGATTGACAATGCTTACCGCGATGGACAAGTTTGTCAGTACATTTAGATTGACAAATTTTCTCAATTTGCTACAATAATAAAAGCAATAGAAATGATGGTCAAAGCTCATGGATGTTGCAGGCTTTTTTGTCCTGCACTTCTTTGGAGTTTTGACTGTTTTTGTGTCGTTTAAGGGAAAGGAAAAAATGACTCAGCAAGACTTTCGGACAAAAGTAGGAAATACGGTTTTTGGAGTTCGGGCGACAGCCTTGATTGTCCAAAATCGCAAGCTCCTAGTCACCAAAGATAAGGGCAAGTATTACACAATTGGCGGTGCGATTCAAGTTAACGAAAAAACGGAAGAAGCGGTAGTCCGTGAAGTGAGGGAAGAATTAGGTGTCCGAGCTCAAGCTGGGCAACTAACTTTTGTTGTTGAAAATCGTTTTGAACAGGACGGTGTTTCCTATCACAATATCGAGTTTCATTATCTGGTGGATTTGCTTGAAGATGCCCCATTGACCATGCAGGAAGATGAGAAAAGGCAGCCCTGTGAGTGGATTGACTTAGATCAGCTCCAGAATATTCAACTAGTTCCAGCCTTTCTAAAAACAGCCCTACCAGAATGGGACGGCCAACTAAGACACATTCATCTTGAGAAATAGGAGAGAAACATGACTTATAATTCTACTGAAAAATACGATATTATTGTAATTGGTGCGGGACACGCTGGGGTAGAAGCATCCCTGGCTGCTAGTCGTATGGGTTGTAAGGTCTTACTTGCGACCATCAACATTGAAATGCTGGCTTTCATGCCTTGTAACCCCTCTATCGGTGGTTCTGCCAAGGGAATTGTTGTGCGTGAAGTCGATGCCCTCGGTGGCGAGATGGCCAAAACCATTGATAAGACTTACATCCAGATGAAGATGCTCAACACAGGGAAGGGGCCAGCTGTCCGTGCCCTTCGTGCGCAGGCTGACAAGGAGCTTTACTCTAAGGAAATGCGCAAGACGGTTGAAAATCAAGACAATCTGACCCTTCGTCAGACCATGATTGATGAGATTTTGGTGGAAGATGGCAAGGTTGTCGGTGTCCGTACAGCGACCCACCAAGAGTATTCTGCTAAGGCTGTTATTGTGACGACAGGGACTGCCCTTCGTGGGGAAATTATCATCGGTGACCTCAAGTACTCATCAGGTCCTAACCACAGCTTGGCTTCGATTAACCTTGCTGACAATCTCAAGGAACTTGGACTCGAAATCGGTCGTTTCAAGACAGGAACCCCTCCACGTGTCAAGGCTTCTTCAATCAACTACGACGTGACAGAGATTCAGCCAGGGGACGAAGCGCCAAATCACTTCTCATATACTTCACGTGATGAGGACTATATCAAGGATCAAGTGCCATGCTGGTTGACCTACACCAATGGTACCAGTCATGAGATTATCCAAAACAACCTCCACCGTGCGCCTATGTTTACAGGTGTGGTCAAGGGAGTGGGACCTCGTTACTGTCCGTCGATTGAGGACAAGATTGTGCGCTTTGCGGACAAGGAACGTCATCAACTCTTTCTTGAGCCAGAAGGGCGCAATACAGAGGAAGTCTATGTCCAAGGACTTTCAACCAGTCTGCCTGAGGATGTGCAGCGTGAGTTGGTCCATTCCATCAAAGGTTTGGAAAATGCAGAGATGATGCGAACAGGTTATGCTATCGAGTATGACATGGTCTTGCCACACCAGTTGCGTGCGACTCTGGAAACCAAGAAAATCTCAGGACTTTTCACTGCTGGTCAGACAAATGGAACGTCAGGTTACGAAGAAGCTGCTGGTCAAGGGATTATCGCGGGTATCAATGCGGCTCTGAAAATCCAAGGTAAACCTGAGTTGATTTTGAAGCGCAGTGACGGTTATATCGGGGTGATGATTGATGACTTGGTGACCAAAGGAACCATTGAACCCTACCGTCTCTTGACTAGTCGTGCTGAATACCGTCTCATTCTCCGCCATGACAATGCTGATATGCGTTTGACTGAGATGGGACGTGAGATTGGACTTGTGGACGATGAACGCTGGGCTCGCTTTGAAATCAAGAAAAATCAATTTGATAATGAAATGAAACGTCTCGACAGCATCAAACTCAAGCCAGTTAAGGAAACCAATGCCAAGGTTGAGGAGATGGGCTTCAAACCGTTGACAGATGCGGTGACAGCCAAGGAATTCCTTCGCCGTCCAGAAGTTTCTTACCAAGATGTGGTGGCCTTCATCGGGCCAGCTGCTGAGGACTTGGATGACAAGATTATCGAATTGATTGAAACAGAAATCAAGTACGAAGGTTATATTTCTAAAGCCATGGACCAGGTTGCCAAGATGAAACGCATGGAGGAAAAACGCATTCCAGCTAATATCGACTGGGATGACATCGATTCTATCGCGACAGAAGCTCGTCAGAAGTTCAAACTCATCAATCCAGAAACCATCGGCCAAGCTAGCCGTATTTCAGGAGTAAACCCAGCAGATATTTCCATTTTGATGGTGTATCTTGAAGGTAAAAATCGTAGTATTTCTAAAACTCTTCAAAAATCAAAATGATACGTCGTCGGCTTCTTACGAATGAGTTCAAAGCTTGGCTTTGATTCATCTACAGCCTCCCATAGTTCCCCGAACTATGGGAGCTAACTCAAGTTATGCTTTCGTCTAGCCTTCTAGTCTGATTTCGATTTTTCTTGAGTTTTAATCTCAAAAGAAAGCATAGAGAAAAACAGCTCCGAAAACGGAGCTGTTTTGTTGACTTGTACTCAATGAAAATCAAAGAACAAACTAGGAAACTAGCCGTAGGTTGCTTTGAGGTTGTAGATAGAACTGACGAAGTCAGTAACATATATACGGCAAGGCGAAGCTGACGTGGTTTGAAGAGATTTTCGAAGAGTATTATTCTTCATCTGGTGTGAGGATCATCGGGATGATGATCGGTTCACGTTCGGTATTTTCATAGAGGAAGGGGCGAATAGCGTTGACAATGGCACCATTGACAGATTGCACGCTGGCGTCCTTGTTTTTAAGTGCGATACGAATTGCATTGAAGAGGATACGCTGGCTTTGGCGAATCAAGTCTCCAGACTCTCTCATGTAGACAAAGCCTCGACTGAGGATGTCTGGACCAGACAGAATCATCTGTGATTTGAAGTCAACAGTTGCGACTGCTAGAACGACACCGTCTTCAGATAGATCACGACGGTCTTTGAGGACAGCTGCGCCGATTTCACCGATACGATTTCCATCGACATAGATATCTTGGGCGTTGAAATGACCTGCAATACGAGCTGAGTTAGCAGTAAGGGCAAGCACATCACCATTGCTCATGATAAAGATATTGTCCTTCTCAACACCAGTATCCACCGCAAGTCCAGCATGGACTTTTTGCATGCGGTATTCACCGTGGACAGGCATGAAGTATTTTGGCTTAATCAAGCGGAGCATGAGTTTTTGCTCTTGCTGACCACCGTGTCCAGATGTGTGGATATTGTTCACTTTACCGTGGATAACTTCAACACCAGCTTCAGAAATGATGTTAATGAGCTTGTTGACGCTTGTGGTGTTTCCAGGGATCGGACTAGAAGAGAAGATAACCGTATCGCCGGGTTGGAGTTGCACCTGACGGTGGGTTCCGTTGGCGATACGAGAGAGGGCTGCCATAGGTTCACCCTGACTACCTGTACAGAGGATAAGAACCTCGCCTGCAGGGTAGTCTTTGATTTCATTTGGCTCGATAAAGGTTCCCTTAGGAGCTTTGATGTAGCCAAGATCGATTCCGTTGACAATGGCCTTTTCCATAGAACGACCAAAGACTGCAATCTTACGCCCAGTCTTAACAGCGGCTTCTGTTGCTTGTTGGAGACGGAAGATATTTGAGGCAAAGGATGCAAAGATGATACGTCCCTCTATGCCTTGGATAATCTTCATGATGGACTGGCCAACGACTTTTTCAGAGTTGGTAAAGGTTGGAATTTCTGCATTTGTCGAGTCAGACAGGAGACAGAGTACACCTTCTTCACCAAGAGCTGCCATACGGTGCAAATCTGCTGGTTCACCAACTGGTGTTAAGTCAAACTTGAAGTCACCCGTACAGACAATTTTCCCTTGAGGAGTATGAATGACAATCCCCAAAGGTTCTGGAATAGAGTGTGTAGTTCTAAAGAAAGTTGCCTTGAGATTTTTAAAGGTCAACTCTGTGTTATGGTTGATTTCGTAAAGTTTAGCGTTGCGCAAGAGGCCATGTTCTTCGAGTTTTCCACGGATCAAAGCCAAGGCAAGCGGTCCAGCATAGATAGGGACATTTACTTGCTTGAGTAGGAAAGGAATCCCACCGATGTGGTCCTCGTGTCCGTGTGTGATCAAGACAGCCTTGACGCGGTCGATATTGTCTACTATGTAAGAGTAGTCAGGGATAACATAGTCGATACCAAGCAAGTCATCTTCTGGGAATTTAATCCCAGCATCGACGATGATAATCTCGTCTTGGTATTCAATTCCGTATGTGTTTTTCCCGATTTCTCCCAGACCACCGATGGCAAAAACGCCGACTTCTTCAGGTTTAAGAGTATAGGCCATATTAGAACTCCGTGATTTCGAAGGCGCCAGTTTCTTTTTCGTAATCTAGCAATTTGTCAGACAAGAGTTCAATATACTCGATATTGTACTCTGGGCGATTTTCTTCGACAAGTTGGCGAGCAGCGATACGGCCCTCAAGTTCTGAGCTAGCATCGATGTCTAGATAAAGTGCGCGTGTTGTTTCACGGCGTGGGCTACGTTCTTTTGTTTCTTGATAAAAAACTTTGTAAATCATATAGTTCCTTTCTATTTACAGGTCAGCTTATTCCAAACTTTTAGCAGAGATTTGCTTGACTTCATTCCATTTTGTGTCTAGATTGACCTTGATTCGTTACAATTGTTTCAATTATAACATAAAATGAAAAATTAGTAAAAGACGGAAACGAAAAAGTCATATAGTTCCTTTTGGTAAGCGTTTGCAAAAATAGAGAAAATATGTTATCTTGATAATGGAAGCGGAATTTATCGTTTGTCATAATTCCCTATAGTTTTTAAGTCAAGGAGGTTGCTCTATGAATAGTTTATTTGCTTTTGCTATCGGAGTTCGTTTGGTAGCTTTTATCGTTTTTGTTGCTTGCGTTTATGGAGGAAATCTCCTGTTTACAAAACTGGAACAACGACAAAGCAAGCTCTTGCGGAAGATTACTTTTGTGACTTTCTACTCGATTTTTCTCCTCCTCGTGACCTATGTCGTTTGGTTGGTATTTTATTTTGGCTTAAATGCTTAGATGCCCTGCTCATGCTGGGGCATTTTTGTTTGGGCGCAAAGAAAATTCCCATGCGCCAGCTTTTGTAGTATAATAGTAAGCAGACAAAAGGATAGGAATATGTTATGAAAGTATTAGCTTTTGATACGTCCAGCAAGGCTCTTTCTCTTGCTATTTTAGAGGATAAGCAGGTTCTTGCCGAGACGACTATTAATATTAAGAAGAATCACAGTATTACTCTCATGCCTGCCATCGATTTTTTGATGGCAAGTTTGGATTGGACCCCCAAGGACTTGGATCGAATCGTGGTGGCAGAAGGGCCAGGTAGCTACACAGGTTTGCGAATTGCGGTAGCAACTGCTAAGACTTTGGCCCATACCCTGAACATTGAGTTAGTTGGTATGTCTAGCCTCTTGGCTCTGGTGCCCTATCAACAAGAAGGTTTGTTTATTCCCTTGATGGATGCTCGTCGCAACAATGTTTATGCAGGATTTTATGAAAATGCTAAACCTGTCATGCCAGAAGCGCACCTATCTTTTGAAGAGGTGTTAGAAAAAGTTAAGGGTGCTAGTCAGGTTACCTTTGTCGGAGAAGTTGGCCCCTTTGTGGAGCAGATTCAAGAACACTTGCCAAGGACTGATTACAAAGAAACCTTGCCTAATGCAGCTAATCTTGCTCTTTTGGCTTGGGACAAGGAAGCAGACTCCTTGCATGATTTTGTGCCGAACTACCTCAAACGTGTTGAGGCTGAGGAAAACTGGCTCAAGAACCATACCGAGTCTGGTGAGTCTTATATTAAACGCCTATGATCGAAATTATACGAATCCAACAGCCTGACCTGGCTCAAGCCATCTACGCTGTCATGGTGGATGTTTACTCAGTCAGTCCTTGGACGCTGGAACAAATCCAAGCAGACCTGTCCCAAAATCAGACTTGGTATGCTCTGGCTTATGATGGGACAGAAGTGATTGGCTTTCTAGCTGTTCAGGAGAATCTCTTTGAGGCAGAAGTCCTGCAAATCGCTGTCAAACAAATCTATCAGGGCCAGGGAATTGCATCAGCCTTGTTTGCTCAATTACCGATGGGTAAGGAGATTTTCCTAGAAGTCAGAAGGTCAAATCATCGAGCGCAAGCATTTTACAAGAAAGAAAAAATGGCAGTCATCGCTGAGAGAAAGGCCTACTACCATGATCCAGTCGAGGACGCCATTATCATGAAGAGAGAAATAGATGAAGGATAGATATATTTTAGCATTTGAGACATCCTGTGATGAGACCAGTGTCGCCGTCTTGAAAAATGATGATGAACTCTTGTCCAATGTCATTGCTAGTCAAATTGAGAGTCACAAACGTTTTGGTGGCGTAGTGCCTGAAGTGGCTAGTCGTCACCATGTCGAGGTCATTACAGCCTGTATCGAGGAGGCGTTGGCAGAAGCAGGGATTACGGAAGAGGACGTGACAGCTGTGGCGGTTACCTATGGACCGGGCTTGGTCGGAGCCTTGTTAGTTGGCTTGTCAGCTGCTAAGGCCTTTGCTTGGGCACATGGACTTCCACTTATCCCTGTTAACCACATGGCTGGTCACCTCATGGCCGCCCAGAGTGTGGAGCCTTTGGACTTTCCCTTGCTAGCCCTCTTGGTTAGCGGTGGGCACACAGAGTTGGTTTATGTTTCTGAGGCTGGTGACTACAAGATTGTTGGAGAAACGCGAGATGACGCGGTTGGTGAGGCCTATGATAAGGTCGGCCGTGTCATGGGCTTGACCTATCCTGCCGGTCGTGAGATTGACGAGCTAGCTCATCAGGGACAGGATATTTATGATTTTCCTCGTGCCATGATTAAGGAAGATAATCTGGAGTTTTCATTTTCAGGTTTGAAATCTGCCTTTATCAATCTTCATCACAATGCTGAGCAAAAGGGAGAAAGCTTGTCCACAGAGGATTTGTGTGCTTCCTTCCAAGTAGCTGTCTTGGATATTCTTATGGCTAAAACCAAGAAGGCCTTGGAGAAATACCCTGTTAAAACCCTTGTCGTGGCAGGTGGTGTGGCAGCCAATAAAGGTCTCAGAGAACGCCTAGCAGCCGAAATAACAGATGTCAAGGTCATCATCCCACCTCTGCGCCTCTGCGGAGACAATGCAGGTATGATTGCCTATGCCAGCGTCAGCGAGTGGAACAAAGAAAACTTTGCAAGCTTGGATCTCAATGCCAAACCAAGTCTTGCTTTTGATACTATGGAATAAAATGAAGTCTGTCTGATTACAATCAGCAGACTTTTTTCTCTTTCCTGAATGTGTTATAATAGTCCATGCTGTGGCTGGAGCCTTTTCAGCCCACTTATTAAGACAATATGAGGAGAAAGATGAAAGAAAAAGGATTTTGGGAGGGGGCGCAGGCAGCCATGCCAACGGCCCTAGGTTATGTTAGTATCGGGCTGGCCTGCGGAATTATCGGTGCACCCTATGTGACACCTGTTGAGATGGCCTTGATGAGCCTCTTTGTTTATGCTGGGAGTGCCCAGTTTGCCATGTTGGCCTTGATTGCAGTGCAGGCCCCTGTGGCTGCCATTGCTATGACGGTTTTTTTGATTAATTTGCGTCTCTTTTTGTTGAGTTTACACGCATCGACTTATTTCCGCCATACCAGTCTTTGGCACAATATCGGTATGTCTAGTATCTTGACGGATGAGACTTATGGTGTATTGATGGGAGAATTAGCCCATACAGATAAGGTCAATCCTATGTGGATGCATGGGAATAATCTCAACAGCTATGTGGCTTGGTTGATTGGGACGGTTGTTGGGACAGCTCTAGGTGGTCTTCTGCCAAATCCCGAAATCTTTGGTCTTGACTTTGCTCTGGTAGGCATGTTTATCGGGATTTTTGCCTCGCAATTCCAGATTATGCAAAGACGGATTCCTGTCCGCAACCTGCTCGTTATCCTAGCAGTTGTTGCGGTGTCCTTCTTTTTACTCTTGACAGTGGTGTCTCAGTCGCTAGCTGTTTTATTTGCGACGCTACTTGGTTGTACAATGGGGGTGGTTTTAGATGGTCAGTAAGTATCTTTTATTAGCAGTTATTTTCTCTGGCTTGGTGACCTGGATTCCCCGTATCATTCCTTTTATCTTGGCCAAGTATAAGGGTTTGCCTCCTATCGTTGAGCGATTTTTGAAGTTCTTGCCCGTTTCTATTATCTTTGCCTTGATTCTTTCAAGCGTAGTGACAGGTAAAGTCGGTAGCCTGCCTCAAATTAAATGGCTGGACTTCTTAGCAGTCTTTCCAACGGCTTGGGTAGCCTTTCGCTACCGCAATCTAGTCGGAACAGTTCTCTTTGGAGTTGTCTTGATTGCCGTCCTGCGTCTACTATTTTAAATGGGCTATAAAGAAAATCTATCACAGATATAGATATCATATAATGGCATAATTACTTTTTTTCTGATAAGATTATAAGGTATTCTATTTTGGAGGAAATGACATGAAAAAAATCGTTAAATACTCATCTCTTGCTGCCCTAGGGCTTCTTGCTGCAGGTGTTTTAGCAGCTTGCTCAGGTGGTGCGAAAAAAGAAGGAGAAGCAGCTAGCAAGAAAGAAATTATCGTTGCAACCAATGCTTCACCAAAACCATTCAACTATGAAGAAAATGGCGAATTGACTGGTTATGAGATTGAACTAGTTCGTGCTATCTTTAAAGACTCTGCTAAGTATGAAGTCAAGTTTGAAAAAACAGAGTGGTCAGGTGTCTTTGCAGGACTTGATGCTGATCGTTACCAGATGGCTGTTAACAATATCAGCTACACTAAAGAACGTGCAGAAAAATACCTTTATGCAGCTCCAACTGCTAAAAACCCTAACGTTCTTGTAGTGAAAAAAGATGACTCTAGCATCAAATCGCTTGACGATATTGGTGGAAAATCAACAGAAGTTGTTCAAGGGACAACCTCTGCTAAACAGTTAGAAGACTACAATAAACAACACACAGATAAACCTACTGTTCTTAACTATACTAGAGCTGATTTTCAACAAATCATGTCTCGTTTGAGCGATGGTCAATTTGACTACAAGATTTTTGATAAGATCGGTGTTGAAACAGTTATCAAGAACCAAGGTTTGGACAATTTGAAAGTGATTGAGCTTCCGAGCGACCAACAACCGTACGTTTACCCACTTCTTGCTAAGGGTCAAGATGAGTTGAAAACCTTTGTAGACAAACGTATCCAAGAACTCTACAAAGATGGAACTCTAGAAAAATTGTCTAAACAATTCTTCGGAGATACTTACCTACCAGCAGAAGCTGATATTAAATAATTCCTTGAGATCATCCATTCTGACAAAAGTGGGTGATTTCCTACTATTTGGGCATATAGTTTTAAACTATATATCTGCCTATCTAATAACAATTTGTTAAAATAAATAATTTATGAGATACTGTTACAGTATTATTTTAAAGGAGAATAACTATGAAAATTAAAAAATGGCTCGGTGTAGCAGCGATTGCTACAGTCGCAGGATTGGCTCTTGCAGCTTGCGGAAACTCAGAAAAGAAAGCAGACAATGGAACAGTTGTTAAAATTGCAACAGTGAACCGTAGTGGTTCTGAAGAAGCTCGTTGGGATAAGATCCAAGAATTAGTCAAAAAAGACGGTATTACTTTGGAATTTACAGAGTTCACAGATTACTCACAACCAAACAAGGCAACTGCTGATGGTGAGGTAGACTTGAACGCTTTCCAACACTACAACTTCTTGAACAACTGGAACAAAGAAAACGGGAAAGATCTTGTAGCGATTGCAGATACTTATATCTCTCCAATTCGCCTTTACTCAGGTTTGAATGGAAGTGACAACAAGTACACTAAAGTTGAAGACATCCCAGCAAATGGAGAAATCGCTGTACCAAACGATGCTACAAACGAAAGCCGTGCGCTTTACTTGCTTCAATCAGCTGGTTTGATTAAATTGGATGTGTCTGGAACTGCACTTGCAACAGTTGCTAATATTAAAGAAAATCCAAAGAACTTGAAAATCACTGAATTGGACGCTAGCCAAACAGCTCGTTCATTGTCATCAGTTGACGCTGCCGTTGTAAACAACACCTTCGTTACAGAAGCAAAATTGGACTACAAGAAAGCACTTTTCAAAGAGCAAGCTGACGAAAATTCAAAACAATGGTACAACATCATTGTTGCTAAAAAAGATTGGGAAACTTCACCTAAAGCGGATGCTATCAAGAAAGTCATCGCAGCTTACCATACAGATGAAGTGAAAAAAGTCATCGAAAAAACATCAGACGGCTTGGATCAACCAGTTTGGTAATAGGATATTAGGAGGTGGGAGAAATGTTCCACCTCTTGCTTTTATATCGGGTTTTCCGTTTTAAGAAGCTGATTCTGTAAGAGATGAAAAAAGTGTAGAGAGGGAGAGAAAATGGTTTTTCCTAGCGAACAAGAACAGATTGAAAAATTTGAAATGGATCATGTAGCGCAACATTACTTTGAAGTTTTGCGGACCTTGATTTCTAAGAAATCAGTCTTTGCCCAACAGGTTGGACTGAAGGAAGTTGCCCACTATCTGGAAGAGATTTTCAAGCGTGTTGGGGCTGAAGTTGAAATTGATGAGAGCTATACGGCTCCTTTTGTCATGGCGCATTTTAAGAGTTCGCGTCCAGATGCCAAGACCTTGATTTTTTATAACCATTACGACACGGTGCCAGCAGATGGAGATCAGGTCTGGACTGAGGATCCTTTTACCCTCTCTGTGCGTGATGGCATTATGTATGGGCGTGGAGTGGATGATGATAAGGGACATATCACGGCTCGTTTGAGTGCTTTGAGAAAGTATATGCAACACCATGATGACTTGCCTGTCAATATCAGTTTTATCATGGAGGGCGCGGAGGAATCGGCTTCGACAGACCTAGATAAGTATTTGGAAAAGCATGCGGATAAACTCCGTGGTGCGGATTTATTGGTCTGGGAACAAGGGACTAAAAATGCCTTGGAACAACTGGAAATTTCTGGAGGGAATAAGGGAATTGTAACCTTTGATGCCAAGGTGAAAAGTGCGGATGTTGACATTCATTCCAGTTATGGTGGGGTTGTGGAATCAGCTCCCTGGTATCTCCTTCAAGCCTTACAGTCTCTTCGTGCAGCAGATGGTCGTATCTTGGTAGAAGGACTCTACGAAGAAGTCCAAGAGCCAAATGAGCGAGAACTTGCTTTGATTGATCAGTATGCCCAGCGTAATCCAGGAGAAATCAAAGAAATCTATGGTTTGGAATTACCTCTCTTACAGGCAGAGCGTGCAGATTATTTAAAACGTTTCTTTTTTGAGCCTGCCCTCAATATAGAAGGAATCCAGTCTGGTTATCAAGGTCAGGGAGTTAAAACGATTTTGCCAGCGGAAGCTAGTGCTAAGTTAGAAGTTCGTTTGGTTCCTGGTTTAGAACCATATGACGTACTGGAAAAAATTCGGAAACAGCTAGACAAAAACGGTTTTGATAAGGTAGAATTATACTATACCTTGGGAGAAATGAGTTATCGAAGCGATATGAGCGCACCAGCCATTCTAAATGTGATTGAGCTAGCCAAGAAATTCTATCCACAGGGCGTATCTGTCTTGCCAACTACAGCTGGGACAGGGCCAATGCATACGGTCTTTGATGCCCTAGAAGTACCAATGGTGGCCTTTGGTCTAGGAAATGCCAACAGTCGAGACCACGGTGGAGATGAGAACGTGCGAATCGCCGATTATTACACCCATATTGAATTAGTAGAGGAGCTGATTAGAAGCTATGAGTAGAGATATTATCAAGTTAGATCAGATCGATGTGACTTTTCATCAGAAGAAGAGAACCATCACAGCGGTCAAGGATGTGACTATTCACATCCAAGAAGGGGATATCTACGGAATCGTTGGATATTCTGGAGCAGGGAAATCAACCCTTGTACGGGTGATTAACCTCTTGCAAAAACCATCTGCAGGGAAAATCACCATTGACGACGATGTGATTTTTGATGGCAAGGTGACCTTGACGGCCGAGCAGTTGCGTCGTAAACGTCAGGATATCGGGATGATTTTCCAGCATTTTAACCTGATGAGCCAAAAGACGGCAGAGGAGAATGTAGCCTTTGCCCTTAAACACTCTGGACTCAGCAAGGAAGAGAAGAAGGCTAAAGTTGCTAAGTTGTTGGACTTGGTTGGTTTGGCAGATCGTGCTGAAAACTACCCTTCACAACTATCTGGAGGGCAAAAACAGCGTGTGGCTATTGCACGTGCCTTGGCAAATGATCCAAAAATCTTGATTTCAGACGAGTCAACTTCTGCCCTTGACCCTAAGACAACCAAGCAGATTTTGGCCTTATTGCAAGATTTGAACCAAAAATTAGGCTTGACCATTGTCTTAATCACGCATGAAATGCAGATTGTCAAAGACATTGCCAATCGTGTGGCAGTCATGCAGGATGGGCATTTGATTGAAGAGGGCAGCGTCCTTGAAATCTTCTCAAATCCTAAACAACCTTTGACCCAAGACTTTATCTCAACAGCCACAGGTATTGATGAAGCCATGGTTAAGATTGAGAAGCAAGAAATCGTGGAACATTTGTCTGAAAACAGCCTCTTGGTGCAACTCAAGTACGCAGGTGCTTCAACAGACGAGCCGCTTTTGAATGAATTGTACAAGCAATATCAAGTAACAGCTAATATCCTCTATGGGAATATCGAAATCCTCGATGGCACTCCTGTTGGAGAATTGGTTGTGGTCTTGTCGGGTGAAAAAGTAGCGCTAGCAGGTGCCCAGGAAGCCATTCGTCAGGCTGGTGTGCAGTTAAAAGTATTGAAGGGAGGACAGTAAGATGGAATCATTGATTCAAACCTATTTACCAAATGTCTATAAAATGGGCTGGGCTGGTCAAGCAGGCTGGGGAACAGCCATCTACCTAACCCTTTATATGACAGTTCTTTCTTTCATCATCGGAGGGTTCTTGGGGTTAGTGGCAGGTCTCTTTCTCGTCTTGACAGCGCCAGGTGGTGTTTTGGAGAATAAGGTCGTTTTCTGGATTTTGGATAAGATTACCTCTATTTTCCGTGCTGTTCCTTTCATCATTCTCTTGGCAATCTTGTCTCCCCTTTCTCACTTGATTGTTAAGACTAGTATCGGGCCTAATGCAGCCCTTGTGCCACTTTCTTTTGCAGTCTTTGCCTTCTTTGCCCGTCAGGTACAGGTTGTCTTGGCTGAATTGGATGGCGGTGTCATTGAGGCGGCTCAAGCTAGCGGAGCGACATTTGGGGATATCGTGGGTGTTTACCTATCAGAAGGTCTTCCAGATTTGATCCGTGTGACGACTGTGACCTTGATTTCCCTTGTTGGGGAAACAGCTATGGCTGGTGCAGTTGGAGCTGGTGGTATCGGTAACGTAGCCATTGCCTATGGATTTAACCGCTACAATCACGATGTGACCATCTTGGCAACCATCATTATCATTTTGATTATCTTTACAATCCAATTCTTGGGAGATTTCTTGACTAAGAAATTGAGTCATAAATAAAGAGAACTAGGCCATCTGTACATCATTCATAGGAGTTGTCGTTATAGTCAAGACTTGAAATTTTCTGTACTGGTTGCTATCAACCGTTACTTTTATGAGTAAGAGAGTTAAGAATTGTGGGGAGTCAATATGCAAAATCTGGGAGAAGTTTTTAAAGAATTGAGAAAGAGTCGGAATGTATCTCTACAGGAGGCGACGGGAGGAGAGTTTACTTATTCCATGCTGAGCAAATTTGAGCGTGGAGAAGCAGACCTATCATCTATGAAATTGATTACTGCCTTAGATAACATCCACTCTGATTTGAATGAATTTATGTACTTGGTACGTGGTTTTTCTCAGAAAAAGGTTTTGGCTTTTCAAGAAAATCTTTGGGATTTATATGATAGAGAAGGGATTGATTCTCTCCATTCCTTGTATGAAGAGACGACTCAAAAGTATAGATCAAGTGGTGAAACAAGCTATCTTTTACAAATGATTCGTATCAAAAGCCTTCTTGTGTTTTTTGATTCAGAAATAAGAGCAACGGATGAAGAACTGACTTTTCTCTATGACTATTTTTTTACTATTGACATCTGGGGAAATTATGAATTGGAACTATTTTCAACGATTTCTACTTTGTTTCCTCTGCCCCTCTATTTTAAATATTCTAGGGAGATGTTGCAAAAGACGGATTTATTAGGCTCTTTACCTAGTAACAAAGTTGGTATTGACACCATTTTAATTAATGGACTCTTTAAAGCGATAGAGGAAAAGGATAAATTAAAAGCAGATTATTTTATCTTTCAGATTGAAAAACGAGAATTGCCAGAATCTCAAGCTTATCTTAAAATCATTTATATGATTGCTAAAGGGTATTATGATACTATTTTTAATGTAAAAAATAAGGGTCTTGAAAAAATCCAGAGAGGCATTACAATCTTACAAGATTTAGAGTATGTAGATGGTGCAAGATACTATGAAAACTATTTTGCAAATCAGCTTTCAAATAAAGATTTGTAATATATTCTCGTTACATCGACTGATGAAAAATAAATAGCCTTGTAGATGGATTGATAATTAGTAGTTTCTAGGCGCTAGAGTTTCTATTTTCAGAAAAAATATATTACAAAAAAGTGGGGAGCCCCACTTTTTTTGTTATACTGGTTCCATAAAACAAAGGAGGTAACAGAAATGACAAAATTTGCAATGACTGCATCAAAACATGCAGAACCAGTCAAAGAATTTGTAGCTACTTACAAATGTTCAGTTCATAAAGGATAATGAACTCAGATTGGCAATATTTTATAAGGAGTATAGATTTGTATATCATACTCCTTTATCTATTTGTAAAAAGGTGAACTATGGATAGAATGGACTTCACATACTATAATGATAATTTATATAAATTGGAAGAATTTGGTTTTAAAATTCATATTTCTGCTACTATAAAGAATTATACACAAGTATTTGATATAGTTAGTAAGTTGCTAGAACGAGAAAGAACTATGTATAAATGTTTGTCTGACTTTGATAAAATTTATAAAAATTTTTCAGAAAATGAATCATCTGCAGAATCAGGGAAGTTTATAACTATTTATCCAAAGAATAGAGATCACTGTATAGATTTACTTGAAAAGCTTTATCAAAAAATACCTTGTGATTTCCAAGGTATTTATATACTAAGTGATAGAAAATATAAAAATTCAAATAATATTTTCTACAGATTTGGATGTAATATTGTTAATGAAGCGCATTTAATTGACGGCTTACCTAGTATGTATGGACCAGATGGGGAAGTTTGGCAAGATTATCAAAAATCTTATTTTGACTTACCTAAATGGATTGAAGATATTCAAGAATCTCAAATATTTGAAGATACATACATGTCTAATAATTATGAAATAAATTCAATAATAAAATCTAGTAATGGCGGTAATATCTATTTAGCTAATTCAAAAAAATATAATAGGAAAGTTGTGATAAAGGAATGCCGTAATTTCGTTTTATCATATATAAATGTAGAAAAGAGGGAGTTTAGAGAAAGAGAGTGGGAGTTATCTAAGAAGCTAATCAAATATATTCCCAAATCGCTTGAAAATATTAATGAATGGACAAATGGATATTTTATTTATGAATTTATAGACGGCTACACATTAAAAGATTTTGTAGATGATTATAACTTATATTCTTATTCTAGTAGTGACATTATTAAAAATTACTCCAATTTTCTTACTTTATTAAGAATTTTTGAAAAAATAATTGAAGTGGTTGAATATTTTCATAAAGAAAATATTGTGTTGAATGATATTCATTCAGATAATATTCTGATTACAGAAATGTTAGATTTGTATTTTATTGACTTAGAAAACTCATATCAATCATCTGAATCTCCGACAGTAGGTATTTATAATGACATTTGTTTAAAAAAATGGAATTGTATAGAAGGTAAAAAAGCAGATTGTTATAAAGTTGCAAACTTGATGTTATTTTTACTGGGGAGATTACACTTGAGAGAAGAAGAAGCTTTAAAAACTAATAAAGTAAAAGAATTACTTCTTCAAAAAGGAATAGTAACGAACATAGATATTCTAATAAATTATCTATTTAGTGATAATCCAGATATACATACTGCTAAAAAAATATTTTCAAATATATATGCAGAGAGACAGAAAGAAACAAAAATTACGTCCTCAAGTACGGCATTTATACCACTAAGTGACGAAGAATTTCTGAATTTATTAGAGTCAAGATTTGATTTTACAGAAAGTATAGATATAACCTCTGATGAATCGTTGGATATATTTGATAGTTTTAATACTTATGGTTTAAATGGTTTATCGGGATTTTTAATTTTTTTACATAAAATTTCTTTCAGCAGATATACTATAAGTAGAGGTATTGAGATTGTATTATCTAATCTGTTAGACATAGGTGGTAGAAAATTTTTGAAAAATTCTACCACAACAGTTTCTCCTTATTTGTTAGATGGAACATCTGGGGTCATAAGAATGTTGTTATATATTGATCCATTTAAATACAAAGATATTATTTTGGATCTGAGTTCGAGTATATTGGTTGAGTATGCTCAGTTTTCTGGATATTGGATGGGAATGGATGGGTTAGCAGATACTCTGTTAGCAGTTAACAAATATTTTCCTAATAATGAATTTATTGTAGTAGCAAAAGAATTATTAATAACTAGTTCTATTCTAAAGGACGTGGGGTTAAATACAGAAAATCTTATTCCTAGAGTGAAGATTGATAGTTTACTGGATTGCCAAGGAGGTCTGTTATGAAACTATTCTTAAGACATCATTTATTTAGAATACTGACCTTATCGAGGTTTTTAAGCTCAAGTGGAGCTTATATTTATAATCTGGTATTTATCGTTTATGCTGCGAGTCTACCCTTTAAAAATATAGCAGTATTTATGGCGAATATGATTACGATTTTACCTTTCCTATTTACTTTTTATGTTGGGATTAAGGCTGATCATACTCGGAATAAAGCAAGGACAATTATCTGGGTTGGTTGTGTGCAAAGTCTGCTATTTCTTTTGATTGCTAGTGTGATTCATGATCAGAATTTCGTAACGTTTGCTTTTATCTGTATGATTAATATCTGTTCGGATATTTTATCAGATTACACAGCAGGCCTTCGTATGCCGATTATCCAGCATAATATTTCAGAAGATAAGCTCTATGAAGCTTATTCCTTTACTCAGTTTGTTTCCTATTTATCAAATCTAGGAGGTCAAGCCTTAGGAGTGTGGTTACTCACAACAAGCCACCAAAATTTTTCTTTTGTTGCAATTGTGAATGCTGGCTTCTTTTTACTATCTTCTCTTATTTTGTTCAAAAATAGAAGAGAATTGACGTATTTGTCTGTAAGTGTAGAGGATAAGTCGATTAGTTTACTTCAACAAGTTAAGGCAATCTATGCGGACATGGATAATATATTTAGACAGAGAGAAAGTAAATCTTTGTTTAAAATTATTCTTGTTATTTTAGTAATGAATACTTTGGGAGGAGCTGTTGGAGGTATTTATCACTTTTACTTATTAAACCATACTATCTATCATCTCAGCTATGCTCAAGCTCTATTTTTAATTGAATGTGTCAGCTTGGGAGGAGCTATTCTTGGTAGCCTAACTCCCCATGATTATTTTGGAAAATTGTCGTTTTCAAGTTTGCTATCGCTCAATGCAATTCTGTTTGTCTTACTTGCTACTGCTAATATTTTAGAGTTCACTCCTCTAGTAGGTGTTGCCTGCTTAGCTTTTGTCATGTATTTGATGTCGAAATCAATGCCTAAATTAGATACTCTGTTACTGTCTAACTTGAGCGCGGATGTATTAGCTAGAAGTAATAATCTTTTGAGTATGATTTTTTCTTTAACATTACCCGTGGGGATGTCTGTATTTTCCTTCCTAGCTTTACAAGATATCAGGCTTTGTTGGTGGGTATTTTTGGTAGTGAGTGTGATAGGGTTGATTTTATCATTAGAAAAAAGAAGTTTTTCGGGTAAAAAAGTTTAACCTAGGAAAATCAGGCTTACTAGAAGGTCTTCCAGATTTGATCCGTGTGACGACTGTGACCTTGATTTCCCTTGTTGGGGAAACAGCTATGGCTGGTGCAGTTGGAGCTGGTGGTATCGGTAACGTAGCCATTGCCTATGGATTTAACCGCTACAATCACGATGTGACCATCTTGGCAACCATCATTATCATTTTGATTATCTTTACAATCCAATTCTTGGGAGATTTCTTGACTAAGAAATTGAGTCATAAATAAAAAAGAGCCGTGTGGCTCTTTTTTAGTAATCAGATTTTCTGTGCAAATTTTTTACTCAAGGCTTGTCCAATCAAGGCACCCACTAGGGCTCCGATGACAATACTTGCGATAAATAGAAGGACAGTTCCAGGATTTGGTGCGACCATGATACGGTCGATATATTCTTGCGATTTTCCTCTTGCTAGAAGGGTAGCCATATAGGCTTTAGGCGCAATCCACATAAGTAAGATTGGTCCTGTTGAGCTAAAGGAGAAAATAACGAAAGAAAGGAAATTCTTTGTTTGGTCCTTGTATTTTCCTAAATGAGCTACTCCATCTGCTAGGAGACCACAGATAATTCCAGGAAGGAAGGCACCAGCACCGTGTTTAGATCCCAAGAAAAAGAGGGCCATGACAAGGCCGATAGTGGTAATGGCTCCAAAGCGCGGAACTTTTGCGACTAGGATCATATAGACGCTACCGCCGACAAGGGCAGTAAAAGCAGGCGCATAAAACATATTTCCAGTTTGGTCAAGGGGATTGCCCAAAAGGACACCAATTCCCATGCAGAGGAAGTAAAGAACTGCAAAAAGCAGTGTAGTTAAGATAGATTTTTTCATGAATTGTCTCCTGATAATTTTTTCACAATTCTCATTTTACCACGGTTTGGTGGGATTGTAAATGGGAAGAAAGTGTTATTGTTTGCTTGCCAAACTAAATTTTTTATAGATTTATTAATAGTAGATGATTAGATCGTTTTATTGTAAGGCTTAAGCAAATTCAATCTTTGCAGAGTTACTAAACAAACAACGCATAAAGACTACCAGTGATTTTACTTTCAACGAGTGACAGTGTTGAAGATAATTGTTATGCTGTTGACTACAGTAATGTTGGATATTTTTATAAAGTCTTTCGGAGATTGTGCGAAAAATCTCCCAAAGCCTACCAAAAACAGATAGAAACAACATTATAAGATTTGTATTCCCATATAAATGATGCTATAATATTATTAATAATATCAGGAGGTTCTATTATGAAAAAGAAACCGATTTACCTTTGGGTCTTGCTAATTTTATCAGCTCTCTTTTCAGCTTCGTCACTGTATGGAATGTTGAGTCCATTACCTAGCAAAGAAGCCTTTCGTGCGGCTCACCCACAAGCTGGAGGTATCAATGCTCAGCAATTAGAAGATACCATTAATTATAGCTATAAAGTGGCAGAATCTTCTCACTCAATTTTTAACAGTGTCTTGATTGTTCTTTCATCTATTTTAGTTGTAGTAGCTATTGTTCTCCTAGTTCGTAAGAACTTGCAATATGCAAACTATGCTTATGTTGGCTATGTTTTGTTAGCCATTATTGGTTCGATTTATAGTTATGTGAGTTTACAAGATGCTGTACAGTTAGTTCGAGATGATACTATGCGTTTGGGAATCAGTGTTGGTAGCAAAGCGGTAAGTATTTTCTATATCGTCATCAATGTTCTTTTCCTAGCTTTGGTCTTTTATAAGATGTGGCGTCAGCAAAAAGCTTTGTTGGAAGAAGAGGAAGAAGTCGCTTAAGAGTTGACAAAAAATAACTATCAAGTTACAATCTTGGTAGTTATTTTTCGATTATCAAATGAAATGATGGAGGTACATATGAAGACAATTTCTTTAGTTTATATCAGTCTGAGCGGTAATACTGAGAGTTTTGTGACGCGCTTGAAAGATTATCTCTTGTCTCAGTACGAGGGGATTGAAGTTCAAAAGATTCATATCAAAGATTTGGTCAAAGAAGGCCAAGATTTCTATGAGATGGATCATCCCTATGTCACTTTTTTGCCGACCTACCTAGAAGGTGGAAATGGCGTGGACAACGGAGATGTTGAGATTTTGACGACACCCGTTGGGGATTTTATCGCCTATGGTGACAATGCTAGTAAGTGCTTTGGGGTCGTAGGTTCAGGGAACCGTAACTTTAATAACCAATATTGCCTGACAGCCAAGCAATATAGTGAGCGTTTTGGTTTTCCTGTATTGGCAGACTTTGAAATGCGAGGTATGCTGGAAGATATCAAACATGTCGCAGCTATCATTGCAAACTTATATGAATTAGAAAGTTAAGCTAGGGCTTGACTTTTTATTTTTCTGGAGACTTTAGAAAATGTTTACTGCTTACTTTCTATGCTCTAAGAGTTGATTGATATGATTTACTTTTCTAGCTTCTCTTTTATAGAGAATAGTCCAAATAATGAGGTAGACAATCGCAAACTCAAGAATGAGCTGGAGGTAGAAATTCCAGTGGAAGGGGAACCAACCTGCCAGAGTTGCTAGTGGGACAAAGCCAGCCAGCATGAGGAAGAAATGGGAAAGCGTCGCACGGAGCAAGCTCCAGTCACGGCTGAATAATCGCTTGCCAAAGTTGAAGAGAATGCCGATGGCTGCCCAGATAAGAGTGCAGTAGAGCAAGATCAGGGCACCGTGAACTTGATGTTGAGCCATTACTTGGCCGACGAGAGATTCAGGGCTAAGTGGAGCGTAGGTATTTGGTGCATAAATGAGTGAAAAGATGATAGAGAGGATGAGGCCGATGAGGACACCAGTAGCTGCGTCGTGGAAGATTTGTTTTTTCATAGTTCTAATTTCTCCTTGATGGTTTTTAGGTAACGGCGTGAAGAGTAGGTGAAGCTTTCGTTTTTCAAGAAAATTTCTACTAGGCCGTTGGGGGTGAGCTTGAGATGAGAGATAGAGTCGATATTGACGATTTCAGATTGGGAAATTTGTATAAAAGTGGTCGGTAGAATTTCAAGTACCTGATAGAGTCGCAAATCAATGCTGTAGGTCTGACTCGCGGTTTCTGCTAGAACCTTCCGATTCTCGATATAGAAGCGTTGTATCTTACCAATTTTAACTAGATAGACCTGATCATCAATCTTTCCTTTGATTGTTTCTTTTTGGTCAAGATTTTCTGCGAACTCGATGACTTTCTGGACTTTATCTGTCGGCTGAGGTGCTTGAACAATCAGCTTTTCCTCTTCGTAAGTTTCACTAATCTGTAGTTCTACTTTCATAAATTTCTCTCCTTTTTAGTTATACAAGGTTGTGATCACTTCCTGTATATCTTTATTAAACACTATTTTCCAGACCCTTGCAAGGGACTTTGTCTATGTGGAGGGATTTGATTCCTATGTGGTGCTTGCTTTTCTGTCCTATCTGAAATATGGTATAATAGCACTAATCAATTTCTAGGAAAATAGATACAGAAAGGGGCTGAAAGATGTCTCATATTATTGAATTACCAGAGGTACTGGCAAACCAGATTGCGGCTGGAGAGGTTATCGAGCGTCCAGCTAGCGTTGTTAAGGAGTTGGTAGAAAATGCCATTGATGCTGGCTCTAGTCAGATTATCATTGAGATTGAGGAGTCTGGTCTCAAGAAGATTCAAATCACAGATAATGGTCACGGAATTGCCCACGATGAGGTAGAGCTGGCTCTGCGTCGTCATGCGACCAGTAAGATAAAAAATCAAGCAGACCTCTTTCGAATTCGCACGCTTGGTTTTCGTGGTGAAGCCCTACCTTCTATAGCGTCTGTTAGTGTTTTAACTCTGTTGACTGCGGTGGATGGCGCAAGTCACGGGACCAAGCTAGTCGCGCGTGGTGGAGAAGTTGAAGAAGTCATTCCAGCTACTAGTCCTGTGGGAACCAAGGTTTGTGTGGAGAATCTCTTTTTCAACACGCCTGCCCGCCTCAAGTATATGAAGAGTCAGCAAGCGGAGCTGTCTCATATCATTGATATTGTCAACCGTCTGGGCTTGGCCCATCCTGAAATTTCTTTCAGCTTGATTAGTGATGGCAAGGAAATGACGCGGACAGCTGGGACTGGTCAACTGCGACAAGCAATCGCAGGAATTTATGGTTTGGCGAGTGCCAAGAAGATGATTGAAATTGAGAATTCTGACCTAGATTTCGAAATTTCAGGTTTTGTGTCCTTGCCTGAGTTAACTCGGGCCAATCGCAATTATATCAGTCTCTTCATCAATGGTCGTTATATCAAGAACTTTTTACTCAATCGTGCTATTCTTGACGGTTATGGCAGTAAGCTCATGGTGGGGCGTTTTCCACTGGCTGTCATTCATATCCATATTGACCCTTATCTAGCGGATGTCAATGTGCATCCAACCAAGCAAGAGGTGCGGATTTCTAAGGAAAAAGAACTTATGACCCTGGTTTCAGAAGCTATTTCAAATAGTCTCAAGGAGCAAACTTTGATCCCAGATGCCTTGGAAAATCTTGCTAAATCTACCGTGCGCAATCGTCAAAAGGTGGAGCAGACCATTCTCCCTCTCAAAGAAAATACTCTCTACTATGAAAAAACAGAGCCGATAAGACCTAGTCAAGCTGAGGTGGCTGATTATCAGGTAGAATTGACTGGTGAAGGACAGGATTTAACTTTATTTGCCAAGGAAACCTTGGAGCAGCTGACCAAGCCAGCAAAACTGCATTTTGCAGAAAGAAAGCCTGCTAATTATGACCAACTAGACCATCCAGAGTTAGACCTTGCGAGTCTTGATAAGGCCTATGACAAACTGGAGCGAGAAGAATCGTCAAGCTTCCCAGAGTTGGAATTTTTCGGGCAAATGCATGGAACCTATCTCTTTGCTCAAGGGCGAGATGGGCTCTACATCATAGACCAACATGCGGCTCAGGAACGAGTCAAGTACGAGGAGTATCGTGAGAGCATTGGCAATGTTGATCAGAGCCAGCAGCAACTATTAGTGCCCTATATATTTGAATTTCCTGCGGATGATGCCCTCCGTCTCAAGGAAAGGATGGCACTTTTGGAGGAAGTGGGCGTCTTTCTAGCAGAGTACGGGGAAAATCAATTTATCCTACGTGAACATCCTATTTGGATGGCAGAGGAGGAGATTGAGTCAGGCATCTATGAAATGTGTGATATGCTACTCTTGACCAAGGAAGTTTCTATCAAGAAATACCGAGCAGAGCTGGCTATTATGATGTCCTGCAAGCGGTCGATTAAGGCCAACCATCGTATTGATGATCATTCAGCTAGACAACTCCTCTATCAGCTCTCTCAATGTGATAATCCCTATAACTGTCCCCACGGACGTCCTGTTTTGGTGCATTTTACTAAGTCGGATATGGAAAAGATGTTCCGACGTATTCAGGAAAATCACACCAGTCTCCGTGAGTTGGGGAAATATTAAATTAAAAGGAAAACTATGTACGAATATTTAAAAGGAATCATTACCAAAATCACTGCTAAATACATTGTCCTTGAAACCAATGGTATCGGTTATATCCTGCATGTGGCCAATCCCTATGCCTACTCAGGTCAGGTTAATCAGGAAGCTCAGATTTATGTGCATCAGGTCGTGCGTGAGGACGCCCATCTACTTTATGGTTTTCGTTCAGAAGATGAGAAAAAGCTCTTTCTCAGTCTGATTTCGGTATCTGGGATTGGTCCTGTGTCAGCTCTCGCTATTATCGCTGCTGATGATAATGCTGGCTTGGTTCAAGCCATTGAAACCAAGAACATCACCTACTTGACTAAGTTCCCTAAAATTGGCAAGAAAACAGCCCAGCAGATGGTGTTGGACTTGGAAGGCAAGGTAGTAGTTGCAGGAGATGATCTTCCTGCCAAGGTGGCAGTGCAAGCTAGCGCTGAAAACCAAGAACTGGAAGAAGCTATGGAAGCCATGCTGGCTCTGGGCTACAAGACGACCGAACTCAAGAAAATCAAGAAATTCTTTGAAGGAACGACAGATACAGCTGAGAACTATATCAAGTCGGCCCTTAAAATGTTGGTCAAATAGGAGTAGAACATGACAAAACGTTGTTCGTGGGTCAAGATGACCAATCCGCTCTACATTGCCTATCATGATGAGGAGTGGGGTCAGCCCCTCCATGATGACCAAGCATTGTTTGAGTTATTGTGTATGGAAACCTATCAGGCAGGCCTATCTTGGGAAACGGTGCTCAACAAACGTCAAGCTTTCCGAGAAGCCTTTCATGGCTATCAAATTCAAGCAGTCGCAGAGATGACCGACACCGAATTGGGAAACTTGCTGGATAATCCAGCCATCATCCGAAATAGAGCCAAGATTTTTGCTACACGCGCTAATGCCCAAGTCTTTCTACGACTACAGGTAGAGTACGGCTCTTTTGATGCCTATCTTTGGTCTTTTGTTGAGAGAAAAACTATCGTGAACGATGTTCCCGATTACCGCCAAGCCCCAGCTAAAACACCCTTATCTGAGAGATTAGCCAAAGATCTCAAAAAACGAGGCTTCAAGTTCACAGGCCCAGTCGCTGTCTTGTCTTTTCTACAAGCTGCAGGCCTAGTTGATGACCACGAGAACGATTGTGAGTGGAAAGGTCTTAAATGATGTCTAACAAAAATAAGGGAATTCTAATTTTTTCGATACTATATACAGTTCTATTTGAGTTTGATGGCGTTAAATTACTGGCTTCTTTGATGCCATCTGCCATTGCGAATTATCTAGTCTATGTAGTACTAGCTCTATATGGTTCTTTCTTGTTCAAGGATAGATTGTTCAAACAATGGAATGAGATTAGAAAGACTAAAAGGAAATTCTTCTTTGGCGTCTTAACAGGATGGCTCTTTCTCTTTCTGATGAATGTTGTCTTTGAATTGGTATCAGAGATGTTGAAGCAGTTTTTTGAGCTAGTCGGACAAGGTCTAAACCAGTCGAATATTCAAAGCACTTTTCAAGAGCAACCAATACTGATAGCTGTTTTTGCTTGTGTTATTGGACCTTTGGTAGAAGAATTAATTTTTCGTCAAACTCTATTGAGATATTTGAGAAAAAGTCTGCCAACTTGGCTGAGTATCTTTATAGCCGGCCTTGCTTTTGCCTTAACTCATATGCACAGCTTGGATCTATCCGAGTGGGTCGGTGCAGTCGGTTATCTAGGTGCTGGCCTTGCCTTTTCAATTATTTATGTGAAAGAAAAGGAGAATATCTACTATCCTCTACTTATTCACATGTTAAGCAACAGTCTCTCCTTAATCATTTTAGCTATCAGTAGTATGTGATGAAAATATCAGTAATGATACTGAGAAAAAGCTGAGAAATTCTTCCCAGCTTTATTTGTTATAGTCAAAGCAAATGATTTGCTCCTGTGCATCTACATGAGCATGGACTCCGAAGGGGACAATTGCTCTTGGAGTTGCGTGGCCGACATTTAGATTATAGATAATCGGGATATTGCTGTCAATGATATCCAATAGTGCCTTTTTATAGTCGTCATAGAAAGTTTCATCCATAGGTTTTCCGACCAAGACTCCATTGATGACCTCGAATATGCCAGTGTCCTTTAAAGTCCGCAACATCTTTTTGAAGTCTTCTGGTTCAGGCTTTTCTTCGCTTGTCTCTAGCAAGAGGATCTTTCCTTCCCAGTCGGATAAGTCAGGGAAGAGTTTGTATTTTTGGCATAGCTCCGTGCTATCTGCGTATCGAGAGTTGTCAAAGATATCGTAGAGGGATTCGAGGCAACCACCGAGGATTTTTCCCTCAAACTGTGCATTTCCTTGCAACAAGTCAAAACCAGTATTTGTATGACTGATACGAGGTGTTCCCAGAGCCTTGGGACTAAAATCAGTTCGTTCCTCATACCAAACATTGCTAGGGCGGATTTCTGAGATTCTTCCAGTCTCAATCAATTCTTTAAAGTAGTGAAGGCTATAGGCTAACATTTCTTTGTCTAATTCACAAATGTCTGCTAAGAAGGATTGACCATAAAAAGTCTTGATTCCTAGTTTATGCAACATGAGATGGTTCATGGTTGTATCCGAGAAGCCAAGAAAAATTTTTTGTTTGATAACCTTTTGGAGTTGGTCATTTTCAAAAAGATAAGGTAGTAAGCGATAGGTGTCGTCTCCACCGATGGCGCATAGGATCATGTCGATACTATCATCAGAAAAGGCATGAATCAAATCCTCTGCACGAGCTTCAGGATGGTCCTTGATAAAGTCTAATCCATTTAGCGAATGGGGTAAAAAGATAGGATTGAGTCCCAGGTTCTTGAGACGTTGGATACCCAAGTCCACTTCATGTTTGACAAAGTCCTCTCCGATAATGCCACTAGATAAACTAACAATACCAATAGTAGAAATCATGTTTTATCCTCCTAGAAATAGATTGAGCCTATTTTATCACAAAAGATTAGATAGAGCTATGTGGGATGTCAGAAGAATACTTTAAAATCAAAAAAGTAAGTGAAAAAGCAACCGCTCGATGTGGTTGCTTTTGTTATTCTTTTTAATAGCGTGATGGTCCTGCACTTGCGCTACGGATATTGAAGCGTTTCTTGAGATAGAAGCGAAGGGCTAGGAGAGCTGCACCGATAACTGCTAACTGCAATGGTGCAAGGACTGGGTTAAGGCTAGCTGGTAGGAAGCTTGTTGCAAAGAAGACAAGCAACCAAAGGAACATACAAGCTAGGATAACGAGGACTGATTTCCAGAAAGGTGGACGTTGACTGCGATCCATATCTGGCCCGTAGTACTGGTATACAAAATAGTACATCAAGTAAAAGGCAAATCCACCAACAAGCCCAACTAACAAGAGAGTGATAAATCCATAGCCAATAGTTTGGTCTGCTGAGAAGAAGGTTGTGAGGGCGCTGACGAGAGCAAAGAGGCTAGTAATGAAAAGGGCTGAGTCCATAATCATCAGTTTTGGATCATCATTTTCTTTTGGATGCTCTTTTTCGTACTGTTCTTTGACTGTAAAGCTATGAGCCCAGTGGGTGGGTGCGCCGTAGAGGGAACGTGCAGTCGTACCTTTTGCTTGTTCTTCAAGGATTTGGGGAATGATTTCCTCAAATATTGCCTTGATTTCAGCGTCTGTTTTCCCATCTTTGATAAATTGTTGGGTAGCGATATGGATAAATTCTTGGTTTTTCTTGGTTAATTTTTGTAAGTCAATCTGAGACATAAGTATTCCTCTTAGAACCATTTTTTATGGATGAGATAGAGAGTGAGCGAGACACTCATAGCAAAGGCGATAAAGACGATTAACCAGAAGGCGTTAGGTTCCCCATTTAAAGGAATTTCATTGTCCTTGAAGTTCATACCGTAGGCAGAGAAAATCATGGTTGGGATGGACATAACGATGGTCACAAGGGCCAAGGTTTTCATGATGTTATTCTGGTTGTTGGAGATAATAGAGGCGAAGGTATCTGTCATAGAATGAAGGACATTTCCATAGATATCTGCCATCTCGATGGCCTGTTGGGTTTCAATCAGAGTATCTTCAAGCAAGTCTTCGTCTTCTAGATATTTCTTAATATTGCTAGTAGAACTAGTCAGTTTTTTAATCACGCGCTCATTTGTCTTGAGTGAGGCTTTAAAGTAGACGATGGTTTTTTCCAGCTCCATGAGCTCAATCAATTCTTCGTTACGTGTAGACTGGTGAAGTTGACTTTCAATCTGGTCACTTTTACGGTCGATGGAACGAAGGGCTGTTAGGTAAAGCTCTGCATTGCGGTAGAGAATTTGGAAAATAAAGCGTGAACGCATGAAAGTGTAGAAATTACGCAGTCTACGATTGATAAAGACGTCAAGGACAGGAAGTTCTTCCAAGCAAGTGGTGATAATTGTTTCTTCAGTGATGATAATTCCTAGAGGGATAGTAACGTAGTAAGTACGATTATTTCTTTCCTCTGTGATAGGAACGTCTACGATAATCAGAGTGTATTCATCCTCTATGGTCACACGAGAAGTTTCTTCTGCATCGAGTGGTGCTCGAAGGTCAGCAATATCGATATCAAAAGCATTTGCGATTTCAATAGATTCGTTTTGAGTAGGATTGACGAGATTGATCCAAGTACCCGGTTCAAGCGTATCGATCTCTTTAAATTCAGTTGTTGTTGAGAGAAAAACTTGTTTCATATCTCCTATCCTTTCTTATTTTTCATATTTTTTCACACCGTACTATTATACTATAAATTTAGCCTTTTGGGTAATAGAATCTCACATTTTTTGATATAATGGTAAGCAATAATGGACTAGAAAGAACAAAGATGCAAGATAAAATTGTCATTCATGGGGCGCGTGCCCATAATTTAAAAAATATTGATGTGGAGATTCCACGAGACAAGCTGGTTGTTGTGACCGGCTTGTCAGGTTCAGGGAAATCCAGTCTGGCCTTTGATACCCTCTATGCTGAGGGGCAACGTCGCTATGTAGAGAGTCTATCAGCCTATGCTCGCCAGTTTTTGGGCAATATGGAGAAGCCTGATGTAGATGCTATTGATGGTCTCAGCCCAGCTATTTCCATCGACCAGAAAACGACTAGTAAAAATCCTCGCTCGACGGTGGGAACGACGACTGAAATCAATGACTATCTGCGTCTCCTCTACGCGCGTGTGGGGACGCCTTACTGTATCAACGGGCATGGGGCTATCAAGGCTTCTTCTGTGGAGCAAATCGTGGATAAGGTTTTGGAGTTGCCAGAACGCCAACGTCTGCAAATCTTAGCCCCAGTTATCCGTAAGAAAAAAGGACAGCACAAGAGCGTTATTGAAAAGATTCAGAAAGATGGGTATGTTCGTGTCCGTGTGGATGGGGAAGTCTATGATGTGACCGAAGTGCCAGAGTTGTCTAAGAGTAAGCAACACAATATCGATGTCGTGGTTGACCGTATTGTCATCAAGGAGGGTATCCGTAGTCGTCTCTTTGATTCTATTGAGGCTGCCCTTCGTATTGCAGAAGGTTATGTCATTATCGACACTATGGATGATTCTGAGTTGTTGTTTTCTGAGCATTATGCCTGTCCAGTTTGTGGTTTTACTGTTCCAGAGTTAGAGCCACGTCTCTTCTCATTCAATGCTCCTTTTGGTTCTTGTAGTGAGTGTGATGGCTTGGGCATCAAGCTGGAGGTAGATACTGATTTGGTAGTGCCAGATGCCAGCAAAACCTTACGTGAGGGAGCCTTGGCTCCTTGGAATCCTATCTCATCCAACTACTATCCAAACATGCTAGAGCAGGCTATGACAGCTTTTGGAGTGGATATGGATAAGCCTTTTGAGGACTTGTCAGAAGAGGATAAGAACTTGATTCTCTATGGGTCAGATGGCAAGGAATTCCATTTCCACTATGAGAATGAATTTGGTGGTGTGCGCGATATCGACATTCCTTTTGAAGGAGTTGTCAATAATATCAAACGTCGCTACCATGAAACCAATAGTGACTACACCCGCACCCAGATGCGCCTCTACATGAATGAGCTGACCTGCGGAACTTGTCATGGTTACCGTCTCAATGACCAGGCCTTGTCTGTCCGTGTTGGTGGTGAGCAAGGACAACATATCGGAGAAATTTCAGACCTGTCTATCGCAGACCACTTGGACTTGGTCAGTCAGTTGACTCTGTCTGAAAATGAAACCATCATTGCTCGTCCCATTCTCAAGGAAATCAAGGATCGCTTGACCTTCCTCAATAACGTGGGACTCAACTATCTGACCCTGTCGCGTTCAGCAGGGACCCTTTCGGGTGGGGAAAGTCAGCGTATTCGCTTGGCGACCCAGATTGGGTCCAATCTATCAGGTGTTCTTTATATCTTGGATGAGCCGTCAATCGGTCTCCACCAGAGGGACAATGACCGCCTGATTGCCAGTCTGAAAAAGATGCGTGACTTGGGCAATACTCTCATAGTAGTGGAACATGACGAAGATACCATGCGTGAGGCGGATTATCTGATTGACGTTGGTCCCGGTGCCGGTGTTTTTGGTGGGGAGATTGTTGCTGCAGGTACGCCCAAACAGGTGGCTCGCAACAGCAAGTCTATCACAGGTCAGTACTTGTCAGGGAAACGTGCTATTCCAGTGCCAACAGAGCGACGTGTCGGTAATGGTCGTTTTATCGAAGTGACAGGAGCGCGTGAGAACAATTTGCAAAATGTTACTGCTCGATTCCCACTAGGAAAATTCATCGCGGTGACAGGGGTATCAGGTTCAGGAAAATCGACCCTAATCAATAGCATTCTCAAAAAAGCTATTGCCCAGAAGCTCAACCGCAATTCAGACAAACCAGGTAAGTTTAAAACGATTACAGGGATTGAGCATGTAGACCGCTTGATTGACATTGACCAGAGCCCAATCGGACGAACGCCGAGGTCTAACCCAGCCACCTATACTGGAGTTTTTGACGACATACGTGACCTTTTTGCTCAGACAAACGAAGCCAAGATTCGAGGCTACAAGAAGGGTCGTTTCAGTTTCAACGTCAAGGGTGGTCGTTGTGAAGCCTGCTCAGGTGATGGGATTATCAAGATTGAGATGCACTTCTTGCCAGATGTTTACGTGGCTTGTGAAGTCTGCCACGGGACTCGCTACAACAGTGAAACCCTAGAAGTTCACTACAAGGAAAAGAATATCTCGCAGGTCTTGGATATGACCGTCAACGATGCGGTGGAATTCTTCCGACATATTCCAAAGATTCAACGTAAACTCCAGACCATCAAGGATGTGGGGCTAGGCTATGTGACCTTAGGACAACCAGCTACCACCCTTTCTGGGGGAGAAGCTCAGCGTATGAAGTTGGCTAGTGAACTCCACAAACGCTCGACAGGCAAATCCTTCTATATTCTGGATGAGCCAACGACAGGGCTGCATACTGAGGACATTGCTCGCTTGCTTAAAGTCTTGGCTCGCTTTGTTGACGATGGCAATACAGTCCTCGTCATTGAGCACAATTTAGACGTTATCAAGACAGCAGACCATATTATTGACTTGGGACCTGAAGGTGGTGTCGGTGGTGGAACCATCATCGCAAAAGGAACTCCAGAAGAAGTAGCTGCCAACGAAGCCAGCTACACAGGACATTATTTGAAAGGAAAGTTACATCATGAATAAACGCGTACAAGCATTTCTAGCTAAAATGCAAGAAAAAGAACTAGATGGTATCATCATCAATAACCTTAAAAACGTCTATTACCTGACTGGTTTTTGGGGCTCAAACGGAACAGTCTTTATCAGCCGTGACCGCCGAATCTTGGTGACGGATTCTCGCTATATTATCGCAGCCAAGCAAGAAACCAGTGGCTTTGAGATTGTAGCAGATCGTGATGAATTGGCTGTCATTGCAAGCATTATTAAGGATATGGGATTGTCTCGAATCGGTTTTGAGGACGAGATTTCAGTCTCTTATTACTACCGTATGCAGGCAGCTTTTGCAGGTTTGGACTTACTTCCACAAACACAGTTTGTTGAAGGTCTTCGAATGATTAAGGATGAGGTAGAGATTGCAGCTATTCGCAAGGCTTGTTCTATCTCAGACCAAGCTTTCCGCGATGCGCTTGACTTTATTAAGCCAGGAAAGACTGAAATTGAGATTGCCAACTTCCTTGACTTCCGCATGCGTGAGTTGGGAGCATCTGGCTTGTCTTTTGACACAATTCTAGCTAGCGGTATCAACTCTTCCAAACCCCATGCTCATCCTATGCACAAACCAGTGGAGCTGGGAGAAGCCATTACCATGGACTTTGGCTGTCTCTATGATCACTATGTCAGCGATATGACACGGACTATCTATTTAGGGCATGTCAGCGACGAGCAGGTAGAGATTTACAATACGGTCCTAAAAGCTAACCAAGCCTTGATTGACCAAGCTAAGGCAGGATTAGGTTTCCGTGACTTTGACAAAATTCCTCGCGACATTATCATTGAGGCAGGTTATGGCGACTACTTTACCCACGGTATTGGGCACGGTATTGGTCTGGATATCCATGAAGAGCCTTACTTTAGCCAGACTTCTACAGAAACTATTAAGGCAGGTATGACCTTGACCGATGAGCCAGGTATCTATATCGAAGGTAAATACGGTGTTCGTATCGAGGATGATATTCTGATTACAGAGACAGGTTGTGAATTATTGACTTTGGCTCCAAAAGAGTTGATAGTCATTTAATGATTTGTCAAGAAAAAAGTACGAAAATGACGAAAAAAGTTAAAATTTTTTAAAAATAGGTCGCAAGTCGGATGTTTTTTATGGTATAATGGACTAAACTGATAATAACATGTAGCGAAAGGGGTAGGTACATGATCAAAATTTATACAGTCTCAAGTTGTACTAGCTGTAAAAAGGCAAAAACCTGGCTCAATGCCCACCAGTTAAGTTATAAAGAACAAAACCTTGGTAAAGAAGGAATTACGAGAGAAGAATTACTAGATATTCTTACAAAAACAGATAATGGAATCGCTAGCATTGTATCGTCAAAAAATCGCTATGCTAAAGCCCTTGGGGTTGATATTGAAGATTTGAGTGTTAATGAAGTACTTAATTTAATCATGGAAACACCACGGATTTTAAAAAGTCCCATTCTCGTTGATGAGAAACGTTTACAAGTCGGTTATAAAGAAGATGATATTCGGGCCTTCTTGCCACGTTCTGTTCGTAATGTAGAAAATGCAGAAGCACGTCTGCGTGCTGCTCTATAAATATCAAGGCTGGGAGTGATTCCTAGCCTTGTTCTATTTAAATTTTAAAAAAGGAAGAAGAAAGAAATGAAGAAAATAATGCTTGCTAGTCTAGTTTTTCTCTTTGTCCTAGTTGGATGTGGACAGAAAAAAGAGAATGGCACACCTACAAAAACAGAAAAGGACAAGATTGAATCAGTCTTGCCAGTTATAGAAAACGCAGAGAAAAATACAGTTGTCACTAAAACATTAGTTTTCCCTAAGTCAGAGGATGGCAGTCAGCAAACACAAATTATAACGTATAAAGATAAGAATTTTTTGAGTTTAACTATTCAACAAAAGCGTCCAGTTTCTGACGAGTTGAAGGCTTATATAAATCAACATGGTGTAGAAGAAACTCAAAAAGCCCTTCTTGAGGCTGAAGAAAAGGATGAATCCATTATAGAGGCTCGTAAATTAGCAGGATTTAAGCTTGAAACCAAACTATTAAGTGCAACAGAACTCCAAACAACGACCAGTTATGATTTTCAAGTTTTGGATGTCAAGAAGGCTTCTCAGACTGAATATCTGAAGAATATTGGTTTAGAAAATCTCTTGAAGAATGAACCAAGCAAATATATTTCAGACAGATTGGCAAATGGTGCGACAGAACAATAGAAAATCCAAATAAATAGACTGCCTGATTTGTAGAACGTAAGGAATTATGCTATAATAGTAATATTCTAGTGAAAGAGGGTGTTAGAATGGGATTTACTGAAGAAACAGTACGTTTTAAATTAGATGATTCCAATAAAAAAGAAATTAGTGAAACTTTAACGGATGTCTATGCTTCTTTGAATGATAAGGGCTACAACCCAATTAATCAAATTGTAGGATACGTATTGAGTGGAGACCCTGCCTACGTTCCTCGTTATAATAATGCGCGAAATCAAATCCGTAAATATGAGCGTGACGAAATTGTTGAGGAATTGGTTCGCTACTACCTCAAAGGACAAGGAGTCGATCTATAACCTATGAGAATTATGGGATTGGACGTCGGTTCAAAAACGGTGGGGGTAGCGATTAGCGATCCACTAGGATTTACGGCCCAAGGGCTTGAAATTATTCAAATTAATGAAGAACAAGGCCAATTTGGTTTTGATCGTATCAAGGAATTAGTTGAAAGCTATAAAGTTGACCGTTTTGTAGTGGGCTTGCCTAAGAACATGAACAATACAAGTGGTCCTCGTGTAGAAGCGAGTCAAGCATACGGAGCTAAGTTAGAAGAGCTTTTTGATTTACCCGTAGACTACCAAGATGAGCGCTTAACTACAGTTGCTGCAGAACGGATGTTGATTGAACAAGCAGATATCAGCCGTAATAAGCGTAAGAAAGTTATTGATAAGTTAGCTGCTCAGCTGATTTTACAAAATTATTTAGATAGAAAATTTTAATACAAAGGAGAGGCTATGTCACACGATCATAACCATGACCACGAAGAACGTGAACTTATTACACTAGTAGATGAACAAGGAAACGAAACCTTGTTTGAAATTCTTTTGACGATTGATGGAAAAGAAGAATTTGGTAAAAACTATGTTCTCTTAGTACCAGTTAATGCAGAAGAAGATGAAGATGGACAAGTTGAAATTCAAGCATACTCATTCATCGAAAATGAAGACGGAACAGAAGGTGAATTGCAACCAATCCCAGAAGACTCAGAAGACGAATGGAATATGATTGAAGAAGTCTTCAACAGTTTTATGGAGGAGTAAAAACATCCAGTGGATGTTTTTAGCCCAGCTCTTTGAAATAAAAAAGAGCTGGTAAGTCCGGGGGACATTTTTACCCCAACTCCTAGAAATTGGAAGAGTTGGAACATCCAGTGGACGTTTTTAGCCTGACGCTAAAAATAAAAACCGTCAGTAAGTTCGGGGGATGTTTTTACCCCAACTCCTAGAAATTAGAAGAGTTGGAACGTCCAGTGGACGTGTTTAGTCCTGTTTTTAGAAATAAGAAGGAGCAGGCAGTCTGGGAGATTGTATCAGTCCAATTCCTAGAAATTGGAAGAGTTGGAATTTAAATCTAGCTAGGTTCTAGATAAGCAAGTAAGAGGTTGGGGGAAAATCCTAACCTCGCTTTTTATTAGCAATGAAACTTAGATGCGGTAGCTGCTAGGTCTTTCAGTTAGTCTTTTAGACTCCAAAAAGTTCTTTTTGTGAACAATTCACTTTTTCTATTTGTAATTTTCAACAATCTATTAGATTGTTGAAACCTTGAGGACATAAGACTATGAAATTTAGACAGTATCTATCGGTTTCTGTTCTATTGCCTTTTTTATTAAGGAGATATATATGTTTGAAGTGGAAGAATGGCTACATAGTCGGATTGGATTGAATTTTAGATCAGGTTTGGGCCGAATGCAGCAAGCGGTGAATTTATTGGAAAATCCTGAAAAATCCTATCCTATTATTCACGTGACAGGGACGAATGGGAAAGGATCAACCATCGCTTTTATGAGAGAGTTGTTTAGGAGTCATGGTAAAAAAGTAGGTACCTTTACCTCTCCTCATATAGTTAGTATTCATGACCGAATCTGTCTCAATGGTCAACCGATAGATGATGTAGATTTTATCCGTTTGGCAGACCAGATCAAGGAAATGGAAAAGAGTCTTTTAAAAACCCATGATCAGCTGTCTTTTTTTGAGTTGCTAACCTTGATTGGGCTACTCTATTTTCGGGAGCAAGAGGTGGATCTGGTTTTACTAGAAGTGGGAATCGGTGGTTTACTTGATACTACTAATGTGGTAACAGGAGAAATTGCAGTCATTACTTCAATTGGCTTAGATCATCAAGAAACTTTAGGTGATAATCTGGAAGTAATTGCAGAACAGAAGGCTGGGATCTTTAAAGCGAGTAAGAAGGCTGTGATTGCAAAGTTAGCTCCAGAAGCTCAACTTGTTTGTCAAAAAACTGCAGAAGCTAAAGCTGTTGAACTTTACCAGTATGGACATGATTTTTCGATGAAGGCTGGGGATTTTTCAAGTCCTTTACTAGATCTTTCAAAAGTGAAGATAGGATTAGAAGGAGTCTATCAGCAGGAAAATGCGGCTTTGGCTATTGAAACCTTTTTACTTTTTATGGCAGCAAGGAATGAAGCAATTGATGAACAGTGTATAAGAAAAGCCTTGGAGCAGACCCACTGGGCTGGTCGTTTGGAACGTATTCGTCCTCAGATTTACTTAGATGGAGCTCATAATTTGCATGCCCTGATTCGCCTAGTAGAGTTTATTAAAGAAAAAGAGCGGGAAGGCTATCGGACTCAAATCCTTTTTGGAGCACTAAAGCGCAAGGATTACCAAGGGATGCTAGACTATCTGTCTCAACAGTTGCCTCAAGTGGAGCTCAAGGTAACTGGCTTTGACTATCAAGGTTCCTTGAGAAACCATGATGTGATGGGATACGATTTGATTCCTTCTTATAGTGATTTTATTAGGGAATTTGAAGAACAGATTTGTAAGCAAGATTTGCTTTTTGTAACTGGTTCTCTCTATTTTATATCAGAAGTCCGAAGTTACTTGCTTGACAGTCAGCACAATTGAACTCTATTTTTCGACTATCGTACGAAAGAACCTATTTTTTAGAGAAAAAATCTAGCCATAAATTTGCAGTAGAATAGCTAATCACTAAACTCAAAACAGATAGATTTGCTACTGTATCTATAGTAGGAATGGATGTTTGAGCAGCTTATATGTAGCGCTGATGAAATGAATGCTAAACGAACGATTATTAAAGCTAGACATATGCATTTTTTGAGGTTTTGCTTAAATCTGAATAAAAAGAAGAGGCTGAATGTAACAGTCTCTTTTGATTTATTCATAAAAATAATAGAAATACTTGCCTTCTATCGAGTACCTGAGTTATACTAGTATCAATTACTTTTTTGGAACTGTAAATAATGAAGGAGGAGATATGAAGTATAGGAAATTTCAATTATTGATGTCCAAGTATGGCTTTAGTATTTCGATTATGCTACTTGAACTTTCTGTGGTGTTTGGTCTCTTTCTTTATTTGGGGAAAATAGCTCCTATATTGTGGGTGTTTTTATTGATTTTCATGACAACAGCTACTGTTGTATCCATTGTTAATCGTTCAATGACACCTGATAGTAAAGTGATGTGGCTGGTGGTTACTTTTGTACCTGTAATAGGTCCCTTGCTGTATCTGATGTTTGGTGAAAGGAGACTTTCTAAAAAGGAAATCAAGCAGTTAGATAAGTTGGGTTCTATGCATTATCGAGAGGAAAATAGTAAAGAACTCCGTCAAAACTTGAAGGCAGATGACAAGTCGGCTTATGGAGTTATTAAGTCTCTGTTGAGTATGGATATGAATGCCGATGTTTACGATCAAACGGATTCGAAATTTTTTTCTTCTGGCGAAAGTATGTGGCTTCATATTTTAGAGGACCTCAAGAAAGCTGAGAAATTTATCTTCTTAGAGTATTATATCGTTGAAGAAGGTTTGATGTGGGACAGTATGTTAGACATACTAGAGCAAAAGGCAGCTCAGGGTGTGGAAGTGAAGATGCTATATGATGATATTGGCTGTATGGCTACTTTACCTGTTGATTACACGATCCAACTTCGTAGTAGAGGGATTGAAGCTCACAAGTTTAACAAGGTAATTCCTCGTCTGACTGTAGCCTATAATAATAGAGATCATAGGAAAATTCTTGTGATAGACGGTCAAGTGGCCTATACAGGAGGAATTAATCTAGCCGATGAGTATATTAATCATGTAGAACGTTTTGGATACTGGAAAGATAGTGGAATTCGTATAGATGGTCCTGGGGTTAAAGCTTTAACGCGTCTCTTTTTGATGACTTGGTACATCAATAGAGGAGAAATCAGTGATTTTGATCAATATCATTTGGAAAACCAATCTCGTTCTGGTCAGGGTCTCTGTATCCCTTATGGTAGTGGGCCGAAACCTATTTTTCGTACCCAGGTAGGGAAAAAGGTATATCAGAGTTTGATTAATCAGGCTACCGATTCTATTTATATAACCACACCTTACTTGATCATCGACTATGATTTGACGGAAAGCATAAAAAATGCGGCAATGAGGGGCGTTGATGTGCGTATTGTGACACCTTTTATTCCTGATAAAAAATTGATTCAGCTAATCACAAGGGGAGCCTATCCAGATTTATTATTGGCAGGAGTTAGAATTTTTGAGTATAGTCCAGGTTTCATACATAGTAAGCAAATGTTAGTCGATAGTGATTTTGCATCAGTTGGTACGATTAATTTAGATTACCGAAGCTTGCTTCATCACTATGAAAATGCAGTTTTGTTGTATAAGACAGAATCAATCGCAGAAATTCAAGAAGATTTTGAGGAGATTTTTTCGATATCACAAGAAATTTTCCTTCAAACAATAAAAAATAGTTGGTATCAAAAACTGATTAAGGAAGTTGCTCAGTTACTCGCACCTATTCTGTAGCTTCTTGAATAGGTATTTATATAAGAAATCTAGACCTTAGGACATGACTAAGGTCCTATTTTTTTGTATTTTACGAATAGATAAAAAGATAGAGGGGAGGAAGTATGCTAACTAAGGAAGAATTAAATTATATCATTGCATTTAAACAGACTCATTTTCACCGATTTCGGGAGATTGAAACTTTTGCTAAACTATGTAAAAAATCATTTAAAGAGCCATCACAGGCTGACAATTCTCGGTCTTTTTGATATACTAAGACAGATAAATTGAATAGGAGAAATGATATGGTAGTATATGGGAGAATAGAAAAAGTATCTGAAGCGATAGATGAAAATAAGGTTGTTAGGGATGTTAAATCTCATTTAGAAAATGAGCAAGAGATGTCTATTCCCTTTTTAGAATTAATCATTGGAAGCATAATGGCTACGATTTTTTCTTCCGTACTTCCGTTATTACTAGATATGGTAAGTTCTTCTCAGGCTCAAGATTTGTATATAGGTTGGGCTCTTCATAAGGTCGGGGATCTTTATAGTAACTATTATGCTAGTCGAGGTTTTCTTTATTACTTATTGCTTTATATCACAAAGGGAAGTGTCCTTTTTGCTTTGGTAGAATGGTTGGCTTTTCTGGGCAGTGGTTATTTTCTATATCGGTCAACGAGTCATTTAACAGGGGCAAGCGAACAAGCTAAACAACTATTAATCATATTTTATATTTTAGTTTCTAGTCTTGGTTTTGGTGGAGGTTATGCTAGTATCTTAGCTATGCCATTCTTGTTTGCTGGTTTTTACTTAATAGCAAACTATCTGTCGCATCCCAACCATGATAAAGGATTTTTAAGTCTTGGAATCCTATTTGGCATATCTTTCTTCATAGATTCCCTAACAAGTTCCCTATTTATTATAGCCATCACTATAGGTTTAATTATATTTAATATTAAGAATGGACGATTTTTGAATGGAGTTTATCAATTTTTTGCCTCTGCTCTAGGTTTCTCTCTTGCTTTTTATCCATTAGCCTACCTTGTCCTTATTTCAGGTGGTCTTGAAAAGGCTTTAAGTAGTATGTTATATCCGATTGATTCCATCCGTATTTTTACGAATTCGCAGTTACTAGACAATACTTTATTTTATGGCCTAATAACTTTAGGATTAGGAGGATTTTTACTGATTTTTCTTGGGTTTACCCAGTCCAAAGTAGGTAAGCTACATGCTATTTCTATCCCGGCTTGCTTTGTTTTCTTGTTATCGCTATTTTTGATTATTTTTTCTCAAGAACCTTTAGAAGCTTCACGTCTGATTGTTTTTCTTCCTTTCTTGGTTCTTCTTTTGATAGCTACTATTCAAGTGAAGGATTCAGGGAAAAGAGTAGGTAGCAGAAGGAGAGAAGGGATTCCTTCTTTATGGAAAAAATTCATGAAAGGAAGTCTTTATTTACCGATTTTAGTTGTTGCTTATCTCATTAGCTTTCCTTTTGTAAATCGTTTTGTTTTACATGCAGATAGTTATAACGAACAACACCGAGTAGTTGATAGGATAAGGCAAGAGACTGGGGAAGAAGATCGAATCTATATATGGGGTCAAAATGTTCAGGTTTACAAAGAAAGCCAAAGACTGGCTGGTTCAATTTTCCCTTCGCCAGTTCTCTATACGACTACTACAGAGAATAAGAATATCCTGATAAATGACCTTAAAGACAATCAACCAAAGATGATTATTGTTAATGACAAGGTATCCCTTTGGTCTGAAGTTGAAGCTCTTTTGAAGGAAAATTATCAAGTTGAAAAGACAGATTTACCGAATTTCAAAGTTTATAAATTAAAATAAAAAAATCAATATCTTGTGTAATTTTAAAAATTTTACGATTTTTAACACAAGATATTGATTTTTCTTTTTAGAGTGGTATAATACTTTCTAGAAAGAACAATTTAGAAAAGAGAATGTATATGATTGCATTTGAAGAAAAAATTACCCCCTTGCCAACCCTATTTGTTGAAAAGCGTGATGGTAGACGAGTTGTGTTTGATGTTGATAAGATTGACAAGGCTCTCCACAAGGCGGCCAACAAGGTCATGGATGTGACGCCCTTGGTTGAAAAGCGCCTAAATGCTCTATTAGAGCGAATTATTACAGAAATTCATAACCGTTTCCCTCAAGGTGTGAAGATTTATGAGATTCAAAATGTCGTAGAACATGAACTACTTGAAGCCAAAGAATATGCTTTGGCTGAAGAGTACATCACGTATCGGACTCAAAGGGATTTTGAGCGTTCAAAAGCAACAGATATTAATTTTAGTATCCACAAACTTCTAAATAAAGACCAGTCAGTTGTTAATGAAAATGCAAATAAAGATAGCGATGTTTTTAATACTCAACGTGATTTGACAGCAGGAATTGTTGGGAAATCAATCGGGTTGCAAATGCTTCCTCAGCACGTGGCCAATGCTCATCAAAAAGGGGAAATCCACTATCACGACTTGGATTACAGCCCTTATACACCTATGACCAACTGTTGTTTGATTGATTTTAAGGGTATGTTGGAAAATGGTTTTAAGATTGGGAATGCTGAGGTGGAGTGCCCTAAGTCTATCCAGACTGCGACAGCGCAAATTTCGCAAATCATCGCTAACGTTGCATCTAGTCAGTACGGAGGATGTTCAGCTAATAGGATTGATGAAGTTTTAGCCCCTTACGCAGAGAAGAATTACCAAAAACATCTTAAAGATGCTGAAGAGTGGGTCTTGCCGGAAAAACGAGAAGATTTTGCTTGGAAAAAAACACAAAAAGACATCTATGATGCCATGCAATCTCTTGAGTATGAAATCAATACTTTATTTACTTCAAATGGGCAAACACCTTTTACTTCGTTAGGTTTTGGTTTAGGAACAAATCGTTTTGAACGGGAAATTCAAAAGGCTATCTTGACCATTCGTATCAGGGGTCTTGGTTCAGAACATCGCACAGCTATCTTCCCTAAACTAATTTTTACTCTTAAAAGAGGGCTCAATTTAGAGGAAGGTTCGCCTAACTACGATATTAAAGAGCTGGCTCTTGAGTGTGCAACCAAGCGGATGTATCCAGATGTCTTATCTTATGATAAAATTATCGAGTTAACGGGCTCCTTCAAGATTCCTATGGGCTGTCGTTCATTTCTTCAAGGGTGGAAAGATGAAAATGGCATCGAGGTCAATTCAGGAAGGATGAACCTAGGCGTTGTGACGGTCAATTTGCCTCGGATCGCCCTCGAGTCAGAAGGGGATATGAACAAGTTCTGGGAAATCTTCAACGAGCGCATGAATATCGCAGAGGATGCTCTTGTTTACCGTGTTGAGCGTACCAAGGAAGCTACACCAGCCAATGCACCAATACTCTACCAATACGGTGCTTTCGGACGACGTCTTGGTAAAGAAGAGAGTGTTAATGAGCTTTTCAAAAATCGCCGTGCAACGATTTCACTAGGCTATATCGGACTCTATGAAGTAGCAACTGTTTTCTTTGGTAACAGCTGGGAGAGTAATCCAGAAGCAAAGGAATTCACGCTAGACATCATTCGTGACATGAAACGCCGTGTGGAAGAATGGTCGGATCAATACGGCTACCATTTCTCTATCTATTCAACACCTTCTGAAAGTCTTACAGATCGCTTCTGTCGTCTAGATACAGAGAAGTTCGGTTCTATTCCTGATATTACAGATAAGGAATACTACACTAACTCTTTCCATTACGATGTTCGTAAAAATCCAACACCGTTTGAAAAATTGGACTTTGAGAAAGTCTATCCAGAAGCAGGTGCGTCAGGTGGTTTCATCCATTACTGTGAGTATCCAGTCCTTCAGCAAAATCCAAAGGCCTTGGAAGCTGTCTGGGATTACGCTTATGACCGTGTAGGCTATCTAGGGACTAATACTCCAATTGACCGTTGCTACAAGTGTGACTTTGAAGGGGATTTTGAACCGACTGAGAGAGGATTTGCTTGTCCAAACTGTGGCAATAGTGACCCTAAAACAGTAGATGTTGTGAAACGGACTTGTGGCTACTTAGGGAATCCTCAAGCTCGCCCCATGGTAAACGGTCGTCACAAGGAAATCGCTGCGCGTGTCAAACATATGAATGGCTCAACTATCAAAGTAACGGGCCAAAAAATAATGAATTAGAAAGACAAGGTATGGGAAAATATCAATTAGACGATAAAGGACGTGCTCAAGTGACTCGTTATCATGAAAAGCATTCGAAAGGTGGAGTGAGCAAAAAAGAACGCTTGCTCAACCTCAGAGAACAATTTTTAAATAAGAATAAGAAAAAGTGAGGGATTTCTCTCGCTTTTCTCTTAGTGGGAGGTGAAAATGGAACTACGCAGACCAAGATTAGCAGATAAAGCAACAGTTTTAGAGATGATGGCAGAGTTTGAAAAGAACCAATCAGCCCATGATGGAGGATTTTGGGATACAGAGAACTTTGTATATGAAGAATGGTTGGAAACAAATATGCAAAAAGAGATGGGAATAAATTTGCCTGAAAATCGTGTTCCTTCTATTCAATTTGTATCATTTGATGATGTAGGTCATGCTCTAGGTTTTTTGAATCTGCGATTGAGACTGAATGAGGGTTTACTGAATGATGCTGGTCATATTGGCTACTGCATTCGTCCGTCAGAAAGAGGCAAAGGTTATGCGAAAGAAACTCTCCGTCAGGGCTTGCAAGTTGCTAAGGAAAAGAACATCAAAAAGGCTCTTGTGACCTGTAGCGTGAATAATCCTGCTAGTAGAATAGTCATTCTAGCAAATGGAGGTCTCATTGAGGATGTTCGTGATGGAGTCGAGCGTTATTGGATAGGGGTGGCGAATGAATAATCCAAAACCAGGCGAGTGGAAGAGTGAGGAGCTCAGCAAAGGACGTATCATCGACTACAAGGCCTTTAACTTTGTAGATGGAGAAGGTGTGCGAAACTCCCTCTATGTAGCAGGTTGCATGTTTCACTGCGAGGGATGTTATAATGTTGCGACTTGGTCTTTCAATGCTGGAATTCCCTATACAGCAGAATTAGAAGAACAGATTATGGCAGACCTTGCCCAACCCTATGTTCAAGGGTTGACCTTACTGGGAGGGGAGCCTTTTCTCAATACTGGGATTCTTTTGCCACTCGTTAAGCGCATTCGGAAGGAATTGCCAGACAAGGACATCTGGTCTTGGACCGGCTATACATGGGAAGAAATGATGCTAGAGACCCAAGACAAACTTGAACTCTTATCACTGATTGACATTCTGGTCGATGGGCGATACGATCGTAACAAGCGAAATCTCATGCTCCAATTTCGAGGTTCGTCCAACCAACGAATTATCGATGTGCAAAAATCCCTCAAAAGTGGGCAAGTGGTGATTTGGGAGAAGCTCAATGACGGAAAAGAAAGTTATGAACAGGTGAAGAGAGAGTAACTTTCTTCTATAATAACACTTAAAATAAATGACCTATCAAAAAAGAAAACATTTTCATGTTAAAAAATTTAAAAAACAGCAACAAATCCCTTGCAATCGCAGGGGCTTTGTGTTATTCTATTATGGTGCTGTAAATTACAGCCTTAGCTTTGATGCAAGAGGTTGCGACACGCTCGGTTGCATTGCCACGCAACACCGCGTCGGTTTTCTTGTGGAGCTAGCCTATTATCTTAAATAGACGAAAAGGAGAAAAAGATGGCAAACAAAAAAATCCGTATCCGTTTGAAAGCTTACGAACACCGTACGCTTGACACAGCGGCTGCAAAAATCGTAGAATCAGCTACTCGTACAGGTGCAGAAGTTGCAGGGCCAATCCCACTTCCAACTGAACGTAGTCTCTACACAATTATTCGTGCGACTCACAAATATAAAGATTCTCGCGAACAATTTGAAATGCGTACACACAAACGCTTGATTGATATCATCAACCCAACTCAAAAAACAGTTGATGCTTTGATGAAATTGGATCTTCCAAGTGGTGTAAACGTAGAAATCAAACTTTAATCTAAAATATAAAAGAGCAGAGGCTGGTGTTTCAATCTAATTGAACACGGGCTAAACTCGGTGTGAAAAAGATAAACTTCCTAGTGTCTGCCAGACACTGCGTCAGTTTCCTATTTTCACTTTGAGTTTGACGCCCTTTGTATCTTAGACTTGAGCATAAAAAACGCTCGTTAAAAACTTTTTGAATAAAAAATATAGAAAAGGAACTATTTTCTCATGACAAAAGGAATCTTAGGGAAAAAAGTGGGAATGACTCAAATCTTCACTGAAGCTGGCGAATTGATCCCTGTAACAGTTATTGAAGCGACTCCAAACGTTGTTCTTCAAGTTAAAACTGTTGAAACAGACGGATACAACGCTATCCAAGTTGGTTTCGATGACAAGCGCGAAGTATTGAGCAACAAACCTGCTAAAGGACATGTAGCAAAAGCTAACACGGCTCCTAAGCGCTTCATTCGTGAATTCAAAAACGTTGAAGGCTTGGAAGTTGGTGCTGAAATCACAGTTGAAACATTCGCAGCTGGAGACGTTGTTGACGTAACTGGTACTTCTAAAGGTAAAGGTTTCCAAGGTGTTATCAAACGCCACGGACAATCACGTGGACCAATGGCTCACGGTTCTCGTTACCACCGTCGTCCAGGTTCTATGGGACCTGTTGCACCTAACCGCGTATTCAAAGGTAAAAACCTTGCAGGACGTATGGGTGGCGACCGCGTAACAATTCAAAACCTTGAAATTGTACAAGTTGTTCCAGAAAAGAACGTTATCCTTATCAAAGGTAACGTACCAGGTGCTAAGAAATCTCTTATCACTATCAAATCAGCAGTTAAAGCTGGTAAATAATAAAGAAAGGGGAAATCAGTCACAATGGCAAACGTAACATTATTTGACCAAACTGGTAAAGAAGCTGGCCAAGTTGTTCTTAACGATGCAGTATTTGGCATTGAGCCAAATGAATCAGTTGTGTTTGATGTGATCATCAGCCAACGCGCAAGCCTTCGTCAAGGAACACACGCTGTTAAAAACCGCTCTGCAGTATCAGGTGGTGGACGCAAACCATGGCGTCAAAAAGGAACTGGACGTGCTCGTCAAGGTTCTATCCGCTCACCACAATGGCGTGGTGGTGGTGTTGTCTTCGGACCAACTCCACGTTCATACGGCTACAAACTTCCACAAAAAGTTCGTCGCCTAGCTCTTAAATCAGTTTACTCTGAAAAAGTTGCTGAAAACAAATTCGTAGCTGTAGACGCTCTTTCATTTACAGCTCCAAAAACTGCTGAATTTGCAAAAGTTCTTGCAGCATTGAGCATCGATTCTAAAGTTCTTGTTATTCTTGAAGAAGGAAATGAATTCGCAGCTCTTTCAGCTCGTAACCTTCCAAACGTGAAAGTTGCAACTGCTACAACTGCAAGTGTTCTTGACATCGCAAATAGCGACAAACTTCTTGTCACACAAGCAGCTATCTCTAAAATCGAGGAGGTTCTTGCATAATGAATTTGTATGATGTTATCAAAAAACCTGTCATCACTGAAAGCTCAATGGCTCAACTTGAAGCAGGCAAATATGTATTTGAAGTTGACACTCGTGCACACAAACTTTTGATCAAGCAAGCTGTTGAAGCTGCTTTCGAAGGTGTTAAAGTTGCCAATGTTAACACAATCAACGTGAAACCAAAAGCTAAACGTGTTGGACGTTACACTGGTTTTACTAACAAAACTAAAAAAGCTATCATCACACTTACAGCTGATTCTAAAGCAATCGAGTTGTTTGCTGCTGAAGCTGAATAATCTAAGGAGGAAATATCGTGGGAATTCGTGTTTATAAACCAACAACAAACGGTCGCCGTAATATGACTTCTTTGGATTTCGCTGAAATCACAACAAGCACTCCTGAAAAATCATTGCTTGTTGCTTTGAAGAGCAAGGCTGGTCGTAACAACAACGGTCGTATCACAGTTCGTCACCAAGGTGGTGGACACAAACGTTTCTACCGTTTGGTTGACTTCAAACGTAACAAAGACAACGTTGAAGCAGTTGTTAAAACAATCGAGTACGATCCAAACCGTTCTGCAAACATCGCTCTTGTACACTACACTGACGGTGTGAAAGCATACATCATCGCTCCAAAAGGTCTTGAAGTAGGTCAACGTATCGTTTCAGGTCCAGAAGCAGATATCAAAGTCGGAAACGCTCTTCCACTTGCTAACATCCCAGTTGGTACTTTGATCCACAACATCGAGTTGAAACCAGGTCGTGGTGGTGAATTGGTACGTGCTGCTGGTGCATCTGCTCAAGTATTGGGTTCTGAAGGTAAATACGTTCTTGTTCGTCTTCAATCAGGTGAAGTTCGTATGATTCTTGGAACTTGCCGCGCTACAGTTGGTGTTGTCGGAAACGAACAACACGGACTTGTAAACCTTGGTAAAGCAGGACGTAGCCGTTGGAAAGGTATCCGCCCAACAGTTCGTGGTTCTGTAATGAACCCTAATGATCACCCACACGGTGGTGGTGAAGGTAAAGCACCAGTTGGTCGTAAAGCACCATCTACTCCATGGGGCAAACCTGCTCTTGGTCTTAAAACTCGTAACAAGAAAGCGAAATCTGACAAACTTATCGTTCGTCGTCGCAACGAGAAATAATATTAAACTAGTCGCTTAAGCAACTAGTAAATCCGCCAGCTCGGTAGCGCTCCATAGGAGCGCAAGCCGCTGTGGTACAACATTTAAAGGAGAAAATATAAAAATGGGACGCAGTCTTAAAAAAGGACCTTTCGTCGATGAGCATTTGATGAAAAAAGTTGAAGCTCAAGCTAACGACGAAAAGAAAAAAGTTATTAAAACTTGGTCACGTCGTTCAACGATCTTCCCAAGTTTCATTGGTTACACTATTGCAGTTTATGACGGACGTAAACACGTACCTGTTTACATCCAAGAAGACATGGTAGGTCACAAACTTGGTGAATTTGCACCAACTCGTACTTACAAAGGTCACGCTGCAGACGACAAGAAAACACGTAGAAAATAAGGAGAACATAAATGGCAGAAATTACTTCAGCTAAAGCAATGGCTCGTACAGTACGTGTTTCACCTCGTAAATCACGTCTTGTTCTTGATAACATTCGTGGTAAAAGCGTAGCCGATGCAATCGCAATTTTGACATTCACTCCAAACAAAGCTGCTGAAATCATCTTGAAAGTTTTGAAATCAGCTGTAGCTAACGCTGAAAATAACTTTGGTTTGGATAAAGCTAACTTGGTAGTATCTGAAGCATTCGCTAACGAAGGGCCAACTATGAAACGTTTCCGTCCACGTGCGAAAGGTTCAGCTTCACCGATCAACAAACGTACAGCTCATATCACTGTAGCTGTTGCAGAAAAATAAGGAGGTAAAATCGTGGGTCAAAAAGTACATCCAATTGGTATGCGTGTCGGCATCATCCGTGATTGGGATGCCAAATGGTATGCTGAAAAAGAATACGCGGATTACCTTCATGAAGATCTTGCAATCCGTAAATTCGTTCAAAAAGAACTTGCTGACGCAGCAGTTTCAACTATTGAAATCGAACGCGCAGTAAACAAAGTTAACGTTTCACTTCACACTGCTAAACCAGGTATGGTTATCGGTAAAGGTGGTGCTAACGTTGATGCACTCCGTGCAAAACTTAACAAGATGACTGGGAAACAAGTACATATCAACATCATCGAAATCAAACAACCTGATTTGGATGCTCACCTTGTAGGTGAAGGTATTGCTCGTCAATTAGAGCAACGTGTTGCTTTCCGTCGTGCACAAAAACAAGCAATCCAACGTGCAATGCGTGCTGGAGCTAAAGGAATCAAAACTCAAGTATCAGGTCGTTTGAACGGTGCAGATATCGCCCGTGCTGAAGGATACTCTGAAGGAACTGTTCCACTTCACACACTTCGTGCAGATATCGATTACGCTTGGGAAGAAGCAGATACAACATACGGTAAACTTGGTGTTAAAGTATGGATCTACCGTGGTGAAGTTCTTCCAGCTCGCAAAAACACTAAAGGAGGTAAATAACCAATGTTAGTACCTAAACGTGTTAAACACCGTCGTGAATTCCGTGGAAAAATGCGCGGTGAAGCAAAAGGTGGGAAAGAAGTAGCATTCGGTGAATACGGCCTTCAAGCTACTACTAGCCACTGGATCACTAACCGCCAAATCGAAGCTGCTCGTATCGCCATGACTCGTTACATGAAACGTGGTGGTAAAGTTTGGATTAAAATCTTCCCACACAAATCATACACTGCTAAAGCTATCGGTGTGCGTATGGGATCTGGTAAAGGGGCACCTGAAGGTTGGGTAGCACCGGTTAAACGTGGTAAAGTGATGTTCGAAATCGCTGGTGTATCTGAAGAGATTGCACGCGAAGCGCTTCGTCTTGCTAGCCACAAATTGCCAGTTAAATGTAAATTCGTAAAACGTGAAGCAGAATAAGGAGAAGGCATGAAACTTAATGAAGTAAAAGAATTTGTTAAAGAACTTCGTGGTCTTTCTCAAGAAGAACTCGCGAAGCGCGAAAACGAATTGAAAAAAGAATTGTTTGAACTTCGTTTCCAAGCTGCTACTGGTCAATTGGAACAAACAGCTCGCTTGAAAGAAGTTAAAAAACAAATCGCTCGTATCAAAACAGTTCAATCTGAAGCGAAATAATAGACTAGGGAAGGAGAAATTTCAATGGAACGCAATAATCGTAAAGTTCTTGTTGGACGTGTTGTATCTGACAAAATGGACAAGACAATCACAGTTGTAGTTGAAACAAAACGTAACCACCCAGTCTATGGTAAACGTATTAACTACTCTAAAAAATACAAAGCTCATGATGAAAACAATGTTGCCAAAGAAGGCGATATCGTACGTATCATGGAAACTCGTCCGCTTTCAGCAACAAAACGTTTCCGTCTTGTAGAAGTTGTTGAAGAAGCGGTCATCATCTAATCAAACCTGAAAGGAGAAAACTGAAATGATTCAAACAGAAACTCGTTTGAAAGTCGCAGACAACAGCGGTGCTCGCGAAATCTTGACTATCAAAGTTCTTGGTGGTTCAGGACGTAAATTTGCAAACATCGGTGATGTTATCGTGGCATCTGTAAAACAAGCTACTCCTGGTGGTGCGGTTAAAAAAGGTGACGTTGTTAAAGCAGTTATCGTTCGTACTAAATCAGGTGCTCGTCGTGCTGATGGTTCATACATCAAATTTGACGAAAACGCAGCAGTTATCATCCGTGAAGATAAAACTCCTCGCGGAACACGTATCTTTGGCCCAGTTGCACGTGAATTACGTGAAGGTGGCTTCATGAAGATTGTGTCACTTGCTCCGGAAGTACTTTAATTTTTAGAAACAAACTAGTCCCCTAGCTTTAAGCTAGGGTGCCCTTATGGGCGTAAGAAAAATCAAGGAGAAACCTAATGTTTGTAAAAAAAGGCGACAAAGTTCGCGTAATCGCTGGTAAAGATAAGGGAACAGAAGCTGTTGTCCTTACTGCCCTTCCAAAAGTAAACAAAGTTATCGTTGAAGGTGTTAACATTGTTAAGAAACACCAACGTCCAACTAACGATCTTCCTCAAGGTGGTATCATCGAGAAAGAAGCAGCTATCCACGTATCAAACGTTCAAGTTTTGGACAAAAATGGTGTAGCTGGTCGTGTTGGTTACAAATTTGTAGACGGTAAAAAAGTTCGCTACAACAAAAAATCAGGCGAAGTGCTTGATTAATCACGAAGGAAAGGAGAAGTATAATGGCAAATCGTTTAAAAGAAAAATATCTTAATGAAGTAGTTCCTGCTTTGACAGAACAATTCAACTACTCATCAGTGATGGCTGTGCCTAAAGTAGATAAAATCGTTTTGAACATGGGTGTTGGTGAAGCTGTATCAAACGCTAAAAGCCTTGAAAAAGCTGCTGAAGAATTAGCACTTATCTCAGGTCAAAAACCACTTATCACTAAAGCTAAAAAATCAATCGCCGGCTTCCGTCTTCGTGAAGGTGTTGCGATTGGTGCAAAAGTTACCCTTCGTGGTGAACGTATGTACGAATTTTTGGATAAATTGGTTTCAGTATCACTTCCACGTGTGCGTGATTTCCATGGTGTCCCAACAAAATCATTTGATGGACGTGGAAACTACACACTTGGTGTGAAAGAACAATTGATCTTCCCAGAAATCAACTTCGATGACGTTGACAAAACTCGTGGTCTTGACATCGTTATCGTAACAACTGCTAACACTGACGAAGAGTCACGTGCATTGCTTACAGGCCTTGGAATGCCTTTTGCAAAATAATATAGGAGGTAAATCTAATGGCTAAAAAATCAATGATTGCTAAGAACAAACGTCCAGCGAAGTTCTCTACTCAAGCTTATACTCGTTGTGAAAAATGTGGTCGTCCACATTCAGTTTACCGCAAATTTAAACTTTGCCGTGTTTGCTTCCGTGAATTAGCTTACAAAGGACAAATCCCAGGCGTTACCAAAGCATCTTGGTAATTTAAGATATCAAGGGCGTCAAAACTCTAAGTGAAAATAGGAAACTTGACGAAGAAACTGAAGTTTCTAGGAAAGTTTATCTTTTTCACACAGAGTTTAGCCCGGGTTCAGTTTGGCTTGCCAATTTGAACACGAGCTACAGCTTTGGCAAAAAAGACCAATTTTCTTTGGAGCATCGCTCCTGCATCAAATTGCCTATTTTTGCTCTTGCTGTTACGCTCTTTGTATCATGTATTAACTAGCAAGTGCAACTTGCAAACTACTAGTAAGAGGAGAAAAACAAAATGGTTATGACTGACCCAATCGCAGACTTCCTAACTCGTATTCGTAACGCTAACCAAGCTAAACACGAAGTACTTGAAGTACCTGCATCAAACATCAAAAAAGGGATTGCTGAAATCCTTAAACGCGAAGGTTTTGTAAAAAACGTTGAAATCATCGAAGATGACAAACAAGGCATCATCCGTGTATTCCTTAAATACGGACCAAACGGTGAAAAAGTTATCACTAACTTGAAACGTGTTTCTAAACCAGGACTTCGTATTTATAAAAAACGTGAAGACCTTCCAAAAGTTCTTAACGGACTTGGAATTGCTATCCTTTCAACTTCTGAAGGTTTGCTTACTGATAAAGAAGCACGCCAAAAGAATGTTGGTGGAGAAGTTATTGCTTACGTTTGGTAATATTTAGCTCTCAATTTCTTTGTGACTCTTCGTTATCGTTTCTTGCCTAACCCAAAGTTATGCCTGAGAGACGATGGCTAGATTCACTTTGAAATTGAAACCTAAATGTTCCTTTAAATCGAGAAATCGATTTAACCCCGTGAAAACTGGCCGTTATGGTCTGACAATCTAACAGGAGAATATATAATGTCACGTATTGGTAATAAAGTTATTGTGTTGCCTGCTGGTGTTGAACTCATTAACAACGACAACGTAGTAACTGTAAAAGGACCTAAAGGAGAACTTACTCGTGAGTTCTCAAAAGATATTGAAATCCGTGTGGAAGGTACTGAAGTAACTCTTCACCGTCCAAACGATTCAAAAGAAATGAAAACTATCCACGGAACTACTCGTGCCCTTTTGAACAACATGGTTGTTGGTGTATCAGAAGGATTCAAGAAAGAACTTGAAATGCGTGGGGTTGGTTATCGTGCACAACTTCAAGGATCTAAACTTGTTTTGGCTGTTGGTAAATCTCATCCAGACGAAGTTGAAGCTCCAGAAGGAATTACTTTTGAACTTCCAAACCCAACAACAATCGTTGTTAGCGGAATTTCAAAAGAAGTAGTTGGTCAAACAGCTGCTTACGTACGTAGCCTTCGTTCACCAGAACCATATAAAGGTAAAGGTATCCGTTACGTTGGTGAATTCGTTCGCCGTAAAGAAGGTAAAACAGGTAAATAATGTTGAGTGGTTGATTCTTAACCACCAACCTATTTTCCAACTTTGTGCATAGCACACGATTTAAAACTAAAGAGGTGAAAACTGTGATTTCAAAACCAGATAAAAACAAACTCCGCCAAAAACGCCACCGTCGCGTTCGCGGAAAACTCTCTGGAACTGCTGATCGCCCACGTTTGAACGTATTCCGTTCTAATACAGGCATCTACGCTCAAGTGATTGATGACGTAGCGGGTGTAACGCTCGCAAGTGCTTCAACTCTTGACAAAGAAGTTTCAAAAGGAACTAAAACTGAACAAGCCGTTGCTGTCGGTAAACTCGTTGCAGAACGTGCAAACGCTAAAGGTATTTCAGAAGTGGTGTTCGACCGCGGTGGATATCTATATCACGGACGTGTGAAAGCTTTGGCTGATGCAGCTCGTGAAAACGGATTGAAATTCTAATAGGAGGACACTAGAAAATGGCATTTAAAGACAATGCAGTTGAATTAGAAGAACGCGTAGTTGCTGTCAACCGTGTTACAAAAGTTGTTAAAGGTGGACGTCGTCTTCGTTTCGCAGCTCTTGTTGTTGTTGGTGACCACAACGGTCGCGTAGGATTTGGTACTGGTAAAGCTCAAGAAGTTCCAGAAGCGATCCGTAAAGCAGTAGATGATGCTAAGAAAAACTTGATCGAAGTTCCTATGGTTGGAACAACAATCCCACACGAAGTTCTTTCAGAATTCGGTGGAGCTAAAGTATTGTTGAAACCTGCTGTAGAAGGTTCTGGAGTTGCCGCTGGTGGTGCAGTTCGTGCCGTTGTAGAATTGGCAGGTGTGGCAGATATTACATCTAAATCACTTGGTTCTAACACTCCAATCAACATTGTTCGTGCAACTGTTGAAGGTTTGAAACAATTGAAACGCGCTGAAGAAGTTGCTGCCCTTCGTGGTATTTCAGTTTCTGATTTGGCATAAGAAAGGGGATAAAATGGCTCAAATTAAAATTACTTTGACTAAGTCTCCAATCGGACGCATTCCATCACAACGTAAAACTGTTGTAGCACTTGGACTTGGCAAATTGAACAGCTCTGTTATTAAAGAAGATAACGCTGCTATCCGTGGTATGATCACTGCAGTATCTCACTTGGTAACAGTTGAAGAAGTAAACTAATGAATTTTTAGGGGATGTGCAGTATACCATCCCCTAAAACTAGATATAGTCATCTATGATGACATCGTATAGGCGAGTTGATGGGGGAGACAACCTTTTCTCCCTTATCGGCGCTAGCATTTTACAAAAGAGGAGAAAATATAAATGAAACTTCATGAATTGAAACCTGCAGAAGGTTCTCGTAAAGTACGTAACCGCGTTGGTCGTGGTACTTCATCAGGTAACGGTAAAACATCTGGTCGTGGTCAAAAAGGTCAAAAAGCTCGTAGCGGTGGCGGTGTTCGTCTCGGTTTTGAAGGTGGACAGACTCCATTGTTCCGTCGTCTTCCAAAACGTGGATTCACTAATATTAACGCTAAAGAATACGCAATTGTGAACCTTGACCAATTGAACGTCTTTGAAGATGGTGCTGAAGTAACTCCAGTTGTTCTTATCGAAGCAGGAATTGTTAAAGCTGAAAAATCAGGTGTTAAAATTCTTGGTAACGGTGAGTTGACTAAGAAATTGACTGTGAAAGCAGCTAAATTCTCTAAATCAGCTGAAGAAGCTATCACTGCTAAAGGTGGTTCAGTAGAAGTCATCTAAGAGAGGTGACCTATGTTTTTTAAATTATTAAGAGAAGCGCTTAAGGTTAAGCAGGTACGATCAAAAATCTTTTTTACGATTTTTATTGTTTTGGTTTTTCGGATCGGAACTAGTATTACAGTTCCAGGTGTCAATGCCAACAGCTTGAATGCCTTAAGTGGCCTATCATTCCTAAACATGTTGAGTTTAGTATCAGGTAATGCCTTAAAAAACTTTTCAGTTTTTGCACTTGGTGTTAGTCCTTACATTACAGCTTCCATTGTTGTCCAACTATTACAAATGGATATTTTACCGAAATTTGTAGAGTGGGGTAAACAAGGAGAAGTAGGTCGAAGGAAATTAAACCAGGCCACACGATATATTGCTCTTGTTCTTGCTTTTGTGCAATCAATCGGTATTACAGCTGGTTTTAATACCTTGGCTGGGGCTCAATTGTTAACAACTGCTCTTACTCCACAAGTCTTCCTCATGATTGGTATCATTCTAACAGCTGGGAGTATGATTGTGACTTGGTTGGGAGAGCAAATTACAGATAAGGGATACGGAAATGGTGTTTCTATGATTATCTTTGCAGGGATTGTCGCTTCAATTCCAGAGATGATTCAGGGAATCTATGTTGACTATTTTGTCAACGTCCCAAGTAGTCGTATCAATTCATCTATTATCTTTGTAATCATATTGATTATTACTGTTTTGTTGATCATTTACTTTACAACGTATGTTCAACAAGCTGAATATAAAATTCCAATCCAATATACAAAGGTTGCGCAAGGAGCACCATCTAGTTCATACCTTCCGCTGAAGGTTAATCCAGCAGGTGTTATCCCGGTTATCTTTGCAAGTTCTATTACGGCAGCTCCTGCAGCTATCTTGCAGTTTTTAAGTGCTACAGGGAATGATTGGACTTGGGTGCGTACGGCACAAGAAATGCTTGCAACTACATCACCTACTGGTATTGCCATGTATGCTTTATTGATTATTCTATTTACATTCTTCTATACATTTGTACAGATTAATCCTGAAAAAGCTGCAGAAAACTTACAAAAAAGTGGGGCCTACATCCACGGAGTTCGTCCTGGTAAAGGAACAGAAGAATATATGTCTAGACTTCTTCGTCGTCTCGCAACTGTAGGGTCGCTCTTCCTAGGTGTGATTTCAATCTTACCGATTGTAGCAAAAGATATTTTTGGACTTTCAGAAGCAGTTGCTTTTGGAGGAACCAGTCTTTTGATTATTATTTCGACGGGTATTGAAGGAATCAAGCAATTAGAAGGTTATCTATTGAAACGCAAGTATGTTGGTTTCATGGATAGAACAGAATAAAAGTATTTACTTTATTAGTAAATGCTGAGAGAGTGGAGACATAAACTTTAACATGTGTGAGGGTTTAGTCTCCCCTCTTCTATTTTGTTTTTAAATAGGGGTGAAAAGACTTTTTGCACCTATTTAAAAACAAAATAAGGAGATTAGATCATGAATCTTTTGATTATGGGCTTACCTGGTGCAGGTAAGGGAACTCAAGCAGCGAAAATCGTGGAAAAATTTCATGTTGCACATATTTCAACAGGTGATATGTTCCGTGCTGCAATGGCAAATCAAACTGAAATGGGTGTTCTTGCTAAATCTTATATTGATAAAGGTGAGTTGGTTCCTGATGAAGTTACAAATGGAATCGTTAAAGAACGTCTTTCACAAGATGATATTAAAGAAACTGGATTCTTGTTAGATGGTTACCCTCGTACAATCGAACAAGCTCATGCCTTAGACAAAACATTGGCTGAACTTGGCATCAAACTAGAAGGTGTCATCAACATTGAAGTAAATCCAGACAGCCTCTTGGAACGTTTGAGTGGTCGTATCATTCACCGCGTTACTGGAGAAACTTTCCATAAGGTATTCAACCCACCAGTTGACTATAAGGAAGAGGATTATTACCAACGTGAAGACGATAAACCTGAAACAGTGAAACGTCGTTTAGATGTTAACATTGCCCAAGGAGAACCAATCATTGCCCACTATCGTGCCCAAGATTTAGTTCATGATATCGAAGGTAATCAAGATATCAATGATGTCTTCTCAGATATCGAAAAAGTATTGACAAATTTGAAATAAAGCGTTTTTCACACTTGCAAAAATCCGCTACAAATGTTATACTGAAATAGTCTGACTTATAATTGTTGTCTCTGTGTCTAGAGGCATCGAATCGAAATTTATGGAGGTGCTTTTGCGTGGCAAAAGACGATGTGATTGAAGTTGAAGGCAAAGTAGTTGATACAATGCCGAATGCAATGTTTACGGTTGAACTTGAAAATGGACATCAGATTTTAGCAACAGTTTCTGGTAAAATTCGTAAAAACTATATTCGTATTTTAGCGGGAGATCGTGTTACTGTCGAAATGAGTCCATATGATTTGACTCGTGGGCGTATCACTTACCGCTTTAAATAATCGAAAAACTTGGAGGGATAAGAAATGAAAGTAAGACCATCGGTCAAACCAATTTGCGAATACTGCAAAGTTATTCGTCGTAATGGTCGTGTTATGGTAATTTGCCCAGCAAATCCAAAACACAAACAACGTCAAGGATAAGATAGAAAGGAGAAAACATGGCTCGTATTGCTGGAGTTGACATTCCAAATGACAAACGTGTAGTAATTTCATTGACTTATGTTTATGGTATCGGACTTGCAACATCTAAGAAAATTTTGGCTGCTGCTGGAATTTCAGAAGATGTTCGTGTACGTGATCTTACATCAGATCAAGAAGATGCTATTCGTCGCGAAGTGGATGCAATCAAAGTTGAAGGTGACCTTCGTCGTGAAGTAAACTTAAACATCAAACGTTTGATGGAAATCGGTTCATACCGTGGTATCCGTCACCGTCGTGGACTTCCTGTCCGTGGACAAAACACTAAAAACAACGCTCGCACTCGTAAAGGTAAAGCTGTTGCGATTGCAGGTAAGAAAAAATAATATAGGAGGTAAAAGTCTTGGCTAAACCAACACGTAAACGTCGTGTGAAAAAGAATATCGAATCTGGTATTGCTCATATTCACGCTACATTTAATAACACTATTGTTATGATTACTGATGTGCATGGTAATGCAATTGCTTGGTCATCAGCTGGTGCTCTTGGATTTAAAGGTTCTCGTAAATCTACACCATTCGCTGCTCAAATGGCTTCTGAAGCTGCTGCCAAATCTGCACAAGAACACGGTCTTAAGTCAGTTGAAGTTACTGTAAAAGGTCCAGGTTCTGGTCGTGAGTCAGCTATTCGTGCGCTTGCTGCCGCTGGTCTTGAAGTAACAGCAATTCGTGATGTGACTCCAGTGCCACACAATGGTGCTCGTCCTCCAAAACGTCGCCGTGTATAATCATCGCATTACACTGCTTTTCGTTTAAGAGGGAGTAACTAAATGATCGAGTTTGAAAAACCAAATATAACAAAAATTGATGAAAATAAAGATTATGGCAAGTTTGTAGTCGAACCACTTGAACGTGGTTACGGTACAACACTTGGTAACTCTCTTCGTCGTGTACTTTTAGCTTCTTTGCCAGGAGCTGCAGTGACATCTATCAACATTGAAGGTGTCTTGCATGAGTTTGACACAGTTCCAGGTGTTCGTGAAGATGTGATGCAAATCATTTTGAACATTAAAGGAATTGCAGTGAAATCGTACGTTGAAGACGAAAAAATCATCGAACTAGATGTCGAAGGTCCTGCTGAAGTGACAGCTGGAGACATTTTGACAGATAGCGATATTGAAATTGTAAATCCAGATCATTATCTCTTTACAATCGGTGAAGGTTCTTCTCTAAAAGCGGCAATGACTGTTAACAGTGGTCGTGGATATGTACCTGCTGATGAGAATAAAAAAGATAATGCACCAGTTGGAACACTTGCTGTAGATTCTATTTATACACCAGTTACAAAAGTCAACTATCAAGTTGAACCTGCTCGTGTAGGTAGCAATGATGGTTTCGACAAATTAACCCTTGAAATCTTGACTAATGGAACAATTATTCCAGAAGATGCTTTAGGGCTTTCAGCACGTATTTTGACAGAACATCTTGATTTGTTTACAAATCTTACTGAGATTGCTAAGTCAACTGAAGTGATGAAAGAAGCTGACACTGAATCTGACGACCGTATTTTGGATCGTACGATTGAGGAACTGGACTTGTCTGTGCGTTCATACAACTGTTTGAAACGTGCCGGTATCAATACTGTGCATGACTTGACAGAAAAATCTGAAGCAGAGATGATGAAAGTAAGAAATCTTGGACGCAAGAGTTTGGAAGAAGTGAAACTCAAACTCATTGATTTGGGTCTTGGATTAAAAGATAAATAAAGGAGGAATACATGGCTTACCGTAAACTAGGACGCACTAGCTCACAACGTAAAGCAATGCTTCGCGATTTGACAACTGACCTTTTGATCAACGAATCAATCGTGACAACTGAAGCTCGTGCTAAAGAAATCCGTAAAACTGTTGAAAAAATGATTACTCTAGGTAAACGTGGTGATTTGCATGCACGTCGTCAAGCAGCTGCTTTCGTACGTAATGAAATCGCATCTGAAAACTATGATGAAGCAACTGATAAGTACACTTCTACTACAGCACTTCAAAAATTGTTCTCAGAAATCGCACCTCGTTATGCTGAACGTAACGGTGGATACACTCGTATCCTTAAAACTGAACCACGTCGTGGTGATGCAGCGCCAATGGCGATCATCGAATTAGTATAAAATCATCAATTTTGTTGAGTGTTATGATGATGGAGTCTTGTGCTCTTAGTCTAGCTCTGGTCTACCGCTAGGATCTCGGTCCTAGCGGGAACACTCATCATAAGTTGAGATAGTAGACGCTTGTTTACGAAATTGTTTTTTTCTTAAGAACAACTTCGTAAGCAGGCGTTTTTGAGTATTTTAGTTAGAAATATGCTATACTATTTGAAAAGAATCCTGTTTAATGTTCAGGTTTCTAATTTTAAGAAGAATTGGAGTTTGCTTATGAAAGCGATTATAACTGTTGTTGGTAAAGATAAATCTGGAATTGTTGCAGGTGTTTCTGGTAAAATTGCAGAATTGGGTTTGAACATAGACGATATCTCTCAAACTGTTTTGGATGAATATTTTACGATGATGGCTGTCGTCTCTAGCGATGAAAAGCAAGATTTCACTTATCTGCGAAATGAGTTTGAAGCTTTTGGGCAAACTTTGAATGTGAAAATTAATATTCAGAGTGCTGCGATTTTCGAAGCTATGTATAATATCTAGGAGGTAATCATGGATATTAGACAAGTTACTGAAACAATTGCCATGATTGAAGAACAAAACTTCGATATCAGAACAATTACAATGGGAATTTCTCTTTTGGACTGTATCGATCCAGATATCAATCGTGCTGCGGAGAAAATTTATCAAAAGATTACGACCAAGGCAGCTAATTTAGTGGCTGTTGGCGATGAAATTGCAGCTGAATTGGGAATTCCAATCGTTAATAAACGTGTATCGGTGACTCCTATCTCTTTGATTGGAGCAGCGACAGATGCAACAGACTATGTAGTTTTGGCAAAAGCGCTTGATAAGGCTGCGAAAGAGATTGGAGTGGACTTTATTGGTGGTTTTTCTGCTTTGGTTCAAAAAGGTTATCAAAAGGGAGATGAGATTCTCATCAATTCTATTCCGCGCGCTTTGGCTGAAACGGACAAAGTCTGCTCGTCAGTCAATATCGGCTCAACCAAGTCTGGTATTAATATGACTGCTGTAGCAGACATGGGGAGAATTATCAAGGAAACTGCGAACTTATCTGATATGGGTGCGGCTAAGTTGGTTGTCTTTGCTAATGCAGTTGAGGATAATCCATTTATGGCAGGTGCCTTTCATGGTGTTGGGGAAGCGGATGTGATTATCAATGTTGGGGTTTCAGGGCCTGGAGTTGTCAAACGTGCCTTAGAAAAAGTTCGTGGAGAGAGCTTTGATGTAGTAGCAGAAACGGTCAAGAAGACTGCCTTCAAAATTACGCGTATCGGTCAATTAGTTGGTCAGATGGCTAGTGAGCGTCTCGGTGTAGAATTTGGGATTGTGGACTTAAGTTTGGCACCAACACCTGCTGTAGGGGACTCTGTAGCTCGTGTTCTTGAGGAAATGGGACTAGAAACGGTTGGAACCCATGGAACGACAGCTGCCTTGGCACTCTTGAATGACCAAGTTAAGAAGGGCGGAGTTATGGCTTGCAACCAAGTCGGTGGGTTGTCTGGTGCCTTTATCCCTGTTTCCGAGGATGAAGGAATGATTGCTGCAGTGCAAAATGGCTCTCTTAATTTGGAAAAACTAGAAGCTATGACGGCTATCTGTTCCGTTGGTTTGGATATGATTGCCATTCCGGAGGATACACCTGCTGAAACCATTGCGGCCATGATTGCAGATGAGGCTGCAATTGGTGTCATTAACATGAAAACAACAGCTGTTCGTATCATTCCAAAAGGAAAAGAAGGCGATATGATTGAATTTGGTGGTCTTCTTGGTACGGCTCCAGTTATGAAAGTCAATGAAGCTTCGTCAGTTGATTTTATCTCTCGTGGAGGCCAAATCCCAGCTCCAATCCATAGTTTTAAAAATTAAAAAAATATGAGAGACTTTAAGTTCAATTTAAGGATGACTGTGTATACTATAATCATTAAATAAAGACCTCCTAACTTTATTTAATAGAAATCCTAAACTTTTCATAATAATTTCCTAAGGAAGCTGCCATAAAGGTAGCTTTTCTTTTGTAGAAATTGGTGGGAACAGTATGACCTCTAAAATACGAATATTTCTTTGAAGCATGATATAATAGAAGCAGATGGAGGACGGGAAAATGGTAAAAGTACGATTGTATTTGGTACGTCATGGTAAGACCATGTTTAATACACTTGGTCGTGCGCAAGGTTGGAGTGATACTCCATTGACTACTGAAGGTGAATTAGGAATCCAAGAGTTAGGGATTGGCTTACGAGAGTCTGGTTTGAAGTTTGAAAGAGCTTATTCCAGTGATTCAGGTCGTACGATCCAGACTATGGGAATTATATTGGAAGAACTAGGCTTACAAGGGAAAATCCCTTATAGGATGGACAAGCGAATCCGAGAATGGTGTTTTGGAAGTTTTGATGGAGCCTATGATGGAGAACTTTTCATGGGAGTTATTCCCCGTGTTTTTAAAGTGGATCATGTTCATCAGTTGTCTTATGCAGAACTAGCAGAAGGTTTAGTAGAGGTTGATACGGCTGGTTGGGCTGAAGGTTGGGAAAAACTGAGTAGTCGTATTAGGCAAGGATTTGAATCTATTGCAAAAGAAATGGAAGAAGAAGGAGGAGGAAATGCACTTGTTGTCAGCCATGGGATGACTATTGGAACTATGGTTTACCTTATCAATGGTATGCATCCTCATGGTCTAGATAATGGTAGTGTGACTATCCTTGAATATGAAGATGATCAATTTACTGTTGAAATCGTCGGTGATCGTCGTTACCGGGAATTAGGACAGCAGAAGATGAAAGAAAACAAGAAATAATAGAGGTAGCTCCGTATAGGAGCTATTTTTAGTTGGGAAATGGGAGAGTTTGGAGGGCTAGTTTTTCTTGGTAAGTGGGGACAAAAGAACATTTCTCATCTTTCAAAATCCCCTAAAAATGGTATAATAGTAACATCACAAAATTGGAGAGAGACCATGAGTTTTTACAATCATAAAGAAATTGAGCCTAAGTGGCAGGGCTACTGGGCAGAACATCATACATTTAAGACAGGGACAGATGCATCAAAACCGAAGTTTTATGCTCTTGATATGTTCCCTTATCCATCTGGAGCGGGTCTGCACGTAGGACACCCAGAAGGTTATACTGCAACCGATATCCTCAGCCGTTACAAACGTGCGCAAGGCTACAATGTCCTTCACCCAATGGGTTGGGATGCTTTTGGTTTGCCTGCAGAGCAATATGCTATGGATACTGGTAATGACCCAGCAGAATTTACAGCTGAGAACATTGCTAACTTCAAACGCCAAATCAATGCGCTTGGATTTTCTTACGACTGGGATCGTGAAGTCAACACAACAGATCCAAACTACTACAAATGGACTCAATGGATTTTCACTAAGCTTTACGAAAAAGGCTTGGCCTATGAAGCGGAAGTGCCAGTAAACTGGGTTGAAGAATTGGGAACAGCCATCGCCAACGAAGAGGTCCTTCCTGATGGAACTTCTGAGCGTGGAGGCTATCCAGTTGTCCGCAAGCCAATGCGCCAATGGATGCTCAAAATCACGGCCTACGCAGAGCGCTTGCTCAATGACTTAGATGAACTAGATTGGCCAGAGTCTATCAAGGACATGCAACGCAACTGGATAGGGAAATCAACTGGTGCAAATGTAACTTTCAAAGTAAAAGGAACAGACAAGGAATTTACAGTCTTTACCACTCGTCCGGACACCCTTTTCGGTGCGACTTTCACTGTTTTGGCTCCTGAGCATGAATTGGTAGATGCTATCACAAGTTCAGAGCAAGCAGAGGCTGTAGCAAACTACAAACACCAAGCTAGCCTCAAGTCTGACCTGGCTCGTACAGACCTTGCTAAAGAAAAAACAGGAGTTTGGACTGGTGCTTATGCCGTTAACCCTGTCAATGGTAAGGAAATTCCAATCTGGATTGCGGATTACGTCCTTGCTAGCTATGGTACAGGTGCAGTAATGGCTGTTCCAGCCCACGACCAACGTGACTGGGAATTTGCCAAACAATTTGCCCTTCCAATCGTAGAAGTCCTTGAAGGTGGAAACGTAGCAGAAGCTGCCTACACAGAGGATGGTCTTCATGTCAATTCAGACTTCCTAGATGGACTGAACAAAGAAGACGCTATTGCCAAGATTGTGGCTTGGTTGGAAGAAAAAGACTGTGGACAAGAGAAGGTTACCTACCGTCTCCGCGACTGGCTCTTTAGCCGTCAACGTTACTGGGGTGAACCAATTCCAATCATTCATTGGGAAGACGGAACTTCAACAGCTGTTCCTGAAAGTGAATTGCCACTTGTCTTGCCTGTAACCAAGGATATCCGTCCTTCAGGTACTGGTGAAAGTCCACTAGCTAACTTGACAGATTGGCTTGAAGTGACTCGTGAAGATGGTGTCAAAGGTCGTCGCGAAACCAATACTATGCCACAATGGGCAGGTTCAAGCTGGTACTACCTCCGCTATATTGACCCACACAATACTGAGAAATTAGCTGACGAGGATCTCCTCAAACAATGGTTGCCAGTGGATATCTATGTTGGTGGAGCAGAGCATGCCGTTCTTCACTTGCTTTATGCTCGTTTCTGGCACAAATTCCTCTATGACCTCGGTGTTGTTCCGACTAAAGAACCTTTCCAAAAACTCTTTAACCAAGGAATGATTTTGGGAACAAGCTACCGTGACCACCGTGGAGCTCTTGTAGCGACTGATAAGGTTGAAAAACGTGACGGTTCCTTCTTCCATGTGGAAACAGGAGAAGAGTTGGAGCAAGCGCCAGCCAAGATGTCTAAATCGCTCAAGAACGTTGTCAACCCAGATGACGTGGTGGAACAATACGGTGCCGATACCCTTCGTGTCTATGAAATGTTCATGGGACCACTTGATGCTTCAATCGCTTGGTCAGAAGAAGGTCTGGAAGGAAGCCGTAAATTCCTTGATCGTGTTTACCGCTTGATTACAAGTAAGGAAATTGTTGCAGAAAACAATGGCGCTCTGGACAAGGTTTACAATGAAACAGTCAAAGCTGTTACTGAGCAAATTGAGTCCCTCAAATTCAACACAGCTATTGCCCAACTTATGGTCTTTGTCAACGCTGCTAACAAGGAAGACAAACTTTATGTAGACTACGCCAAAGGCTTTGTTCAGTTGATTGCACCATTTGCACCTCACTTGGCAGAAGAACTCTGGCAAACAGTTGCAGCAACAGGAGAATCTATCTCTTATGTAGCTTGGCCAACTTGGGATGAAAGCAAATTAGTTGAAGACGAAATCGAAATCGTTGTCCAAATCAAAGGAAAAGTCCGTGCTAAACTCATGGTAGCTAAAGAACTATCACGCGAAGAATTACAAGAAATTGCTCTAGCAGATGAAAAGGTTAAAGCAGAAATTGACGGTAAGGACATCGTAAAAGTAATTGCGGTACCGAATAAACTCGTTAATATTGTAACGAAGTAACCAATTTATTTGCTGGTTTCAAACTTCAAACTGTTTGAGCTAAATGAACTCGTCAATACCGTTTCGAAATAAGATAGGAATCCTTCAGAGTAGAATCTGGGGGATTTTTATTTGACAGGAAGTTTTTGTTTTGTTAATATAATTAACAAAGAAGAGAGATTATGGATAAAAAAGAATTTATTGTATTTAATAATCGTTTCAATAGATTTATTTTAGCATTTGAACAGTTAAAAAAAAATCAACATAAAATTAGTACTGACAAATCCATTACGTTGAATGAGGTACATTTGATTGTTGTGATTGGGAAAAATCAGCCCTTAAATCTAGTAAAATTATCTGAACTATTAGAAGTTTCGAGAAGTGCAATAACTCAAAGTGTTAGAAGATTGATTCAAAAAAATTTAGTTGTTTTTGATTTTGATCCGAATAATGGGAAAAATAAATATTTGAGATTATCTGAAAAAGGCATCGAAGTTTTTAAAATCCATAAGGAGCAACAAGCACATATTGAAAAATCAATCTTTTCAGTTTTAAACAACTATAGCGAGGGGGAACTTCAAACAGTTGTGAAATTGATGGATGATATTGAAAAGGTGTGGGGAGAATTACCGTGGTAAAAGTCGCGGTAAATTTTAAATATAATTGTTAAGTAAATTAACAAAAAGGAGAAGATATGACTGTAAACATAGAACTGATTTCACAAACAGATTTAGCGGATGAATCTTTTTATATTGCTATCAATGGTTTAGAACCAAGGGCAATGTATTGTGTAGAAATGTACCTGTCTGATTATTACTGTATAAATGCTCCCTTGCTTTTAGATCATGATGTTATATGGAAATCAACCGCAATTTTTTTATCTGATCAGGACGGTATGATTGATACCTCTCAGACAACATCTATTTCGGGATCTTATAAAGGGGTTTCAGAAATGGGATTATTCTTTAATGCGAAACCGTTGAAGAATAGGAAAAGGAGATTACCGAGTTCTCTTGATAGAATCCCATTACGAGATTGTTTTGGTGTTGAAATTAAAATCAAGCTGGGGAAAGATGTGGTCGCGGAGCAAAGTTTCGTAAGGCGTTATATGAATCTAGGAGTAAGATATCAAGATATCTATGACAAGCATTTTCAAGGTCGATTATTTTATGATGAAAAGTTAAGAAGGGCGCCAGCCGTGATTATTGTTAGCGGTAGTGAGGGAAGAATTGAAAAAGCTCAGAATATTGCCCAACTTTTATCTTCAAGAGGCTATATTTGTCTTGCGATAGCTTATTTTGGTTTAGAGGGATTACCCCCAAATTTAGAACGAATTCCAATAGAATGTCTGGAGGAGGCGAAAGATTTTCTATATCATCATCCTCAAGTTGATAATACAAAAATAGGAATATATGGTCGCTCTAAAGGAGCAGAGCTTGTTCTGGCTGGACAAAGTATTTTGGAAGATGTGCGATGTTTGGTACTCAATTCCCCCTCAAATGTAATATTTGAGGGAATAAAGGGAAAACTCAACTCTCATTCATCTTCTTGGACATATTTACAAAAGGAACTTCCTTATCAAAAATTTCAGTTAGGAAATTATTTGTTAAACAAGTTTTTTGGAAAACATATTCCTGAAGATAGTAGGGCTCAGATTGATGTGAGTAAAATTGCCTCTCCTTTATTATTACTAGGAAGCGATGTTGATGAAATATGGAATGCATCATCCGCGATAGATGATATCATTTCACATTATAAAGGGGAATCCATTTTGTTTAAAAAATACCATGAAACAGGGCATATGTTGACGATTGCTTATCAACCGAATCATCGTTATCGAAAAGATTGGCGCTTATTAATGAAAGAAAGTGTGGACTCATGGTTTGCCACGATAAATTATTTTGATACATATCTGAAAAATTTGTAGATAGTGCTGAACCGTACTATAATAGTCCCAACTAAGATAAAAACACAGTTCTAGTTGGTAGTCCAGTCTACAAAAGCAATTGTTCAAACAAGAGAAATTTGAACTCAAACAGTAAAAACGTAGAGAGAAGTACAAGAGTTACTAGTGACTTTCTCTTTCATAAAATAGAACAGCTCTTCTCGGATAAAAAGAGCTGTTTTTTGCTTGTATTGAAAATTCTTTTCATATATTATTTCCTAATGGATTTACTTGGCGTCAAAAATTTGGCTAATGGAAGTTTCAAATTTAGGGAAATACTTACTTGCTTCCAATTCAATCATATCATATTCAGCAATTTCATTTTGATAGAAGGGATTGTGTGTCATGATTTCTAGTTAATTTTTTATTGTTTGATTTGGCGAGAATAATACTACCTATTCTTGAATTTTTCGGCCAGATGCGGTAAAACATCTCTTTTATAGCGCATATTTCAAAATATAACATTTTGTTGTAGGTGTTTTTAAGCTTCATTTAGCAATTCGGTAGGAGAAAAATGGCTGTAGCCTTCTCTACTTTAACTTAACCCTAATCATCTCACCACTTAAGCTCTCATTTTAACCACTTATCTCAAAAGTCGATTTTTCTTTCATTCTTTTTGTTAAACTGGTGAGGTAAAGAGGAGGAACTAAATATGATTTTACAAGCTAAACATTTGACTAAACGGTACGGCGATCATATGGCTGTTGAAGATATTCAGTTAGAGTTTGAAAAAGGGAGTTTTAATGCTATTTTGGGTCCCAATGGTGCAGGAAAATCAACCACCATTTCCATGCTAATCGGTTTGAAAAAGCCGACAAAAGGTCAGATTCGATATGCGCCAAATACGAAAATCGGAGTTGTTTTTCAAGCTAGTGTACTAGATGAGATGTTGACAGTTAGGGAAAATCTTACGATTCGTGCTCAACAGTATAAGGAGATTGCAGCAAGTCGTGTGGATGATTTGATTCATCAACTGGGTTTGACTGCTTTCCAGAAGCAACTATATGGGACTTTGTCAGGTGGGCAAAAACGTAGGGTTGATATTGCGCGTGCTCTTCTTTCACAGCCAGATATTCTTTTCTTAGATGAACCAACGACAGGTCTAGATATTCAGACTCGCAAAGCCATTTGGGATTTACTGTCTCGACTACAAAAGGATGAAGGGATGACTATTATCTTAACGACTCATTATCTGGATGAAGCGGATGAAGCGGATCAGATTTATATCGTTGATCATGGGAAAGTGATTGCGCAAGGTTCTGCGACGGCTATTAAAAGTCAGTATGCATCTAATATTCTAAAAATTCGTTTTAAAGAAATGAAGGATTTAGAAAAGTTGCTACAGACTGGAATGACAGTAAAGGAAGAAAATGAGTTGGAATATCTTTTTTATCCAAGGACATCACTGGAAGCTATTGAATATTTGGCAAAAGTACGAGAAGAAATTGATTCTTTTGAGTTTCGTCCAGGTACTATGGATGATGCCTTTATTGCACTTACAGGAAGAGAGGTTCGCTAATGTTAGCTTTATTGAAACGGAATTTTATCTTATATTTTCGTAATCGTTCAGGAGTATTTTTCTCATTATTGGGGGCATTGATTTCCTTCCTCCTTTATATCATTTTTTTGCAGAAGAACTTGATGGATGCTTGGTCCCAACTCCCTGATAATACGAACCTTTTAAATAACTGGCTGATGGGTGGGACCTTGGCTGTGACTGGGATTACAACCAGTTTTACGGCTCTTATACAAATGGTACAGGATCGTGAAAATCAAGTGGATCAAGATCTCTTCTTGACAGATTTAGGTATCTGGGGTTTACAGGTGTCCTATCTAATCAGTAGTATTGCCATTTCTTTTGTCATGCAGGTGTTTATGTTTGCTGTTATGGGGCTTTATTTTAAAGAGAGTCCAGTTATCAGTCATTTACCGGAAATTGCTTTGATTATGTTGTTAAGTAGTCTGCTTTCAAGTTTGATAAATATTCTCTTGATTTATCGTTTTCAATCTGTATATAGTCTTGGCAAACTGGCAACTATAGTGGGAACTGCTTCTGGATTTTTAGTAGGAACTTATGTCCCTATTGGAGTTTTACCTGATTTTGCACAGATTATCATGAAGTGTACCCCTGCAACTTATATTGCTTCTCTTTATCGACAAATTTTAATGAAAGAACCATTAGAGACCGCATTTACAGGAAATAGCAGATTGTTAAAGGAATTTCAAGAAAAAATGGGAATCCAAATCAACTGGCAAGAACTATTGACAAAGGAAGAGACATACTTTATAGTGGTTATTATCAGTCTCGTCGCTATTCTTCTTTGGCTTTTATTTGTTAAAGTATTTAGCAAGAGAAAATAAAAGTATATTGGAGAGAAAATGAAGATTCGTTTTGAAATGAAGGCAGAGTTTTCAGAAAAGGACCCACATATTGTAATTCAAGCAGCTCAGTTAACCGACCAAGCAAGGGAAATCATGGAGTATTTAGAACAATTTTCAACGACCAATCAGGTGGCCATTCCTATTCGAACGGATGATCATCTGGTTATGGTGAAAATTGAGGATCTTATTCTAGCAGATATCGATAAGAACTTGTTGACCATTTATACGGTAGATGGGATTTATAAAACTAAGGAAACATTGATAAATTTTCAGAATCGGATTAATCGGCGTAACTTTATACAGATATCACGTCATTCAATCATAAACATTGACCATTTAGAGTCATTATCGGATAGCTTTTCAGGGAACATGATGGCTAAAATGACTCGGGGTATCAAATCTAGTGTGAGTAGGAAATACGTCAAGTCCTTAATGAATTATCTAGGTTTATAGGAGAAAATCATGAAACGATTAATTGATTATTTTGTATCGGGAATGCGTACGGCTTCCTTCTTTTATTTGAGTATGATGTTATTAGCTCAGTGTTATCCAAGCATTACCTATCCTGCACCAATGGCAAAAAATATTCTAGCTCTGTTTTTAATGGGTGGAATTATGGGGGTATTGACTTTAATACTTGAAAAGCTAGAGTTTCTTGCTTTTAGTATGCGTGTTGGAGTTCATTTATTAGTGACAGCTACTATTTTAGTATTGACCTCTCTAATTTTTGGCTGGGGTGTAGCCTTGTGGAGCCCTTTGCTTTGGTTCTTTTTCTTGTTAATTTATGGATTGATATGGCTGTATCAAATTTGGCGGACTCACAAACTCACCCAACGAATTAATCAAGCCTTAGAGGATAAAAGACAGAAAGCGGGTCACTAATATAGTGTTGAGGATGAAGTTTTAAGCCAGTTCTAGTTTCCAAAGAGAACAATTTGTGGTATACTATTTTCAGCGTAAAACAAGGAGAAGAAAGATGCCAGTAAATGAATATGGTCAGATGATTGGTGAACCTGTAGATGATACACCTGGAGTTTTGCCTTCACTTGTACGAATAGAAGGGAGATATACGATTATAGAAGCTCTATCGGTGGAAAAGCATGCAGAGGATTTATTAGCTGTTTATGGCCCAGATAGTCCTCGTGAGATGTGGACCTACCTTTTTCAACCACCTGTGGCTAATCTAGAAGAGTTAATGGTAGCTTTGAAGCAGATGATTGAGCGAAAGGATCGCTTTTACTACGCGATTATCGATAAATCAACTGGTAAAGCTCTGGGTACTTTTTCTCTCATGCGCATTGACCAAGCCAATCGCGCTATTGAAGTTGGAGCAGTGACCTTTTCTCCGACTCTCAAGCACACAAGAATGGGGACAGAAGCCCAGTTTTTATTAGCCCGTTATGTCTTTGAAGAGCTCAACTATCGCCGTTATGAGTGGAAATGTGATGCACTAAATCTACCTTCTAGAAAAGCAGCAGAACGTTTGGGCTTTATCTACGAGGGAACCTTCCGCCAAGCTGTTATCTATAAAGGTCGCACCAGAGATACGGATTGGATGTCTATGATCGATAAGGACTGGCCCAAAGTCAAAGCTCGTTTGGAAACATGGTTGCGTCCTGAAAATTTTGATAAAAATGGACGACAGTACAAGAGCTTGAGAGAGTTTTAAGAGGTGTTGAGATGATTACTATTAAAAAGCAAGAAATTGTCAAGCTAGAGGATGTTTTGCATCTCTATCAGGCTGTCGGTTGGACAAATTATACAAATCAACCTCTGATGCTGGAGCAGGCCTTGTCTCATTCATTAGTAATTTATCTGGCATTTGATGGTGATGCTGTGGTGGGTTTGATTCGTTTGGTTGGAGATGGATTCTCATCAGTATTGGTTCAGGATTTAATCGTTTTACCAATCTGTCAGCGTCAAGGGATTGGTAGTGCCCTAATGAAAGAGGCTTTAGAGGATTACAAAGATACCTATCAAGTCCAGCTGGTAACAGAACAGACAGAAAGAACTTTGGAATTCTATCGTTCTATGGGCTTTGAAATCTTATCCACCTATAATTGTATAGGGATGACTTGGGCGAATCGAGAAAAATAACAAAACTTGTTTTTTCTTAAGCAAAGTTTAAGGATGGTCTAGTATCATATAGTCATTAAATAAAGACCTCCTAACTTTATTTAATGAAATCCTAAAACTTTTTTTCATCATAATCTCCTAATGAAGTCACCTAATCAGGTGACTTTTTGTGGGGTGAGGTGATGCTGATAGAAATTTTTAAAAAATGCTAGAATTTGAGAAAAGTTAAGCTAGTTTTAAGCTTCGTCATGTATTATGTAGTTATTAAATAAAGACCTCCTAACTTTATTTAATAAAATTCTAAACTTTTCTTTTTCATAATAATCTCCCTTAACTCCACCCAATCAGGTGGAGTTTTTTGTCTCTATTTCAGGCTTTTTGGGACTATTCTAAAAATCATTTTTCGATAACTTTTACTTAATCTTATAAACTTTATTGGACAGATTCTAAAGTTGGAGAAGCTGAGTTGATGAAGATATAAACCTTTGACAAATTTTGTGAACTATGGGATAATGGAGAGGAATTAAGGATTAGTTCTATATCATGGACTAGAAAGGACCCCAAGCTAACTTCCACATTAAGCTTGGGGTCTTTTTTGACACTATCTATCTTTGTTTAGCCATTTATCGACTAAGCGAAGGATGACACCGACTACAATCGGTCCGATGATAGTTTTAAGGATTAGTTCCATCATGGGCTATCTCACCTCCTTTCGTAGGCGGTGTAGAAGTGCCGAACAATATGATATCATAAAATATTCTACTCTCTCAGTAGGATAGAGTGCTTTTACATTTGGAAAGGAGGAAGTTAGAGCTTATTTACTTCTTCTCCCAGTAATTTTTTTAGTAGTAGGAGGGATTCTCATTCTTTTATGGAGACTCTTTATTATTGCCAGTGGACTTTTCCTGATTGGTTTTGTCAGTTTTCTTATTTTCGTAGAAGTCTATGGAATTTATCTGTTCTTTACAGAGACTGAACTTTACACGGAAGATTTGGCACAGAATGGATTATTTGGTTTTACGACTTTCTTTATCATCTTTAACCTTGCTTTGCTTGTCTTGGCAGGCTGGGCAGGGTATAAGTGGAAGATAAGATGAATAAAATGGAGAAAACTCTAATGGTTCTTCTCCATTTTTTTATCTAATTGGTAATTATAACTTATTACGATTGAAGTCACCTATCCTTATCTTTCAAAAAATGATCAATCTTAGCCATCATGAGCTTGTGCTCGTATATTTTACAGATATCACGAGCCTGTAAATAATAGTCAAGAATTTCATCATGCTTTAAAAAATCTTTTCCGGCATTTGCAACAATAGTTAAAAGAGGTGCTAGCTGATAGCTGGTCTCTTTTTGTTTACAAAAGTCAATGGTTTCTAAGGCTTCTTGGACGGCTTCTAATTCCTTCCCTTTAGAGTGTAAATAATAGGCAAAATTATGTTTAACTCGAATATAACCAAATAAATACTCTTGGTGGTTTAAATCTTTTTCCTGATACAAACTGATAAGAAGTGAGTTATTTTCTTCGTATTCTGTATCACGTCCTACAGAAAAATAAAAATTAGATAAAGTATTGAGGAGTTTAAGATACACAGATGAGCTGACCGAAAGCTTTGGCAAAGCGTTTTCTAGACTGGCGATAGCTTCATCTTTAGAATCATGTAAGTAGAAAAGGATAATCGCTTGAATCCATAGAAGATAAAATTCATCCTCAGTAGACAGATACTGATACTTTTCTTTTTCTAAGTTTAAGAGGTATTCTAAATCCTCGTAATTACGATCTTCAAGTAATTTTTCTGCTAATTTCTTAAACGGTGCTATATTGGAAGTCATTTCAATCTGTTCATCGAAAAAATAATCTAAGGGAACTTGAAGCCGATTTGCAAGTTTATAGAGTAAATCAGCAGCAGGCATATAGTTGCCACGTTCTATTTTGCTGATTTGGCTTTGCTCACAAATTCCTTCGGAAAGCGTTTTTTGTGAGAATCCTTTTTCTTTTCTCTTGGCTTTTAGTTTATCAGATAATATGCTCATCTTTAAACCTTCTTTAAATAAATTTACGATTAATTATATACTTTTAATCTCTATTTTTCAACTTTTCAACATAAAATAGTCATAAAGAAATAAAATAAAAAAAAGATTACTAAAAGAATATGTTTTTATTGACAAAGAATATTTAAAGTAGTACACTTACAAGTGTAAAGTTAAGAAAAAGGTGGTTAATATGAGTATTTTAGCGAAGTTTCGTAAAATCATTTTGATATTGTCCTTTTTAGGATTATTAGAAGCGGTTTCTTTTTAGGGAACCTGTAAATCAATCACAATATATCTGGGGTTAGAGAGTTATACAACAAGCTGCAACAACTAGTGAAGTTGATCCTGTGCTAGCGGATTGATTTATTAAACTTTTTGTGAAGTAACAGATCGTGGAACAGTTTGAAGGACTTAAAGGGGGGATTGTAAGCTTGATATACCCTATTAGCCTATCATATAACTAGTTATACAGGAACTACTCTATTATATCTCTTAATGTGGGTGTATGAATGTTCGGAGGAGAGTGAAAATGAGAAATCCAGTAATACAGACATTTAATTTATCAAAATCCTATGATGGGAAAATTGTCTTAGATAGGATAGATTTTACATTAAGACAGGGAGAAATCTATGGCTTACTAGGAAGAAATGGTGCTGGAAAGACAACCTTTATCAAGGCTATTTTAGGCTTGACAGCGATGGATAGTGGTGAAGTGGATATTCTATCTGAAAAACTGTTGGGGGAATTTTCTAAGGACTTGCTATCTCAAATCGGTGTGGTATTGGACAGTGCTTCTTTTTATCCTAATTTAACGGGACCTGAAAATCTCTCTATTTTTGCAAGATTGAGAGGAATTTCGCTAAAACAGGTAGAGCAAGCTTTACAAGTAGTAGGATTAGATGGGGAAAATAAAAAACTATTCAAGCAGTATTCTCTGGGAATGAAGCAAAGGTTGGCAATTGCTAACGCTATTATGCACCAGCCGAAAATTCTGATATTAGATGAACCAACAAATGGTTTGGATCCTATTGGTATCCTTGAAATGCGCCGTTATCTAAAGGAACTCAGTACCAATCATGGCATTTCGATTTTAATATCCAGTCACATTATTTCAGAACTTGAAAAGCTTGTAGATAGAGTTGGGATACTGCATGATACCCACCTTATGGCTGAAAAGACTATGCAGGAATTAATAGATGGTGCAGAGAAAAGGAAAATCCACCTAATTGTTTCGGATGCTTCTCAAGCTAAGGAAGTGCTTTGCAGGATAAATCTGCAAGAACAGATCAGTATTCTTTCGGATATAGAACTTGAACTTCAGGGAGAATCACCTAATTTTGATATTGCGGTCGTATCTAACGCCTTAAAAGACAACGGAATAGTTCTAAAAGAATATTCTTATAAAAGCAATGAAAGTTTAGAGGATTATTTTAAGCGAGTAACAGGAGGTGAGGGAATTGCTTGATTTAGTGAAGATTGAATTTCTCAAACAAAGGCATCAAAAACTGAATTTTGTCGTATATGGTGTTGTTTCCCTCTACCTAGCTCTCATCTGTTATTATGTAAATGATGCGAGAGGCTTGTTTGACTCCTTTCCCTTTGTCTATAAATTTTCTTTGTCTTATTTAAACTTTTTGATTCTCCCTTTGTATTGTGTTTCCTATACAATACAGGCATTTGGTGTAGAATATCGCTATCGCATCATGAACAACTTAAAACTCGCTTCAGCAAATCTGATGAAGACATTCTGGGCTAAGATTTTGTATATTGAAATCAACGCTCTGTGTATCATGTTATTCACCTATATTTCGGTTTCCTTATTTGCACTACTATCTCGCTTTTCTTCAACAGTCAGTTTGTCTTTATTATTAAGATTCTTCTATCTTTGTATGAGTAGTGGTGTCTTAATTCCCATGGGAGTATTTCCTTTAGTTGCTTTGGTCATGATAAAAGTAAGAGGCAAGGAGATAGTTGGAAATTTGGTCGGCGTCATGTATGTTTTAGTGTCATTTTTTTTAGCAAGGACGAGTCCGAATATCAGTCCAGTAACAAGTGCTAACAGTTTAATCTGGGAAGGAAACAGAGAAGGAGTGGTGCTTCAACAGCCAGCTATCTTATCGATTGTTGTACTAGGTTTATCTTTACTTGTTTTGTCTTTCTTGTCCATTAAATCTTGGTTAAGAAAGGTGGATGAATAAATGTTGATGCTAGAATTGACTAAACTAAGAAGGCGAAAGATACTGTATATGATTCCCTTTGTAGCCATCCTGCTCTTTTTGTTAGAGTTTATGATTGGTCATCAGATTTATCAAGGGCATTCGTACGGTAGTGTGAATGGCTGGTATGTAGAAAATGGTTTCTTCTTTTTGAACTACTATTTTCTCCTCCCTTTTGCGAGTATGATTTTAGTGGATTTGATAAGAATAGAACAAGTGTCTAAAACGATTTTAAACCTCCGATTGATTCCTGTCGATTTGAAACAATTACTCCAAGCGAAGTTTATGCTTGCCTTGTTGATTAATCTACTAGTCAGTGAATTCACTTTTTTGGCTATGCTGGTCCTAGAGTTAATGGATGGTGATTTTGCTTTCTCTAGTCTTGCAATGTTATCTTGGGGACTTGTTTATGGAGCAATTGCTTTTGCTTATACACTGTCTGCTGGTATTATTGTCCTCTTCTTAGGAAAATATCGGAAGGAACTTATCCTTGCCCTACCACTTGCCTTTTTATTGTCATTTGCAGGTTTGTTTGCTTTAACAACGGTTGTTGGGCGGTATTATCTGGCAAATTTACTACTAATCATCATGGAGGAATTCACGGTTTTAACAGTTTCTGTATATGCCATTTGGTTGGTTACCTTGCTGGCATGTCTCTATTATTTGTTGGCAGATAAACGCATGATGAACATTATTTTTGCTTATAAATGACAAGCTGAGAATGTAGATCTTTGACAAAATGTGTGAACTGTGGGATAATGGAGAGGAATTAAGGATTAGTTCTATATCATGGACTAGAAAAGACCCCAAGCTAACTTCCACATTAAGCTTGGGGTCTTTTTTGACACTATCTATCTTTGTTTAGCCATTTATCGACTAAGCGAAGGATGGCACCGACCACAATCGGTCCGATGATAGTTTTAAGGATTAGTTCCATCATGGGCTATCTCACCTCCTTTCGTAGGCGGTGTAGCAGTGCCGTAGAATATTATACCACATAAGTGTTAAACTCGGGAGACACCAATCCAGTGGCTTTTTTGTTTGTGGCTTGGTTTTTTGATATAATAGAAACATGAGTAGAATTTTAGATAATGAGATAATGGGGGATGAGGAGTTAGTAGAACGCACACTCCGTCCTCAGTATTTACGTGAATATATTGGGCAGGATAAGGTCAAGGATCAGCTCCAAATCTTTATCGAAGCTGCCAAAATGCGGGATGAAGCGCTGGATCATGTCCTCTTATTTGGCCCTCCAGGATTGGGGAAAACGACCATGGCCTTTGTTATTGCTAACGAATTAGGAGTGAATCTCAAGCAAACTTCTGGTCCAGCCATTGAAAAAGCAGGTGATTTAGTAGCTATTTTGAATGACCTAGAGCCTGGGGATGTCCTTTTTATTGATGAGATTCATCGTTTGCCCATGTCAGTAGAAGAGGTGCTTTACAGTGCCATGGAGGACTTCTACATTGATATTATGATTGGTGCTGGTGAAGGTAGTCGCAGTGTTCATTTGGAGTTGCCTCCTTTTACCTTGATTGGGGCGACGACTCGGGCTGGTATGCTGTCAAATCCTCTACGGGCACGTTTTGGGATTACGGGGCATATGGAGTATTATGCTCATGCTGACTTGACAGAAATTGTCGAGCGAACGGCAGATATTTTTGAGATGGAAATCACTCATGAGGCAGCATCTGAGTTGGCTCTACGTAGTCGTGGAACCCCTCGTATTGCCAATCGTCTCCTTAAGCGCGTGCGCGATTTTGCCCAGATAATGGGGAATGGGGTTATTGATGATGTTATTACCGATAAGGCTTTGACCATGCTGGATGTTGACCATGAAGGTCTGGACTATGTGGACCAAAAAATCCTTCGCACCATGATTGAGATGTACGGTGGTGGTCCTGTTGGTTTGGGTACCCTTTCTGTCAATATCGCAGAAGAGCGTGAGACGGTGGAAGACATGTATGAGCCCTACTTGATTCAAAAAGGCTTTATCATGCGGACACGGTCTGGACGGGTAGCGACTGCTAAGGCATATGAGCACTTAGGTTATGAATATAGTGAAAAATGAGCAAGAAATTCTAGAGGCTTTTAGAAAAAATCCAGATATGATGGCTATTCTGACGATCATCCGAAACCTTGACTTAAAAGACTCGTGGTTGGCAGCAGGTTCTGTCAGAAATTTCATCTGGAATCTATTATCAGACAAAACCACTTTTGACTGTGAAACAGATGTGGATGTGATTTTCTTTGACCCAGATGTCAGTTACGAAGAAACGCTGGCTATAGAAAGCAAGCTGAGAGAGGACTTTCCTCAGTACCAGTGGGAGTTGAAAAATCAGGTCTATATGCACCAGCATTGCCCTCATACTGCTTCCTATATTAGCTCTCGTGATGCTATGAGTAAGTATCCAGAACGGTGTACGGCGCTTGGACTGCGCTTGAATGAAGAATCCGCTTTGGAACTCTTTACTCCATACGGTCTTGAGGATATTTTGAATTTTCAAGTTCGTCCGACTCCTCATTTTTTAGAAAATGAAGACCGAATGGAAATCTATCAGACACGTTTATCCAAGAAAAATTGGCAGGAGAAATGGAAAAATTTGATTTTTAAAAATAATTAAGGAAAATTTAAGTTAGGTGCTGTATACTAAGTTCATAAGTTAAGAAGGCCTTAACTTAAACTCCTAAAACTTTTTCATAATAATCTCCCTATAAAAAATAGAGTCGCCCAATCAGGCGGCTTATTTTTTTGAAAATACGCAACCTGATATAGAATAAACATGTTGATAATGGAAGAAAATAAGGAAATATGGTATAATGAAACGATAGATTTTTGAATAGGAATAAGATCATGTTTGGATTTTTTAAGAAAGATAAGGCTGTGGAAGTAGAAGTTCCGACACAGGTTCCTGCTCATATCGGCATCATCATGGATGGGAATGGCCGTTGGGCTAAAAAACGTATGCAACCAAGGGTGTTTGGGCATAAGGCAGGGATGGAAGCTTTGCAAACTGTGACTAAGGCAGCTAGTAAATTAGGTGTTAAGGTGCTTACAGTTTATGCTTTTTCTACAGAAAACTGGACGCGTCCAGATCAGGAAGTAAAGTTTATCATGAACTTACCAGTAGAGTTTTATGACAGTTATGTACCTGAGCTACATGCCAATAATGTTAAGATTCAAATGATTGGGGAGACAGACCGCCTGCCTAAGCAAACCTTTGAAGCTCTGACCAAGGCTGAGGAATTAACTAAAAACAACACAGGATTAATTCTTAATTTTGCCCTCAACTATGGTGGACGTGCCGAGATTACACAGGCTCTTAAGCAGATTTCCCAAAATGTCTTAGATGAGGAAATCAATCCTTCTGATATCACTGAAGATTTGGTTGGAGATTACCTTTTCACTCAGTATTTACCTAAGGATTTACGAGATCCGGATTTGATTATCCGTACAAGTGGAGAATTACGCTTGAGTAACTTTCTTCCTTGGCAGGGAGCTTATAGTGAGCTTTACTTTACAGATATCTTATGGCCTGATTTTGATGAGGCGGCTTTGAAGGAAGCAATTCTTGACTACAATCGTCGTCATCGTCGCTTTGGAGGAGTTTAGGAGGATTTATGACAAAGGATTTACAAAAAAGAACCTTATTTGCATCCATTGCCCTAGCTATTTTTATACCCATTCTCATGGTAGGGGGTCTCTTGCTTCAGATAGTGATTGGCCTTATAGCCATGTTAACCATGCATGAACTATTGAAGATGAAAGGTTTGGAAACTATGACTATGGAGGGCCTCTTGACCCTCTTTGCGACATTTTCTCTGACTATTCCATTGGAAAACTACTTGACTTTTTTACCAGTTGATGGGAATGTCGTAGCCTATAGTGTTTTGATTTCAATCATGCTTGGAACGACTATCTTTAGCAAGTCTTATACTATTGAGGATGCCGTATTTCCGTTAGCTATGAGTTTTTATGTAGGTTTTGGTTTTAATGCCTTGCTAGATGCTCGTGCTGTTGGTTTAGATAAAGTTTTGTTGGCCTTATGTATCGTATGGGCGACAGATAGTTCTGCCTATCTGGCTGGTATGAATTTTGGTAAACGGAAGTTGGCACCAGCTGTTTCTCCCAATAAAACAATTGAGGGTGCAATAGGTGGTATTTTAGGAGCTATTTTAGTAACGATTATTTTTATGATAGTTGATAGGACGGTGGCTCTTCCATATGGAATTTACAAAATGTCCTTCTTTGCTATTTTCTTCAGCATAGCTGGACAGTTTGGTGATTTATTAGAAAGTTCGATCAAGCGTCATTTCGGGGTGAAGGACTCAGGGAAATTTATACCTGGTCACGGTGGTGCTTTAGATCGCTTCGATAGTATGTTGCTGGTATTTCCAATCATGCACTTATTTGGACTCTTTTAATAGAAAAAGGAAGAAAATACTATGCTCGGAATTTTAACTTTTATTCTGGTTTTTGGGATTATTGTGGTGGTGCACGAATTTGGTCACTTCTACTTTGCTAAGAAATCAGGAATTTTAGTGCGTGAATTTGCCATTGGTATGGGACCAAAAATCTTTGCTCACATTGGCAAGGATGGTACAGCCTATACCATTCGAATCTTGCCTCTGGGTGGTTATGTTCGCATGGCCGGTTGGGGTGATGATACAACTGAAATCAAGACAGGAACTCCTGTCAGTTTGACCCTTACTGATGATGGTAAGGTTAAACGAATCAATCTTTCTGGTAAAAAATTGGATCAAACGGCCCTCCCTATGCAGGTGACCCTGTTTGACTTTGAAGACAAGCTTTTTATCAAGGGCTTGGTTCTGGAAGAAGAAAAAACATTTGCAGTGGATCACGATGCAACGGTTGTGGAAGCAGATGGGACTGAGGTTCGGATTGCTCCCTTGGATGTTCAATATCAAAATGCAACCATCTGGGGAAAATTGATTACCAACTTTGCAGGACCTATGAATAACTTTATCTTAGGTGTCGTTGTTTTTTGGATTTTAATCTTTATGCAGGGTGGTGTCGGAGATGTTGAGAACAATCAGTTCCATGTCATGCCCCAAGGGGCTTTGGCCAAGGTGGGAGTACAAGAAACGGCACAGATTACCAAGATTGGCTCACATGAGATTAGCAACTGGGAAAGTTTAACCCAGGCTGTGGAAGCAGAAACTAAAGATAAGACGGCTCCGACCTTGGATGTGACTATTTCTGAAAATGGTAGTGAAAAACAAGTGTCAGTTAGTCCAGAAGAAAGTGAAGGACGTTACTTACTTGGAGTTCAACCGGGAATTAAATCAGACTTGCTTTCTATGTTTGCTGGTGGATTTACAACTGCTGCTAACTCGGCTCTTAGTATCCTTTCTGCTTTGAAGAATCTGATTTTTCACCCAGATTTGAATAAATTAGGTGGACCTGTTGCCATCTTTAAGGAAAGTAGTGATGCTGCTAAAAATGGAATTGAGAACGTATTGTACTTCTTGGCAATGATTTCCATCAATATCGGGATTTTTAACCTTATTCCGATTCCAGCTCTGGATGGTGGTAAGATTGTACTCAATATCCTAGAAGCCATTCGCCGCAAACCATTGAAACAAGAAATTGAAACCTATGTCACCTTGGCCGGAGTGGTCATCATGGTTGTCTTGATGATTGCTGTGACCTGGAATGACATCATGCGACTCTTTTTTAGATAATCGAGGAATATTATGAAACAAAGTAAAATGCCTATCCCAACGCTTCGCGAAATGCCAAGCGATGCTCAAGTTATCAGCCATGCTCTTATGTTGCGAGCTGGTTATGTTCGTCAAGTCTCAGCAGGTGTTTATTCTTACCTACCACTTGCCAACCGTGTGATTGAAAAAGCCAAAAACATCATGCGCCAAGAATTCGACAAGATTGGAGCTGTTGAGATGTTGGCTCCTGCCCTTCTTAGTGCAGAGTTGTGGCGCGAATCAGGTCGTTACGAAACTTATGGTGAAGACCTTTACAAACTAAAAAACCGTGAGAAATCAGACTTCATCCTAGGTCCAACTCACGAAGAAACATTTACAGCTATTGTCCGTGATTCTGTTAAATCTTACAAGCAATTGCCACTCAACCTCTATCAAATCCAACCTAAGTATCGTGATGAAAAACGCCCACGTAATGGACTTCTCCGTACACGTGAGTTTATCATGAAGGATGCTTATAGCTTCCACGCTAACTATGATAGCTTGGATAGTGTTTATGATGAGTATAAGGCTGCTTATGAGCGTATTTTCACTCGTAGTGGCTTAGACTTCAAGGCTATTATTGGTGACGGTGGAGCCATGGGTGGTAAGGACAGCCAAGAATTTATGGCTATTACACCTGCTCGTACAGACCTTGACCGCTGGGTTGTCTTGGACAAGTCGGTTGCCTCATTTGACGAAATTCCTGCAGAAGTGCAAGAAGAAATCAAGGCAGAATTACTCAAATGGATGGTCTCTGGTGAAGATACCATTGCTTACTCAAGTGAATCTAGCTATGCAGCTAACTTAGAAATGGCAACAAACGAGTATAAACCAAGCAACCGTGTTGTCGCTGAAGAAGAAGTGACTCGTGTTGCAACACCAGATGTTAAATCAATCGATGAAGTGGCAACTTTCCTAAACGTTCCAGAAGAACAAACGATTAAAACTCTCTTCTACATGGCAGATGGTGAGCTTGTTGCAGCTCTTCTAGTTGGAAATGACCAGCTTAATGAAGTTAAGTTGAAAAACCACTTGGGAGCAGATTTCTTTGACGTTGCTAGCGAAGAAGAAGTGGCAAGTGTTGTTCAAGCAGGATTTGGTTCACTTGGACCAGTTGGTTTGCCAGAGAATGTTAAAATCATTGCAGACCGTAAGGTGCAAGATGTTCGCAATGCAGTTGTGGGTGCTAACGAAGATGGCTACCACTTGACTGGTGTAAATCCAGGTCGTGACTTTACTGCAGAATATGTGGATATCCGTGAAGTTCGTGAGGGTGAAATTTCCCCAGACGGACAAGGGGTTCTTAACTTTGCGCGTGGTATCGAAATTGGTCACATCTTCAAACTCGGCACTCGCTATTCAGCAAGCATGGGAGCAGATGTCTTGGATGAAAATGGCCGTGCTGTGCCAATCATCATGGGATGCTACGGCATTGGTGTTAGCCGTCTCCTTTCAGCAGTAATGGAGCAACACGCTCGCCTCTTTGTTAACAAAACGCCAAAAGGTGAATACCGTTACGCTTGGGGAATCAACTTCCCTAAAGAATTGGCACCATTTGATGTTCACTTGATCACTGTCAATGTCAAAGATGAAGAAGCGCAAGCCTTGACAGAAAAACTTGAAGCAAACTTGATAGGAGCTGGTTACGAAGTCTTGACAGATGACCGTAACGAACGTGTCGGTGTTAAATTTAGTGATAGTGACTTGATTGGTCTGCCAATCCGTATCACTGTTGGTAAAAAAGCAGCTGATGGTATCGTAGAAGTCAAAATTAAAGCAACTGGTGATACGATTGAAGTTCATGTTGATAGCTTACTTGAAACACTTGAAATTTTAAGTAAGAAATAAAAACTATAGTCATAAGAAAAACGGGGTAAAAATGTAACTAGTTTTTGTCCTGTTTTTTTCTTTAAAATGAGATAGGAGTATACTCGATTAAAATCAAATAAGAGGCTAGTGTCAGCAGCATATAATCTTAATTAACGTTTCACATGAAACTAGATAAGTCAGTAATAGAGTAAGTGACAACTATTTGTTTTTATATGGTTTTGAAGCCGAAGTCATTAAGGTTAAGGGGATTTATATTTAGGTCAATCTTTGCCATTTCTCTTATAGGAAGACGTGGATGGTTGGGAAAATAAAGTAACTGCTTCAATCTACGAAAACTTGGCACTGCACCCCAATAATTGGGGAAGAGTCCTTCTTCTTATGTGCCCAGTTTTCTGTACTCTAGAGTAGACTGGTCGTTTAATTTCAGCTGAATTCAAAGATTAGGATTGTACTTAATTTAACACCGACCTATTCACTTAGCTAGCACCTATTACAGATTTTGTTCAAGCGCAATAGTCATTTGTCCCTTCTGTTTTGGGAATATATCTACCAGATTGGTAGAGATTTTATTAGAATATGTCCTTTTTGTCTAATTCTAAAGATGAAGAGTTACAACATACAGTAGCCTCCCTTGAAGTAAACTACTACTAGTCTTTACGTGTTATGGCGCCTCGATTTTCTAAGCATCCAGAGAGCCCACTCTTACCAGAACATTTTTACGAGCCTTATGTTATGCCTGGACGTAAAATTAATCCTCACCGTGGCTGGGAGATTTATGAGCAAGGGATTTATGACATCGCTCAAAATATCAAGGGAAATTATGGCAATATCGAATGGATGTAGACAGAAAATGGGATAAGAGTTGAAGGCGAAGAAAAATTCCGTAAAAACGGAATGATTCAAGACGATTATCGGATTGACTTTGTAAAATATCATTTGGCTGAACTTAACCGTGCCATCGTAGACTGTACCAACTGTAAAGGCTACTTGTTCTGGCTTAAGAACTATAAGAACAGTTATGGTTTAGTTGAGTTAGATCTGCAACGCAGGAACCTCGCCTAAAGAAGTTAGGAAATTGGTTCAAAGAGCTCAGTGACAATAATAGATAAAAAAACTTTGATTGATGATGTTGATTGTTCGGAGTTTTCCATGTGTTGCATCTAATATAAAACTATACCAATTTTTGTTCTTGACAAGAGAAAGAAACAAGTATATACTGTTTTTGCTGATTCTGTAAAAGAGGGATTAGACTATACCAATTTTAAGGAGAAAGCACAGCTTGACTGTGTCGTATATACTATGTGTGGAATTGTTGGTGTTGTTGGGAACAAAAATGCAACTGATATTTTGATTCAAGGGCTTGAAAAGCTCGAATACCGTGGCTATGATTCTGCGGGAATTTTTGTCCTTGGTGGCGATAAGAGTCACCTGGTTAAGGCAGTGGGACGTATCGCAGAATTGTCTGCTAAGACAGCTGGTGTTGAGGGAACGACTGGTATCGGACATACTCGTTGGGCAACTCATGGGAAACCAACTGAGGACAATGCTCACCCACACCGCTCTGAGACGGAACGTTTTGTCTTGGTGCACAATGGGGTCATTGAAAACTACCTTGAAATCAAGGAAGAATACCTTGAGGGTCATCACTTCAAGGGGCAGACAGATACAGAAATCGCCGTTCACTTGATTGGAAAATTTGCGGAAGAAGATGGCTTGTCAGTTCTTGAAGCCTTCAAAAAAGCTCTTCACATCATCCGTGGTTCTTATGCCTTTGCCTTGGTTGACTCACAAGATCCTGAAGTCATCTATGTAGCTAAGAATAAATCACCACTTTTGATTGGGGTTGGGGAAGGCTACAACATGGTCTGCTCAGATGCTATGGCTATGATTCGTGAGACCAACCAGTACATGGAAATCCATGACCAAGAGTTGGTAATTGTCAAGGCTGATAGCGTCGAAGTGCAAGACTATGATGGCAACAGTCGTGAGCGTGCTAGCTACACTGCTGAGCTAGACTTGTCAGATATCGGTAAGGGAACTTACCCTTACTATATGCTCAAGGAAATTGATGAGCAACCAACGGTTATGCGTAAACTCATCCAAGCCTACACAGATGAGGCTGGTCAAGTAGTAGTAGACCCAGCTATCATCAAGGCTGTTCAAGACGCAGACCGTATCTACATCCTTGCAGCTGGAACATCTTACCACGCAGGATTTGCTTCTAAGAAGATGTTGGAAGAATTGACAGATACGCCAGTTGAACTTGGAATCTCATCTGAGTGGGGCTACGGTATGCCACTGCTCAGCAAGAAACCACTCTTCATCTTTATCAGCCAGTCTGGTGAAACAGCAGATAGCCGTCAGGTTTTGGTTAAGGCTAATGAAATGGGTATCCCAAGCTTGACAGTGACAAACGTATCAGGTTCAACTCTTTCTCGTGAAGCCGACCATACCATGCTCCTTCATGCAGGACCTGAAATTGCCGTAGCCTCAACCAAGGCTTATACAGCGCAAATCGCAGCCCTTGCCTTCCTTGCAAAAGCAGTCGGAGAAGCAAATGGTAATGCTAAAGCGCAAGCCTTTGACCTGGTTCATGAGTTGTCAATCGTAGCTCAGTCTATCGAATCAACTCTTTCAGAGAAAGAAACCATTGAAGCCAAGGTTCGTGAGCTTCTTGAAACAACTCGCAACGCCTTTTATATTGGGCGTGGTCAAGATTACTACGTAGCTATGGAAGCAAGCCTTAAACTCAAAGAGATTTCTTACATCCAGTGTGAAGGCTTTGCGGCAGGAGAACTTAAGCATGGAACAATTGCTCTGATTGAGGAAGGGACACCTATTTTAGCTCTCTTATCAGAATCAGTTCTTGCCAACCATACCCGTGGAAATATCCAAGAGGTTGCAGCTCGTGGTGCCAAAGTCTTCACTATCGCAGAAGAACATGTAGCAAATGATACTGATGATATTGTCCTAATGACCGTACATCCTTACCTCTCACCAATTTCCATGGTTGTACCAACTCAACTAGTAGCCTATTTTGCGACTTTACACCGTGGGCTAGATGTGGATAAACCAAGAAACCTTGCCAAGTCTGTAACGGTGGAGTAGAATAAAATAATCTTATTTATTTCACAGATAAAAAATAACACCCCAGAAGAAAGTTGGAAAATCTAACTTTGGGGGTGATTTTCTTTTTCAGAGTTTGATTAGTAGAAATTTAATTCTCAGTTATAAAAGATTTACGATCTTTGTAATAAAAACGTGGTGTAGATCACGCTAAATAAAAAAACCGCAACAAGAGATTGCTACGATTTAAGTGAGTCTACTTTTTTGAATTTGTGATGATAAAAGGTGAAGACGATGGAATAATTCTGTGGTAGATAGATTTTGACTACAGATGATTGGTTTCGAACTGTTTGACACAGGAAAATTTGTAATGATAATATCATGCGGTGTTTGGTTGAGTTTTTTTAAAGAAAGGCCTGTTTTTTCCCAGATGTCAAAAAGATAGAGGTTACTTCCGTAAAAGGATAAGGAAGCAATTAGACTTTGAGCATGACAACTATCAAGATCGCTAATGACTAAAACGCGTATTTTTGGAAGTTTTTTTAGTAACTGTACTAAAATTCGATGACCTTGAACGGAGAAGGTATAAAGTAAGTCTTCAATTCTTTTGGGTCGATATTCTAGCCCCATTTCTATTAGATAATCTAGGAATTTTCTTCTACTTTCTTCGAAAAGTTTAGGGAATTCTTCCTCATATTTAGTTAGGATTCGAGATTTCTTTTTATCAAGGAAGTGGTTACTAGTCTTATCAAGAAACTCATCCTGGGCGGTATAGTGGAGAAGCCAAATCAGCTCTTCCTTTTCGTCAATCTGTAGATGGAATTCCTTGGATAACTCTGTTACAATTTGACTCAATACACGATAGGATTTTTGAATGTAGTTAATATCTCCTAATGGGTTATTACAAGGATTTTTAGAGATTTGAGGAGTATTTGTTGGATTAGAAAATAGCTGTTCTAGACTTGATTTAGTAGGTTCGAAACGGAGTTTTTTAGCAAGCTTTTTGATATCATATTCGAACTTCGGTGCTTGTAAGATAGAATGGTAGTGATTGGTTAAAAGAGGAGTTGGATTTGAGATGACATGATTTTTCTTTAAGCGCACCATATTGATAGCGACAGTATACTTGATTTGTCGCAAGTTGAGAAGATTAGGCGAAACTTGTTGGGAATCTAAAAAAGTTTGAATAAAGCTAGTTAGAATATCTTCAGAAATAGATGAGAAGGGCCAATCGAGAAAAGCGTAACTTTGGCTAAAGTAATCTAAATAAAAGGAACGTATATCTTCTTCTTTTCCCAGCATCTCGATAGTGGAGGTTTGAATACTGATGGCATAATTTTTTGGAAGTATAGTATTCAGGTAGCGAACGATGTTTTCTACTTGTTCTTGGCTAGTGGAAAGAGCTTCTCTAGCAGTAGTAAGTGAAGATCCTTCATTGAAAAACAGATAGTTTAGGAAAGAGATGTTTGGGGAATTTTTAAAAATAGTTATTCTGGGATCCAGGCAATTACCTAGCTCATATTCTAATTTAATACTGCTTTTTGTAGAGTAAATAAGGAGATTTGGAGACAAGGCTTCTAGGGTAGAGAGGCAATCATGTAATTCTTCTAGTGACAGATTTAACTTTTCTGCCCAGTCAGAAAGTTGTATCCAATCTTGGGCTTGGATTAATTCTTCCAGTAACTTTAGTAGAACTTGTTCCCTTTTAGAAAGTAAAATGTCCATAAGAAATCTCCTAATATATTTATACATATATATTAAAAGAAAAAACTAGTAAAGTCAAGAAAAGTAGACTAAGATAAATTAGGAAAAATTGGAATTTATAATAGTTTGTACCAAGATTGACAACTGAAAATGAAATTTTAAAAGAAGTTAGCTACTTCGTCATTATTACAAGATTGAATCTTTACTTTCATAAGAAAAGATTTCATTAAAAAATACCAAATCCCCTTGAAAAATCTAGCTAAATAGGGTATAATACGAATAATCATTTGTCGTAGGTTTTGTCTGAAATATTGTCCAGACAAGGCTCACAGCAGTTAAATCTTCTGAAAAAGTCAGATTTAGCTGCTCTTTTTGTGCTTTTTTTCAGGATTTTGAGCATTTGTAATAAAGATTTAAAGATTCTGAAAATTCACCAAAGGGACATGATGATAGGGGGTTTACGGCCCAATTACGATAATCAATAGCCTAATCGACGAGGCTTGGAACTTTATTTACAAAGGAGAATCATCTTGGCAGGACATGACGTTCAATATGGGAAACATCGTACCCGTCGTAGTTTTTCAAGAATTAAAGAAGTTCTTGATTTACCAAATTTGATTGAAATTCAAACTGACTCATTCAAAGCTTTCCTAGACCACGGTCTTAAGGAAGTATTTGAAGATGTATTGCCAATTTCAAACTTCACAGACACAATGGAGTTGGAATTTGTTGGCTATGAAATCAAGGAACCAAAATATACGCTAGAAGAAGCTCGTATCCATGATGCTAGCTACTCAGCACCAATTTTTGTAACCTTCCGCTTGATCAATAAAGAAACAGGCGAAATCAAGACTCAAGAAGTTTTCTTTGGTGATTTCCCAATCATGACAGAAATGGGGACTTTCATCATCAATGGTGGTGAGCGTATCATCGTATCTCAGTTGGTCCGCTCTCCAGGTGTGTACTTTAATGACAAGGTAGACAAAAATGGTAAGGTGGGGTACGGTTCGACTGTTATCCCTAACCGTGGAGCCTGGTTGGAACTTGAAAGCGACTCAAAAGATATCGCCTACACTCGTATTGATCGTACGCGTAAAATTCCATTTACAACCTTGGTTCGTGCACTTGGTTTTTCTGGTGATGATGAAATCTTTGATATCTTTGGTGATAGCGAATTGGTTCGCAATACTGTTGAAAAAGACATCCACAAGAATCCAATGGATTCTCGTACAGACGAAGCCTTGAAAGAAATTTACGAACGCCTTCGTCCAGGTGAGCCTAAGACTGCTGAAAGCTCACGTAGCTTGCTTGTAGCTCGCTTCTTTGACCCACGTCGCTATGATTTAGCAGCTGTTGGGCGCTATAAAATTAATAAAAAACTCAATATTAAAACACGTTTACTTAACCAAACGATTGCTGAGCCGTTGGTAGATGCTGAGACTGGTGAAATCTTGGTGGAAGCTGGAACTGTTATGACTCGTAATGTCATTGAGAGAATTGAAAGTCATTTGGATGGCGATTTGAACAAGATTGTTTACATTCCGAATGATGCAGCGGTAGTGACTGAACCAGTTGTTCTGCAAAAATTTAAGGTTGTTGCGCCAACTGATCCTGACCGTGTAGTTACTATCATTGGTAATGCAAATCCAGATGATAAGGTTCGTATCGTAACACCTGCAGATATTCTTGCTGAAATGAGTTACTTCCTCAACTTAGCTGAAGGAATTGGCCGTGTAGATGATATTGACCACCTTGGTAACCGTCGTATCCGTGCGGTTGGTGAATTGCTTGCCAACCAAGTACGTCTTGGACTTTCTCGTATGGAACGTAATGTCCGTGAACGTATGTCTGTTCAGGACAACGAAGTCTTGACACCACAACAAATCATTAATATCCGTCCTGTAACAGCTGCGGTTAAAGAATTCTTTGGTTCATCACAGTTGTCACAGTTCATGGACCAACACAACCCACTTTCTGAGTTGTCACACAAACGCCGTTTGTCAGCCTTAGGGCCTGGCGGTTTGACACGTGACCGCGCTGGATATGAAGTGCGTGACGTGCACTACACTCACTACGGACGTATGTGTCCAATCGAGACACCTGAAGGACCTAACATCGGTTTGATTAACAACTTGTCATCTTACGGGCACTTGAACAAATATGGTTTTGTTCAAACACCATACCGTAAAGTTGACCGTGAAACAGGTGTTGTCACGAACGAAATCGTTTGGTTGACAGCCGATGAAGAAGATGAATTTACTGTAGCACAGGCTAATTCTCGTCTGAATGAAGATGGAACATTTGCTGAGAAAGTCGTTATGGGACGTCACCAAGGGGTCAACCAAGAGTATCCGGCGAATGTTGTTGACTACATGGACGTATCACCAAAACAGGTAGTTGCCGTTGCGACAGCATGTATTCCTTTCTTGGAAAACGATGACTCCAACCGTGCCCTCATGGGAGCCAACATGCAACGTCAGGCTGTGCCATTGATTAATCCAAAAGCACCTTACGTTGGTACTGGTATGGAATACCAAGCAGCCCATGATTCGGGAGCTGCTGTGATTGCTCAGTATGACGGTAAAGTTACCTATGCAGATGCTGACAAGGTAGAAGTTCGTCGTGAAGATGGTTCATTGGACGTTTACCACATCCAAAAATTCCGTCGTTCAAACTCAGGTACGGCTTACAACCAACGTACGCTTGTTAAAGTTGGTGATGTCGTTGAAAAAGGTGATTTTATCGCTGACGGACCTTCTATGGAAAATGGAGAAATGGCGCTTGGACAAAACCCAATCGTTGCCTACATGACTTGGGAAGGTTACAACTTCGAGGATGCCGTTATCATGAGCGAACGCTTGGTTAAAGACGATGTCTATACATCTGTCCACCTTGAAGAATACGAATCAGAAACACGCGATACAAAGCTTGGGCCTGAAGAAATCACTCGCGAAATTCCAAACGTTGGTGAAGATGCCCTTAAAGATCTTGACGAAATGGGTATTATCCGTATTGGTGCTGAGGTTAAAGAAGGCGATATCCTTGTAGGTAAAGTAACACCTAAGGGTGAGAAAGACCTTTCGGCTGAAGAACGTCTCTTGCACGCTATCTTCGGGGATAAATCTCGTGAAGTGCGTGATACTTCTCTTCGTGTACCACACGGTGCCGATGGTGTTGTTCGTGATGTTAAAATCTTTACACGCGCAAATGGAGATGAGTTGCAATCAGGTGTCAACATGCTGGTTCGCGTCTACATCGCTCAAAAACGTAAAATCAAGGTCGGAGATAAGATGGCTGGACGTCACGGAAACAAAGGGGTTGTCTCTCGCATCGTTCCCGTAGAAGATATGCCTTACCTTCCAGACGGAACTCCAGTCGATATCATGTTGAACCCACTTGGGGTGCCATCACGTATGAATATCGGTCAGGTTATGGAGCTCCACCTTGGTATGGCGGCTCGTACTCTTGGTATTCACATCGCAACACCAGTCTTTGACGGAGCAAGTTCTGAAGACCTTTGGTCAACTGTTAAAGAAGCAGGTATGGATAGCGATGCTAAAACAATCCTTTACGATGGACGTACTGGTGAGCCATTTGATAACCGTGTTTCTGTCGGAGTCATGTACATGATCAAACTCCACCACATGGTTGATGATAAATTGCACGCGCGTTCTGTCGGACCTTACTCAACCGTTACCCAACAACCACTCGGAGGTAAAGCCCAGTTTGGTGGACAACGTTTCGGTGAGATGGAGGTTTGGGCTCTTGAAGCCTACGGTGCATCAAATGTCCTTCAAGAAATCTTGACTTACAAGTCTGACGATATCAACGGACGTTTGAAAGCTTATGAAGCTATTACAAAAGGAAAACCGATTCCAAAACCAGGCGTTCCAGAATCCTTCCGAGTTCTTGTAAAAGAATTGCAATCTCTTGGTCTTGACATGCGTGTTCTTGACGAAGATGATCAAGAAGTGGAACTTCGTGACTTGGATGAAGGAATGGACGAAGATGTCATCCACGTAGATGACCTTGAAAAAGCCCGCGAAAAAGCAGCACAAGAAGCTAAAGCAGCCTTTGAAGCTGAAGAAGCAAAAGCGGAAGCAACAGAAGAAGCTGCTGAACAAGAATAAGCAGTTCACTTAGAATAGAAAGGGAAGAAATAGTGGTTGATGTAAATCGTTTTAAAAGTATGCAAATTACACTAGCTTCTCCAAGTAAAGTCCGTTCATGGTCTTATGGAGAAGTCAAAAAACCTGAAACAATCAATTACCGTACCTTGAAACCAGAACGTGAAGGACTCTTTGATGAAGTTATCTTTGGTCCTACAAAAGACTGGGAATGTGCTTGTGGTAAGTACAAACGCATTCGTTACAGAGGGATTGTTTGTGACCGTTGTGGGGTTGAAGTAACGCGTACGAAAGTTCGTCGTGAGCGTATGGGGCACATCGAGTTGAAAGCTCCTGTATCTCACATCTGGTACTTCAAAGGGATTCCAAGCCGTATGGGCTTGACCCTTGATATGAGCCCTCGTGCTCTCGAGGAAGTTATCTACTTTGCGGCTTATGTGGTCATTGATCCGAAGGATACACCACTTGAGCACAAGTCTATCATGACAGAGCGCGAATACCGTGAGCGCTTGCGTGAGTATGGTTATGGTTCATTCGTTGCTAAGATGGGTGCCGAAGCCATCCAAGATCTTTTAAAACAAGTAGATCTTGAAAAAGAAATTGCTGAACTCAAAGAAGAGTTGAAAACAGCTACTGGACAAAAACGTGTCAAAGCTATCCGTCGTTTGGATGTTTTGGATGCCTTTTACAAGTCTGGAAACAAACCTGAATGGATGATTCTCAACATCCTTCCAGTTATTCCACCAGATCTTCGCCCAATGTTGCAGTTGGATGGTGGTCGTTTTGCTTCATCTGACTTGAACGACCTTTACCGCCGTGTTATCAACCGTAACAACCGTTTGGCTCGCTTGCTTGAGTTGAATGCACCAGGTATTATCGTTCAAAATGAGAAGCGTATGCTTCAAGAAGCGGTTGATGCTTTGATTGATAATGGTCGTCGTGGTCGTCCAATCACAGGACCAGGTAGTCGTCCACTAAAATCATTGAGCCACATGCTTAAAGGGAAGCAAGGACGCTTCCGTCAAAACTTGCTCGGTAAACGTGTTGACTTCTCAGGACGTTCCGTTATCGCCGTTGGTCCAACTCTTAAGATGTACCAATGTGGTGTGCCACGTGAAATGGCTATCGAGCTCTTTAAACCATTCGTTATGCGTGAAATCGTTGCGCGTGATATCGTGCAAAACGTCAAAGCAGCTAAACGCTTGGTGGAACGCGGAGATGAGCGTATCTGGGATATCCTTGAAGAAGTGATTAAAGAACACCCAGTACTTTTGAACCGCGCACCTACCCTTCACCGTTTGGGTATCCAGGCCTTCGAGCCAGTCTTGATTGATGGTAAGGCCCTTCGCTTACACCCACTTGTCTGTGAAGCCTACAATGCCGACTTTGACGGAGACCAAATGGCCATCCACGTACCGCTTTCAGAAGAAGCCCAAGCAGAAGCTCGTATCTTGATGTTGGCTGCTGAGCATATCTTGAACCCGAAAGATGGTAAACCAGTTGTTACTCCATCTCAGGACATGGTTTTGGGTAACTACTACTTGACCATGGAAGAAGCTGGTCGTGAAGGTGAAGGAATGGTCTTCAAGGACCGTGATGAAGCGGTTATGGCTTACCGTAATGGTTATGTTCACCTCCACTCACGTGTTGGTATCGCAACAGACAGCCTCAACAAGCCTTGGACAGAAGAGCAAAAACACAAGGTCTTGCTTACAACAGTTGGTAAAATCCTCTTCAATGACATCATGCCAGAGGGGCTACCATACTTGCAAGAACCAAACAATGCCAACTTGATAGAAGGCGTTCCAGCCAAATACTTCTTGCCACTTGGTGGAGATATCAAGGAAGCTATCAGCAATCTTGAACTTAACCCTCCATTCAAGAAGAAAAATCTTGGAAATATCATCGCTGAAATCTTCAAACGTTTCCGTACGACAGAAACTTCTGCTCTACTTGACCGTATGAAGAACCTTGGTTACCACCACTCAACTCTTGCAGGATTGACAGTGGGGATTGCCGATATCCCAGTCGTTGATGATAAGGCTGAAATCATTGAAGAATCACACAAACGTGTAGAACAAATCACCAAACAATTCCGTCGTGGTATGATTACAGACGACGAGCGTTACAATGCTGTTACAGCTGAATGGCGTGCTGCCCGTGAAAAACTAGAGAAACGTTTGATTGCCAACCAAGATCCTAAGAATCCAATCGTTATGATGATGGACTCTGGAGCCCGTGGTAACATCTCAAACTTCTCACAGCTTGCCGGTATGCGTGGTCTGATGGCGGCTCCGAACGGACGTATCATGGAATTGCCAATCCTTTCAAACTTCCGCGAAGGTTTGTCAGTACTCGAAATGTTCTTCTCAACTCACGGTGCTCGTAAAGGTATGACCGATACGGCCCTTAAGACAGCCGACTCAGGTTACTTGACTCGTCGTTTGGTTGACGTTGCTCAAGACGTTATCATCCGTGAGGATGACTGTGGAACTGACCGTGGTCTCTTGATCCGTTCTATTGCAGAAGGTAAAGAGATGATTGAGTCCCTCGAAGAGCGTCTAAATGGTCGTTACACTAAGAAAACAGTTAGACATCCAGAAACTGGTGAAGTTATCATCGGTCCAAATGAGTTAATCACAGAAGACAAGGCGCGTGAAATTGTCAATGCTGGTGTAGAAGAAGTTACTATCCGCTCCGTATTTACATGTAACACTCGTCACGGTGTCTGCCGTCACTGTTACGGTATCAACTTGGCGACTGGTGATGCGGTTGAAGTTGGTGAAGCAGTTGGTACAATCGCTGCCCAATCTATCGGAGAACCTGGTACACAGCTTACAATGCGTACCTTCCACACGGGTGGGGTTGCCTCAAATACCGATATCACTCAGGGTCTTCCTCGTGTCCAAGAAATCTTTGAAGCCCGCAATCCTAAAGGGGAAGCGGTTATCACAGAGGTTAAAGGGCAAGTTACTGCTATCGAAGAAGATGCATCAACTCGTACTAAGAAAGTCTTTGTTAAGGGCGAAACTGGCGAAGGCGAATATGTTGTTCCATTTACCGCTCGTATGCGTGTTGAAGTTGGTGACCAAGTAGCGCGTGGTGCTGCTCTTACAGAAGGTTCGATCCAACCAAAACGTCTCCTTGCAGTTCGTGATGTCTTATCAGTTGAAACTTATCTTCTTGGTGAAGTACAAAAAGTTTACCGTAGCCAAGGGGTAGAAATCGGTGACAAACACATCGAGGTAATGGTTCGTCAAATGATTCGTAAAGTACGTGTCATGGATCCAGGTGACACAGACCTTCTCATGGGTACCCTCATGGATATCAATGACTTTACAGATGCTAACAAAGATGTCCTTATCGCAGGTGGAGTTCCAGCGACAGGTCGCCCAGTCCTTATGGGAATTACCAAAGCCTCACTTGAAACAAACAGTTTCTTGTCAGCGGCTTCCTTCCAGGAAACAACTCGTGTCCTTACTGATGCGGCTATCCGTGGTAAGAAAGATCATCTCCTTGGACTTAAAGAGAATGTTATCATCGGTAAAATCATCCCAGCAGGTACTGGTATGGCACGATATCGTAACCTTGAACCACATGCTATCAACGAAGAAGAATACCTTAATCCTCCAGTAGAGGAAGAAGGAAACGAAGAAACAACAGAAGTAGTTGTGGATACTGCCGTTGAAATTGTGGAAGAAACAGTAGAATAAAAGAGAATGAGAGAGCCTTCGGGTTCTCTTTCTCTTTTCTGAAAACTTTCTCCATTTTTCCATGAAATGTGGTAAAATAATACTCAATGAAAATCAAAGAGCAAACTAGGAAACTAGCCGCAGGTTGCTCAAAGCACTGCTTTGAGGTTGTAGATAGAACTGACGAAGTCAGCTCAAAACACCGTTTTGAGGTTGTAGATAGAACTGACGAAGTCAGCTCAAAACACCGTTTTGAGGTTGCAGATAGAACTGACGAAGTCAGTAACTATACATACGGCAAGGCGAAGTTGACGTGGTTTAAAGAGATTTTCGAAGAGTATAAAAGAAAGAAGCTGACAAAGGAGACGAGGATGGAACAAACATTTTTTATCATTAAACCAGACGGTGTAAAAAGAGGACTAGTGGGTGAAGTGTTAAAACGCATCGAACAACGTGGGTTTACAATAGAAAAATTGGAGTTGCGTTCACAGGTTTCAGAAGAGCTAATTGACCAGCACTATCAGGACTTGGTTGGTCAGAGTTTTTACCCACCGATTCGTGAATTTATGACTTCAGGACCAATCCTTGTAGGTATCATTTCTGGTCCCAAAGTAATCGAAACTTGGCGGACCATGATGGGAGCAACTCGTCCAGAAGAAGCTTTACCAGGAACTATTCGAGGTGATTTTGCAAAAGCTGCTGGTAAAAACCAAGCTATTCAAAATGTTGTACATGGTTCAGATTCAGAAGAGTCAGCTAAGCGAGAAATTGCTCTTTGGTTTTAAGAGTGGATTGGCTCAATCAATTGGTTAAAAGCTCATTTGCATAGAAAGTATAGTCAATTAGTTTAAGACATGACGCATGATATCAAACTTTTTAGTTTTTGATATGGTGCGTTTTTTGATTAAGTGACTATTAGTTCGTCTCGCTCCGTTAGGTGCGAGACAAAAAAACACCCGCTATGCGGGTGCGCGTCGAAGGTTATACCAAAAAAACTCCAAACGCGATACAATAAAGGTGTTCAAGCCAATTGTAAAGCGAAAGGAGAAAAATATGGCACAAAAGGTTCTTTTGTCCTGTTCTTGTTTCAATTGACTATATTTCTATATTTATTCTTCCTTTCTCTGTGAAAATCGCAAGTTTTTCCCACCTTTTCTCAATACTGAAACAACATCTTTCCAGAACTTCAATAATTTCTTTTTGTGTTAAATCATTATTTAACTAAATCTTTGGAGGTAATACGTTTTCAAAGCTACTTTTTACCATAGATTTTGAGCCTTCAACACAGATTACTAAGCCAAAAATGCTCTAAATTTTTGAAATTCTAACAAAGCCTACTCAACTTCATAATCATCTTTGACTTTCACAATATCTTCCTCAAAATAACATGAAATAAATATAGTTTTCTTTTGAAACGGTTGTAGGAGGAAAATCTCTCCTACACTATTATTGATTCTGAGAGAAAATTGCAAAATATCATCTACCAAACTTTCAATTATTAAGATTTTTTGCAGTTTATCTAAATTAGAATCGCAAGGCTTCTCAATAATATAATTGTCGAATTTTTTCAATCTAACTTTCTCTCCACTATTTCTTCCTTTATCAAGAAAAAGTTACCTCAATATTAATAAAGTACAATTCTAAATTAACTCCAATTATTGATTCATGATAATATTTCAGTAACTCATCGTGCAATTAAAAACAAGGATTTTTATTTCAGACGATCCATCGTGAACACTTCATCAGCCATCTCCCAAATTGCCGGATTATGTGTTGCGATAATGATTAGCCTATTATCATCTCGAAGAGATAGCAAAATCTCCATAATCAACTGAGAGGTTGCTGGGTCTATTGAAGCTGTTGGCTCATCTGCCAGAATAAAGGGTGGATTCTTTAAGATAACTTTTGCCAAGGCAACCCGTTGCGATTCTCCGCCCGATAACTCAAAGATGCGCTTATCTAGGTCAAGATAATCCAGGCCGACCTGTTCTAAAGCCTGCTTCTGTCTCAACCGCCGTTCCGCCCGACTCAACTTTTGACCAATGAGACCTAGCTTAAGGTTTTCTTCAATACTTTGGTTTTCAATTAAGCCAAAGTTCTGGAAGAGGTAGCCCAATTCGTGACGGAAAAAATCACTCGATTTATAATTGGCCAAGTCTTTACCTCGGTAAAAAATCGTCCCATCATAAGATTCTAATTTCCCAATCATGTTCATCAAGGTTGTTTTTCCGCTACCACTTGAACCAATTAAGGCATAGACTTTTCCAGCCTCAAATGTCATTGAAAGATTCGAAAATAACTCTCGTTCTCCAAAAGATTTACTCACCTGTTTAAGTTCAATCATATTAACCTCCCTTCAAAACAAGCATGGACATCTTGTTTTCTTTCTGCATTTGGACATGTAACTGTAAAAGAGATAGACCAGTAAAGAGTAACGAGACTAAGAAAGCAACTACTATCTCTACCATAAGAAATACACTCGCAACAAATCCCAGTAAAAACACACCCAGTTGAGCAAAGAGATAAGTGCGATGGATTTCTAAGAACCTGAGACCTGCAATGCGTTTGATAAAAATGGCACGTCTAAATTCTTCAAAGTAGAGCCTATTCATAGTGTTAAACAACAAGATTGAAGTTGCAATCCCAAGCACAGCTCCTGCTAGCATTACCCAACGTTCCCTCTGGATATTATCCAATAATGTGATGTAGTTGTGGTAACCTGTTTGCATTTCTGAGACCCAATTTTCAATGCCTTGTCTCTGGATAAGCTCCTGGGCATCAGACAATTGATTAAAGAGAACGTAGTTCTGTACTGCGTCTACCCAAAACAAAATGGACTGTGGACCAGTTGATTGGGGTGTTATAACAATGATGATTGGATCTTTCAAAAACTGCTGGTAAGAAATAGGGGTCGTATTATACACAAAACGATCCTGACCTGATTCCAAATAACCTACCGTAGCAGTCATTTGCTGTCGTTCATCTCGACTAGACATGCGACTGGTTAAGTCGTCTTCAAAAACAGATTTATAATGTTCTTCCTCTGAACGGAGGTGTTCAGGTAGCAATAAGACAAACTCCCCTACATCAAGGTGATTCATCTTTTGCTTAATAGTTGTATCTACAGGAATGTTTTGACGCTCCAAGTATTGCGGTGTGACGATAAGGACATTGCCATTCGGGTTGTAATCGTGCCATTCTGTAGAGGTTATAAAGTTTTTGGAGGAAGCTATGCCATTTTGCAAAGTACGGTCAATTAACTGGTGTCTAGATAAGAAAGCCTTTTGTTCTGAAACAGCCAGATCCATCAATTGATACCAAGTTCTGAGTTTCCTTTGAGCTTGTTCATCAAAACCAGGACTCGTTCCTTCACGGCTGATTGATAGGGTAATCAGTTGCCTTTCCTGGCTCCAAACCTCTTGTCCAATCCGATGCTGTTGCCAGGCTTGGGAATACTTTAAGCTACTCCCTATTCCCAGCGTTACAATAATAATCGCTAATAGTTGACCGATTAAAATCAAACTAATGATTCCTCTGACAGGCACTTGCCCTTTTATAATCTGCATCAGGTGTATCTTTTTTATCCCAACTGCGAAGAGTTGAGCGAAAAACAGGGAGATCGACAACAAGATGAGATTATAACTGAGCAAGCCTTCTCCTATGGTCATTAGGGATTGCGTTGGAAGCGACAGAATTTTTTGCATAAGAATGGCGAGTACGCCAGCTAAACTGAAACCAACAGCTATCCCTTTCAAATCCTCACCAACTGGTCTAAGGAAAATGGACCACCGTTTCTCTCCTGAAATGAGGCGAATGCCCGACGACCGTAATTGGCTAATTTGACTAATTAAAGTCAGTGCTACAAAGGTTAAGATGAAAATCAATAGACTGATTAACTGAAATCCGTTACTAAAGATAGCCATTAACGTAGATAGTTTAGATGGAATTGTCAGGTGCATGTTAGTCAAGCCAAGTTGACTTAGCTCCTCCCTTAGCAAGTGAATATCTAGGTTTCCATCGAATACAAAATAATTTGTTTCAACACTACTACTTTGAGCATCTTCTAGATTTTTTTCCTGAAGCCCATCAGGCAACTTTCCGTTCCCAAAGGTCGTATAAGAAAAAACTGTAGTACCTTCTGAGTTAGTATCCTGGTGTTGAATCGCAATAAAGCTATCCGTTTCTTCTGCTAGTTTTTCCAAGCGTGTAGCAACATGCTGAAAAGTTGTTTCAGGGGAAGAATCACGTACAACAACGTTGGGGTAATAATAGGAGACATATGTATCAGTCCAAATGGTAAATACCCAAACAAAGAACAAACTAGCAAGCAGGTTGGATATGAGTATAAATAATTTTTTCATAGTGCATTCCTTATTCTAAAACAGAGGGCAGAAATACCCCTGCCCTCTATAAACTAACAAGCTTACTAAACTATTGATAGAAGTAACCGTATCAAGTGCTAATAATGGTTGAGTTAATTTACAAGAACCGACTCCAGTGAAATGATCCTATCACATTGCCGTGCTTGCTCCATATTATGCGTAACAACCAAAATTGTTTTACCAAATTGATCTCTCAAAGTTTGAATCAAATCGAAAGCTTTTTGAGACATTTCAGGATCTAACGATCCGGTTGGTTCATCTGCTAGGACAATATCTCCGGGCTTTAAAATAGCTCTCACAATCGCAATTCTCTGCTGTTCACCTCCCGATAATTCATTGATTTTACTATTTAACCGATTTTGTAGACCAACAAATTCTAGCGTTTCCTTGATTCTCTGCTCTTTCTCCTGTCTAGAGAAATTCGAAAAAGTCATGGCAAGCATCAGGTTATCTTTCACACTAGATGTAGAAATGAGTGCATTGGATTGAAAAAGATAGTTGATGACATTCCTTCGATAATGAACTGCTGATTGCGAATTTACCTTAGGCAAAACTTTTCCGTTGATTAGGATTTTACCACTGTTAACAGTATCCAATAGTCCAATCATATTGAGAATAGTCGATTTTCCAGAACCAGAAGGTCCTACTAAAGCTACAAATTCATTTTCCTCAATATCAAAGCTTAAGTCTTTGAAAATTTCTCTTGAACCAAATTGTTTTGATACATTTTGTACTGAAATTCTAGACATGAGATTACTCCTTAAATGATTGTATGATACTCTCTCCTTCTTTACGGAACAAACTGAAGTAAAGAAGCATTATCTGAAAAGCAAATGTAGCTAGTGTCATGACTATTCCCAACTTAGAACCCAACAAGATAGAAACGATTAGTTCCATCACAGAAAAACTAATAATGAGAGAAAGCACACCAATATATCTTTTCCATGGTGAGAATCCCATAAAGTATTGAACATACAATTTTTCTTCAAATAACAAGCGGTACATTAAGACAAAACTCCAGAAAATAGCCATCATCGTAATGATGATAATCGCTATGATCGTGCCGAAAAGATAAAATGTATAACTCAGATCTTTTTGAAGACCATTGATAAAGTTCTTGACAGTTGTAAAACTCAACCAATTATCCGTTAAATCTGGAAACTCTGTTTCTAGAACGGACACTACCTGTTCCATCGTTTCCCTATCACGAATCTTCAAAAGACCATTATAGCCACTGACAACTAAGTTTGCTGACTCCATGAAATATAAATTCTCTGGTGTTGAGACAAAAATAACTGGATTCTCACTAGTTGTACCATAAGAAATGGAATCTGACCAAGTAAATATTGGTCGAGACGGTTGGTAAACCTTGAACATAAATTTCTGATTTTCTGTGAAATTAGTTTGTAAATCTCCCGGTTTTACAGTGACACTTTCCTGTAAATACGCCTTCATCACCTCAAGTTCTTCTGTATTGAGCGTGTTAGGTAGAAGATAAAGTCGAGTACCATTCCTCATTTCTAGCAACTCTTCATCACTTAGGGGAATACCTAGGTCTTGCAGGTAATTATAGGAGAATTTCAAATACCAAAATGGTTTTTTAGGGACATGCTGGTATGTCCCATAGACTGCATCAAGGGACTCCTGATTAAGAAATTTTCCCTGGGCAATATAGACACCTGGAAGCTCAGATATACGCTGGTAAAAGTTATACATAGTATGCTCAAGGGAATTTGTAGTTCCTGCATATGTACCTACATCATCTCCCTCAACAAAACTGGATATAACGTACATATCTTCAACATTCTTCCACTCCCTAGATACTTTCATATTATCAATAAACTGATTCATTGGAGCATCTAAAGAGTAACTGACTGCGATTAACAAACCAGCTACCAAGGTATAGAATAACAAGCAGGTTACCATTAAAGGCTTCATTGGTAATCGTTTATGAATTGCGGCTAATGGAGAAACCGAATAAACAATAATCGTTGGAATAATGAATATCAATAGTAGCAACAAGACTGAGAGGCTGACTCCAGCAAAAACTAGAATAAACGATGATAAACCAAAACTAGACCAGCCTGACAACAACCAACTACATAAAGAGATAATTGGAATAATGTAGATTGAAAATAGTAGAGAATTTTTGAAAAAAGCAGACCATAATTCTTTTCTATCCCATCCTAAAAGAATCAATGTTCCGAAATGTTTAAAGGATTGAAGAACACAGATTAAGAATAGAATCAGTAAAATGAAGGCATTTACTAAGATGCTGATAGCAAGTATTATTCCCCAAATTCCCTGATCAGTACTACTTCCAAAACTTTCTTTTGTCAAATCCTCAACAGAAATACCTGACACCTTTGAAAGATGCAACAGAAAGTTATCTCTTGAGACAGCATCGTGGAGACCATTGATATGGTATATCCCATTAATCGTATTAGTGTTTTGGAAAGTATAATCTAATCGTTCAATGACTACAGGTGTGCTAAATAATAAATCTGGAAGCTCGTAAAGCATATTATTTGAGCCTTTGTCAAGTCCAATAGTCATACTATTATCACTATGAGATAATAAATCTGCAAATTGTTGTTGTGAGACAACTATTTTACCCGTACTTTCAAAATCTGAAAAACCAGCAGAACTACCAAGGATGTCTATATAAATCCTATTTAGACCTTCTCCTGTATCACTACTTTCAGAACGTTTTGTCCATATGGACAAGTCACTCTGTTCTAAAAAATAATTAAATACATCTTGTGATTGCTCTTCTGTTAACTTCTGAAGATAAACTGTTACGGTCCCGGAATGATGATTATAACTCTGCCATGACTGTTGATACTGTAAACCTGCTAAAAAAATTGCTACCAGAGCAAGTAAGACACTCTGGATGGTAATCAAAAACAGGATTAAGTATCTCATTTTACCTAATAATATGTTTTTGTATGTCATAGGTACTTACCTACAATTCCAGTAACATTCAGCTGTACCAGTTCCGATGAATTTAGAAACACGTGCTTCTACTCCAGGGGATTGCCAGCCTGAGAATGCCCCGTTAGCAGATGCTGAGTGTTCGTAAACACCAGACTGAACATTTGAATAGCTCCAAAGACCAGCAGTACGACCATAATCCCAATAAACTGCAGTACCTTTATACCAAACTGTTGTAGCTGAAACAATCGAACCACCTGCACCAGCTAAAGTCAGTGTAAGTAAAGATGTTGTAATTATTTTTTTTATGCTTTTCTTCATTGTAAAGCCCTCACTTCTTTCACTTAAAATCTAACAATAACAACGACCGCCTTTAGAAGTATCAACAAATCAAACCCTACTACATTCGAATCACTTCTTTCTAATTAAAAGTTAGATAAAACAGAAATACTATATAGTTAATAGTATTTTCATCATTTAATCAGCCTTCCCAACATCAAGACCATTGGACTTCTTTTGTGATTGGACTCGAATCTCCAATAGTTTATTCTTCTTAATAAACTATTGGTAAGGAATTGTATTACTAAACATAAAACACCTAGTAATGCTAATATAGCTAATTTTTGAATTCCACGATTTTTCTTCATTCGTGAAACCCTTTTCTTTTTTATTATCCTTATTTTAACAGATATATTTTATTTAGCCAAGCATTTTTATGTAATTTTTGACTTTTTTTCCAGTTTATTACCATAAGGAATTATTTATTCCTTTAACTTGCTATTTTGAACTAAAAATTTTATAATGAAATTAAGCAAATAGGAAGGTTTATTATCTTTAATGAATACACTCGCAGAGAAATTCAGATTGAAAAGAAAAGAGTTGAGACTCTCCCAACAAACTCTTGCAGAAGGAATTTGTGAACAAAGTCAGATTAGTAAAATTGAGAGAGGGCATTTCATTCCCTCCGCAGACCTTTTGTTCAAACTCTCACAACGACTTGAAGTACCATTAGATTATTTTTTCAATGAACAAATTGAAATTAAATCTAACCTCTCTAATTTCAAGCAATTATCTGCTCGACTATTAGATGACAGAAATTATGACAATTTGGAATATATTTATAGAATAGAGATTGAACGAAGTACTTTTCTAACACTAGAAGACCGAACTTACCTTGAATGGATTAAAGCTATTATTGACTTCTATCAATATGACAGTAAGTGTGAGGCTATTTCTTCATTGGAAAATATATTATTAAAAGTCTCCTCAAATACTCTGATTTATTTAAAGGCATTGAATACTCTATCTAATTTCTATTCCTTAGTGGGTCGTGAAGAAGATTATGAAGCAAACTACTCTCATTTGATGGAGTTATATCAGACAAAAAATTTTGAGCATCAAGAGTTTTTATTTGGCTACATCAGAGTTCGTTACAACTACGCTCACTACCTAGTGTCAAAGGAAAAATATAACGAAGCCATCCAAGAAGCTCTTGAGACGATTGAACTCTGTAAACAAAGACAGACAAGCTACCAACTGGCTCCTCTACTTATTCTTGTAGGAAATGCTGGAGCCAAATTTCTAGACAAAGAACAAGTCAAAAATTATTATATAGAAGCAAAAGAGTTATGTAAGATTTATAACAATCCTTTAATGTTGATGAAGATAGAAAATTATTTGAAGGAATTAGATACTGTTTAGTTAATCTTGACATTATAGTTTTTCTGAAACGTTAAATAACCTGTAAGGCTGATAGTGAAATTAATACTATCAGCCTTATTTCAAATTTATATTCTTCCAAAATCTCTTCAAACCACGTCAGCTCTATCTGCAACCTCAAAACAGTGTTTTGAGCAACCTGTGGTTAGCATCCTAGTTTGCTCTTTGATTTTCATTGAGTATTAGTCTCTCATGTTTGTTTAGCGTCTTAAAGAGACATTTGAGAAGATTGGAAACAGTTCCCTCTTTTCTCCGAGTATAATGATTGGTAGGAAGGGAGAGAAAAGATGAAATCAATGAGAATCTTATTTTTGTTAGCTTTAATTCAAATCAGTTTGAGTAGCTGTTTCCTATGGAAAGAATGCATCTTGTCCTTTAAACAAAGTACAGCTTTTTTTATCGGAAGTATGGTATTCGTTTCGGGAATCTGTGCTGGAGTAAATTATCTTTATACCCGTAAGCAAGAAGTTCATAGTGTCCTAGCCAGTAAGAAGTCAGTGAAGCTTTTTTACAGTATCCTGCTCTTAATTAATTTGTTAGGAGCTGTTCTTGTCCTGTCAGATAACTTGTTCATCAAAAATACGTTGCAGCAAGAATTAGTTGATTTTTTATTGCCATCCTTCTTTTTCCTATTTGGACTAGATTTGCTGATTTTTTTACCCTTGAAAAAATACATGCGCGATTTGCTTGCTATGCTAGACAGAAAAAAGACAGTGTTGGTGACTATTTTAGCAACACTTCTCTTCTTAAGAAATCCAATGACCATTGTCTCTCTTTTGATTTATATTGGACTGGGTTTGTTTTTTGCAGCCTATCTTGTCCCAAATTCGGTCAAGAAGGAAGTTTCCTTTTATGGTCATATTTTCCGAGATCTTGTATTGGTCATTGCTACGCTCATTTTCTTTTAGAGAAAGCTTGTTTTTATGGATGTTATAATGATAAGTTTAGCAGGAAAATAGACACAAAAGAAAAGTTTTTGGTATAATAAGAGTATGTACACAAAAAATGAAGAAGAGCTACAGTTCTTAGGGGAGCGTTTGGGTCATCTATTAGAAAAGAATGATGTTTTAATCTTAACTGGAGAACTGGGCGCAGGTAAAACGACCTTTACTAAAGGACTTGCTAAAGGTTTACAGATTTCTCAAATGATTAAAAGTCCAACCTACACTATCGTAAGAGAGTATGAAGGTCGTCTTCCGCTTTACCACCTAGATGTTTATCGTATAGAGGGGGATGCTGATTCTATTGATTTAGATGAATTTCTCTTTGGTGGTGGAGTGACTATTATTGAGTGGGGGCATCTTTTAGGTGATGCCTTACCAGATACTTATTTAGAATTGGAAATTCTAAAAGAAGAAGATGGTCGAAGATTACATTTTCGAGCAAAGGGGTTGCGTGCAGAAGAACTCTTAGAGGAGCTTCAACATGGAGTATGAATTGCTCATTAGGGAAGCAGAAGCTGAAGATGCGGCTGAATTAGTAGCCTTTTTAAATCGTGTGAGTTTGGAGACAGATTTTACCAGTCTGGACGGGGAAGGTATTCTATTGACAGATATTGAGATGGAGTTGTTTTTGGATAAACAGGCTCACTCAGAAAATCAAATCACTTTACTTGCCTTACTGAATGATGAAATTGCTGGTCTTGTAAACATCACAGCTGATCAACGTAAGAGAGTTCGTCATATTGGAGATCTCTTTATTGTGATTGGTAAGAAATATTGGAATAATGGCTTGGGAAGTTTCTTGCTTGAAGAAGTCGTAGAATGGGCGCAGGCTAGTGGCATTCTTCGTAGGCTTCAATTAACTGTTCAAACTCGTAATCAAGCTGCAGTTCATCTATATCAAAAATATGGTTTTGTGATTGAAGGTAGACAAGAGCGCGGAGCTTACATAGAAGAAGGGGACTTTATTGATGTTTATCTTATGGGTAGACTGATAGATTAGTAGAAATATGATTAAAAAAATTATTGGAATGGTGCTAGCTTTTTTAGCAGTTACAGCTTTAGGTATTGGTGTCTTTGCTTATACCATTTACCAGCAAGGAACGGATGCCTTGTCAAAAACCTATAAAAAAATTGGGGAAGAAACAAATGTGATTGAGGCTACTGAGCCATTGACGATTCTTTTGATGGGAGTGGATACAGGGAATGTTGAACGGACTGATCCTTGGGAAGGCAATAGTGATTCAATGATATTGTTAACCGTTAATCCACGTACAAAGAAAACAACTATGCTAAGTTTAGAACGTGATATTTTAACGAAGATCCAGCAAAATGATGGTAGTGTTTACGAAGCGAAACTGAATGCTGCCTATGCTGGTGGTGGGGCTGAATTAGCTATTTCGACCATTCAAAAAATGATGAATATCCATATAGATCGTTATGTGATGGTTAATATGCAAGGACTTCAACAACTAGTGGATGCAGTTGGGGGTATTACTGTTAATAATACCTTGGGCTTCCCAATTTCAATTAGTGATCAAGAGGAGTTTAATAAAATTTCAATAGGTGTTGGTGAACAAACTCTAAATGGAGAAGAAGCCCTTGTTTATTCACGGATGCGTTATCAAGATCCAGAAGGAGATTATGGTCGTCAAAAAAGACAACGGGAAGTCATTCAAAAAGTTGTCGAAAAAGTGCTCAGTTTGAATAGTGTTAGTCATTATCAATCAATCTTAAAAGCATTAAGTACGAATATGCAGACCAATATTGACTTGTCTTCTAATAGTATTCCAAGCTTATTGGGTTACAGAGATTCATTTAAAACAATAGAAACGCACCAATTACAAGGTGAAGATGCTAATTTACAAGGAATATCCTATCAAATAGTAACTGCTAGTCACTTGTTAGAAATTCAGAATTTATTGAGAACCTCACTTGATAAACCTAAGGTGACAGAGTTAGAAACCAATGCTATTTTATACGAGAAACTATTTGGGAACCAAAATGGTATTGGTTTAGGGCCGGTGATAGGGACAGTAACAGAAACAGTAACGGAAACAGTAACGGAAACTATTCCTAACACTATCAATCAAGAAAATATAGAATAATTTATTTTATAGTTAAATCGTGGGAAATTTCCTGCGATTTTTTCAAAAAAATGCGAATAAATAGGTAGGAGGAAACATGAAAGCAGAACTCATTGCTGTTGGAACAGAAATTTTAACAGGACAGATTGTTAATACCAATGTTCAATTTTTATCAGAAAAACTAGCAGAAATTGGGGTGGATGTTTATTTTCAAACGGCTGTAGGAGATAATGAAGGACGTTTGTTATCTCTCCTTGAAATTGCGAGAACACGTAGTAGTCTAGTGATTTTAACAGGAGGCTTGGGACCGACTGAGGACGATTTGACCAAACAAACTTTGGCTAAATTCTTAAGGAAAGAATTAGTCTTTGATTCTCAGGCGCAGGAGAAGTTGGATGTCTTTTTTGCTCAGCGACCAGACTATGCCCGAACACCGAATAATGAAAGACAAGCTCAACTTGTAGAAGGAGCGACTCCACTGCCAAACGAAACAGGACTGGCTGTGGGAGGAATATTAGAAGCCGATGGAGTGACCTACGTCGTCCTTCCTGGTCCACCAAGCGAATTGAAACCTATGGTTTTAAACCAACTTCTACCCAAGTTGATGACAGGTAGCAAGCTGTATTCCCGTGTTCTTCGATTTTTTGGAATTGGTGAGAGTCAGTTGGTCACGATTTTGGCTGATTTGATTGATAATCAAACAGATCCTACCTTGGCGCCTTATGCAAAGACAGGAGAGGTAACTCTACGTCTGTCAACAAAAGCTAGCAATCAAGAAGAAGCAAATCAAGTGCTGGATATCTTGGAAAATCAAATCTTGGATCGCCAGACCTTTGAAGGTCTTTCTTTACGAGACCTTTGTTATGGGTATGGGGAAGAGTCCAGCTTGGCCAGCATTGTGGTAGAAGAACTGAAAAGGCAAGGGAAAACGATTACGGCTGCAGAGAGTTTGACGGCAGGTCTTTTCCAAGCTACCGTAGCGGATTTTTCGGGGGTTTCAAGTATATTTAAGGGTGGTTTTGTGACCTATAGCTTGGAGGAAAAATCAAAGATGTTGGATATTCCTGCCAAGGATTTGGAAGAACATGGTGTAGTGTCTGAATTTACAGCTCAGAAGATGGCTGAGCAGGTACGAATCAAGACCCAGTCTGATTTTGCCCTTAGTTTGACTGGAGTGGCAGGACCAGATAGCCTAGAAGGATATCCAGCTGGGACAGTCTTTATAGGCTTGGCTCAAGAGCATGGAACTGAGGTCATCAAGGTGAATATTGGAGGCAGAAGTCGAGCAGATGTACGTCACATTGCGGTTATGCATGCCTTTAACCTAGTTCGCAAGGCTTTATTAAGTGACTAACTTTTGATATAATAGTAGATAGGTCTGAGGACCATTAGAATGTAGGAGAATAGAATGGCAAAAAAACCAAAAAAATTAGAAGAAATTTCAAAAAAATTCGGGGCAGAACGTGAAAAAGCCTTGAATGATGCTCTTAAATTGATTGAGAAAGACTTTGGTAAGGGTTCAATCATGCGTTTGGGTGAACGTGCAGAGCAAAAGGTACAAGTCATGAGCTCAGGTTCCTTGGCGCTTGACATTGCCCTTGGTTCAGGTGGTTATCCTAAGGGGCGTATCATCGAAATCTATGGGCCAGAGTCATCTGGTAAGACAACAGTTGCCCTTCATGCAGTTGCACAAGCGCAAAAAGAAGGTGGTATTGCAGCCTTTATCGATGCAGAGCATGCCCTAGATCCAGCTTATGCTGCGGCCCTTGGTGTCAATATTGACGAATTGCTCTTGTCACAACCAGACTCAGGAGAGCAAGGTCTTGAGATTGCAGGAAAATTGATCGACTCAGGTGCTGTAGATCTTGTTGTGGTCGACTCAGTTGCTGCCCTTGTACCTCGTGCAGAAATTGATGGAGATATCGGAGATAGCCACGTTGGTTTGCAGGCTCGTATGATGAGCCAGGCCATGCGTAAACTTGGTGCTTCTATCAATAAGACCAAAACAATTGCCATCTTTATCAACCAATTGCGTGAAAAAGTTGGGGTCATGTTTGGAAATCCAGAAACAACTCCTGGTGGACGTGCCTTGAAATTCTACGCATCAGTGCGTTTGGATGTTCGTGGAAGCACGCAAATCAAGGGAACTGGGGATCAAAAAGACACCAATGTTGGTAAGGAAACCAAGATTAAGGTCGTGAAAAACAAGGTGGCTCCACCATTTAAGGAAGCCTTCGTTGAAATCATGTACGGAGAAGGGATTTCTAAGACTGGTGAACTCTTGAAAATCGCAAGCGATTTGGATATCATTAAAAAAGCAGGAGCTTGGTACTCTTACAAGGATGAGAAAATCGGGCAGGGTTCTGAAAATGCTAAAAAATACTTGGCAGATCATCCAGAAGTCTTTGATGAAATCGACCATCAAATCCGTGTTCAATTTGGTTTGATTGATGGAGAAGAAGCTTCTGTAGAAGGTGTTGAAAGCAAAAAAGATAAGGCAGTTCAAGCAGATTCTGTGAATGAAGAAGTGACTCTTGACCTAGGCGATGAGCTTGAAATCGAAATTGAAGAATAATACTCTTCGAAAATCTCTTCAAACCACGTCAGCGTCGCCTTACCGTACTCAAGTACAGCTTACGGCTAGCTTCCTAGTTTACTTTTTGATTTTCATTGAGTATAAGCTATTAAAGTAGTGGAGCAAATCCACTACTTTTTCGATTTTTTGTTTAAGGTCTCAGATCATCTATAGTTTGCTGTTTCTTGTCGCTCCTCTAGAAAGCTGATATAATAGCCTTATGAATAAAAAACGAACAGTGGACCTGATTCATGGCCCGATTCTTCCCTCGCTCTTAAGCTTCGCCTTCCCAATCTTGCTGTCTAATATTTTTCAACAGCTCTATAACACTGCTGATGTCTTAATTGTAGGGCGTTTTCTTGGTCAAGAATCCTTGGCTGCAGTAGGGGCGACAACAGCGATTTTTGACCTGATTGTAGGTTTTACTCTTGGTGTTGGCAATGGGATGGGGATTGTTATTGCTCGCTATTATGGTGCTCGGAATTTTACAAAAATCAAGGAAGCAGTAGCAGCTACCTGGATTTTAGGTGCTCTTTTGAGTATTGTGGTTATGTTGCTGGGTTTTCTTGGTTTGTATCCGCTTTTACAGTACCTAGATACTCCTGCAGAAATCCTCCCTCAGTCCTATCAATATATTTCTATGATTGTGACCTGTGTCGGTGTCAGCTTTGCCTATAATCTCTTTGCAGGTTTGTTGCGATCTATTGGTGACAGTCTGGCTGCACTTGGTTTTCTGATTTTCTCTGCCCTTGTCAATGTAGTTCTTGACTTGTATTTCATTACACAACTGCAGTTAGGAGTTCAATCGGCAGGACTTGCAACTATTATTTCGCAGGGGCTGTCAGCTGTACTTTGTTTCTACTATATCCGAAAGAATGTACCTGAACTACTCCCTCAACTCAAACATTTTAAGTGGAATAAGGCTTTATACGCGGATCTTTTGGAGCAAGGCTTGGCTATGGGCTTGATGAGTTCCATTGTGTCCATCGGCAGTGTGATTTTACAGTCTTCTGTTAATACCTTTGGTGCCGTAATTATTAGTGCTCAGACGGCGGCTCGACGTATTATGGCTTTCGCCCTTCTTCCTATGACCGCTATTTCTGCTTCGATGACGACCTTTGCTTCTCAGAATTTAGGTGCTAAGCGTCCAGACCGTATTGTTCAAGGTCTTCGAATCGGCAGTCGTTTAAGTATGTCCTGGGGAGTTTTTATTTGTGTTTTCCTCTTTTTTGCCAGTCCAGCCTTGGTTTCCTTCTTGGCTAGTTCGACGGATAGCTACTTGGTAGAAAATGGAAGTCTCTACCTGCAAATCAGTTCAGCTTTTTATCCTATTTTGAGTCTTTTGCTGATTTATCGCAATTGCTTGCAGGGTTTGGGACAGAAAGTCCTTCCTCTAGTTTCTAGCTTTATCGAACTAATCGGGAAAATCGCTTTTGTGGTTTTGATTATTCCTTGGGCGGGCTATAGGGGTGTTATTCTTTGTGAACCCCTTATCTGGGTTGCCATGACCATCCAACTTTATTTCTCACTATTCCGTCACCCCTTGATAAAAGAAGGCAAGGCAATCTTAGCAGCCAAAGTGCTATCCTAGTTGGATTTACTGAATAAAATCCATTTCCTCTAGTGAAAATCGAAAAAACTTGTGTTATAATAAGAAAGATCAAAATGTGAAAAAAGGAGATTCCTAATGGGACGTAAATGGGCCAATATTGTAGCCAAGAAAACGGCTAAAGATGGAGCTAACTCTAAAGTATATGCAAAATTTGGTGTAGAAATCTATGTAGCAGCTAAAAAAGGTGATCCAGATCCAGAATCAAACTCAGCTTTGAAATTCGTTATCGACCGTGCTAAACAAGCCCAAGTGCCAAAACACGTTATCGATAAAGCTTTGGACAAGGCTAAAGGAAACACAGACGAAACCTTTACAGAAGGACGTTACGAAGGTTTTGGACCAAATGGTTCTATGCTGATTGTTGATACTTTAACTTCTAATGTCAACCGTACAGCGGCCAATGTCCGTGCTGCCTTTGGTAAAAACGGCGGAAACATGGGTGCTTCAGGTTCGGTTTCATACCTCTTTGACAACAAGGGTGTTATCGTATTTGCTGGTGAAGATGCGGATGCGGTCTTTGAGCAATTGCTAGAAGCAGATGTGGATGTGGATGATGTAGAAGCAGAAGAAGGTACAATCACAGTTTACACAGCTCCAACTGACCTTCACAAGGCTATCGTTGCCCTTCGTGAGTCAGGTATCGAAGAATTCAAAGTGACTGAATTGGAAATGATTCCTCAGTCAGAAGTGGAATTGTCAGGCGATGACCTTGAAACCTTTGAAAAACTTTACAGTGTCCTTGAGGACGACGAAGACGTACAAAAGATTTATACGAATGTAGACGGATTCTAATTTAATCTAGAAAACATGATCCTAAGTGAGAAACTCACTTGGGATTTTTTGAATCAAGAAAATAGTTCTCTAGGAAACTTTTCCTTGACATCTCTTTTCAAAGTGGTAAAATAGTTCCCATGGAAACTTATTTAGTTCCTAGGAGAACTAAATGTGATAGTTAGAAAGGAGTTAGTATGGATAAACCGATGTTAGTCTTTAAGCGTTTTAGTCATCAGATTCATCTCATGGTACAAAGGGAAGCCAAACGTTGTGGTATTGAATTTATGGGTGGACCGCAAGGTCAGGTTGTACGTTTTTTGGATATCCGTGAGGAAAACCAAGACTTGGTCTTGATTAAAGATATTGAGAAGGAACTCAATATTAGCAAGTCTGTTGCTAGTAACTTGGTCAAGCGTATGGTGCAAAATGGTCTGGTAGAATTGGAGGCGAGTTCTAGCGATAAGCGGGCTAAGTTTGTTCGTCTGACGGAAAAATCGCGTTCTCAAATGCAAGAATTTAAGGCCTTTTTTAAACGCATAGACAAGCAGTTGTTGGCAGACGTAGATGAAGGCGAATTACTGATTTTTGAGAAAGTCCTCAATCAATTACAGGAAAATATCAAGAGAATAGGAGGAGATAATGAAGAAATTAGCAAAACGAATTAGTAGAAAAGAATGGGGGATGATTTTACTAGCCATTCTCTTTACCTGCTTTTCGGTCTATCTGGAGTTGGAAGTGCCGACCTATATCTCTAAAATCACGGATTTACTGGGAACTCAGGCTACCAACTTGGATGAGTTATGGCAACCAGCAGGTATGATGGTGGGAATGTCCTTTCTAGCCTTCTTATCCGCAGTTGCAGTTGGATTTTTTGCGTCCAGAGTGGCCGCTTCTTATACTAGTAGGCTGAGAAGTGATATTTTTAACCGAGTTTTGGATTACTCGCAGACAGAGATTAAGAAATTCTCTATTCCCAGTCTCCTAACTCGTACCACCAATGACATTACTCAGGTTCAGATGTTGATTACCATGGGCTTGCAAGTAGTTACGCGTGGTCCGATTATGGCTATCTGGGCTATCGGGAAGATTTTAGGTCGTTCAGAATACTGGCTCTGGGCCGTACTTGTGGCAGTGATTGTCAACGTTTTGATGACAACTGTTTTGATGACGCTAGCCTTTCCAAAACAGTCCTTGATTCAGGGGCTGACAGATAAACTGAACAGTATCACTCGCGAGAGTTTAACAGGTATTCGTGTCGTTCGTGCCTACAATGCAGAGGATTACCAAAATGAAAAATTTGCTGTAGCAAATGATGAATTGACACGCTTGAATTTGTTTGTCAACCGTCTTATGGCCATTCTAAATCCAATCATGATGGGGATTTCAAGTGGTTTGAGTGTGGCGATTTACTGGATTGGGGCCTATGTAATCAACGATGCTGCTGCGACAGCGCGTCTGCCTCTCTTTAGTGACATGGTTGTTTTCATGTCTTATGCCATGCAGGTTGTCATGGGCTTCCTTCTCATGGGGGCACTCTTCATCGTTCTTCCTCGAACTATGGTCTCTGCCAAGCGGATTAATCAGGTTTTGGATTTGCATTCTTCTATCCAAAACCCTGCTCAAGTGCAGCTGGCTGATGAAAACCTCAAAGGTCAGGTCGAATTTAAGAATGTGACCTTCCGCTATGCGGCAAATTCGGAGGCGGTTATTGAGCATGTTAGCTTTAGAGCAGAAGTTGGTCAAACAGTGGCCTTTATTGGGTCAACTGGTTCTGGTAAATCAACTCTGGTCAATCTGATTCCACGTTTCTACGATGTGTCAGAAGGAGAAATTCTGGTGGACGGTGTCAATGTTCAAGACTATGCCTTAGAAGATTTGCGCAACAAGGTTGGTTATATCCCTCAAAAAGCGGTTCTCTTTTCAGGTGATGTCAAGGGCAATTTAGATTTTGGACGCAGTCAAGAAACACCACTTAGTGAGCAGGCTATGTGGCAAGCTCTGGAATTGGCCCAGTCTAAGAACTTTATCGAAGACAAAGAAGCTGGCTTAGCGTCAGAAGTGGCCCAAGGAGGAACCAACTTCTCAGGTGGTCAAAGACAGCGTCTGGCCATTGCGCGTGCCTTGGCTCGGAAGCCAGAAATCCTCATCTTTGATGACTCCTTCTCAGCCTTGGATTACAAGACAGACCGAGTTCTACGCCAAGAGCTAGCTGAAAAAACTAAGTCTATGACCAAGCTCATTGTCGCACAGCGTATTTCAACGATTATGGATGCGGATTTGATTTTGGTCTTGGATCAAGGAAAAGTCGTGGGACAAGGCACCCACAAGGAACTTCTAGATAATAACGAAGTTTACCAAGAAATTGCCTATTCACAATTATCGAAGGAGGAATTGGAACATGGAAAATAAAAAACTGTCGCTCTGGAAACAGAGTAAACCCTATCTTGCAGGTCTCCAGTTTGCCCTTCTAATCGCCTTTCTAGCAACAATCGTATCCAATATCATTACTGTATATGGTCCAACCCGCATCAAGGAAATGACTAATATTATTGCCAGTGGTCTAGAAACAAGTGTGGATGTCGCGGCGGTTGCAGCTATTGGTGGTTTTTTGGCCGTGATTTATGTGATCGGACTTCTATCCAATTATTTGCAGGCCTTTCTGTTTACAACAGCCATTCAACGTTTTTCAGAGCGTTTGAGAACAGCCATTGCAGAGAAAATTAATCGCCTTCCATTAGGATATTTTGATGGACATTCTCAAGGAGATACCTTGTCTCGTGTAACCAATGATGTTGACACTGCAGCCCAGTCCCTTAATCAAAGTCTGGGAACAGTTCTTTCATCTAGTTTATTGGTCTTAGCAGTCTTGGTAACCATGTTTGGGATGAACTGGATTTTAGCCTTGGTGACGGTTGTGTCAACTCTTATCGGTTTTGCTTTCGTGTCCGTCTTTATGGGCAAATCCCAGGGCTTTTTTAAGAGTCAGCAACAGGATTTGGCAGCTGTCAATGGTTATGTGGAGGAAATGTACTCTGGCCATAATGTGGTGACCAGTTACAATGCTATCGAGAGCACGAAAGAAGAATTTACGACATTAAATAATCGTTTGTATGACAGTATCTGGAAATCTCAGTTTATTTCAGGGATTATGATGCCGATTATGATGTTTATTGGGAATTTTAGTTATGCCTTAGTGATTATCGTTGGTGCAGCCTTGGCCTTAAATGGGCACATCAGTATCGGGATTATCGTTGCCTTTATGGCCTACGTTCGTATCTTTTCTCAGCCTCTTTCACAAATCGCTCAAGGGATTACTAGTTTGCAGCAGGCTAGTGCAGCCATGGGACGTGTCTTCGAATTCCTAGCTGAAGAGGAGATGGAAGATGAATCCCATAAAGAAAGACAATTGAGCGATATGAAAGGTCAAGTAGTCTTTGATCGAGTCTCCTTTGGTTATACACCAGAGCGAACCATCATCCATGACTTTTCTGCGACCGCTCATGCAGGTCAAAAAGTTGCAATTGTCGGACCGACTGGGGCTGGTAAGACAACCATTGTCAATCTTTTGATGAAGTTTTATGAGATTGATAAGGGAAGCATCAGTATCGATGGTGTCGATACCAAGGAGATGAAGCGTTCGGAAGTACACGATGCCTTTTCAATGGTCTTGCAGGACACCTGGCTCTTTGAAGGCACTATCCGAGACAATCTTATCTATAACCAAAAGGATATTAGCGATGAGCGTGTGATTGAAGCCAGCAAGGCTGTGGGGATTCACCACTTTATCATGACGCTGCCAGATGGTTATGATACTGTCTTGGATGATACAGTAACCTTGTCTGTCGGACAAAAACAACTCTTGACCATCGCTCGTGCTTTGCTGAAAGATGCGCCACTCTTGATTTTGGATGAGGCGACCTCTTCGGTTGATACACGGACGGAGGAATTGATTCAGAAAGCCATGGACCGTTTGATGGAAGGTAGAACTTCCTTTGTCATTGCCCACCGCTTGTCAACCATCCGCAATGCTGATTTGATTCTGGTTATGAAGGATGGAAATATCATCGAGCAAGGAAATCATGATGAGCTGATGGCGCAAACTGGTTTCTACGCTGACCTCTACAACAGTCAGTTTACAGAAGACCAAGCAGAAGAATAAATCGAAAGAAGGCTTGACGGCCTTCTTTTTCTGCACTATACTAGAAGACAAGTGCTTGCTTGCAAGCAATACTCTTCGAAAATCTCTTCAAACCGCGTCAGCTTCGCCTTGCGGTAGGTATATGTTACTGACTCCGTCAGTTCTATCTGCAACCTCAAAATAGTATTTTGAGCTGACTCCGTCAGTCTTATTTACAACCTCAAAGCAGTGCTTTGAGCAGTCTGCGACTAGCTTGCTAGTTTGCTCTTTGATTTTCATTGAGTATAAAATTTGAGTAAGTGATGAGAAAATATATGAAAAATTATCAAGAATGGTATGACCACGTTGCTGGTAATATTGAGACTAAGCCTTTCTTTCTGACTTTGTTAAGAATTTTTAATCGGTTTATGACAGTAGTTATGCCTATAGTTTATCTAACCTTGTTAGCCACTACCTATCTCCAAGAAGGACTTGGGGAACAGGCCTTGATCTATGTGTTTGTACCTGCATCAGGTTTTGTGATTTTATCCCTTTTTCGTAAGAAAATCAATGCTCCTAGACCTTATGAGGAATGGGGGATTAAACCCTTGCTTGACAGGGATAGTCCTGGTCAGTCTATGCCCAGTCGTCATGTCTTCTCAGCAACCATTATTTCCATGGCTTGCTTGCATGCTAGTTTATCTGTAGGGGTTATCTTGTTGGTCTTGTCAGCTCTCCTCGGTCTAGTGAGAGTCTTAGGGGGTGTGCATTTTCCCAAGGATGTAGTGGTTGGTTATATTTGTGGTCTTGTGTGGGGTGTGATTTTCTTTCTATGTTGACCTGTAAGTTAAGGTAGCCTTACAACCACTTACGGGTCTAAAGTAACCACTTGCTTTTTTGCTCTTGTTTTCTTATTTTTCCTTTGATATAGTAGAGTCAGAAAGGAGATGGAATGAAGTTACGAATCGAAATTGACAGCAATTTAGAGGAAACTGAAATTGTCATCAAGGCAGCGGCTTTGACAGATGAGATTGCGGATTTGCAGCGTCTCTTGCAAGAGTTCAAGTCTCCTAGATTGATTTTTTACAAGGGGACGGGCGAATATTATCTGGACTTGTTGGAAATTCTCTTCTTTGAGACGGAAGGTAGCAAGATTTATGCCCATACCCAGAAAGATGCCTACGAGGTTCGGCTTAAACTCTATGAGTTAGAGGCTATCCTTCCTCGTTATTTTAGTCGGGTATCCAAGTCAACTATCGCTAATATTCAGCAAATCTATTCGGTGGACAAGTCCTTTTCAGGAACGGGCACCATTTCCTTTTATCAGACTCATAAGGAGGTTCATGTGTCACGGCATTACCAATCCCTCCTAAAAGAAAATCTAAGAAACATGAGGTAAGAACATGAAAAAGAAAGCATTTGGTATTGTGTTGCTTATTTTGGCAGCTTTAGTGTTATTGCAGGGGAATTTTGGAATCCCTTCTCTGGGAGGGCACATTTGGCCTTTGATTGGTATTGGATTTTTTGCCTACCAATCAGTTGAGGCTTTGCTTCGTCGTCACCTGACATCAGCAGTTTTTACCGCTCTAGTAGCCTTAATGATTGCAAATCATTTTTATAATATTTTGCCTATCCCAAATCAGTCTTTATTTTGGGCTAGTATCTTAGCAGTGCTAGGTGTTGGCTATCTCACTCACTCAAGTAAGTTTTGGAATGGGAAAAAATGGTGGTATGATGGTGAAAAGACCATTCTGACAGACAAGGAAGTTGCTTTTGGAAGTGGGACTTTCTATAAACAAGATCAAGATCTTGTAGACGACCAAGTAGAAGTTGCTTTTGGAAATGCAAAAATCTACTATGACAATGCAGAGATGTTGGGTGATTTTGCAACTTTAAATATTGAAGTCGCTTTTGGTAATGCAACTGTCTATGTTCCGCAACACTGGCGTGTAGATTTGAAAGTAGAAACATCCTTTGGTGCAGCCAAGGCGGACGCTCCTGTAGGCCCAACCAGCAAAACCTTGATTATTCGCGGGGAAGTGGCCTTTGGGAAGTTAGGAATTGTCTACGTTAAATAAAAAAATCTTCCAATTCCCTTGCAAAAATGAAGAAAGTGTGATAACATAGTACGGTATGTGGTGCTAGCACATCCGCTATATTAGATCTAATAGGAGGAAAACACAATGGCTAAAGTATGTTACTTTACAGGTCGTAAGACTGTATCAGGAAACAACCGTTCACACGCGATGAACCAAACAAAACGTGCCGTAAAACCAAACCTTCAAAAAGTTACTGTTCTTATCGATGGTAAACCTAAAAAAGTTTGGGCTTCAGCTCGTGCTTTGAAATCAGGTAAAGTTGAACGCGTTTGATAATAGAAGTAAGGAGACCTTAGGGTCTTTTTTCTTTTACTGTAGATATAAAATCATTTGAAAAATAGAGTAAATATCCGCTGATACAGTATTCTGCTTTTACACTTGGGCTGAAATATGATAAAATAGAGTATCAACTAGTTGAGGTAAAAAGGATGACTGTAAAAATTAATACAAAAGATGGTCAAATCGAACTAACAGATGAAGTGATTGCAACCGTCGTAGGTGGAGCAGCAACTGAGATTTTTGGTGTGGTCGGTATGGCTAGTAAAAATGCCCTCAAAGATAATTTCCAAGCCCTTCTAGGTAAGGAAAATTATTCCAAAGGTGTCGTCGTAAAAGCGGCCGAAGATGGCAGTATTGCAGTTGATGTATATACCGTGTTGAGCTACGGAACAAAGATTAGCGAAGTGTCAAAAAACATTCAAGAGCGTGTTCGTTTTAGTTTGGAAAACCAGCTTGGAATTACTGCTCAGACTGTAAATGTCTACATTCAAAATATCAAAGTTGTAGGAGAATAAACGTGTCAAAAATTACTACCAGCTTATTTCAGGAAATGGTGCAGGCAGCATCAATTCGCTTGAATAAGCAAGCTGAATATGTCAATTCATTAAACGTCTTTCCAGTTCCAGATGGAGATACCGGGACAAATATGGGAATGACCATCGAAAATGGTGCTAAGGAAGTGGCAGACAAGCCGGCTTCTACAGTTGGAGAGGTAGGCAGCATTCTTGCCAAAGGGCTTTTGATGGGTGCGCGTGGAAACTCAGGTGTTATCACTTCTCAGCTTTTCCGCGGATTTTCACAAGCTATTAAGGACAAAGAAGAGTTGGATGGTCAAGATTTGGCCCTTGCTTTCCAATCAGGTGTTGAAGTAGCCTACAAGGCTGTTATGAAACCAGTTGAAGGAACTATTTTGACAGTTTCTCGTGGTGCTGCTATTGGTGCTAAGAAGAAGGCAGAGCAGACAGATGACGCAGTTGAAGTCATGCGTGCTGCTTTAGAAGGTGCTAAAACAGCCCTTGCTAAAACACCAGACATGCTTCCAGTTCTCAAGGAAGTTGGAGTGGTAGATTCAGGTGGTCAAGGTTTGGTCTTTATCTATGAAGGATTCCTTTCGGCACTTACTGGCGAATTCAGCGCTTCTGAGGACTTTGTAGCTACTCCAGCCAACATGAGCGAAATGATCAATGCAGAACATCATAAGTCTGTAGCTGGTCATGTGGCAACTGAGGACATTACTTTTGGTTATTGTACAGAGATTATGGTAGCTCTTAAGCATGGACCAACTTATATCAAAGATTTTGATTATGAGGAATTCCGTAACTATTTGAACGAGCTTGGAGATTCACTCCTTGTTGTTAATGACGATGAAATCGTTAAAGTTCATATTCATACAGAAGACCCAGGTTTGGTCATGCAAGAGGGTCTTAAATATGGTAGCTTGGTCAAGGTAAAAGTGGACAACATGCGTAACCAACATGAAGCGCAAGTTGAAAAGGAAGCATCTCAAGTTAGTCAACTTACTGAGGAAAAAGAATTTGCTCTCATTGCCGTAGTGGCTGGTCAAGGCTTGGCAGATATCTTCCGTGCCCAAGGTGTGGATTATGTCATCGAAGGTGGGCAAACCATGAACCCTTCGACAGAGGACTTTATCAAGGCTGTTGAACAGGTCAATGCTCGAAACATTATCTTCTTACCAAACAATAAGAATATCTTTATGGCAGCCCAATCTGCTGCAGAAGTTTTAGATCAACCAGCAGTAGTTGTTGAAACTCGTACTTTGCCACAAGGCTTGACAAGTCTTCTTGCCTTTGACCCAAGTAAGTCAATCGAAGAAAACAAAGAACGTATGACAGTAGCCCTTAGTGATGTAGTCAGCGGAAGTGTTACAACAGCGGTTCGTGATACAACTATCGATGGCTTAGAAATCCATGAAAATGACAATCTTGGAATGGTGGATGGGAAAATCCTCGTATCAAATCCTGATATGCACCAAACCTTGACAGAAACATTGAAACATATGTTAGACGAAGATAGTGAAATCGTAACCTTCTATGTCGGTGAAGACGGAAGCGAAGAACTTGCCAATGAAATTGCTCAAGAAATCGCTGAAGAGTTTGAAGATGTAGAGGTCGAAATTCACCAAGGACAACAACCTGTTTACCCATACCTATTTAGTGTAGAATAAGATGAATGAAGAACTGAGAAATCAGTTCTTTTTGTATTTTAAGAAAAAAATGGTATATTTCATATAAAAATATTATTCATAAACAAACGTTAAAATAGAAAATTCAGAAAATTTCTTCTTTTATCTTGAAAATTTTTGAAAAAATGGTATGATAGTAACAAGTTATTTTTAAGAGAAAAGAAAGGGGAATAATGGAGAAAATCAGTTTAGAATCTCCTAAGACGGGGTCTGACCTAGTATTGGAAACACTTCGTGATTTGGGAGTTGATACCATTTTTGGTTATCCTGGTGGTGCAGTCTTGCCTTTTTACGATGCAATATATAGCTTTAAAGGCATTCGACATATTTTAGGTCGCCATGAGCAGGGTTGTTTACATTCAGCTGAGGGTTACGCCAAATCAACTGGAAAGTTGGGTGTTGCTGTCGTCACAAGTGGACCGGGAGCAACAAATGCCATTACAGGGATTGCTGATGCCATGAGTGATAGCGTTCCCCTTTTGGTCTTTACAGGTCAGGTAGCTCGAGCTGGAATTGGGAAAGACGCTTTTCAAGAAGCGGATATTGTCGGGATTACCATGCCAATCACCAAATACAACTATCAGGTACGTGAGACGGCAGATATTCCTCGAATTGTGACGGAGGCAGTGCATATTGCTACAACAGGCCGACCAGGACCGGTCGTCATCGACCTTCCTAAAGATGTTTCTGCTTTAGAGACTGACTTCATTTATTCACCTGAGGTAAATTTACCAAGTTATCAACCGACTCTTGAGCCTAATGATATGCAGATTAAGAAAATCCTGAAGCAACTATCAAAGGCTAAAAAACCGGTATTACTAGCAGGTGGTGGAATTAGTTATGCAGAAGCTGCTGCAGAATTAAATGAATTTGCAGAGCGCTATCAAATTCCCGTTGTGACGAGTCTTTTAGGTCAGGGAACAATTGCAACTAGTCATCCTCTTTTCCTTGGAATGGGAGGGATGCATGGCTCATTTGCAGCTAACATTGCCATGACTGAAGCAGATTTTATGATTAATATTGGTTCCCGTTTTGATGATCGTTTAACTGGAAATCCTAAGACCTTTGCTAAAAATGCTAAGGTTGCCCATATTGATATTGATCCAGCAGAGATTGGAAAGATTATCAATGTGGATATCCCAGTTGTTGGTGATGCTAAGAAGGCCTTGCAAATGCTACTAGCAGAACCGACAGTTCATAACAATACTGAAAAGTGGATTGAAAAAGTCACAAAAGATAAAGAGCGTGTTCGTTCTTATGATAAGAAAGAACGAGTCGTTCAACCTCAAGCCGTTATTGAGCGAATTGGTGAGTTGACCAAGGGAGATGCCATTGTTGTCACAGATGTTGGGCAACATCAGATGTGGACAGCCCAGTATTATCCATATCAAAATGAACGTCAGTTGGTTACATCAGGTGGTTTGGGAACCATGGGCTTTGGGATCCCAGCAGCAATTGGAGCTAAAATTGCGAATCCTGACAAGGAAGTTGTCTTGTTTGTTGGTGATGGTGGTTTTCAAATGACCAACCAAGAATTGGCGATTCTGAACATTTATAAGGTTCCAATCAAGGTTGTGATTCTCAACAATCACTCGCTTGGGATGGTTCGCCAGTGGCAGGAAGCTTTCTATGAAGGTAGAACTTCAGAATCTGTTTTTGATGTCCTTCCTGACTTTCAGCTGATGGCACAGGCTTATGGAATTAAAAACTATAAGTTTGATAATCCTGAGACTCTAGAAGAGGATCTTAAGGTTATAACTGAGGATATCCCAATGCTAATTGAAGTTGATATTTCTCGTAAGGAGCAAGTTTTACCAATGGTACCAGCTGGCAAGAGTAATCATGAGATGTTGGGGGTGAAATTCCATGCGTAGAATGTTAACAGCTAAACTACAGAATCGTTCAGGTGTTCTTAACCGCTTTACAGGAGTCTTGTCTCGTCGTCAGGTTAATATTGAGAGCATCTCAGTTGGAATTACAGAAGATCCAAATGTATCACGTATTACCATTATTATTGATGTAGCTTCTCACGATGAAGTGGAGCAAATCATCAAGCAACTCAATCGCCAGATTGATGTGATTCGCATTCGAGATATTACAGACAAACCCCATTTGGAGCGTGAGGTTATTTTGGTCAAGGTTTCAGCCCCAGCTGAAAAACGGGCAGAAATTTTAGCCATTATTCAACCATTCCGTGCAACAGTGGTAGATGTGGCACCGAGCTCAATTACCATTCAGATGACTGGGAATGCTGAAAAGAGCGAGGCTCTATTACGAGTTATTCGACCTTATGGTATTCGAAATATTGCTCGTACGGGTGCAACTGGATTTACCCGCGATTAATACTCTTCGAAAATCTCTTCAAACTACGTCAACTCTATCTGCAACCTCAAAACAGTGTTTTGAGCAACCTGCGGCTAGCTTCCTAGTTTGCACTTTGATTTTCATTGAGTATAAAAATCCAACTTAAATTTGTTAAACCAGCCTAAAAGACAATAAATAATAGAAAAGAGAGAAAAACAATGGCAGTTCAAATGGAATACGAAAAAGATGTTAAAGTAGCAGCACTTGACGGTAAAAAAATCGCCGTTATCGGTTATGGATCACAAGGTCATGCCCATGCTCAAAACTTGCGTGATTCAGGTCGTGACGTTATTATCGGTGTACGTCCAGGTAAATCTTTTGATAAAGCAAAGGAAGATGGATTTGACACTTATACAGTAGCAGAAGCTACTAAATTAGCTGATGTTATCATGATTTTGGCGCCAGATGAAATTCAACAAGAACTTTACGAGGCAGAAATCGCTCCAAACTTGGAAGCTGGTAATGCAGTTGGATTTGCCCATGGTTTCAACATTCACTTTGAATTTATCAAAGTTCCTGCAGATGTAGATGTCTTCATGTGTGCTCCTAAAGGACCTGGACATTTGGTACGCCGTACTTACGAAGAAGGATTTGGTGTTCCAGCTCTTTATGCAGTATACCAAGATGCAACAGGAAATGCGAAAAACATTGCCATGGACTGGTGTAAAGGAGTTGGTGCGGCTCGTGTTGGTCTTCTTGAAACAACATACAAAGAAGAAACTGAAGAAGATTTGTTTGGTGAACAAGCTGTACTTTGTGGTGGTTTGACTGCCCTTATCGAAGCAGGTTTTGAAGTCTTGACAGAAGCAGGTTATGCTCCAGAATTGGCTTACTTTGAAGTTCTTCACGAAATGAAATTGATCGTTGATTTGATTTATGAAGGTGGATTCAAGAAAATGCGTCAATCTATTTCAAATACTGCTGAGTACGGTGACTATGTATCAGGTCCACGTGTGATTACTGAGCAAGTTAAAGAAAACATGAAAGCTGTATTGGCAGATATCCAAAATGGTACTTTTGCAAATGACTTTGTAAATGACTATAAAGCTGGCCGTCCAAAATTGACTGCTTACCGTGAACAAGCAGCCAATCTTGAAATTGAAAAAGTTGGTGCAGAATTGCGTAAAGCAATGCCATTCGTTGGTAAAAACGACGATGATGCATTCAAAATCTATAACTAATTAGAGAGCAAAGAATTTTGCGAAAACTTTAGCTTCAGCTATTCGTGGGATATTAGTTGTACTTATTTAGGGGTTGAAATCATATGAATATTACCAATTTGTTTTCTATCAAGACAGGATGTGATGAAACTGATAGGCAACTGCAAAAATTATTTTTTCAGTTGGATTTACAATTGGGAGAATTGACAGATCAACTAAGAAAATTAGATTCTGATTTTGTTCCTCGTAGTCAATTTGTAGACACCTTGGATTTGAATGATGTAGAATATAAAGAAATTTTAAACTATTTTATCTTCCATCGTAATGATAGTGAAGAAAGTTTGGCAGAATGGTTATATGATTGGATTTCCACAAATCGTTATGAACTTCCTAAAGAGTTTTCAATTCGTATGGCTCATACATATCATGAAAGTGTTGCTGAAGTTTTCGGAGATGAATAACTAAAAACAGTCATTAGTGACTGTTTTTTATAGAAAAAGAGGTTTTGTATGTTAAGTTCAAAAGATATAATCAAGGCTCACAAGGTTTTGAATGGTGTTGTCGTTAATACACCGCTTGATTATGACCATTATTTATCGGAGAAGTATGGTGCTAAGATTTATTTGAAAAAGGAAAATGCTCAACGTGTTCGTTCCTTTAAAATTCGTGGTGCCTATTATGCCATTTCCCAGCTCAGCAAGGAAGAGCGTGAGCGTGGGGTAGTCTGCGCTTCTGCGGGAAATCATGCGCAGGGAGTAGCCTATACCTGTAATGAAATGAAAATTCCTGCTACTATCTTTATGCCCATTACTACGCCACAACAAAAAATTGGTCAGGTTCGCTTTTTTGGTGGGAACTTTGTCACTATCAAATTGATTGGCGATACCTTCGATGCATCTGCTAAAGCAGCTCAAGATTTCACAGTGTCTGAAAATCGTACTTTTATTGATCCCTTTGATGATATCAATGTTCAAGCAGGTCAAGGTACAGTTGCTTATGAGATTTTAGAAGAAGCTAGGAAAGAATCGATTGATTTTGATGCTGTCTTAGTTCCTGTTGGAGGTGGTGGTCTCATTGCTGGGGTTTCAACTTATATCAAGGAAACAAATCCAGAAATTGAAGTCATTGGTGTAGAAGCAAATGGAGCCCGTTCCATGAAGGCTGCCTTTGATGCTGGTGGGCCTGTTAAACTCAAAGAAATTGATAAATTTGCAGATGGGATTGCTGTACAAAAGGTGGGACAGTTGACCTATGAGGCAACTCGTCAACATGTTCAAACTTTGGTAGGTGTTGATGAGGGATTGATTTCTGAAACCTTGATTGACCTCTACTCTAAGCAAGGGATTGTTGCTGAGCCTGCTGGAGCTACTAGTATTGCATCTTTAGAGGTCTTGTCTGATTATATCAAAGGGAAAACAATCTGTTGTATCATTTCTGGAGGAAATAATGATATCAACCGTATGCCAGAAATGGAAGAGCGTGCCTTGATTTATGATGGTATCAAGCATTACTTTGTGGTGAATTTTCCACAGCGTCCAGGAGCTTTGCGTGAATTTGTAAATGATATCTTAGGGCCAAATGATGATATCACACGTTTTGAATATATCAAACGAGCTAGTAAGGGGACAGGTCCAGTATTGATTGGAATCGCTTTGGCAGATAAGCATGATTATGCAGGATTGATTCGTCGAATGGAAGGATTTGATCCTGCTTATATTAACTTAAATGGGAATGAAACGCTCTATAATATGCTTGTCTGAGGACTAATAAAAAAATATCATATTATTTGCATAACTGATGTAACGGTGTTATAATGAGGGTGAAGAAAGGGGGCGATTCCTATGGACTTAGGAAATCAATCGTGCTGTTTTTCCGACAACTCATTATAACACCTATTATTTTTTGATTCAGAATATATTATTCCAAAAATTAGATTTGCTATATATAAGGAGATTTTTTAGAATACTTGGGTTTATATATAGGTAATCATAAATTAGACTAAATATAATAGATATTCGAAAAAATAATCAGTAATTATGAATGAATCGTTTTGAATTAAGTGAGTGATCAAAGTACTATTGTCAGATGAGAAGTATATAAAATTTTTCAATCTTTACTATAACAAAGGTATAGTCAGTAGTTGTAGAAGGCGTATGGGAAATAGTAAAACTTGATAAAGTAAATAAAAAGTACCAGTTGTACAAATGATAAATTTTACTTGAAGACAGGAAAGCAAGACTAAAAGGAGAAAGAAAAGAAATTTTTTGGAGATAGTATAGGCTGACAACTGTCTCTAATGGACTTGTCGATTTGAAGAGGAAGATAATTAATGAACTGAGAGATAGAACCTGTCTAGCTTAGTTATGAACTGGTATTTAATATACATGAATAAATTTACATAAAAAAGAGTTAATAATACAATTATTTTAAAGTATTTGCTAATGGTTTTTAGCAAGAAAAAACCTATATATTATCGGCTTTAAAAAGATAGTAAGGAAATTCTAAACCATTTATTTTATTGAATATATGTTTTTTTATTGACAAAACACATAAAAACGTATACAATTAAATATCGTAAAGAAGAAAATAGGAGAAGAACATGGCTAAGTCAAACTTTGAAAAAGTAGAAACAGTTGTTGGCTGGGTTCGTGATAAGAAAATCACAGGCTACCGTATCTCTAAAGAAACGAATGCGCGTGAAATGTCTATCATTGCTCTAGCGCAGGGGCGTGCGAAGGTAAAAAATATTTCATTTGAAACAGCTCTAGGTTTAATTGATTTCTACGAAAAAAATCATGAAAAATTTGAAGATTAATCTTTGGATAACGGCGGAATCCTAATGGGAATCTGCCTTTTCATTTTTAGGTATAGTAAAAGACTGCATGAATCATGCAGTCTTTTACTATTATTTAAGATAGCGTTGGAGAAATTCTTTTGTACGTTCTTCTTTGGGATTGGTAAAGAGATCTTCTGGATTTCCTTCCTCCGCAATTACGCCCTTATCCATAAAGATGACACGGTGTGATACATCACGGGCAAATTCCATTTCATGTGTTACGACGATCATGGTCAAGCCTTCTTGAGCAAGGTCCTGCATGATTTTAAGGACTTCTCCAACCATTTCTGGATCGAGAGCAGATGTTGGTTCATCAAAGAGAATAGCGTCTGGATTCATTGAGAGGGCACGAGCGATTGCTACACGTTGTTTTTGACCACCTGAGAGTTGTTTGGGTTTTGCCTGCCAGTAGCGTTCCCCCATACCGACTTTTTCAAGGTTTTCTTTGGCAATTTTTTCAGCTTCTGCGCGTTCGCGTTTAAGAACTGTTGTCTGAGCGACGATTGTGTTTTCAAGAACGTTGAGATTTTCAAAGAGGTTAAAAGATTGGAAAACCATTCCCAACTTTTCACGGTACTGGGTAAGGTCATAACCTTTTTCTAATACGTTGCTACCTTGGTAGAGGATTTCTCCATCAGTAGGAGTTTCAAGTAAGTTGATAGAACGTAAAAAAGTTGATTTTCCGCTTCCAGAGCTTCCGATGATGGAGATAACCTCTCCCTTGTGGATAGTCAGAGAGATATCTTTTAAAACTTCATTTTGTCCATAAGATTTTTTGAGGTGTTTGATTTCAAGAATTGGTTGTTTCATTATTTCAAATCCTCCGTTTGCATTTGGTTAGCACCTGTAGTATAAGTATCCATATCCATACGGCGCTCAATGAAGCGCAAGATACGTGTTACGGTGAAGGTAAGAATAAAGTAGATTACAGCAATGATTGTAAATGTTTGGAAATATTGGTAGGTTTGAGTTGCGACGGTATTTCCTGAGAAATAAAGCTCGACAACAGAGATAACGTTCAATACTGAAGTATCTTTGATATTGATGACAAACTCATTACCAGTTGCTGGTAAGATATTTCGAACTACTTGAGGTAGGACAATCTTACGCATGGTTTGATTATGTGTCATACCAAGAGCAGTTGCAGCCTCAAATTGCCCCTTGTCAACAGCCAAGATACCACCACGGACAATCTCAGTCATGTAGGCACCTGTGTTAATTGAAACGATGAAAATAGCAGCCAGTGTACGGTCAAGATTGATGCCAAAAGCTTGGGCAGTACCATAGTAGATGACCATGGATTGAACAATCATTGGTGTCCCACGGAAGATTTCAATGTAGACGTTAAGAATCCAACTGAAGAACTTTTGTAGTCCATAGATAGCTTTATTTTCTGATAGAGGTGCTGTTCGGAAGACACCAATAGCAAGACCAATAATGAGGCCAGTAATGGTTCCGATGATAGAGATTAAAAGAGTGATACCAGCACCACGCAAGAGTTGTTGCCAGTTCTCAGAAAGAATTTTAGCAACTTGGCTAAAGAAGCTACTGCTAGTTTCTTCAGTTGTTGTAGCTTCGGCAGGTTGCTCTTTAATCATACGATCCATCAGGGAAACTTGCTCATCCTTAGAGATTGTTTCAATGCTAGAATTGATTTGAGAAATGCGGCTGTCATCCTTGCGAAGGCCGATGGCAATAGCAGTATCTTCCTCTCCAGTTTGGAATCCTGGTTCTACTTGGATCATTTTAAACTTAGAGTTAGCTGCTTCTGCTGTCAAAGCCTCAGGGCGTTCTGATACATAGGCATCAATGACTCCAGCTTCAAGAGCTTGGCGCATCTGAGCGAAGTCCCCCATTGCTGTTTCTTTTTTTGCACCCGTAATTTGAGCAATCAAGTCATAGAGGTAAACACCTTGTTGGGATGTGATTTTAGCACCGTTAAAATCGTTTAGACTTTTTGCATTTGCATAGGTGGAATCTTTTTTTACCAGAAGAACAGGCACACTAGTGTAGTAACTGCTTGAAAAAGCAATTTCTTTTTTACGTTCAGCGGTTGGGCTCATACCTGCAATAATCATATCGATTTTTCCAGAAGTAAGAGCTGGGACGAGACCTTCCCATTTAGTTTTGACTACTAAGGGTTCTTTCCCTAAATCTTTGGCGATTTTTTTGGCAATTTGAACATCGTAGCCGTTGGCATATTGGTTAGTTCCATCGATTTTGACAGCACCATTGCTATCATCATCCTGTGTCCAGTTAAATGGGGCATACGCCGCTTCCATACCGATGCGTAAATATTCATCGGCTTGAACAACATTGACAAGCCCTAACGTCAGTAAGAGACTTGCAAAAATAGATAAGTATATTTTTTTCATGTTTTCTCCTATTTCTAATCTATTAAAAAATAACTGTCTCCTATTTTATCGAAAAAAACTCTATTTTTCAATATAGGTAAGCCTTTACTTATGAAAAAATGATATAATGATAGCAAAGATAAAAAGGGGGGCTTAGTTGATGAAAAAAACTTTTTTCTTACTAGTGTTAGGCTTGTTTTGCCTTCTGCCATTCTCTGTTTTTGCCATTGATTTCAAGATAAACTCTTATCAAGGGGATTTGTATATTCATGCAGACAATACAGCAGAATTTAGACAGAAGATAGTTTACCAGTTTGAGGAGGACTTTAAGGGCCAAATCGTGGGACTTGGACGTGCTGGCAAGATGCCTAGCGGATTTGCCATTGATTCTCATCCAAAGGTTCAGGCATCGAAAAATGGTGCTGAACTGACAGATGTTACAAGCGAAGTGACAGAAGAAGCGGATGGTTATACTGTGAAAGTCTACAATCCGGGTCAGGAGGGCGACATAGTTGAAGTTGATCTCACCTGGAACTTAAAAAATTTACTTTTCCTATATGATGACATCGCTGAATTAAATTGGCAACCTTTAACAGATAGTTCAGGGGCTATTGGAAAGTTTGAATTTCATGTAAGGGGAGAGAAGGGGGCTGAAAAACTCTTTTTCCATACAGGGAAACTTTTTAGAGAGGGAACGATTGAAAAGAGTAACCTTGATTATACTATTCGTTTGGACAATCTTCCGGCTAAGCGTGGGGTTGAATTGCATGCCTACTGGCCTCGGGCCGATTTTGCTAGCGCTAGGGATCAGGGCTTGAAAGGAAATCGTTTAGAAGAGTTTAATAAGATAGAAGACTCGATTGTTAAAGAAAAGAATCAGAGTAAACAACTCCTTACTTGGGTCTTCCCTTCCATACTTTCCATCTCCTTGTTATTGAGTGTTTTCTTCTATTTTATTTATAGAAGAAAGACCACTTCTTCAGTTAAATATGCCAAAGATCATCGTCTCTATGAACCACCAATGGAATTAGAGCCTATGGTTTTATCAGAGGCTGTCTACTCGACCTCTTTGGAGGAAGTAAGTCCTCTAACCAAAGGAGCAGGAAAATTCACCTTTGACCAACTTATTCAAGCTACCTTGTTAGATGTGATAGATCGTGGGAATGTCTCTATTATTTCAGAGGGAGATGCAGTTGGCTTAAGACTGGTAAAAGAAGATGGTTTGTCAAATTTTGAGAAAGACTGCCTAAATCTGGCCTTTTCAGGCAAAAAAGAAACAACTCTTTCCAACTTGTTTGCGGATTACAAGGTATCTGAGAGTCTTTATCGCGGAGCCAAATCTGCCGATGAAAAACGGATTCAAGCAAGAGGGATTCAGCTCAAATCTTCTTTCGAAGCAGTATTAAAAGAGATGCAAGAAGGAGTGAGAAATCGAGTTTCCTTCTGGGGGCTCCCAGATTACTATCGATCTTTAACTGGTGGGGAAAAGGCCTTGCAAGTGGGTATGGGATTCTCTACTATCCTACCCCTATTTATCGGATTTGGTTTGTTCTTGTACAGTTTAGATGTTCATGCTTATTTTTACCTTCCTTTGCTAATACTTGGTTTTCTAGGTTTGGTTTTGGCTGTTTTCTATTATTGGAAGCTTCGATTAGATAATCGTGATGGTGTCCTAAATGAAGCAGGGGCAGAAGTCTACTATCTCTGGACCAGTTTTGAAAATATGTTGCGTGAGATTGCACGATTGGATCAGGCTGAGCTGGAAAGTATTGTGGTCTGGAATCGCCTCTTGGTCTATGCGACCTTATTTGGCTATGCGGAAAAGGTCAGTCATTTAATGAAGGTGCATCACATCCAAGTAGAAAATCCAGATATCAACCTCTATGTAGCTTATGGCTGGCACAGTATGTTTTATGATTCAACAGCACAAATGAGCCATTATGCTAGTGTCGCAAATACAGCAAGTACCTACTCCGTATCTTCTGGAAGTGGAAGTTCTGGCGGTGGCTTCTCTGGAGGCGGTGGAGGTGGCAGTATCGGTGCCTTTTAAAGAGAAGTGCTATAGACTGAAAAAGTATGCTATAATGGAAGATAGAAAAAGGAGTAATCTATGTATCTTATTGAAATTTTAAAATCTATCTTCTTCGGGATTGTGGAAGGAATTACGGAATGGTTGCCAATTTCCAGTACAGGCCACTTGATTTTAGCAGAGGAATTTATCCAATATCAAAATCAAAATGAAGCCTTTATATCCATGTTTAATGTTGTGATTCAGCTTGGTGCGATTTTAGCGGTCATGGTGATTTACTTTAATAAGCTCAATCCTTTCAAATCGACTAAAGACAAGCAGGAAGTTCGTAAGACTTGGCAATTGTGGTCTAAAGTTCTTGTAGCTACTTTACCTTTGCTTGCTGTCTTTAAATTTGATGATTGGTTTGATACCCACTTCCATAACATGGTTTCAGTTGCTCTCATGTTGATTATCTATGGAATTGCCTTTATCTATTTGGAAAAGCGCAATAAAGCGCGTGCTATCGAGCCAAGTGTAACAGAGTTAGACAAGCTTCCTTATACTACAGCCTTCTATATCGGACTCTTCCAAGTTCTTGCCCTTTTACCAGGAACTAGTCGTTCTGGGGCAACGATTGTCGGTGGTTTATTGAATGGAACCAGTCGTTCTGTTGTAACGGAATTTACCTTCTATCTTGGAATTCCTGTTATGTTTGGAGCTAGTGCCTTAAAGATTTTCAAATTTGTAAAAGCGGGACAACTCTTGAGCTTTGGGCAATTGTTCTTGCTCTTGGTTGCGATGGGAGTAGCCTTTGCAGTCAGCATGATCGCTATTCGTTTCTTGACCAGCTATGTGAAAAAACACGACTTTACCCTTTTTGGTAAATACCGTATCGTGCTTGGTGGTGTCTTGCTACTTTATAGCTTTGTTCGTTTATTTATATAAGAAAAACCTTGAAGGGTCAGACTCTTCAAGGTTTTAAAATCCAGTCACGGTAATCCCCAACAGGCGGACACCTCTTTCTTTACCGTTTAACTCTTCATAGAGTTGCAGGGCTATTTGGCTTATCTGACTAGCATTCTGTGTTTTTTGAGCTAAACTTTTTCGTTTAGTAAGAGTTGAAAAGTCCTCGTAGCGGATTTTCAAAATGACAATTTTTCCAGATTTTTCTTGTTGGCTGAGATTGAGAGCGACTCTTTCTGATAGGAGAGTCAGCTCTTTTTTGATGTCTTCCTCGGCACGGAGAATCTTCCCATAGGTTTTCTCCTTCCCGATGGATTTACGGATGCGATTTGATTTAACTGGAGAGTTGTGAATACCACGAGCCTTTCGATAAAGGTCGTAGCCCAGTCTGCCAAAGCGGTCTATTAGGGTTATTTCAGGAATTTCAAATAGATCAGCGCCAGTAAAAATGCCCATTTGATGAAGACGTTCCACCGTCTTTTTTCCTACTCCGTGAAACTTGGCCACGTCCATTTGTTTGAGAAAATCCTCAGCATGCTCAGGTAGAATCACTGTCAGACCATGTGGTTTTTGATAATCGCTAGCCATTTTAGCTAAGAATTTGTTGTAGGAAACACCGGCAGAAGCAGTTAGATGAAGTTCTTGCCAGATATCCTCTTGAATGAGACGAGCGATTTTAACTGCCGATTTAATACCTAGTTTATTTTCTGTCACGTCTAAATAAGCTTCGTCAATACTAACTGGTTCGATGATATCTGTATAACGTTTAAAGATCTCTCGAATCTGAAGTCCCACTGTCTTATATTTTTCATAATTTCCTGAGATAAAAATAGCTTGAGGACAGCGTTCGTAAGCCTCTTTCGAACTCATGGCAGAGTGAATACCGAAAGATCTAGCTTCATAACTACAGGTTGCAACGACTCCACGGCCACCAGTTTCTCTTGGATCACTTCCGATGATGACTGGTTTACCTTTTAATTTAGGATTGTCTCGAATTTCTACAGCAGCAAAAAAAGCATCCATGTCAATGTGGATGATTTTTCTGGACAAATCATTTAACAAAGGAAAAACCAGCATGTATAACTCCTTTTAAGTATTTATTTCCTTTTATTATATCCTTTTTTCTGAAAAAAAGGAAAATCAGGTTTTGTTTTTCAAAAATATAATACAGTTTATCTTGAAAAAACATTCTGTTTTAGAAAAGAAAGTGTGAAAATAGGGATTTTACTCTTGTTGAAATCGTTTACTGTATGGTATACTTAACTCATAAATGTAACAGATAGCTGTTACTAGAAAGAAAAAAGAGGACACTAACATGGTTGTTAAAACAGTTGTTGAAGCTCAAGATATTTTTGATAAAGCTTGGGAAGGCTTCAAAGGCGTAGATTGGAAGGAAAAAGTAAGCATTTCACGCTTTGTTCAAGCTAACTACACGCCTTACGATGGAGACGAAAGCTTCCTTGCAGGACCAACTGAACGCTCACTTCACATCAAAAAAATTGTAGAAGAAACTAAAGCTCACTACGAAGAAACTCGTTTCCCAATGGACACTCGTCCAACATCTATCGCTGATATCCCAGCAGGATTTATCGACAAAGAAAACGAAGTTATCTATGGTATCCAAAACGATGAACTCTTCAAATTGAACTTCATGCCAAGAGGTGGTATCCGTATGGCTGAAACTACTTTGAAAGAAAATGGATATGAACCAGACCCAGCTGTTCACGAAATCTTCACTAAATACGTAACAACAGTTAACGACGGTATCTTCCGTGCTTACACTTCAAACATCCGTCGCGCTCGTCACGCACACACTGTAACTGGTCTTCCAGATGCATACTCACGTGGACGTATCATCGGTGTTTACGCTCGTCTTGCTCTTTACGGTGCAGACTACTTGATGCAAGAAAAAGTAAACGATTGGAATGCAATCGAAGAAATCGATGAAGAAACAATCCGTCTTCGTGAAGAAATCAACCTTCAATATCAAGCATTACAACAAGTTGTACGCTTAGGTGATCTTTACGGAGTTGACGTTCGCAAACCAGCGATGAACACTAAAGAAGCTATCCAATGGGTTAACATTGCCTTCATGGCTGTCTGCCGTGTTATCAACGGTGCTGCTACATCTCTAGGACGTGTGCCAATCGTATTGGATATCTTTGCTGAACGTGACCTTGCTCGTGGTACATTTACTGAATCAGAAATCCAAGAATTCGTTGATGATTTTGTTATGAAACTTCGTACAGTTAAATTTGCTCGTACAAAAGCTTACGACCAATTGTACTCAGGTGACCCAACTTTCATCACAACTTCTATGGCTGGTATGGGTAACGACGGTCGTCACCGTGTTACTAAGATGGACTACCGTTTCTTGAACACTCTTGACAACATCGGTAACTCACCAGAACCAAACTTGACAGTTCTTTGGACTGATAAATTGCCATACAACTTCCGTCGCTACTGTATGCACATGAGCCACAAACACTCTTCTATCCAATACGAAGGTGTTACAACAATGGCTAAAGACGGATACGGTGAAATGAGCTGTATCTCATGCTGTGTATCACCACTTGACCCAGAAAACGAAGAACAACGTCACAACATCCAGTACTTCGGTGCTCGCGTAAACGTATTGAAAGCCCTTCTTACTGGTTTGAACGGTGGTTACGACGATGTTCATAAAGATTACAAAGTATTTGACATCGATCCTATCCGTGATGAAGTTCTTGAATTCGAATCAGTTAAAGCTAACTTTGAAAAATCTCTTGACTGGTTGACTGACACTTATGTAGATGCTTTGAATATCATCCACTACATGACTGATAAGTACAACTACGAAGCTGTTCAAATGGCATTCTTGCCAACTAAACAACGTGCTAACATGGGATTCGGTATCTGTGGATTTGCTAACACTGTTGATACATTGTCAGCTATCAAATACGCTACAGTTAAACCAATCCGTGATGAAAATGGCTACATCTACGATTACGAAACAATCGGTGAATACCCACGTTGGGGTGAAGATGATCCTCGTTCAAACGAATTGGCAGAATGGTTGATTGAAGCTTATACAACTCGTCTACGTAGCCACAAACTTTACAAAGATGCAGAAGCTACAGTTTCACTTTTGACTATCACATCTAACGTTGCTTACTCTAAACAAACTGGTAACTCACCAGTCCATAAAGGTGTATATCTTAACGAAGATGGTTCTGTGAACTTGTCTAAACTTGAATTCTTCTCACCAGGTGCTAACCCATCTAACAAAGCTAAAGGTGGATGGTTGCAAAACTTGAACTCACTTTCTAGTCTTGACTTTGGTTATGCGGCTGACGGTATCTCATTGACTACTCAAGTTTCACCACGTGCTCTTGGTAAGACTCGTGACGAACAAGTTGATAACTTGGTAACAATCCTTGATGGTTACTTTGAAAACGGTGGACAACACGTTAACTTGAACGTTATGGACTTGAACGATGTTTACGAAAAGATTATGTCTGGTGAAGATGTTATCGTACGTATCTCTGGATACTGTGTAAACACTAAATACCTCACTCCAGAACAAAAAACTGAATTGACACAACGTGTCTTCCACGAAGTTCTTTCTATGGATGATGCCTTGGATGCGTTGAACTAATCAAGTTCTTGAATAATGAAATAAGGAACCCTCGGTCAGTCGACTGAGGGTTGTTTTTTTGATTCTTATACTCTGACAAAATTTCTTCAAACCACGTCAGTTTTATCTGCTGAGTTACAGAAGTGCTTTGAGAACTCTGTGCCTTGCTTTCCGGTTTGCTCTTTGATTTTTATTGAGTGTAAACCTCAGTCAGTCTCTGAAGTGTCTAACTTGGTTTAAAAAGAGTTCGTTGAATTCTGGAAGGTGATCTGAAATTAAAACACCACACTTTGTAAGATACAAGGTGTGGTTGTATTTTATCTCTTGGACCATGTCCGCTTCATAAAGAGAAGTAGGATGGGATATATCTCTAAACGACCTGCAATCATAGCGAATGAAAGGAGGAGTTTTGAGAGAGGGCTAAAGATTGAAAAACTAGAAGTAGTTCCTAAGATAGGGCCGATATTGTTGAAACAGCTAAAGACAGCACTAGTAACGACTAGGAAGTCATTGCTGTCAAGGCTAATAATAAAAATGAGTGATAGTGAAATCATAATATAAATGACAAAATATTTGAGAATTTTGTGCTGAGTATCCTTATCAATCACCGTTTTATTAACATGGAGGGTCAAAACACGGTGGGGCGATAGAATTGACAAAATTTGGTTTTTGGCAATTTTTGAAAGGATGAGGCCTCGAATAACCTTGAGTCCACCTGCGGTTGAACCAGCAGAACCACCGATTCCCATGAGGAAGAGGAGGATAAACTGGGAGAAGAGGGGCCAGTTGGTAATGTCTCCGTAACCAAAACCAGTCGTTGTAATGATATTGGAAACCTGGAAGAAGGCCATTTCAAAACTCTTTGAAAATCCTGGATAGAGATAGAGGGTATTGAGACTAATCAAGCCTGTAGAAAGCAGTACAATGACCAAGTAAGCTCGAAGTTCTTCATCTCCAAAGAAAGCTTTAACGCGACGGAGCATGAGGTAGTAGTAAAGGTTGAAATTTACCCCAAAAACCAGAACTCCGATACTAACCAGATAGGTAATCAGTGAGCTACCATAGTGGGCAATTCCGTCGTTATAGACGGTAAATCCTCCTGTACCTGCTGTACCCATAGCAATGACAAAACTATCGTAGAGAGGCATACCGGCTAGATAATAGATGATGACAAAGAGGGAGAAGAGAGCTAGATAAAGGAGATAGAGAATCTGGGCAGTGTTTTTGAGTTTGGATACAACCTTACCGAAGACGGGACCAGGAACCTCAGCCTTCATCACTTCTAGGTGGCTATTCTTGGCATTGTCCATAATAGCAAGTGCAAAAACAAGCACTCCCATCCCTCCAATCAAGTGGGTAAAACTTCGCCAGAAGAGGAGGGAGCGACTGAGGACCGAAACGTCGTTCAGAATAGTTGCTCCAGTAGTTGTAAAGCCAGAGCTAATTTCAAAAAAGGCATCGATAACGCTGGAAATTTGCTTAGCAAAAACAAAGGGGAGACCTCCAAAGAAAGACCAAAGGATCCAACAGAGGGCCACAATCAAGATTCCCTCCTTGGCATAAATCCGTTGATTTTTTGGCTTTTGTAAAATTCCTGAACCGCCTAGTAATACGAGAATCCCAATCGTTGTAAAGAGGGCTGTAAAGACTTGGCTCGATTCACGGTAATAGACAGCAATCGCAACAGGAACCAAGAGGAGAACAGCTTCAATCAAAAGTAACTTTGAAAGGAGGTAACGAATCATACTTTTATTCATCTCTTACCTCGCGATCAAGTCATAAATCTTAGTGATATTCGGCAACAAGGTTGTTACTAGGAGCTTGTCTCCAACTTCCAACATATCCTCCCCAGTAGGGAAAATAGTCTTGCCTTTTCGAATGATGGCTGCTATGAGAACCCCTTTTTTCAGTTTGAGTTGAGAAAGAGGTTTGGAAGTCATTTTATTGGCTTCCTTGATATGGAATTGTAGGGTTTCGATTTGGCCATTGGCTAGATGGTGCATGGCCTGAAGATCTGAATACTGGGCATTAACCCGACCACGAATAAAGTGCATGATTGTATCTACAGCGATGCTTTTAGGTGTGATGATACTTGAAAAATCAGGTGCATGGATAATTTCGAGGAGACTGGTACGATTGACCTTAGTGATGTTTTTCTGTACACCTACCCTGTCAAGGAACATAGAAGTAATCAGATTTTCTTCATCGACCCCTGTTAGAGTCGCAACGGCATCATAGTGTTGAGCACTTTCTTCTAGCAGGATATCTTTTGCAGTACCATCTCCTTGAACGATATGAAGATTTGGAAACTTCTCGCTAAAGAAGCTAGCGATTTCAGGATTGATTTCAATAACCTTAGTATCGATACGACTGTCTTTGAGGATACCTAGTAGATAATAGGCAATTCTACCAGCTCCAACAATAAGAAGGCTCTTCACGGCACGAGACTTGAAATAATTATGGAAAAGCATCATGTCAACACGGTTACCAGTGACAAAGATTCTATCTTTATCCTGTACAGTCATGTCACCACTTGGAATGATAATTTGATGATCCCTCTCTATAGCGCAGACAATAACATTGCCAAATTTTTTACGAAAATCAGAAATGGGCATTTGGCAAAGACCACTTGAGGATTTAACAGTGAATTCCATCAAGCTGACCCGTCCACCAAAGAAACGTTCGACAGAGAGGGCGTTGGGAAAGTCAATGATATTGGCAATGGCGCGGGCAGCCAGGAGCTCAGGGTTAACGATAAGAGAAAAACCGAGAATATTCTTTTCCTTGAAATAAGAGTTAGAATATTCAGGGTTCCGCACCCGAACGATGGTCTCTTTAGCTCCCATTTTTTTGGCTAGAACGGCTGCAATCATGTTCACTTCATCGTACTCAGTCAGGGCGATAAAGATATCACAATCTTGGACGCTGGCTTGCTCAAGAATGGCAAAATCAGCTCCGTTACCAGGGATACCAATGATATCAAAGCGACTGACAATATGATTGAGAACAGCTTCGTTTTGCTCAATCAGCAAAACATCATGCTTTTCTGCAACCAAGGAGCGACAGAGGGCAAAACCAACTTTTCCCCCTCCGACAAGGATAATTTTCATATTAAAACCTACTTTTTCATGATGTAACTATCATACCTTTTTTCAAGAAAAAATGCACCTACTTGCTAATAACAAGAGCTTTTAGTGGAATTTTGCTATAAGGTAAAACTATACCCTAACCAATTGAAATAGCTATTAGCGCCTTTCTATGAAATATGGTATGATAAAGGATATACAAGGAGATAAAATGAATAATAATTTACTGGTATTACAATCAGACTTTGGTCTGGTTGATGGTGCGGTATCGGCTATGATTGGAGTGGCTTTAGAAGAGTCTCCAACCTTAAAAATTCATCACTTGACGCACGATATCACGCCTTATAATATTTTTGAGGGGAGCTATCGTCTCTTTCAGACGGTGGATTACTGGCCTGAGGGAACGACGTTTGTATCGGTTGTCGATCCGGGTGTCGGCTCGAAACGTAAGAGTGTGGTTGCCAAGACTGCAAAAAATCAATACATTGTCACTCCAGACAATGGGACTCTTTCTTTTATCAAGAAACACGTTGGTATTGTAGCTATTCGTGAGATTTCTGAAGTGGCCAATAGACGTCAAAACACAGAGCACTCTTATACTTTCCACGGTCGTGATGTCTATGCCTATACTGGTGCTAAATTAGCCAGTGGTCACATTAGTTTTGAGGAAGTGGGGCCAGAGCTCAGTGTGGATCAGATTGTGGAGCTTCCAGTCGTAGAGACCATCATTGAAGACCATTTGGTGAAGGGAGCTATTGATATTCTGGATGTGCGTTTTGGTTCGCTTTGGACCTCTATCACGCGAGAAGAATTTTACAAGCTGGAACCAGCATTTGGTGACCGTTTTGAAGTGACTATCTATCACGCTGATATGCTGGTCTATCAAAATCAGGTTGTCTATGGCAAATCATTTGCAGATGTGAGAATTGGGCAACCCATCCTTTACATCAATTCCCTCTATCGTTTAGGTCTGGCTATCAACCAAGGTTCCTTTGCCAAGGCCTATAATGTGGGTGTCGGTTCATCTTGGACCATTGAAATAAATAAAATAGAATTATAAAATAGGAGAATATAGATGAAAAATCAATCAATTAAACAAGTTGTTGCTATCGGTGTTGGAGCTGCGCTCTTTGTTGTCATCGGGATGATCAGCATTCCGACGCCTGTTCCAAATACAAGCATCCAGCTTCAGTATGCGGTACAGAGCCTCTTGTCTATCATTTTTGGTCCTCTAGTGGGATTACTTGTTGGTTTAATTGGGCATGCAGTGAAGGACTCTCTTGCTGGCTACGGTCTATGGTGGACTTGGATTATTGCTAGTGGTCTCTTTGGTCTAGCTGTAGGACTCTTTAGAAAATACATTCGAGTAACTCAGGGTATTTTTGAATTGAAGGATATTGTCTTCTTTAACCTCATTCAGATTGTCGCAAATGCTCTGGTTTGGGGTGTCTTGGCACCACTTGGAGATGTTGTGATTTATCAAGAAGCGGCAGAAAAAGTATTTGCCCAAGGGATTGTTGCGGGAATTGCTAATGCTGTAACTGTAGCTATCGCAGGTACCCTTCTCTTGCTAGCTTATTCACGTACGCAGACTCGTTCAGGAAGTTTGAAAAAGGATTAACATAAAGGAAAAGGCTGGGCAACCGGTCTTTTTCGATGTTTATAGGCTAGTAGGGTAAGCAAGCTAGGATAGGAATCTTTTTGGCGCTAAGTTTTTAAGAGAAGAGACTGCAAGAAGGGGTAGATTTATGATAAAATAGAAGTCTAAGAAGCGAATGAAGAGAGTAAGATGAAAGAAGCTATAATTGAGTGGAAAGATTTCTCTTTCCGGTATGAAACACAACAAGAACCGACCTTGCAAGGGGTAGACTTGACCATTTACAAGGGAGAGAAAGTCTTAATTGTTGGGCCATCTGGGTCAGGCAAGTCTACCTTGGGTCAGTGTTTGAATGGAATTATTCCAAATATTTACAAGGGTCAGACATCTGGAGAATTTTTGATCAAGGGGCAAACAGCCTTTGATATGAGCATCTATGATAAGTCTCATCTGGTCAGCACAGTTTTGCAGGATACAGATGGGCAGTTTATCGGTTTATCTGTGGCAGAGGATTTGGCTTTTGCTCTGGAAAATGATGTGACAGATCTAGAAGAGATGAAAAGTCGTGTTCATAAATGGGCTGAAAAGCTGGACCTTCTCCCTTTACTGCCGCAGCGTCCTCAGGATTTGTCAGGTGGACAAAAGCAGCGAGTCAGTCTGGCTGGTGTCTTGATTGATGAAAGTCCGATTCTTTTGTTTGATGAGCCACTCGCCAATCTTGATCCCAAGTCAGGTCAGGATATTATCGAATTGATTGACCAGATTCATAAGGAAGAGGGGACGACGACCCTTATTATCGAGCACCGTTTGGAGGATGTATTGCATCGTCCTGTGGATCGAATTGTCTTGATAAACGATGGCCGTATCCTCTTTAATGGGAGTCCTGATCAGTTATTGGCGACTGATTTGTTGACCCAAAATGGAATTCGCGAACCCCTTTATCTAACCACTTTACGTCAATTGGGTGTAGATTTATTCAAGGAAGAACAATTATCAAATTTGGACAACTTGTCTATCTCAAAAGGCCAGATTCAGTTGCAGACGGAACAGGTAAAAGAAACCCCAGAATTGCAGTCACTCTTTAGACTAGAGGACGTGTCGTTTTCTTATGATGATAGACCGATTTTAAAGTCCCTACATTTAGATATTAAAAAGGGTGAAAAGATTGCCATTGTCGGAAAAAATGGAGCAGGGAAGTCAACTCTAGCCAAGGCCTTAAGTAGCTTTATCCAGACGGAAGGTTCTTATCTTTGGAAAGGTCAGGATATAAAAGAAGATTCTGTTGCAGAGCGGGCGGAACGAGTAGGCTATGTGCTGCAAAATCCCAATCAAATGATTTCAACCAATATGATTTTTGATGAGGTGGCTCTGGGACTTCGTTTGCGAGGTGTGGACGAGCAGGAAATTGAAACGAGAGTCTATGAAACCTTGAAAATCTGTGGTCTCTATGAATTCCGTAATTGGCCCATTTCTGCCCTGTCATTTGGTCAGAAAAAGCGTGTCACTATTGCCTCGATTTTGATCTTAGGGGCTGAAATTATCCTCTTAGATGAACCAACTGCAGGTCAAGACCAGAAGAACTATACTGAGATTATGGAATTTCTCGAAGAGTTGCATCAAAAAGGGCATACCATTGTCATGATTACTCATGATATGCAATTGATGCTGGATTATTCTGATCGTGCTCTTGTCATGGTTGATGGGGAACTGATTGCCGATACCGATCCAGCTAGTCTGTTGAGCAATCCTGAGCTGTTAGTAAAAGCCAATCTAAAAGAAACTTCAATCTTCAACTTGGCTAAAAAACTAGACGTGGATCCACTTGCTTTAACGGCATTTTACAAAGAAAGGAGAGAAGGATGCAAGCTAAATTAATTGGTTACCAGCATAGAGATACTGTGATTCATCGCTTGTCAGGAGCTGGGAAACTCCTCTTTTTCATCCTCGTGTCATTGGCGGCTATGATTAGCTATGATACCAGACTGCTTGTTCTGATTGCCATCTTTTCGGTCTTTCTCCTCTATTTGTCAGAAATCCATTTTAAAGATGTTTCTTTTGTGGCAGTTTTTGCGACGGTATTTGCCGTTTTAAACGTCTTGATGGTCTATCTCTTTTCTCCCGAGTATGGGGTTGGTCTTTACGGAGAGAGAAGTGTGATTTGGCAGGGAATCGGTGCCTACACTCTGACCAGTCAAGAGCTCTTTTATCTGCTAAATCTGGCCATTAAGTACCTTTGTACCATTCCTCTGGCTATTATCTTTTTGATGACAACCCACCCTAGTCAGTTTGCTTCCAGTTTAAATCAAATCGGTGTGCCTTATAAGATTGCCTATTCAGTCAGCCTGACCTTGCGCTATATTCCAGATTTGCAGGAAGAATTCTTTACTATCAAGATGTCTCAGGAGGCGCGTGGGATGGAATTATCCAAGAAAGCTTCTCTCATGCAACGAATCAAAGGCAATCTGCTCATTATTACTCCCTTGATTTTTAGCTCGCTAGAACGCATTGATACCATCGCGACCGCCATGGAGCTTCGACGCTTTGGGAAAGAGAAAAAACGCACTTGGTATAGTTATCAAGCCTTGAGAAAAGGAGACTATCTTACCTTGCTCTTGGCAGCCTTGTTTTTAGTAATTAGTTTACTACTTATCTTGCAGAATCAGGGACGATTTTACAACCCTTGGAAATAGTATTGTCAAAGTTTTCATTAGATAAGTAAAGAGAAATTATTCTATAACTTTTTATTGATAGATTGTATGAGAAATAAAGTTAATAATTGTATGCTTGAAACTTTTTGACAAAATATGAATTAGTTTGTCTACTTTATAGTAGAATTTACACTACAAAATTAAAGTTATTCAAATATAATCATTTTTAACTAAGTTCAGTGTCACAATGTAGAGACGATATAAAATAGTAAAAGTATTTAATTTAAATCGTGTTAATTTCACTTTGTGTAAACATGAGAAAATTTGAATGTAGATAATGACGGGAGATGATTTACAATGATAAGTTTAGAGCTGTTGTCTGAAGAAAATAGTTTAGACGTCTATTTTTTTGAAAAAGAGAATCAAGAGTATTTTGAGCGGAATTTACCTCCTAGACCAGCTAACTATTTTGATTTAGAAGGTTTTAAAGAAATTACGAGGGAATTGTTAAGGGAACAAGAGAATCATGATGTCTACATGCATCTTATTAGAGATACACAAGGCGTTATGGTTGGAAGAATCAATTTAAGTGTTTTAGAGAATAATCGAAAGACAGCAGAACTTGGATATAGGATTGGAGAAAATGTTAGCAATTTAGGATATGCAAGCGAAGCGGTTAAACTCGTTTTAGAAAAAGCCTTCACGACTTATGCTTTCAATAGAATCATTGCAGGAACGGCAACAGGTAATCTAGCCTCTCAGAGGGTGCTTTTAAAAAATGGCTTCACCTTTAGTAGGGTTATAGAAAATGACTTACAAATTCATAATGAGTGGCTTCATACAGCAGTATTTGAGATAACGAGGTCATAATATCATCATTCCCAGTCCATAGATAGGTATAAAAGAGTAAGCAATTTTTGCAGATATTTAAGAATTTTCTCCTAGAAACCCTTGGAAATAGTTTGAAAAAATTGAAAAAATCAAGTCGTTTCTATTGACAATGATTCTGAAAGTGTTATACTAAGAAAGTAGTTTCGCTGATTTACTTCAAACCTGTTGTGAGGTAAGTTAACGATGCCTTAACCACGCTGTTTGCTGAGCTTGACTCCGGGCAGTGTGGCTATTTTTTTGCAATGGTGAAAGGAAGCAAGTCATGACAAATCACATTGTATTATTTGAGCCTCAAATTCCACAAAATACAGGCAATATCGCGCGTACTTGCGCTGCGACCAATTCTCCCCTCCACATCATTAAGCCAATGGGCTTTCCTATTGACGACCGCAAGATGAAGCGGGCTGGATTGGATTATTGGGATAAGCTAGAGATTTATTTTTACGATAGTTTGGAAGATTTTATGTCTCAGATGAAGGGTAAACTCTATCTGATTTCGAAATTTGCTGAAAAAGTGTATTCTGATGTAGATTTATCGACTGACGAAGACCATTATTTTCTTTTTGGACGTGAAGACAAGGGCTTGCCTGAGGACTTTATGCGCGAACATCCTGAGAAAGCTCTCCGTATTCCTATGAATGATGAACATGTCCGCAGTCTCAATGTGTCTAATACCGTCTGCATGATTGTCTACGAAGCCCTCCGACAGCAGAGCTTTGCAGGTCTTGAGCTCGTTCATACCTATGAAGCAGATAAATTGAAATAAAAAATGAAAATGAAATGAACAAAATGCTTGCGCTTGCAAGCGTTTTTTGTTATGATAAAAGAGTCTTCAGGGCTGGGTGTGATTCCCGACCGGCGGTGACTTTAACTAGGAAATGATCTTTTCCTTTTATACTTTGTTGACAAGCTTTGCCTAACCAGAAGTTATGCCTACAGCTTGTCGCCTAGTCTAAAAGAAAAATCTCTATTTCCTTCTCTTTAAAGAAGTCCGCGAGCGCAAGCTGATGTGGTGAGATTCCACAACCGACAGTATAGTCTGGATGGGAGAAGACGAAAGAATAGCTTTGTCTGTTCTGATGGATTTATAACTAGATTGTAACCGCTTGCATTGGTAGAGTGAGAGGGAACTTTTGGGATATAAAAAGTGAGAATAGATAGAGAAATCCTTTCTAACTTCTTCTGATTTTATAGAAAATTGGAGGAACCTGTTATGACAAACACACGTCGACTTTCGACCATTGCAATTCTATCAGCCATCTCATTTGTGCTGATGTACTTTGACTTTCCGCTTTTACCAGCGGCGTCCTTCCTCAAGATCGAATTTAGTATCTTGCCAGTCCTTGTGGGCTTGGTGGTCATGGATTTGCCTGCTGCTCTAGGAATTCTCTTGCTTCGCTCACTCTTGAAATTGCTTCTTAATAGTCAAGGAGTGAATACTTACATTGGTTTGCCGATGAATATCGTAGCTTTGGGAGTTTTTGTCATCGTCTTTGCTTTGATTTGGAAAAAGGAACGGACAACCCTTCGTTTCCTACTAGGCTCTCTAGCTGGGACTATTGGTTTAACCGTGGCTATGTTGGTTCTCAACTATGTTTACGCTGTTCCTTTGTACGCTAAGTTTGCTAACTTTGATATTGGAAAAATTTTGGGACTTTCCAACTACCTAATGACCATGGTATTGCCTTTTAACTTGATTGAGGGTGTAATCTTTTCCGTTTCATTCTGGTTGTTGTACGTTCTCTTGAAACCAACCTTAAAACATTATGAGAGATAAACAAACATTTTTAATGAAGGGCAGTTTTGCCCTTTTACTTTTCGTTATTCTTGGCTACATGGTCAAATTTTACCCTGAAACGCTGGTCGGTTTTGACCAACCGATACAGGTTGCCGTTCGAGGAGACTTGCCAGATTACTTGACTATTCTTTTCAAGTCCATCACACGCTTGATTGATATCCCAGTGATTATCACTTGGGTTGTCATTACAGCTTTTGTCTTTTATCGTAAGCGATGGAAGATAGAAAGTTTCTTCATGCTGGGAAATCTGACTTTGGCAGGTTTTTTAATCGTGACCTTTAAAAATATCTACCAGCGCCCACGGCCAGCTATCATACATCTGGTAGAGGAGAAGGGATTTTCTTTTCCAAGTGGGCATTCTTTGGCAGTGACGCTGATGGTGGGCACTCTGATTGTCATTCTCAGTCAACGGATTAAAAATCCAGTCTGGAGAAAAATCGTACAAATCGTCCTTGCCCTCTACCTAGTCAGTGTGCTAGTATCAAGGGTCTATCTGGGGGTTCACTATCCATCAGACGTCCTTGCCAGTCTCTGTGTGGGCTTGGGAGTCCTGTTTATCGAGTTTCCTTTCTATGACAAGCTTCGTTTCCAATGGCGATTTAAAGGCAAGCAGAAGTGAGTATCAAAATCTCTTGAGGAGAAAGAAATGAAAGTCAATATAAAAGATCTTCATCCAACTCAACTATACTTATCAGAAAAGAAACTAGAAGGTATTCAGAGGCTTTACCAGTCGGCAGAAACAATCCAAGTCGATCCAATCAGTATTCTTGCCTTCGGAGATTGCTTGTTGATTACAGATGGGCATCACAGGGCTTATCAGGCTTTATTGGCAGGTCGGGATACGATTTCTGCTGAGTTTGATAGAGACGGCGGTGATGAACTATATCATCTCTATGCGCAAGCTTGTGAGGAAAGAAAGATTTACTCTGTTCTGGATTTAAAAAATCATATCTTACCTCAAGATGAGTATGAAGCAAAATGGTATAACTGGTGTGAGGGTTTTAATCAAGCAGCAACTCTCTTATTGAAAGGGAAAGTAGATGAAAGAGATCTTACAAATAGATGATGCACTGCGTCTTGTTCCTTATTATCAGGTCAATCATTGTGAGGAAGCTTTGGCTTGGTATCAGGATGTGAACTTGGTTTACCTAGTAGATGGGGTGAAGCTTCCTTACAGTCCAGCGACCTTGGAAGCTATGTATTCCTATTTGGATCAGCATGGTGAACTTTTTTGGATTGAAGTCAAGGAGAAGGGAGAATGGTTTCCAATTGGGGATGTTACACTATCTCAGGATAATCTCCCCATTGTGATTGGGAATTCCGCTTACCAACATCGAGGACTTGGAAAAAAGATTCTAAGTACTTTGATTGAATTGGCTCGAGTAAAAGGATGGAAAGAATTGAGAGTCAAGGAAATCTACACCTACAATCATGCTTCTAGGAGGTGTTTCAAGTCGCTTGGATTTGTGGAAGATGGAGCAACGGAAAAAGGAACGAGTTTTATACTGAAATTAGTCTAATCTAACTTGTTTTTTAACTCAAAATCTGATAAACTAAGTAGTAATTGAATAGGAATCCGCAAGACTAGTAACTCAAGGGAAGTATATCAGGGAGGAGAGCCGTGACTGCAAGCTCTCTATATGAAAGCTGGGTGAATTCACTTGCGCATGGATTTAGAAATGAAGGTCTGACTTATCAGATAAAAACGGATGGTACCGCGTGTCAACGCTCCGAGTGGAGTTTTTGGCATGTGGTTTTCTTTTTATCTACGAGAGACTGATGGAGGAATTATGTCAACTATTGAAGAACAATTAAAAGCGCTTCGTGAAGAAACGCTGGCTAGCTTGAAGCAGATTACTGCTGAAAATGAAAAAGAGATGCAAGATTTGCGTGTCTCTGTCCTTGGTAAAAAGGGTTCGCTCACTGAAATCCTCAAAGGGATGAAAGATGTCTCTGCTGAGATGCGTCCAATCATTGGGAAACACGTCAATGAAGCTCGTGATGTCTTGACAGCAGCCTTTGAAGAAACAGCTAAGCTCTTGGAAGAAAAGAAAGTCGCTGCACAATTAGCTAGCGAGAGTATCGATGTGACACTTCCAGGTCGTCCAGTTGCGGCTGGTCACCGTCATGTCCTCACACAAACTAGTGAAGAAATCGAAGATATTTTTATCGGTATGGGTTACCAAGTCGTGGATGGTTTTGAAGTTGAGCAAGACTACTATAACTTTGAGCGTATGAACCTTCCCAAAGACCACCCAGCTCGCGACATGCAGGACACCTTCTATATCACAGAAGAAATCTTGCTCCGTACTCACACGTCTCCAGTTCAAGCGCGTGCTATGGATGCCCATGATTTTTCAAAAGGTCCTTTGAAGATGATTTCGCCAGGGCGTGTCTTCCGTCGTGACACAGACGATGCGACCCACAGTCACCAGTTCCACCAAATTGAAGGCTTGGTTGTTGGGAAGAACATTTCTATGGCAGACCTTCAAGGAACCCTTCAGTTGATTGTGCAAAAAATGTTCGGTGAAGAGCGTCAGATCCGTCTGCGTCCATCTTACTTCCCATTCACAGAGCCATCTGTTGAGGTGGATGTTTCTTGTTTCAAGTGTAGTGGAGAAGGCTGTAACGTATGTAAGAAAACAGGTTGGATCGAAATTATGGGTGCCGGTATGGTTCACCCACGTGTCCTTGAAATGAGTGGTATCGATGCGACTGTTTACTCTGGATTTGCCTTTGGTCTTGGACAAGAGCGTGTAGCTATGCTCCGTTATGGAATCAATGATATCCGTGGATTCTACCAAGGAGATGTCCGCTTCTCAGAACAGTTTAAATAATGATTAGAAAAGTAGAAATGGCAGATGTTGAGGTGTTGGCCAAAATTGCCAAACAAACCTTTCGTGAAACATTTGCGCATGATAATACGGAAGAGCAGTTACAGGAATACTTTGAAGAGGCTTATAGTCTGAGAGTTTTGTCAACTGAGTTGGAAAATCCAGAATCCGAAACCTATTTCATTATGCATGAAGAGGAGATAGCTGGTTTTCTCAAAGTCAACTGGGGAAGTGCTCAGACTGAGAGAGAATTAGAGGATGCTTTTGAAATTCAACGCCTCTATGTGCTACAAAAATTCCAAGGATTTGGATTCGGTAAGAAACTGTTTGAATTCGTTCTGGAACTTGCTACAAAAAATAGTTTTTTCTGGGCTTGGCTAGGTGTTTGGGAGCATAATACAAAAGCTCAAGCGTTTTATAATCGATATGGTTTTGAAAAATTTAGCCAACATCATTTTATGGTTGGTCAAAAAGTAGATACGGATTGGTTACTGAGAAAGAAATTAAGGTAAGAAGATGATTCTTCTATTGAAATGATAGGAAAGGAAAATAACCAGAGTGGCAACTGTCATTCTGGAAAACTAAATTATGCTTGTATCTTATAAATGGTTAAAAGAATTGGTGGACATTGATGTGCCATCACAAGAGTTGGCTGAAAAAATGTCAACTACAGGGATCGAGGTAGAAGGTGTTGAATCACCTGCTGCTGGTCTCTCAAAAATTGTCGTCGGTGAGGTCTTGTCTTGCGAAGATGTGCCAGAAACTCACCTCCATGTTTGTCAGGTTAACGTTGGCGAAGAAGAAGCCCGTCAAATCGTCTGTGGTGCCCCGAATGTGCGTGCAGGTATCAAGGTTATGGTGGCACTTCCGGGAGCTCGTATCGCTGACAATTACAAAATCAAAAAAGGAAAAATCCGCGGTCTTGAGTCACTTGGGATGATCTGTTCACTTGGTGAATTGGGAATTTCTGACTCAGTTGTACCTAAGGAATTCGCAGATGGCATCCAAATCTTGCCAGAAAATGCCGTTCCAGGTGAGGAAGTCTTCTCATATCTAGACTTGGATGATGAAATCATCGAACTTTCAATTACACCTAACCGTGCGGATGCTCTTTCTATGCGTGGGGTGGCTCACGAGGTGGCGGCCATCTATGACAAGGCAGTCAACTTTAAAGAATTTACTCTTTCAGAAACTGACCAAGCTGCAGCAGATGCTCTTTCTGTGGGCATTGAGACAGACAAGGCGCCTTACTATGCCGCTCGTATCTTGGACAATGTGACTATCGCACCAAGTCCACAATGGTTGCAAAACCTTCTCATGAACGAAGGAATCCGTCCAATTAATAACGTAGTGGACGTGACCAACTATATCCTGCTCTACTTTGGTCAACCAATGCATGCCTTTGACTTGGATACCTTTGAAGAAACTGACATCCGTGTACGTGAAGCGCGTGCTGGTGAAAAATTGGTGACTTTAGATGGTGAAGAACGTGACTTGGACATGAATGACTTAGTTATCACTGTCGCAGACAAGCCAGTAGCTCTTGCAGGTGTTATGGGTGGTCAAGCAACAGAAATCTCTGAAAAATCTAGTCGTGTTGTCCTTGAAGCTGCTGTTTTCAATGGCAAATCTATCCGTAAGACAAGTGGTCGCCTCAACCTTCGTTCTGAGTCATCTTCTCGCTTTGAAAAAGGTATCAATGTGGCAACAGTCAATGAAGCTCTTGATGCGGCAGCTAGTATGATTGCCGAACTTGCCGGTGCAACAGTACGTAAAGGTATCGTTTCAGCGGGTGAGCTTGATACCTCTGATGTGGAAGTTTCTTCAACTCTTGCTGATGTTAACCGTGTCCTTGGTACAGAGCTTTCTTATGCTGATGTAGAAGACGTCTTCCGTCGTCTTGGATTTGGCCTTTCTGGAAATGCAGATAGCTTTACAGTCAGTGTCCCACGTCGTCGCTGGGATATCACAATCGAGGCAGACCTCTTTGAAGAAATTGCTCGTATCTATGGATATGACCGCTTGCCAACCAGTCTTCCAAAAGACGATGGGACAGCTGGTGAATTGACAGCCACACAGAAACTCCGCCGTCAAGTTCGTACCATCGCTGAAGGAGCAGGTTTGACAGAAATCATCACCTACGCTCTAACAACTCCTGAAAAAGCAGTTGTGTTTACGGCTCAACCAAGTAACCTTACTGAACTTATGTGGCCAATGACAGCGGACCGTTCTGTCCTCCGTCAAAATATGATCTCAGGTATCCTTGACACTGTTGCCTACAACGTGGCTCGTAAGAATAAAAACTTGGCCCTTTATGAGATTGGAAAAGTTTTTGAACAAACAGGCAATCCAAAAGAAGAACTTCCAAATGAAATCAACAGTTTTGCCTTTGCCTTGACAGGCTTAGTTGCTGAAAAAGATTTCCAAACAGCAGCAGTTCCAGTTGATTTCTTCTATGCTAAGGGAATCCTTGAAGCGCTCTTTACTCGCTTGGGACTCCAAGTAACTTATACAGCAACATCTGAGATTGCTAGCCTCCACCCAGGTCGTACAGCTATGATTTCACTCGGTGACCAAGTTCTTGGTTTCCTTGGCCAAGTGCATCCAGTCACTGCTAAGGCTTACGATATTCCAGAAACGTATGTAGCTGAGCTTAACCTTTCAGCCGTCGAAGCTGCGCTTCAACCTGCTGCTCCATTTGTGGAAATCACCAAATTCCCAGCAGTCAGCCGTGACGTTGCCCTCCTTCTCAAGGCAGAAGTGACTCACCAAGAAGTTGTGGACGCGATCCAAGCTGCCGGCGTGAAACGTTTGACAGATATCAAACTCTTTGACGTCTTCTCAGGCGAAAAATTGGGACTAGGTATGAAGTCAATGGCTTATAGCTTGACTTTCCAAAATCCTGAAGATAGCTTAACGGACGAAGAAGTCGCACGCTACATGGAAAAAATCCAAGCATCACTCGAAGAAAAAGTCAATGCAGAAGTGCGTTAAAGTATCAATCCATCCTTCGGGGTGGATTTTTGCTTTTCAAATAACAATTCAGGATCAAAAATGGACAGTTGAGGAACAGAGATGATAAATTAAGTTTGCTACTGTATAATGGATTTATCACTAATACTCTTCGAAAATCTCTTCAAACCACGTCAGCTTCGCCTTGCCGTATATATGTGACTGACTTCGTCAGTCTTATCTACAACCTCAAAATAGTGTTTTGAGCAACCTACGGCTAGCTTCCTAGTTTGCTCTTTGATTTTCATTGAGTATAAAAGTGCTCCAGGCCATATTTTACATAGCATTAGTCTTATAAAAATGGACAGAAACCATTGTAAAGGCTATCAAAAAGGAGTATAATGAGTGCAAGACATTTCGGAGGTGAAAGATGCTAGAAGTAAGAAGTCTAGAGAAAAGTTTTGGACCCAAGCAAGTTTTGTTTGGTATTGACTTTCAAGCGCGACCAGGTCGTATTTTGGGACTAGTTGGAAAAAATGGTGCTGGGAAGACAACGATTTTCCACAGTATTTTGAAATTTTTAGAATATCAGGGAGAAATCAGTCTGGATGGTCAGGATATTCGTCAGGAAACCTATGCTCGGATTGGCTATCTGCCTGAAGAACGCAGTCTCATGCCTAAATTGACAGTCCTTGAACAAGTTCGTTACTTGGCGACTCTAAAAGGTATGGATGCCAAGGCAATCAAGGAAAAACTTCCTCAATGGATGAAGAGGTTAGAAGTAAAAGGAAAGCTGACAGATAAAATTAAGAGCCTGTCAAAAGGAAATCAGCAGAAGATTCAGCTCATCATTACTCTGATTCATGAGCCAGACTTGATTATCCTGGATGAACCTTTCAGTGGTTTGGACCCAGTCAATACAGAATTGCTCAAGCAAGTCATTTTTCAGGAAAAAGAGCGCGGAGCAACCATTATCTTTTCTGACCATGTCATGACCAACGTCGAGGAACTTTGTGACGATATTCTGATGATTCGAGATGGCCGTGTGGTCTTGCACGGACCAGTCCAGGATGTCCGCAATCAATACGGGAAAACGCGTCTCTTTGTTTCAAGTGAACGAAGTAAGGAAGAATTGGAAAATCTTCCTCATGTTAAGCAGGTGAGCTTGACTAAACAAGGCAGTTGGAAATTGATCTTGGAGGATGAGAGCGCTGGAAGGGAGCTCTTCCCAATCTTGACTCAGGGGCAATATATCGCAACCTTTGACCAGCAAGCGCCAACAATCGATGAAATCTTTAAACTAGAATCAGGGGTGGAAGTATGAGAAATATGTGGGTTGTAATGAAGGAAACCTATCTTCGACACATCAAGTCGTGGAGTTTCTTCTTTATGGTGATTTCACCATTCTTGTTTATCGGTCTCTTTGGAGGAATTGGCTATCTCCAAGGCTCATCAATGGCTCAGAGTGGTAAGATAGCAGTTATTAGCACTGTTCCAGCTGTGACAGAAGGTCTCAAATCTACCAATGGTCTCAATTTTGACTACAAGGATGAAGCAAGTGCTCAAGCTGCTATCAAGGATGAAAAATTAAAAGGCTTTTTGACCATTGACCAAGAGGATACTGTCTTGAAGGCAGTTTATCACGGTGAAACTTCTCTTGAGAGTATTATTAAGCTAGGAGTAACGAGCAAGTTAAATGAGCTTCAAGCTCAACTCAATCGTTCGGCAGCTAATTTGTCGCAAGAACAGGAAAAACGCTTGGAACAAACAGTTAACTTTACGGAGAAAATTGATGAATCCAAGGAAAATAAAAAAATGATTCAAACCATCGCGGCTACAGCGGTTGGAGCATTTCTCTATATGATTTTAATTACTTATGCTAGTGTCACTGCCCAGGAAGTGGCTAGTGAGAAAGGGACTAAAATCATGGAGGTGGTCTTTTCCAGTATTCGAGCTAGCCATTATTTCTATGCTCGTATGCTTGCCTTGTTGCTTGTGATTTTGACTCATATCGGCATCTATGTCGTGGGTGGTCTCGCTGCCATTCTGCTCTTTAAAGATTTGCCATTCTTGGCTCAGTTTGGTATCTTGGATCACTTGGGAGATGCTTTCTCTCTGAATACCTTGCTCTTTATTTTAGTCAGTTTCTTTATGTACGTCGTTTTAGCAGCCTTCCTAGGTTCTATGGTTTCTCGTCCTGAGGACGCAGGAAAAGCCTTGTCACCTTTGATGATTGTGATTGTGATAGGTTTTGTGGGAGTTATGTCCTTAGGCTCTGCAGGGGACAATTTGATTTTAAAAATTGGTTCATATATTCCCTTTATTTCGACTTTCTTCATGCCATTTAGAGCCATTAATGGCTATGCAGGGGGAGCAGAAGCATGGATTTCGCTTGCTATCACGATCGCTTTTGCAGTAACTGCAACAGTCTTTATCGGGCGTATGTATGCTAGTCTCGTTCTGCAAACAGATGATTTAGGTCCTTGGAAAACCTTTAAACGTGCTTTATCTTATAAATAGAAGAGCCTCGCGAAAGCGAGGTTTTCTAGAGACAAAAAGAGCGGAATTTAGAAAAATATTTTTCATATCTATTGACTTTTAGGGGTGAAATTTGATATGATAGTAGGCGGTATTGTTTACCCCATTTGAAAGGCCCCGGAACCTTCCAAATACTTTTCGATGGGAAGGAACACCCATCACCGTAAACAAAAATCGAACTATATATAGGAGAAATCATGAACAAAACAACATTTATGGCTAAACCAGGCCAAGTTGAACGTAAATGGTACGTAGTTGACGCAACTGATGTACCACTTGGACGTCTTTCTGCAGTAGTTGCTAGCGTACTTCGCGGAAAAAACAAACCAACATTTACACCACACACTGATACAGGTGACTTTGTGATTGTTATCAATGCTGAAAAAGTTAAATTGACTGGTAAAAAAGCAACTGATAAAATCTACTACACTCACTCAAACCACCCAGGTGGATTGAAACAAATCTCTGCAGGTGAACTTCGTTCTAAAAATGCAGTACGTTTGATCGAGAAATCAGTTAAAGGTATGCTTCCACACAATACACTTGGACGCGCTCAAGGTATGAAGTTGAAAGTATTTGTTGGAGCTGAGCACACTCACGCTGCACAACAACCAGAAGTTCTTGATATTTCAGGACTTATCTAAGGAAAGGAACAATAAAGTATGTCACAAGCACAATATGCAGGTACTGGACGTCGTAAAAACGCTGTTGCACGCGTTCGCCTTGTTCCAGGAACTGGTAAAATCACTGTTAACAAAAAAGATGTTGAAGAGTACATCCCACACGCTGACCTTCGTCTTGTCATCAACCAACCATTCGCAGTTACTTCAACTGTAGGTTCATACGACGTTTTCGTTAACGTTGTAGGTGGTGGATACGCTGGTCAATCAGGAGCTATCCGTCACGGTATCGCTCGTGCCCTTCTTCAAGTAGACCCAGACTTCCGCGATTCATTGAAACGCGCAGGACTTCTTACACGTGACTCACGTAAAGTTGAACGTAAGAAACCAGGTCTTAAGAAAGCTCGTAAAGCATCACAATTTAGTAAACGTTAATTCGAAAGAATTACTATACTTACAAAGAGCACCTTTCGGGGTGTTCTTTTTGTACTTTCTTACTAAATTGGTGCAATTGACACAGTTGTTGCGACTTTAGTTGCTTGCAAATTTGGCTGCAACCGGACAAGGCCAGTTGGCTCAAAACATTAATTAATACGATACTATCAACGTTTCAAAGCACTCAAAAGTTTACCTCAAAGTTTACCTTATTTTCACCTTATTGTTTTAGAGACTTTAAAGCAAATTCACCAACGGTCATAGAAACAACGTTAGAAGTATTGACATAAATTTGAGTTGTACCTGTATCGCTGTGTGTTAGTGCTTCAGAAATTGCTTCTAAGCTCATTCCTGCTTGTTTAGCAAGCGTTGCTCCTGTATGTCGCAGTTTATGAGGTGTAGCATGTGTCAGCTCTTTATGATGCTTTTCATTTTATTGTTTAGATAGTCAGCATGTAAAGGATTGTTGATGTTTCTTTTTGTGTCGATATATGTAAAAACAAATTGTTCTGGATTACTGATGATGCCAAATTTTGCCAGTTCATATCTTTGTTGCTTTTTCCAAGAGGTAAGAAGCTGAAGTAAGTCATTAGAAATAGAGAAAATAGGATAGAAAAAGCTCTATTTCAGGAGAAAATGAAGCAAATATTTCCATAATAAAACGCATATTATCAAGGTTGTTCAATATCTGATACTATGCGCTTTTTAGGATTTTAGAGCCTGATTGCTTAGTCTCTTTTTCATTATAGTTCCGTTTGATTCCTAGCTTTATTAATTCTATGGAGATTCATCATTATGAGTAATAATATTGCTTTCAGAAGTTATAGATTCCATTTTATCCTTCAAGTCTTTGTATTAGATAGTGTGTTCCAAATTTCTTATATTTTGTTAGGATTTGGGTAGAATCATTGATAACAGACTGTTACAAATCTAGTTAGCTGTATGATTTATGATTATCTACTTTTCTAGTAACCAATCTATAATGTTTTTCTTCTCAATACCATTGTAATTTGCTGTTGGCTGAATCGTATCCATTGTTAATAGATATTTTGGGAATTGATCTTTAATGGCTTCTAGTGGTCTAAGTTCTCTTTCTAGTGTTTCTGGAGCAAGTGTTGTTTCACTGACTTGATAATAAGCGTAGTGACCAAGATCAGTTACAACAACAAAATCAACCTCATACTTATCTAAATTACCAACATATACTTGCGAATATCTACGTCTCAATTCCAAATAGACAATATTTTCCAAGATATGGCCAATATCTTCTTTGTGGTCTGGCAATAAGAGGTGTCGTAAACCTAAATCAACGGGATAATATTTTTCTAAGCGTTGTAATAATGCTCTGCCTTTTACATCAAAACGTGGAACGGAATAAAAAAGTAAACTGTCTGTCAAAGTCGTCAAATAATTTTCCAAAGTATTGTGGGATATTGAAACATTTTGGCTGACCAGGGTATTGCGAATCTTATTCGTTGATATTAAGCTACCTGTACTACTGAGAAGGGTTCGGACAATGCGCTCAATAATAGTAGGATTTGGATTTCCCAATCTAGTGACAATATCATTTAACAGTATTGAGTTATATATTCCTCTTAGATAGTCAATTTTTTCAGCGTAAGATGATGTTTGCAATAAGTAAGGGAAAGCACTAAAGAGATAATTGTTAAAAATTTCTGTTGTATTCAGATTCTTTGAGAGAGCTTGACCTGATAGGTATTCTTCAAATGACAAAGGAAGAACCTCTATCTCAACATACCGACCAGTCAAGTTTGTAGCTAATTGGCTACTCATAAAGTAGGCGTTGGATCCAGTCAAATAGAGGTCAACATTTGGTAGGATGAATAGACTATCTGCTACTAGCTCAAATTTTTCAACATGTTGAATTTCATCTAAAAAGATATAGTATGTTTTTTCCTCAACTAACCGCTCTTTTATATAAGCAAATAATGTTTGAAAATGTCGCAGTTCATAGTAACTCAAATCTTCAAAATTTATGGATATAATCTGATCCTCGTCTACCCCAGTTGCTAGTAACTCCTCTTTATAGAGTTGAAAGAGAACAGATTTACCAGCTCGTCTAACTCCACTCACAACTTTAATGATTTGGCGGTCACGATGTCTTCTTAAAAAGTCTAAATAATGTGGTCTTTTAATATAGTTCATAATAGTTACCTCAAAGATAGTATAATATAAATAGTAATTATTTTCAAATATTTAGAAATAAAATAGAATTTGTTTTATTATTTTTAAATATCTAGAAATAATATTTAGAACTATTTAAATATTTTCAGGATAGAAAAAGAAATTGTCCAGGAGCGAAGAAACTGTATATTTGTTGCTAAACTGTACATCATCTTTGTGATACATTAGATCGTATTTCTCAATTACATAAGCTCCGAAAACTAAAAAAGTGATAACCCTTTGATAACCTCTTGATTTTCAAAAGGATTATATATGTAAAAATTGAGGATTCATCTCTCGAAAGTACTTGATTTTAGCAATAATTTACCATAAATATCATGATGTAGAAAAAACCAGGTCTTAAGAAAGCTCGTAAAGCATCACAATTTAGTAAACGTTAATTCGAAAGAATTATTGATCTTATGGGACTTTTTTGAGGACTAGTTAAGTTCTCTTTTTTATCTAATTAATAAACTTATAAGTAATGCTTATTTTCATTTTTCTCTAACATCTAACTGTTTATGTCGCCATTTAATTTTTTATCATTTCGTTTACTAAATGACTTTTGTCATATTCTCTAATTACATTAGGCTCTATTTTTCTAATTTATAATGAAATACAATAGATTTATAACAGAAAGGAAGAAAAAAATGAAACATAAAGTAATTGTCGCAATGAGTTTAGTAGTAGCAGGAGTCATGACTTATCTCATGTTTTCAGGATTGGATGAAGATTTCTATCATTTTCCTTGGGAGCTATTTGCAGGATTTGGAATGATGTCCTGGCTTATCCGAGAAGGTTTGAAATTAGTCTCAGATGTGAAAAAGGAGTTTGAAAAATGAAAAAAGCGTTTCTCTATCTTTTTATTGGACTATCACTAGTGGTATGGTTGGTAGAAATGTTTACAGGTTGGTTTGATCAAGCCTTCCTTCACCAATTCATCCGTGGTGCCTGGGGACTAGGATTTATGATTTTTATCGCCTTTCCTATGGGAAAGGAGTGGCTGAAAGGAGAATATCATGAACATGATTAAGGTAGAAAGCCTAAATAAAAACATCAAGGGCAAGTCTATTTTGAAGGGTATTTCCTTTGAGGTAGCTGAAGGTGAATGCGTCGCCTTGATTGGGCCCAATGGTGCTGGGAAGACCACACTCTTGGACTGTCTGCTTGGAGATAAACTGGTCACAAGCGGTCAAGTATCCATCCAAGGCTTGTCAGTGACGAGTTCTCAGTTAGATTACACAAGATCCTACCTGCCTCAAGAAAATGTCATCGTTCAGAAATTAAAGGTCAAAGAGTTGATTGCTTTCTTTCAAAGCATTTACCCAAATCCCTTGAGCAACCAGGAAATTGATCAACTATTGCAGTTTGACCAGCAACAAAAAGAGCAATTTGCAGAAAAATTGTCAGGTGGACAAAAGCGTCTCTTTTCTTTCGTCTTGACCTTGATTGGGCGACCAAAGCTAGTCTTCTTAGATGAGCCGACTGCTGCCATGGATACTTCAACCCGTCAACGCTTTTGGGAAATTGTTCAGGAACTAAAAGCTAAGGGAGTTACCATTCTCTATTCCTCCCATTATATCGAAGAGGTAGAGCATACAGCGGACCGAATCTTGGTCTTGAATAAGGGAGAGTTGATTCGTGATACGACGCCTCTAGCCATGCGTAGTGAGGGAATTGAAAAGCATTTTATCCTTCCTCTAGCATACAAGGAAGTCATTGAGCAGTCTAACTTGGTTGAAAACTGGTCACAAAAACAAGATGCTTTGCAAGTAGTTACACGTGAAGCGGATGCTTTTTGGCAACTGTTAGTGCAAGCAGGATGTAGGATTCAAGAAATTGAAGTCAATAATCGTAGCTTGTTGGATACAATCTTTGAAGAAACACAAAAGGGAGATGACTAAGATGAAACGATGGATCGCACTAAACAAGATAGAATTTCTATTGACCAAACGACAATTAGTCTATTATCTATTATCTGTAGGGATGCCGACAGCCTTCTATTTATTCTTTTCAGGCATGTACCAGGACACACCTGGTGGACCAGCTAATTTTATGCGTGATTACCTCATCTCTATGACAGCCTTTTCCATGATGTCGACAGCTATGTTTTCATTCCCAGCTGTTTTACATACAGATAAAATCAACAACTGGCAGAAAACATTGCGCCATACTCCGGTAAATATGGTAGAATATTATCTATCAAAGATAACAAGTATGATGGTTGATTATCTGGTCTCAATCCTGGTTGTTTTCTCAGTTGGGCACTTGGTAAGAGGTGTGGATATGCCTTTAGGAAGCTGGATTGGGGCTGCGTTCTTGCTGATAGTAGGAAGTGTAGCTTTTGTAGCGCTTGGCTTGACCTTGACACTCTTGCCTTCTAGTCAGCTGATGTCTGTCGTGGGCAATCTTCTCTATCTAGGCTTGGCTGTTTTAGGTGGACTCTGGATGCCCATCTCTTTATTTCCAGACTGGATGCAAGCAATCGGGAAGTGCCTACCAACTTATCAGTTGATGGAGTTGCTCAAGACCTTCTTAAACGAGGGTAGCATCAATCTATCAGCCACAGTTTATCTACTTGTTTTTTCAGCAGTTTTGTTTGGTTTGACCATTTACCTTCAAGGTCATAAGGAGAATGCTTAATGCTTGAAAGACTGAAAAGCATACATTATATGTTTTGGGCTAGTTTAATTTTTATGATTTTCCCCATCCTACCTGTAGTGACTGGATGGCTTTCTGCCTGGCATTTATTGATTGATATTCTATTTGTAGTGGCGTATTTGGGTGTTTTAACAACTAAGAGTCAGCGCCTATCTTGGCTATATTGGGGCCTCATGCTGATTTATGTAGTTGGGAATACTGCCTTTGTTGCTGTTAATTATATCTGGTTTTTCTTTTTCCTATCCAATCTCTTAAGTTATCATTTCAGCGTAGGTGGTTTAAAGTCTTTACATGTCTGGACTTTTCTTCTTGCTCAAGTCCTTGTTGTGGGTCAACTTTTGATTTTTCAGAGAATCGAAGTTGAGTATCTATTCTATCTACTTGTAATTCTTGCTTTTGTCGATTTGATGACTTTCGGCTTGATTCGCATTCGTCTTGTGGAGGATTTGAAAGAAGCTCAGGCTAAGCAAAATGCCCAGATAAATCTCTTGCTTGCTGAAAATGAACGCAGTCGTATCGGTCAAGATTTGCATGATAGTCTGGGACATACCTTTGCTATGTTGAGTGTCAAGACAGATTTAGCCTTGCAGTTATTTCAGATGGAGGCTTATCCACAGGTGGAAAAGGAATTAAGAGAAATACAGCAAATTAGCAAAGAATCAATGCGTGAAGTGCGAACCATTGTGGAAAATCTTAAGTCTAGAACTTTGACATCCGAACTAGAGACTGTGAAAAAGATGTTAGAAATTGCTGGAATTGAGGTGGAAATAGCTAATCAACTAGATACAGCTAGCTTAACTCAGGAATTGGAATCAACGGCTTCCATGATTTTGCTTGAATTAGTGACCAATATCATTAAACATGCTAAAGCGTCTAAAGTCTACTTGAAATTAGAACGGACAGAGAAAGAACTCATTCTAACAGTGAGAGATGATGGCTGTGGCTTTGTTTCTATAAGCGGGGATGATCTCCATACAGTTCGAGATCGTGTTCTTCCATTTTCGGGAGAAGTAAAGGTAATTAGTTGGAAACAACCGACAGAAGTTCAGGTTCGACTACCTTATAAGGAGAGAAAGTAGATGAAAGTATTAGTCGCAGAAGATCAAAGTATGTTGCGAGACGCCATATGCCAGTTGCTCACGCTTCAACCGGATGTAGAGTCTGTCTTTCAGGCCAAGAATGGGCAAGAAGCAATCCAACTATTAGAAAAGGAGTCTGTAGATATCGCCATCCTTGACGTAGAAATGCCTGTTAAGACAGGTCTTGAAGTCTTGGAGTGGATACGAGCAGAAAATATAGAAACAAAGGTGGTTGTGGTGACGACCTTCAAGCGCCCTGGGTATTTTGAACGTGCGGTCAAGGCTGGAGTAGATGCTTATGTATTAAAAGAAAGAAACATTGTAGAGCTCATGCAAACCTTGCACACTGTCCTCGAAGGGCGCAAGGAGTATTCGCCTGAATTGATGGAAGTGGTGATGATGCATCCCAATCCGTTGACAGAACAAGAAATCGCAGTTTTAAAGGGAATCGCTCAGGGCTTATCCAACCAAGAAATTGCAGATCAACTTTATTTATCAAACGGAACAGTCCGAAACTATGTCACCAATATTCTTTCAAAACTTGATGCAGGCAATCGAACAGAGGCAGCTAATATCGCGAAAGAATCTGGTTGGTTGTGATGATATAATATTTTTTGAACATTATGTGCTAAAATTGATGGGATTGAATGGAACAATACTAACTTTAGGAGAGGGGGGATTCCTCCTTTTTCTTTTTTGGGGGAGCACTACAAAAGAGCTAAAATTAACAAGAAAAAAGAAAAATATATTGACAATGAAGCGAAAATTGTGTTACAATAATAGACGGTACTTTTTACTTTTGGTCTCTCAAGAGTGTACAGGGACGTGCTGACAAATGTTGCAAAAGTACACACAGATGATAGCTGTCACCAAGTGTATCATCACCAAAAATAAAAAAACACAGGAGAATGTAGATGCCTACAATTAACCAATTGGTTCGCAAACCGCGTAAATCAAAAGTAGAAAAATCTAAATCACCAGCTTTGAACGTTGGTTACAACAGTCATAAAAAAGTTCAAACAAACGTTTCTTCACCACAAAAACGTGGTGTTGCAACTCGTGTTGGAACAATGACACCTAAAAAACCTAACTCAGCCCTTCGTAAATTCGCTCGTGTACGTTTGAGCAACCTTATCGAAGTTACTGCCTACATCCCAGGTATCGGGCACAACTTGCAAGAGCACAGCGTGGTTCTTCTTCGTGGTGGACGTGTAAAAGACCTTCCAGGGGTACGTTACCATATCGTCCGTGGTGCACTTGATACTGCAGGTGTTAACGATCGTAAACAAGGCCGTTCTAAATACGGTACTAAACGTCCAAAAGCATAAGGAAAGGGGATAAAGAGAAATGAGTCGTAAAAATAGAGCTCCAAAACGTGACGTATTGCCAGATCCGCTTTACAATTCACAACTAGTTACTCGTCTTATCAACCGCGTTATGCTTGATGGTAAACGTGGTACAGCTGCTTCAATCGTTTACGGTGCCTTTGAGCAAATCAAAGAAGCTACTGGTAACGATGCACTTGAAGTATTTGAAACAGCTATGGAAAACATCATGCCTGTACTTGAAGTACGTGCACGTCGTGTTGGTGGTTCTAACTACCAAGTCCCAGTTGAAGTTCGTCCAGAACGTCGTACAACACTTGGACTTCGTTGGTTGGTAACAATCGCTCGTCTTCGTGGTGAACACACAATGCAAGACCGTCTTGCAAAAGAAATCTTGGATGCTGCTAACAACACTGGTGCAGCTGTTAAGAAACGTGAAGACACTCACCGTATGGCTGAAGCTAACCGTGCATTCGCACACTTCCGTTGGTAAGATTAAGATACTAAGGGCGTTAAAAAAGCGACTGAAAATTAGGAAGCTTGACGAAGAATCGAAGATTCTAGGAGAGCTTATCTATTTTCCGAGCTTTTAGCCCGGGTTCAATTAGGATACTAAGAGCGCTAAAAGAGCAAAGTAGAAATAGGAAACTGATGCAGTATTCGATGGATACAAGGAAGTTTATCTTTTTCACACAGCATCCCGTTCAAGCTCAAATCGGTTAACTAACTTTAGCCCGAGTTCAATTCAACTTGTAAATCTACAAGTTGAAACCAACAATAGCATGAAAACATTGAGAACGGGTAGGTCCTGCCTATCCGTTTTTATTAAAATCGTGTTATAATAGAATAGAAATCAAAAATAAATAGGAGAAATAAACCTCATGGCACGCGAATTTTCACTTGAAAAAACTCGTAATATCGGTATCATGGCTCACGTCGATGCTGGTAAAACAACAACTACTGAGCGTATTCTTTACTACACTGGTAAAATCCACAAAATTGGTGAAACTCACGAAGGTGCGTCACAAATGGACTGGATGGAGCAAGAGCAAGAACGTGGTATCACTATCACATCTGCTGCGACAACAGCTCAATGGAACAACCACCGCGTAAATATCATCGACACACCAGGACACGTGGACTTCACAATCGAAGTACAACGTTCTCTTCGTGTATTGGATGGTGCGGTTACCGTTCTTGACTCACAATCAGGTGTTGAGCCTCAAACTGAAACAGTTTGGCGTCAAGCAACTGAGTATGGAGTTCCACGTATCGTATTTGCCAACAAAATGGACAAAATCGGTGCTGACTTCCTTTACTCTGTAAGCACACTTCACGATCGTCTTCAAGCAAATGCACACCCAATCCAATTGCCAATCGGTTCTGAAGATGACTTCCGTGGTATCATCGACTTGATCAAGATGAAAGCTGAAATCTATACGAACGACCTTGGTACAGATATCCTTGAAGAAGATATTCCAGCTGAATACCTTGACCAAGCACAAGAATACCGTGAAAAATTGGTTGAAGCAGTTGCTGAAACTGACGAAGAATTGATGATGAAATACCTCGAAGGTGAAGAAATCACTAACGAAGAATTGAAAGCTGGTATCCGTAAAGCTACTATCAACGTTGAATTCTTCCCAGTATTGTGTGGTTCTGCCTTCAAAAACAAAGGTGTTCAATTGATGCTTGATGCGGTTATTGACTACCTTCCAAGCCCACTTGATATCCCAGCAATCAAAGGTATTAACCCAGATACAGACGCTGAAGAAACTCGTCCAGCATCTGATGAAGAGCCATTTGCAGCTCTTGCCTTCAAGATCATGACAGACCCATTCGTAGGTCGTTTGACATTCTTCCGTGTGTACTCAGGTGTTCTTCAATCAGGTTCATACGTATTGAACACTTCTAAAGGTAAACGTGAACGTATCGGACGTATCCTTCAAATGCACGCTAACAGCCGTCAAGAAATCGACACTGTTTACTCAGGTGATATCGCTGCTGCCGTTGGTTTGAAAGATACTACTACTGGTGACTCATTGACAGATGAAAAATCTAAAATCATCCTTGAGTCAATCAACGTTCCAGAACCAGTTATCCAATTGATGGTTGAGCCAAAATCTAAAGCTGACCAAGACAAGATGGGTATTGCCCTTCAAAAATTGGCTGAAGAAGATCCAACATTCCGCGTTGAAACAAACGTCGAAACTGGTGAAACAGTTATCTCTGGTATGGGTGAGCTTCACCTTGACGTTCTTGTTGACCGTATGCGTCGTGAGTTCAAAGTTGAAGCGAACGTAGGTGCTCCTCAAGTATCTTACCGTGAAACATTCCGCGCTTCTACTCAAGCACGTGGATTCTTCAAACGTCAGTCTGGTGGTAAAGGTCAATTCGGTGATGTATGGATTGAATTTACTCCAAACGAAGAAGGTAAAGGATTCGAATTCGAAAACGCAATCGTCGGTGGTGTGGTTCCTCGTGAATTTATCCCAGCGGTTGAAAAAGGTTTGGTAGAATCTATGGCTAACGGTGTTCTTGCAGGTTACCCAATGGTTGACGTTAAAGCTAAGCTTTACGATGGTTCATACCACGATGTCGACTCATCTGAAACTGCCTTCAAGATCGCAGCTTCACTTGCTCTTAAAGAAGCTGCTAAATCAGCACAACCAGCTATCCTTGAGCCAATGATGCTTGTAACAATCACTGTTCCAGAAGAGAACCTTGGTGATGTTATGGGTCACGTAACTGCTCGTCGTGGACGTGTAGATGGTATGGAAGCACACGGTAACAGCCAAATCGTTCGTGCTTATGTTCCTCTTGCTGAAATGTTCGGTTACGCAACAGTTCTTCGTTCTGCATCTCAAGGACGTGGTACTTTCATGATGGTATTTGACCACTACGAAGATGTACCTAAGTCAGTACAAGAAGAAATCATTAAGAAAAACAAAGGTGAAGATTAATTTATCTTCGCTCTGAAGGAAGTCACTTAGTGGCTTCCTTTTGTTTTTAGAAAATGTCTCTAAATATGGTAAAATAGTAGGAGAATAATGTGAGGAAAATGAATGTCAAATAGTTTTGAAATTTTGATGAATCAATTAGGAATACCGTCAGAGATAAGGCAGCATTCTGCTTTAGCTCAGGCTGATATTGAAGGTGTTGTGGTTCATAAAATCAGTAAGTTATGGGAGTTTCACTTTGTATTTTCTAATATTTTACCTATTGAAATCTTTTTAGAATTAAAGAAAGGTTTGAGCGAAGAATTTTCTAAGACAGGCAATAAAGCAATTTTTGAAATCAAGGCTCTGTCTCAAGAATTTTCAAATCAACTCTTGCAGGCCTATTATAGAGAGGCTTTTTCTGAGGGGCCATGCGCTAGTCAAGGTTTTAAATCACTTTATCAAAATTTACAAGTGCGAGCAGATGGGAATCATCTCTTTATAGAGGGAGCTGAAGCTATTGACAAGGAGCATTTTAAGAAAAATCATCTCCCTAACCTCTCTAAACAGCTCGAAAAATTTGGTTTTCCAGCTTTTATTTGTCAAGTAGAGAAGAATGATGTTCTGACCCAGGAGCAGGAAGAGGCTTTTCATGCTGAAAATGAGCAGATTGTTCAAGTAGCAAATGAGGCAACCTTACGGGCTTTGGAACAATTGGATCAAATGACACCTCCTCCAGCGGAAGAGAAACCAGCTTTTGATTTTCAGGCTAAGAAGGCTGCCGTGAAGCCTAAGTTAGAGAAAGCAGAAATCACCTCTATGATCGATATAACGACAGAGGAAAATCGAATTGTTTTTGAAGGACTTGTTTTTGATGTTGAACAAAAGGTAACCAGAACAGGGCGTGTCTTGATCAATTTTAAAATGACGGACTATACTTCAAGTTTTTCTATGCAAAAGTGGGTCAAGAACGAGGAAGAGGCTCAGAAATTTGACCTCATCAAGAAAAATTCTTGGCTCCGAGTGCGTGGGAATATAGAGATGAATAATTTCACACGCGATTTGACTATGAACGTACAGGATGTGCAGGAAGTTGTTCACTATGAGCGGAAGGATTTGATGCCAGAAGGTGAGCGTCGAGTTGAGTTTCATGCTCATACTAACATGTCTACCATGGATGCACTACCAGAGGTCGAAGAAATCGTTGCGACAGCTGCTAAGTGGGGACACAAGGCGGTTGCCATCACGGACCATGGGAATGTCCAGTCCTTTCCACACGGCTATAAGGCAGCCAAGAAAGCTGGAATCCAGCTAATCTATGGAATGGAAGCCAATATTGTGGAGGACCGTGTCCCTATCGTCTATAACGAAGAGGAGATGGACTTGTCTGAAGCGACCTACGTGGTTTTTGACGTGGAAACGACGGGGCTTTCAGCTATCTATAATGACTTGATTCAGGTTGCGGCCTCTAAGATGTACAAGGGGAATGTTATTGCTGAATTTGATGAATTTATCAATCCTGGGCATCCCTTGTCAGCTTTTACTACTGAGTTAACTGGAATTACAGATGATCATGTCAAAAATGCTAAACAACTGGAACAAGTGTTACAGGAATTCCAAGAATTTTGCAAGGATACAGTCTTAGTTGCCCACAATGCAACCTTTGACGTAGGATTTATGAATGCCAATTATGAGCGTCATGGTCTTCCAAAGATTAGTCAGCCAATTATTGATACGCTTGAGTTTGCTAGAAATCTCTATCCTGAGTATAAACGTCATGGTTTGGGGCCTTTGACCAAGCGTTTTGGTGTGGCTTTGGAACATCACCACATGGCCAATTACGATGCGGAAGCTACTGGTCGTCTGCTCTTTATTTTTATCAAAGAAGTGGCAGAAAAACATGGGGTGACCGATCTAGCTAGACTTAACATTGATTTGATTAGTCCAGATTCTTATAAAAAAGCTCGGATCAAGCATGCGACTATCTATGTCAAGAATCAGGTAGGTCTAAAAAATATCTTTAAGCTGGTTTCTTTATCCAATACCAAGTACTTTGAAGGGGTGCCACGGATTCCGAGAACGGTTTTAGATGCCCATCGGGAAGGTTTGATTTTGGGGTCGGCTTGTTCTGAAGGTGAAGTTTTTGATGCAGTCGTTTCCCAAGGTGTGAATGCGGCGGTTGAGGTGACCAAGTATTATGACTTTATCGAGGTTATGCCACCTGCCATCTATGCTCCCTTGATTGCTAAGGAGCAGGTCAAAGATATGGAGGAACTCCAGACCATTATCAAAAGTTTGATAGAAGTGGGAGACCGTCTAGGTAAGCCTGTTCTAGCTACGGGTAATGTTCACTATATCGAACCGGAAGAAGAGATTTACCGTGAAATTATCGTCCGTAGTTTGGGACAGGGGGCTATGATTAACCGAACTATCGGTCATGGGGAACATGCCCAACCAGCACCACTTCCAAAGGCTCATTTTAGAACGACTAATGAGATGTTGGATGAATTTGCCTTCTTGGGAGAGGAACTGGCTCGTAAACTGGTTATTGAAAACACCAATGCCTTGGCAGAAATCTTTGAGCCTGTGGAGGTCGTTAAGGGTGACTTGTACACGCCTTTCATCGACAAGGCTGAAGAAACGGTTGCTGAATTGACCTACAAGAAAGCTTTTGAGATTTATGGAAATCCGTTGCCAGATATTGTCGATTTGCGGATTGAAAAAGAACTAACCTCTATTCTGGGAAATGGATTTGCTGTGATTTATCTGGCATCGCAGATGCTGGTGCAACGTTCCAATGAACGAGGGTACTTGGTGGGTTCTCGTGGATCTGTTGGATCTAGTTTCGTTGCGACCATGATTGGGATTACAGAAGTCAATCCTCTTTCTCCTCACTATGTCTGTGGTCAGTGTCAGTACAGTGAGTTTATCACAGATGGTTCGTACGGTTCAGGTTTTGATATGCCCAATAAGAACTGCCCAAAATGTGGTCACAAACTCAGCAAAAACGGACAGGATATTCCGTTTGAGACCTTCCTTGGTTTTGATGGGGACAAGGTTCCCGATATTGACTTGAACTTCTCGGGAGAAGACCAGCCTAGTGCTCACTTGGATGTACGTGATATCTTTGGTGAGGAATATGCCTTCCGTGCAGGAACGGTTGGTACGGTGGCTGCCAAGACTGCCTATGGTTTTGTCAAGGGCTATGAGCGAGATTATGGCAAGTTTTATCGTGATGCAGAGGTAGAACGCCTCGCTCAAGGTGCGGCTGGTGTCAAGCGGACAACAGGACAACACCCAGGGGGAATCGTTGTTATTCCTAACTACATGGATGTCTATGATTTTACGCCTGTCCAATATCCAGCAGATGACGTGACAGCTGAATGGCAGACCACTCACTTTAACTTCCACGATATCGATGAGAACGTCCTCAAACTTGATGTGCTGGGACATGATGATCCGACCATGATTCGGAAACTTCAGGATTTGTCTGGGATTGATCCTAATGAAATTCCTATGGATGACGAAGGTGTGATGGCCCTCTTTTCTGGGACGGATGTGTTAGGGGTAACACCTGAGCAAATCGGAACGGCGACAGGTATGCTGGGAATTCCAGAGTTTGGAACCAACTTCGTCCGTGGCATGGTCGATGAAACCCATCCGACAACTTTTGCGGAGTTGTTGCAGTTGTCTGGTCTGTCCCACGGTACCGACGTTTGGTTGGGCAATGCTCAAGATCTGATTAAGCAAGGAATAGCAGACCTATCGACTGTTATCGGTTGTCGAGACGACATCATGGTTTACCTCATGCACGCGGGTCTAGAGCCTAAGATGGCCTTTACTATCATGGAACGGGTGCGTAAAGGCTTGTGGCTGAAGATTTCAGAAGAGGAACGCAATGGCTACATCGAAGCCATGAAGGCTAATAAGGTGCCAGAGTGGTATATCGAATCCTGTGGGAAAATTAAGTACATGTTCCCTAAAGCCCATGCGGCAGCCTACGTTATGATGGCCTTGCGTGTAGCTTACTTCAAGGTTCACCATCCCATTTATTACTACTGTGCTTACTTCTCCATTCGTGCTAAGGCTTTTGATATCAAGACCATGGGTGCGGGCTTGGATGCTATCAAGCATAGAATAGAAGAAATCGCTGAAAAACGGAAGAATAATGAGGCCTCTAATGTGGAGATTGACCTCTATACAACTCTTGAGATTGTCAATGAAATGTGGGAACGTGGTTTCAAGTTTGGGAAGTTAGACCTCTACCGTAGTGATGCGACTGAATTCATCATTGACGGAGATACACTGATTCCACCATTTGTCGCTATGGATGGTCTGGGAGAAAACGTTGCCAAGCAGTTAGTGCGAGCGCGTGAAGAGGGAGAATTCCTCTCTAAAACAGAACTCCGCAAGCGTGGTGGGCTCTCATCAACCTTGGTTGAAAAGATGGATGAAATGGGTATTCTTGGAAATATGCCAGAGGATAACCAGCTCAGTTTGTTTGATGAGTTGTTTTAATAGGGCAGATTATCCCCAATTTTACAGAGATGTTTGATAATCATGACCACCCGTCTAACGGGTGGTTTGTCCCAGGGCTATAAGCCCCAATCACCAGCCAGCGCCTAAAGACGCTGGCTTTCACGTTGTTCAAGCCTTATTGCTCTTGACTCGTCACTTGCCTCTCAAAGAGGCTTTAGTATTACTTACCACTATCCCTAAAGGGATCCTCATATTCTTTTACACTCAATTTATCTAGTGCTATATCATGCTTTTCCTGCTCTTGAATATATTTCTTAATTGTGGCTTCATTGAGTTCCACCGTACTTACATAATAACCTTCCGCCCAGAAATGCCGATTCCCAAACTTGTATTTGAGATTGGCGTGTTTGTCAAACATCATGAGTGCACTTTTTCCCTTTAAATAACCCATGAAACTCGAAACACTTATTCTTGGTGGAATACTTACTAACATATGTACATGGTCTGGCATTAAGTGACCCTCGATAATTTCAACTCCTTTATAACTACACAAGCGATGAAATATTTCGCCTAAACTACTTCGATATTGATTATAAATGACTTTTCGTCTATACTTAGGGGTGAACACAATGTGATATTTACACATCCACTTTGTGTGTGATAAACTATGTGCCTTTTGTGCCATATTTTTCTCCTTTCGCTTTACAATTGGCTTGAACACCTTTATTGTATCGCGTTTGGAGTTTTTTTGGTATAACCTTCGACGCGCACCCGCATAGCGGGTGGTTTATTTGTCTCGCACCTAGCGGAGCGAGACGGACTGAAAGTCACATAATTAAAAAAATAACAGGACATTAGACAATCCTGTTATTTTTTAATTGTGAACATGAATATACAACGGCTAGATTACTAATCTTCTAAGACGATATCCTCTTCTTCTAGGTCTTCTATCAGCTTCTGTTTGTAGTGAGTGAGAGAAAGTATATTTTGACCAATACTCGATTTTTTAAATAAGTCAAATAATTCTTTATTCTCTATAAGCTCCTGAGGATATATTTTTCTGAATACTAAACCATTAGCTTTGCAGAATGAAACTAGCTGGTTATTAGAAAACTCTATTGATTTGTCTATATTTTCGTTGATAGTTTTTTCGAAAAAATGATAAATAAAACTATGAAATACACTTGTTGGTAAATAAAAATATACTGCAAAATCTCTAGTGCTCCTAGACTCAGTATTAATTTCAATCACTAGAGGAAGGGTGAGGATGTAGTATTCCAGTAAGTTTTTATCACTAGTTTTAGATTTTTCAAAATTATCTAACAACGGAATCAATATATTATTGTTGAAACGTCGGGCATTCATATTCTCTAACATAAAGAATACCGAATCTGCACTAGTGCTAAATTTTCCGGATTCTATTAGACGAAAGCTATAGTCCCGCATTTTACTATCCGTTTGTATATTGAGAAAATAGGCAACAAAATATTCTTGGAAAGAACGATGGGTGAATTTATAACGGTTACCTTCTCTGTATAATACACACAGAGCGTTTCCTAAATCGTCAATAAAATTGTCTATATTAAGAACGTTTTTAATTCGAGGAGGAAATTTTTTAAAAATTTCGTCAATCTCTGGGGGGGTAAACTCTGTTTTTGCTTTTTGATATGTTAGAAAACAGAAGATTGCAAAGCACTCTTTAAAAGTATCTGAACTTAAATTTGATAACATTTTTCGTCGATAACTTTTCGTAGCATCGTGCTTCGAGAGCATGGTATCAAATGCTTGATAGTAGAATAGGTGTAATTTTTGCGGGATTTCTGCATAGTCATTGTAAGTGGAGAGCATAATATTTAGTAACAGAGGATTTGAAGCAAAGGATTTATGTCTAGCATATAAACCACTCTCTAGGTCACGGATAAATTTATTTTTGAGTTCCTTATCTGGATATTCAATTTTTGTAATAAGACTAATAGCTTGTTCCTTAGTAAAAGGAACAGCTTTTAAAACTGTGAATCGTTGAAATTCAATGAATTCGGATTCGCTATAAGGTCTTGAAGAAAGGATATAATGGTTTTCAGGATATTTGTCGCAAAAATCATTTAATTTTTTGAAAAATTCTTTTTGGTTTTTGCTGTACAATTCATCATAGCCATCCAATAGGAATAAAAAACATCCAGATTGAAGTGCATAATCTAAATATTTTTCTTGAAATTTATTGTGAAATTGATTTAGTTTTTTTAATAGTAATTTCTCAAGTTCTAAATGCTCCTCGTCGTTGAAATCTTTTAATTCAATAAAAATAGGAATATAGTCTTCCAATTTTAATTCACTTAGAAAAAGGTGTTTCATGAGAGTGGATTTGCCAATTCCACCAGAACCTTCAATGATCAAAAATTTTGAGAGTTCAGTTAGTACTCTTGTTGTAGTGGGCTTGATGATGTCTGAGCCTTTTCTTAAAAATGGGATTTCAAAAAAATCATACAGTCTTTTGGGTTCGATTCCGTAGATAATCGTTTTGATTTTACTATATTTTTCATAAGAATTTGTTAAATAATCTTGGAATGGAATCTCTAGATTAATTTTTGCCTCATTGTAGAGCGTTTTAAATTTGTCAGTCGTTTTGGAAATAATAGGTGAAAAGTATTTATCCAGAATAGCACTAGTAACTTGTTTTGCAATTTCATTGTTAAATATTTCGTTCATCATTTTTTGGCTCCTGTATATTTTTTAGTGTATATCTATAGAATATCACCTCGCCTTTTTTATGTCAATATAATTAAAAGAAGAGTGTCAATAGCTATATATTTCGTTTTTAATTCTTGGATAGGTAATTAAAAACAAGCTTTATTAGGCTTGTTTTTAAATTTACATCATATGTGGTATACTAGTAACGGAAGATTTTTAATGAAACTAAGAATATTCGCGGAAGATAAGCCGGCTGAGAAGGTATTTGAATATCAATTAGAACTTGCTGATCAGACAATTCTTCTATCAACAGCACTATTGTCGGGCGCTATTGCTTTAGCAGGATTATTCTCTGCTTTGAAAGAAAAATAAAAATAGAAAAGAGAAAACAACATGGTTTTACCAAATTTTAAAGAAAATCTAGAAAAATATGCGAAATTGTTGGTTGCAAATGGAATCAACGTGCAACCTGGTCACACTTTGGCTCTCTCTATCGATGTGGAGCAACGTGAGTTGGCTCACTTAATCGTCAAAGAAGCTTATGCCTTGGGTGCGCATGAGGTTATCGTTCAGTGGACAGATGATGTGATTAACCGTGAGAAATTCCTCCATGCGCCAATGGAGCGTCTGGACAATGTGCCAGAATACAAGATTGCTGAGATGAACTATCTCTTGGAAAACAAAGCTAGCCGTCTTGGAGTTCGTTCATCTGATCCAGGTGCCTTGAACGGTGTGGATGCTGACAAGTTATCAGCTTCTGCTAAAGCTATGGGACTTGCTATGAAGCCAATGCGTATCGCAACCCAATCCAACAAGGTTAGCTGGACTGTGGCAGCCGCTGCTGGACTTGAGTGGGCTAAGAAAGTCTTTCCAAATGCTGCGAGCGACGAAGAAGCAGTCGATCTCCTTTGGGATCAAATCTTCAAAACTTGCCGTGTCTACGAAGCAGATCCCGTTAAGGCTTGGGAGGAACATGCAGCTGTCTTAAAGAGCAAGGCAGATATGCTTAATAAGGAGCAATTTTCAGCCCTTTACTACACAGCGCCAGGAACAGATTTGATCCTTGGCTTGCCGAAGAACCACGTTTGGGAATCAGCTGGTGCTATCAATGCACAGGGCGAAGGATTCTTGCCAAATATGCCGACAGAGGAAGTTTTCACAGCCCCTGACTTCCGTCGTGCAGATGGTTATGTAACCTCTACAAAACCGCTGAGTTATAATGGAAACATCATAGAGGGCATTAAGGTGACCTTCAAGGATGGACAAATCGTTGACATTACTGCTGAGAAGGGTGATCAGGTTATGAAAGACCTTGTCTTTGAAAATGCGGGTGCGCGTGCCTTGGGTGAATGTGCCTTGGTACCAGATCCAAGCCCAATTTCTCAGTCAGGCATTACCTTCTTCAACACCCTTTTCGATGAGAATGCTTCAAACCACTTGGCTATCGGTGCAGCCTATGCAACTAGCGTTGTTGGTGGAGCGGAGATGAGCGAAGAGGAGCTTGAAGCTGCGGGGCTTAACCGTTCAGATGTGCACGTTGACTTTATGATTGGGTCTAGTCAAATGAATATCGATGGTATCCGTGAGGATGGAACACGTGTGCCAATCTTCCGTAACGGAGATTGGGCAAATTAAGGAGACAAGATGATAGGAAGTATGTTTGTTGGTCTCCTAGTGGGATTCTTGGCAGGTGCTTTGACCAATCGTGGAGAACGAATGGGGTGCTTTGGGAAAATGTTTCTCGGTTGGATTGGCGCTTTTCTGGGTCACTTGCTTTTTGGAACTTGGGGACCAATTTTATCAGGAACAGCTATTATCCCAGCGATTTTAGGAGCCATGATTGTCTTAGCTATTTTTTGGAGACGAGGAAGTTAATTTCCTAAATCTGATACTCAATGAAAATCAAAGAGCAAACTAGGAAACTAGCCGCAGGTTGCTCAAAGCACTGTTTTGAGGTTGTAGATAGAACTGACGAAGTCAGCTCAAAACACTGTTTTGAGGTTGCAGATAGAACTGACGAAGTCAGTAACATATATACGGCAAGGCGATGTTGATGCGGTTTGAAGAGATTTTTGAAGAGTATGAAACGAAAAGGAGGTTGGTCATTGTACCAGCCTCCTTTTGAGTGTGATATAATAGTTCTATGAGATTAGATAAATTTTTAGTTGCCTGCGCTGTGGGGAGCCGGACTGAGGTCAAAAACTTGCTCAAGGCTGGGCGCGTGACGGTAAATGGTAAAAAAGAAAAATCAGCTAAATTGCAGATTGATGAAGAAAGAGATGAGATTTGCTTTGATGGGCAGGTGTTGGAGTATGAAGAGTTTGTCTACTACATGATGAACAAGCCCCAAGGAGTTATTTCAGCGACTGAGGATCCTAAGCACAGAACCGTTCTGGACTTGCTGGATGATATTGCTCGGAGCAAGGGAGTTTTCCCAGTAGGACGCTTGGATATTGACACGCATGGTCTTTTGCTCTTGACCAATGATGGTCAGCTGGCTCATGCTCTTCTTTTACCTAAGCGTCATGTGGACAAGACATATCTGGCTCAGGTCAAGGGAATTATGGCCCAAGAAGATGTGGATATATTTGCTGAGGGTATTCCTCTCAAAGACTTTACCTGTCAACCCGCTAGACTGGAGCTTGTGTCCATAGATACAGAAAAGAATCAAAGCCAAATCCGTGTGACCATTGCAGAAGGGAAGTTTCATCAGGTCAAGCGTATGGTGGCCTACTGTGGCAAGGAAGTAATAGACTTGCAACGTTTGACTATGGGAACTCTAGTATTGGATGAGAACTTGCAGCGAGGAGAATGGCGTCGCTTGACCAAGGAGGAGTTAGAAGTTCTTCTTGCTAGTATTGCTTAATTTTGTTTGTATTCGAAAAAGGTGAGAGACAATGTCCTTGCCTTTTATGTTTTTCAGTTGCTTCCTTTGTGAAAAGAGTTATAATAGACTGTAGAATAAAAGGAGGAATCTATGAACGCGATTCAAGAATCATTTACTGATAAATTATTTGCCAATTATGAAGCAAATGTCAAATACCAAGCGATTGAAAATGCTGCCAGCCACAACGGAATTTTTGCAGCTCTGGAACGTCGCCAAAGCCATGTAGACAACACGCCTGTTTTCTCATTGGATTTGACCAAGGACAAGGTAACCAACCAGAAAGCGTCTGGTCGTTGTTGGATGTTTGCAGCCCTTAACACTTTCCGCCACAAGCTCATCTCGCAATACAAACTAGAAAACTTTGAGTTGTCACAGGCTCACACTTTCTTCTGGGACAAGTATGAGAAATCCAACTGGTTCTTGGAACAAGTGATTGCGACTGCAGACCAAGACTTGACGAGTCGTAAGGTTAAATTCCTACTTCAAACACCTCAACAAGATGGTGGCCAATGGGATATGGTGGTATCTCTTTTTGAGAAATACGGTGTTGTTCCCAAGTCAGTCTATCCTGAATCTGTTTCATCAAGCAGCAGTCGTGAGCTTAATGCAATCCTTAATAAATTGCTTCGTCAAGATGCTCAAATCTTGCGTGACTTGCTTGCTTCTGGTGCAGACCAAGCGACTGTTCAAGCTAAGAAAGAAGACCTCTTGCAAGAAATCTTTAACTTCCTTGCTATGTCACTAGGGCTTCCACCACGTAAATTTGACTTTGCTTATCGCGATAAAGACAACAACTACCAAAGTGAAAAGGGCATCACACCACAAGAGTTTTACAAGAAATATGTCAATCTTCCTCTAGAAGACTACGTTTCTGTTATCAACGCTCCAACCGCTGACAAGCCTTACGGCCAATCTTACACAGTTGAGATGTTAGGGAATGTGGTTGGTAGCCGTGCGGTTCGTTACATCAACGTTCCAATGGAGCGTTTGAAAGAATTGGCGATTGCTCAAATGCAAGCAGGTGAGACTGTTTGGTTTGGTTCTGATGTTGGTCAGCTCAGCAACCGTAAAGCTGGAATCCTTGCGACAGATGTTTATGACTTTGAATCAAGCATGGATATTCAATTCACTCAAGACAAGGCTGGACGTTTGGACTACAGCGAAAGCTTAATGACCCACGCTATGGTCTTGACAGGTGTTGACTTGGATGAAAATGGGAAGTCAACCAAGTGGAAGGTTGAAAACTCATGGGGAGACAAGGTCGGTACAGATGGTTACTTTGTTGCCTCAGACGCTTGGATGGACGAATACACTTACCAGATAGTTGTCCGCAAAGAATTGTTAACAACCGAAGAACAAGCTGCCTATGAAGCAGAGCCAATCGTGCTTGCACCATGGGATCCAATGGGTGCCTTGGCTGAATAAAAGCATAGAAAAAAGGAATCAGGTTTAGAACCTGGTTCCTTTTAAGTTGCTTGATTACATGATACCGAAGAAACGAGCTGCGATACCTACTGCAAAAAGTGCAAGGATGATTGAGATTGGTGATACTTTTTTCTTAAGCAACCACATGCAAAGGAAAGTAAGGAGAAGTCCCATCAATCCTGGAATCAATGAGTTCAACTGACCTTGAAGGGTTTGTGGTTGAATTTTATCTAGGCTCAATCCACCAAGTGCTTGACCAAGGATACCTTTCAATTCAGCACCTGATACAGCACCTTCTGGGAAGTTAATGTAGGCACCTTCAGCCAATTGTTTACCAGGAAGGTTAACAGTGAAGTTGATAGATACCCAACGTTGTACAAGAACGGCAAGGATGAACATACCGAGGATAGAAGCACCTTTAGTGATGTCTTTCAAGATACCACCAGACATGTCTTTAGTGATTTCAGATCCAGCTTTGTAACCGAACTCTTGTGTGTACCATAGGAAGGCCATACGGATAGCGTTCCATCCAAAGAAGAAGAGAAGTGGACCTACAAGGTTACCAGATGCAGCAAGTGATGCACCAAGAGCTCCAAGGATAGGACGAACTGTAAACCAGAATACTGGGTCACCGATACCTGCAAGAGGTCCCATCATACCGATTTTAACCCCTTGGATAGCAGCGTCGTCGATTTCAACACCGTTAGCGCGTTCTTCTTCAAGTGCAAGAGTAACCCCCATGATTGGAGCAGCTACGTATGGGTGTGTGTTGAAGAACTCAAGGTGACGCTCAAGAGCAGCAGCTTGGTCTTCTTTAGTAGTGTACAATTTTTTGATAGCTGGGATCAATGAATAAGCCCAACCCAAGTTTTGCATACGCTCGTAGTTCCAAGAACCTTGAAGGAATTGTGAACGCCACCAAACTTTTTTACGATCTGATTTTGATAATTGAAGTTTTTCAGTCATGATTGTTCCCCTTTCTAGTAGTCTTCTAGGATATCACCGATTGGGTCGTTAGAAGTCGCAGCTCCGCCGCCACCGTTACCACCTTGTTTTGAAAGGTTAAGATAGATGAAGGCAAGGGCAACACCGACTACACCAAGGGCAATCAAAGTCAATTGAGAAATGGCAGCAAAAGCAAAACCGATTGCGAAGAATGGCCATACCTCACGAGTTGCCATCATGTTGATAACCATAGCGTAACCAACGGCAACGACCATAGCACCACCGACAGCCATACCACCGTTCAACCAGTCTGGCATCAATTTAAGAGCATCTTGAACGGCAGAAGCTGGGATAGCGATAAGGAAGGCAGCAGGGATAGCAATACGAAGACCTTGAAGAAGAAGTGCGATAAAGTGAGCACGTTCAACAGCTGCAATATTTCCTTCTTTAGCAGCAGCATCTGCAGTGTGAACCAAACCAACTGAGATTGTACGAACAATCATTGTCAAGAAAAGTCCAGCTACGGCAAGAGGGATAGCTGTTGCTGTTGCAACGGCGATACCTTCAGTAGTAAAGTTACCACCTTTGATCAAGATGATTGCTGCGGCAACAGATGCAAGAGCAGCGTCAGGAGCTACGGCAGCTCCGATGTTTGCCCAACCAAGGGCGATCATTTGAAGTGATCCACCAAGCATAACACCTGCTTCGAGGTTACCAGTTGCAAGTCCGATAAGGGTACATGCGACGATTGGTTGATGGAATTGGAATTGGTCGAGGATACCTTCAAGACCTGCAAGGAAGGCAACAACTACAACCAAGACAGCAGAAATAATTGAAATATCTGACATGGTTTTATTCCTTTTCTATTTAATTGTAATAAAGTGAAAAAATTTCTTAGAATTCTTCTATAGTTTGATATTTGTTATTGAACGTTGGCCTTGTTAATCAAGTCAAACAAATCTTTTTTGGTGTCGTTTGGTACTTTACGTACGTCAAATTCAACACCGAGGTCACGCATTTTCTCAAATGTAGCAACATCTTCTTTGTCCATAGACAGAACGTTGTTGATCATTGTTTTACCAGTTGAGTGAGCCATTGATCCTACGTTAAGAGTCTTGATTGGCACGCCACCTTCAATTGCACGAAGGGCATCTTGAGGTGTTTCAAACAAGACAAGGGCATGAGTTTCTCCAAAACGTGGGTCTTTTGAAACCTCAATCAATTTTTGGATTGGTACAACATTGGCTCTTACTCCGTTAGGAGCAGCTTGTTTAATCAATTCTTTACGAAGGTCGTCGTTGGCAACGTTATCTGAAGCAACGATAATACGGTCTGCTTTTGAATCTGGAGTCCAAGCAGTTGCAACCTGACCGTGAAGGAGACGTGTGTCAAGACGGGCAAGATTGATTTTCAGTTTACCGTCACCGATAACTGTTCCTTCTGGGATAGCAGCTTGGGCAACTGGAGCAGCTGCAGCACTTGCAACTTCTTCAACTGGATTTAACTCTTCTGGAAGAGCTTTGATACCATCTTTGGCTTCTTTGATAATATTCGCAGCGACTTTTGCCACACCTGCTGTGGCGTCCATGAGGCGCTCTGTATAGGCCTGGATTAACATCGGTAAGTTAAGTCCTGTGATGATGGCAAACTGACGATCAGGATTTTCTCCCATCACGCGACTAGCTTGGTTGAATGGAGAACCACTCCAAAGGTCAGCCAAAACTAGCACCTCATCTTCTGCGTCAAATGCAGCCACAGCGTTGTTAAATTTAGCATATAGGTCATCTGGACCTTCATTTGGCATAAAGGTTACAACTTGAACCTTTTCTTGTTCACCAAAAATCATAGATCCTGACTGATGAATACCCGCAGCAAATTCGCCGTGGCTCGCAATAATGATTCCGATACTCATTATTGTCATTCCTCCTTATAAAATGTTGTGCCCATTGTTTAAGAAAACTTTAAGACTAGATTAGTATAAACCGTTTTCATAAAAAAATCAACTATTTGATATAGAATTTTTTTAAAAAACAAAACACGGCTGTTTTGAAATGTTGATATATAAACATTTATAAGGAGAGAATAAATGTTTATTTTAAAAAGTTAATATAAAAAAGTTGGAAGAGGGATCCAACTTTTTTATATAGGTTTTTGTATTGAATTAGTTTGTGAAATCAAGTACCATACGTCCTTGGATTTGACCTTTTTCCATTTCGTCGAAAATTGCTACGGCATCTTCTACTGGGCGTTTTTGAACAACTGGAATTACCAAACCTTCTGCACCGAATTGGAAGGCTTCTTCCAAGTCTTTACGAGTTCCTACAAGAGAACCGATGACTTGGATTCCATCTAGAACGGTTTTCACGATGCTGAGCTCCATCATTTCAGAAGGAAGACCAACAGCGACTACGCGACCACCAGCACGAACTGAATCAACTGCTTGGTTGAAGGCAACTTTAGAAACAGCGGTTACGACAGCTGAGTGAGCTCCGCCATCTGTTTTTTCTTTGATGAGTCCTGGGACATCTTCAACTTCTAGTCCGTTAATAACAATATCAGCACCAACTTCTTTTGCAAGGGCAAGTTTATCATTATTAATATCTACTGCAATTACGTGAGCATTAAATACCTTTTTAGCATATTGAACAGCTAGGTTACCAAGTCCACCAGCACCGTAGAGAACAACCCATTGGCCAGGTTCAACTTTGGCTTCTTTAATCGCTTTATAAGTTGTTACCCCAGCACATGTAATAGAAGAAGCTTGGGCTGGATCGAGTCCGTCAGGAACTTTAACAGCATAGTCTGCAGTTACGATACACTGTTCAGCCATACCACCGTCTACTGAGTAACCAGCATTTTTTACTGTACGGCAAAGGGTTTCGCGACCAGTTGTACAGTATTCGCAAGTACCACATCCTTCAAAGAACCAAGCAACGCTGACGCGGTCACCGACTTTAAGACTTTTAACATCTGGTGCAATTTCTTTAACGATACCAACACCTTCATGTCCTAGGACACGTCCTGGTACCTGACCGAAGTCACCATGGGCAACGTGGAGGTCAGTGTGGCAAACACCACAGTATTCAATTTCTACAAGTGCTTCCCCAGTTTCAAGTGGACGGAGTACTTTTTCTTCAACAGCAACACCAGTGCTTTCTGGATTTACAACAACAGCTTTCATAGCTATCCTCCTTGATATTGGCCGAGAACAGGGACAACAGGACTGGATTGATTTTGTGTCAACAGAGTCGAGTGTGACGAGCTCTCTTGTATTTATATGTGAAGTATATCACAAAAGAAAGCCTTTTCCAAGGTTTTGGGGGTAAAAAATAGAACAATCGATTAACCGGTTGATAAAACTGTGAAAATAGCACAAAGACCAGCTTAAGGCTGGTCGGATTCGGTTATAAGAATAAAGTTTCAAGTGTTTTGGCAACCCCATCTTGGTCATTGGTCAGTGAGATTTGCTCATCCGCAAAGGGGAGCAGGTCTGGATTGGCATTTTTCATGGCATAGCCCTTCCCAGCAAAAGCTAGCATTTCAGTATCATTGTTTTCATCTCCAAAGGCAATCAAATCTTTTTTGTCACGATTCATGACCTTAAGTAAGTAGTCTAAGGCAAAAGCCTTGTTAACACCCTTGGCTGAACATTCAAGGATATTAAGGGGACCTCCCCATGTATTGATGGCTAATTGATGTTTATAAAAAGCATTCATTTCAGCTGCTAAGGCATACTTATCATTTGCCCTTGTTTGAAGGAGTAAGGCGTTAGGATTTTCAGAAACTAATTCTTCCTGAAAGAGGTGACCGTTTGAGAAATTTTTAATTCCAAAGAGGGCAGGATTGACAATAGATTCATCGGTATTGGTAATATAGAATTGTTTTCGATATTCACTGGCGATAAAATCAGCTTGGATTTCCTCTGAACGTTTGACCATATCGAGTAAATAGCTTTTATCTAAAGTTACAGATTGTTCAAATTCCCAATCTTTATTAGGAATGTGTGTTAAAGAGCCGTTGAAATTAATCATTGGGGTATCTAACCCCAATTCTTTGTAGTAATCAATTGCCATGCGATAGGGACGCCCTGTTGTAATAATAATTTTGTGTCCTTTAGCAGAGACTTTTTTAATCGTTTGTTTGGTAAAGTCAGAAAGCTGACTTTCTGAGTTGAGCAAGGTTCCGTCAAGATCAACTGCAATTATTTTTTTAGTCATATAAACCTTTCTAGTACGTTTCCAGATAAGATGTCTTCTATTATAACAAAAATCAAGGAGAAAAGCAGACCAGAAACGAAAATAAAATTCGTCAATTTATTAAATAATTCAAACAAATATATTGAAAATATGAATAATAAATGATACAATACCAATATTGTTCGTAAAAAAACAAAAGGAGATTAAAAATGGACAAACTATTTAAACTAAAAGAGAACGGAACGGATGTTCGTACAGAGGTTCTCGCTGGTTTAACAACTTTCTTTGCAATGAGCTATATTCTCTTTGTAAACCCACAAATTCTTTCGCAAACAGGAATGCCTGCTCAGGGTGTCTTCCTAGCAACGATTATTGGTTCTGTGGTAGGAACCCTTATGATGGCTTTTTATGCCAACTTACCATATGCCCAAGCTCCAGGTATGGGACTGAATGCTTTCTTTACCTTTACAGTTGTCTTTGGACTTGGTTATTCTTGGCAAGAAGCTTTGGCTATGGTCTTCATTTGTGGTCTTATTTCATTGATTATTACTTTGACAAATGTACGCAAAATGATCATTGAATCCATTCCTACTGCTCTTCGTTCAGCTATTTCAGCAGGTATCGGTGTCTTCCTTGCCTACGTAGGGATTAAGAATGCAGGACTTTTGAAATTTACGATTGATCCAGGTAACTATACTGTTATAGGAGAAGGTGCTGACAAAGCTCAAGCAACGATTGCAGCAAACTCTTCAGCAGTTCCAGGATTGGTTGACTTTAATAGCCCAGCTGTTTTGGTGGCTCTTGCAGGACTTGCCATTACTATCTTCTTTGTCATCAAAGGCATTAAGGGAGGGATTATCCTTTCTATCTTAACAACAACAGTTCTTGCAATTGCAGTAGGTTTAGTTAATATTTCTAGCATTGATTTTTCAAATAATCACTTGGGTGCTGCGGTAGAAGATTTGAAGAAAGTTTTTGGTGCAGCTCTTGGTTCAGAAGGTTTGGGAGCTTTGATTTCAGATACAGCTCGCTTACCTGAGACTCTTATGGCTATTCTGGCCTTCTCGTTAACAGATATTTTCGATACAATTGGTACTCTAATTGGTACTGGTGAAAAAGTTGGAATCATTGCTTCTAAAGGTGAAAACAAGGAATCAGTTAAATTGGACAAAGCTCTTTATTCTGATTTAATTGCTACAACAATTGGTGCAGTAGCTGGTACTTCAAACGTGACGACTTATGTTGAGTCTGCTGCTGGTATCGGTGCAGGTGGACGTACTGGTTTGACAGCCTTGGTTGTAGCTATCTGTTTTGCAATTTCAAGCTTCTTTAGCCCACTTCTCGCTATTGTACCAACATCTGCTACAGCTCCAATCTTAATTATTGTTGGGATTATGATGTTGGCTAGTTTGAAAAATATTCATTGGGATGATATGTCTGAAGCGGTTCCTGCTTTCTTCACATCTATCTTTATGGGATTCAGCTACTCTATCACTCAAGGGATTGCAGTTGGTTTCTTGACTTACACTTTGACTAAGCTTGTCAAAGGTCAAGCTAAAGATGTCCATGTAATGATTTGGATTTTGGATGCCTTGTTTATCCTTAACTATATCAGCATGGCCCTATAATATAATTACCCAGGGGGAATTTCCCCCTTTTTTTAATACAGAGTCCAGGAGATGAATCATGGAAGAGAAAAGTATGTGGAAAGAATTGTTGAATCGTGCAGGATGGTTTTTAATCTTTCTGCTAGCGACAATTTTATATCAGATTCCTGTAGCAGTTACTTCTATATTGATCTTAAAAGAAGTACCGCTGTTACAGTCGGGTTTGATAGTTGCTGCTATTTCGGTTGTAGTTTTATCACTATTTATAGTTGGAGCTCGTAAAACGCAATTAGCCAGTTTTAATTTTTCTTTTTTTAGAGCTAAGGATTTGGCACGTTTAGGCTTGAGTTATTTAGTCATTATCTGTTCAAATATACTTGGTTCTATCTTGTTACAACTGTCAAATGAGACGACAACAGCTAACCAGTCTCAGATTAACGACATGGTTCAGAATAGTTCTCTGATTTCTAGCTTCTTCTTGCTAGCCGTACTTGCTCCGATTTGTGAGGAAATCTTGTGTCGGGGAATTGTTCCTAAAAAGATTTTCCGAGGCAAGGAGAACTTGGGATTTGTAGTCGGTACGATTGTGTTTGCTTTATTGCATCAACCAAGTAATTTACCTTCTTTATTGATTTATGGAGGTATGTCGATCGTTCTATCTTGGACGGCTTACATGACCCAACGTTTGGAAATGTCTATCTTGCTTCACATGATTGTGAATGGGGTTGCTTTCTGTTTGTTGGCTCTTGTGGTGATCATGAGTCGGACATTAGGGATTTCTGTTTAAGATTTTTGACAATTGCTTACTTGTTTCTACTGGGAGAAAGATGAATGTAATCGTGTCCATCTTTTTCTTTTTATGGTAAAATAGAGAAATAATATGATGAAAAGCCTTGAGGGAGTGACCGATATGTCAACTAAAGTAAATCATGCAAAGACAGCTATTTGCGGAATTATCAATGTAACCCCAGATTCCTTTTCGGATGGTGGTCAATTTTTTGCTCTTGAGCAGGCACTCCAGCAGGCTCGTAAATTGATAGCAGAAGGGGCTAGTATGCTAGATATCGGCGGAGAATCGACTCGGCCTCGGCCGGGAAGTAGCTATGTTGAGATAGAAGAGGAAATCCAGCGTGTTGTTCCGGTAATCAAAGCTATTCGTAAGGAAAGTGATGTTCTCATCTCTATCGATACTTGGAAAAGTCAGGTAGCAGAGGCGGCTTTGGCTGCTGGTGCTAATCTAGTTAATGATATCACTGGTCTCATGGGTGATGAAAAAATGGCTCATGTGGTAGCAGAAGCGAGAGCGAAAGTGGTCATCATGTTTAATCCAGTTATGGTTCGACCTCAGCATCCTAGCTCGCTCATATTCCCTCATTTTGGCTTTGGTCAAGCTTTTACAGTAGAAGAGTTAGCTGACTTTGAAAAATTACCAATCGAAGAGTTGATGGAGACTTTCTTTGAACGAGCACTAGCGAGAGCAGAGGAAGTTGGGATTGCACAAGAAAATATCCTGTTGGATCCAGGAATCGGCTTTGGGCTGACCAAGAAGGAAAATCTACTTCTTTTACGGGATCTGGATAAACTACATCAGAAAGGTTATCCAATCTTTCTTGGAGTGTCGCGCAAGCGATTTGTCATCAATATCCTTGAAGAAAGTGGTTTTGAAGTCAATCCTGAGACAGAACTTGGTTTCCGAAATAGAGATACAGCTTCGGCTCATGTAACTAGTATCGCTACGAGGCAGGGAGTAGAAGTGGTGCGCGTGCATGACGTAGCTAGTCACAGGATGGCAGTTGAAATTGCCTCCGCTATTCGTCTGGCTGATGAAGCGGAAAATTTAGATTTAAAACAATATAAATAAGATGAAAGAAATTGAAAACAATCAGTGGATTGCTAACTACCGGACGGATCAACCGCATTTTGGCTTGGAACGCATGGTGGAACTATTAGCTTTGCGTGGCAATCCTCATCTCAAACTCAAGGTCATCCATATCGGAGGGACCAATGGCAAGGGATCTACCATTGCTTTTTTGAAAAATATGCTAGAAAAGCTAGGGCTGAGAGTTGGTGTTTTCAGCTCGCCCTATCTCATTCATTACACAGACCAGATTAGCATCAATGGGAAATCTATTCCCGAGGATAGACTAGAAGCTCTCATGGCAGACTATCAGTCTTTGCTGGAGGGAGAAGCGGTCGCTAATTTACAGGGCACAACCGAGTTTGAGATTATCACAACCATAGCCTATGACTACTTTGCCTCAGAGCAAGTAGATGTGGCCATCATGGAAGTGGGCATGGGTGGACTCTTGGATAGTACCAATGTCTGCCAGCCAATTTTAACAGGTATTACGACCATTGGACTAGATCATGTAGCCCTACTTGGTGACACCTTGGAAGCCATAGCAGAGCAGAAAGCAGGCATTATCAAACCAAGAATTCCCTTGGTGACCGGTCGCATTGCTCCAGAAGCTTTAGCAGTGATTGATTCTATTTCAGAAGCTAAAAATGCTACAAGAATACGATTTGGGATAGATTATCAGGTTCGTCATCAAAAGAGTGTGGTGACAGGGGAAGTCTTTGATTATACTAGTTCTCTCAGACAAGGCTGTTTCCAGACTGGTTTACTTGGTTTGCACCAGATAGAGAATGCTGGGATGGCCATAGCTTTACTTGATACTTTTTGTCAAGAAAATGATCTAGAGTTACCAGCTAATACCTTGGTTGCTCAAGCCTTGGAAAAAACAAGGTGGCCGGGGCGTTTGGAAGTTGTGTCGAGAGAACCATTGATGATTTTGGATGGGGCCCATAATCCCCATGCTATTAAAACTTTATTGGCAATCTTGCAAGAACGCTTTGCCGGCTATCACAAGAAGATTCTCTTTACTTGTATCAAAACCAAGGCTTTGGAAGATATGTTGGATTTGCTGGGGGCAATACCAGATACCGAGCTTATCCTGACACATTTTGACGATAGTCGGGCGACGGATGAAAGCGTGCTGAAAGAGGCGGCTAAGTCTAGAAATCTCAGCTACCAAGGTTGGCAGGATTTTCTAGAGCAGAAATTGACAGATAAAAAAGAAGAGAAACAAACAGTTAGGATTGTCACTGGTTCCCTATATTTCTTGAGCCAGGTGAGAGCCTACCTAATGGAGAGGAAAAACTAAAGAATGGATACACAAAAGATTGAAACAGCTGTAAAAATGATTATTGAAGCTGTCGGAGAGGACGCTAACCGCGAGGGCTTGCAGGAAACACCTGCTCGTGTGGCTCGTATGTACCAAGAGATTTTTTCAGGTCTTGGTCAAACAGCGGAGGAACATTTGTCAAAATCCTTTGAGATTATTGATGACAATATGGTTGTAGAAAAGGATATCTTTTTCCATACCATGTGTGAACACCACTTCTTGCCATTTTATGGTAGAGCGCACATAGCCTACATTCCAGATGGTCGTGTGGCAGGTTTGTCTAAGCTAGCCCGTACGGTTGAAGTTTATTCGAAAAAACCACAAATTCAAGAACGTTTGAATATCGAAGTGGCCGATGCCTTGATGGAGTATCTAGGTGCTAAAGGAGCCTTTGTTGTCATTGAGGCGGAACATATGTGTATGAGCATGCGTGGTGTCAGAAAACCAGGCACTGCAACCTTGACGACAGTAGCTCGTGGTCTATTTGAAACAGATAAGGACCTCCGAGATCAGGCTTATCGTTTAATGGGACTATAAAAAGAATCCGCTTCAAGCGGATTTTTCTAGAAAGGACTAGTTATGGATCAACTGCAGATTAAGGATTTGGAAATTTTTGCCTATCATGGTCTTTTTCCTAGTGAGAAGGAATTGGGGCAAAAGTTTGTCGTTTCAGCTATCCTATCCTATGATATGACCAAGGCAGCTACAGACTTGGATTTAACGGCTTCTGTCCATTATGGAGAACTGTGTCAGCAGTGGACGACTTGGTTTCAGGAAACGAGTGAAGATTTGATTGAAACGGTAGCTTATAAACTGGTGGAGCGTACTTTTGAGGCTTATCCTCTTGTCCAAGAAATTCAGCTGGAACTGAAAAAACCTTGGGCGCCAGTTCATTTGCCACTAAATACTTGCTCAGTAATCATTCATCGCCGCAAGCAACGAGCCTTTGTTGCCCTAGGAAGCAACATGGGGGATAAGCAAGCTAATCTGCAAGATGCTATTGAAAAAATGCAGACTAAAGGTATTCGGATCCTTAAAGAATCCAGTGTCATGATAACTGAACCTTGGGGTGGAGTTGAGCAGGATAGCTTTGTTAATCAAGTTGTTGAGGTGGAGACATGGTTGCCAGCTCAGGTCTTGTTAGGGACTTTGTTAGAGATTGAATCAGAAATGGGTCGCATTAGAGAAGTACATTGGGGACCGCGTTTGATTGATTTAGATTTGCTTTTTATGGAAGATGAGGTAATCTATACAGATGACTTGATTTTACCACATCCTTATGTAGCAGAACGGCTCTTTGTCCTTGAATCCTTGCAGGAAATCGCTCCTTATTTTGTTCATCCGGTATTAAACAAACCAATTCGTGATTTATATGAAGATTTGAAAAAATAGAAAAACTCTAGTTTCCTATCTGAGTTCAAAGGAGACTAGAGTTTTTTAAAATAGGTCATTTTCTTCTGGAAGGAGAATGGTCTCTTTCCCATCCATATCTAGAACAAGTACTCTGGGAGGATATAGAGGGTCAAAAGGATGATTGAAGTCAAAGTCAATGGCTGTAGGAAGATGTTGGCTAGAAAAATGAAAGGTAATACTCCCGTTTTTATTAAGTAATTGAAATTCAAGTTCTTCTTCCAATTCAAAGACATTTTTTAAAAAATGGTCAATGATATACCAAAAAGAATCAATGATATCATCAGGCAAGCTGGTAACAATGCCGAAACTGGCAGATCGCATGAGGGTATTGGTAAAAGCCATATATCTGCTCTCCTTTCTTTTCCTTATCATACAGCAAATAGGATTAAAAATCAAGAAAAGGTGATTTTTTCTTCATAAACATAGTTTTCTATGAAATTTTTTTCAAACAATCTTAAAAAATACTTGAAAGTGTTTACAATAAGTGATAGAATGGAATAAATAGAAACATGAAAACGAAATTTTCATACCGTCTCTTTTTCGGAGTCTCATGAGGTATGATATAGAAAGGAAATGGAATGAATACAGACGATACAGTAACGATTTATGATGTCGCCCGTGAAGCAGGAGTTTCAATGGCGACTGTTAGCCGTGTGGTTAATGGCAATAAGAATGTAAAAGAGAATACACGTAAAAAAGTGCTTGAGGTGATTGATCGCTTAGATTACCGTCCAAATGCAGTTGCACGTGGTCTTGCAAGTAAAAAAACAACTACAGTAGGTGTAGTAATTCCTAATATTACCAATGGATATTTTTCAACTCTTGCTAAGGGAATTGATGATATTGCAGAAATGTACAAGTATAATATCGTTCTTGCTACTAGTGATGAAGATGATGACAAGGAAGTTTCTGTTGTCAATACCCTCTTTTCAAAACAAGTGGATGGAATTATTTTCATGGGTTACCACTTAACTGAAAAGATTCGTTCAGAGTTTTCTCGTTCACGGACCCCTGTAGTTCTTGCTGGGACAGTGGATATAGAACATCAGCTTCCAAGCGTTAACATTGATTATAAACAAGCGACCATTGATGCAGTGAGCTACCTTGCAAAAGAAAACGAGCGAATTGCATTTGTTAGTGGTCCATTAGTAGATGATATCAATGGGAAAGTCCGTTTGGTCGGCTATAAAGACGCCTTGAAAAAAGCGGGTATTTCTTATAGTGAAGGTTTGGTCTTTGAGTCTAAATATACTTATGAAGATGGCTATGCTTTGGCGGAACGTTTGATCTCTTCAAATGCTACTGCGGCAGTAGTGACAGGTGATGAATTGGCAGCAGGTGTCTTGAACGGCCTTGCTGATAAGGGTGTGTCAGTACCAGAAGAATTTGAGATTATTACTAGTGATGATTCACAAGTCTCACGCTTTACTCGTCCTAATTTGACTACAGTTGCACAACCACTTTATGATCTTGGGGCTATCAGTATGCGTATGTTGACTAAGATTATGCATAAGGAAGAGTTGGAAGAACGTGAAGTTCTCTTACCTCATGGTTTGACAGAACGTCGTTCAACACGAAAACGTAAATAGAAAAAATCAGGGAATCGTGCAGATTTCCTGATTCTGTTTTCTGTGGGGAAAGTCATTATCCTTCTATATATCCTTTTAAAGCTTCCCCTTTTAATCCGGCATTGAGAGCAATGAGGAGTTTCAGACGGGCTTTTTGGGCATTCAGTTCTTTAACAAATAAGACGCCAGCTTTTTGCAATTGCACACCACCACCTTGGTAGGCGTAAACAGGTTCTGCGATACCGTTAAAACAACGTGAAACCAGAGCTACTGGGATTCCTTTATGAAGAAGGCTTTCTAATTTCTGAGCTGTTTCCTTTGGAATATTGCCAGCACCAAAAGCTTGGATGATTAGACCATCTATTTTATCCCAATCAAGCATATCAAGTAACTCATCTGTCATTCCGGCATATACAGTAATGATTGGAACGAGTCCTTCTATGCGATCAAGATCAAAACGCACACGGGGTTCAGCGGTTTTAAAGTAGAGGATTTCCTGCTTCATGATAAGACCAAGGGGCCCGTGAGTTGGTGTTTGAAAGGTACTGACATTAGTAGTGTGGGTTTTAGTTACATACTTAGCAGCATGGATTTCATCATTCATGACCACCAAGACACCTTTATCAGTAGCCTTGTCATCACTAGCGACACGTAAGGCACTTAGATAGTTATAAACACCATCGCTTCCTAGTTCGTTGGAACTTCGCATGGCACCTGTCAGTACGATAGGGATACGAGGGATTTCCATGGTATCAAGGAAATAGGCTGTTTCTTCCAAAGTATCGGTTCCGTGTGTGATTACCACTCCATCGTAGTTAGCAGCTTCCTCTTTGATCTTTTGGTAGAGGGCCAACATATGCTTGGGTTTGATATGGGGGCTTGGCAGATTAAAAAAATCTAAGGTGTGGACTTGGATTCCTTTAAGAGGATTGGACACATGGTTCATGGGATTATCTGAACTAGTCACAACAGCGCCAGAAGAATCGGCCTGCATGGAAATAGTTCCACCCGTATGTAAAACAAGGATTTTCTTAGTCATGATTTACTCACTCTTTCTGAAATGTGGTATAATCATTGTAACATAAAAGGGGAGAATGAGATAGGATGGAAGTCAAAGCTGTTTTTTTTGATATCGATGGAACTCTCGTCAACGATCGTAAGAGTGTTTTGAAATCCACTAAGGACGCGATTAAGATTGTCAAAGAACAAGGGGTGCTTGTTGGAGTAGCGACAGGACGAGGACCTTTTTTTGTTAAGGGTTTAATGGAAGATTTAAATCTGGATTTTGCAGTCACCTACAATGGTCAGTATATCCTTACTAAAGATAAAGTCTTGTTCACGAGCCCGATTTCCAAGCTACATTTGCGACAGCTAATTACTTATGCAAAAAAAGAGGGCAAGGAGATTGCCCTAGGAACTAAGGATGCTATGGTGGGTTCGAAGATCATGTCTTTTGGCATGGGTTCTTTTTCTCAGAGAATTAGTCGTTTTGTTCCATCCGTGTTGACTAGGACAGTTAGTCATTCCTTTAACAGATTGGTCAGCAAGGTTGTTCCTCAAAAAGAAGAGGACTTGCTTTACTTGATGAATCAACCCATCTACCAAGTTTTGATGCTAATGACGCCAGAAGAGTCAGAGAAGGCTGCAGCTGACTTTGATGATTTAAAATTAACTCGTAGTAATCCTTTTGCGGTAGATATCATTAATCGGGGAAATTCTAAATTAGAAGGAATTCGCCGAGTTGGGAAAGAATATGGCTTTGACCTCAACCAAGTCATGGCCTTTGGTGACTCAGATAACGATCTTGAAATGCTGGCGGGTGTTGGTATGTCGGTCGCTATGGGAAATGGTAGTAGCAGTGTCAAGGAAGTTGCCAAGCATATTACCACTAGCAATCAGCAAGACGGAATCCACAAGGCCTTGGAACATTTTGGTGTTCTGGCTTCAGAAAAAGTCTTTGTCAGCCGTGACTATCATTTCAATAAGGTCAAGACCTTCCACCACATGATGGATGAACGGACTCAAGAAGAGCCTAAAGCATGGGATATAGAAGGAGCAACCCATAGAGCTGGATTTAAGATAGAAGAATTAGTAGAGTTTGTTAGAGCAGCGAGTTCGTCTGAAGAGGACTTTGATCAAGCTCTATCGCAGCTTCATCAGGCTCTTGATAAGGCAGCAGATAAAGTAGCCAAGAAGACGCCTGCCCAGCAAGATTTGGTGGGGCAGGTGGATGCCTTGATTGACACGCTTTACTTTACCTACGGTAGTTTTGTCTTGATGGGGGTAGATCCAGAACGTATTTTTGACATTGTCCACCAAGCTAATATGGGGAAAATCTTCCCGGATGGGAAGGCACACTTTGATCCCCTTACCCACAAAATACTGAAACCAGATGATTGGGAAGAAAAATACGCCCCAGAAGCAGCTATTGAAAAAGAATTGCAGCGTCAACGAAAGGCTTTTGAACGTCATAAAGAAAGACAAAAATAAGAAAAGGAGCTTTGGAGCTCCTTTTTAGTGTTTAAAAAGTTTTTTCTTGTTCTCTCACAACCAACAGATCGACTTTTGCATTACGAAGAATGTATTCGGAAGAAGAACCGACTAAGAGACGTTCGAAGGCATTGAGGCCTGTTGCACCAACGAGAATGAGATCAACCCCCTCGGCATCTGGAATGGTACGTGCAAGAAGTTTTTTTGGGATACCCATTTCGATAATAGTATGAACTTTAGTGACACCAGCATCATGTGCACGTTTTTCGTACTCTTTCATCATGCTTTCAGCGTCTTCTTGGAGTTCTGCGTAAACTTCAGCATCAAAGGTGGATACACTTTGGAGTGCACGTGTGTCAATGACATGTGCGATGGTGAGTTTAGCGTCGTTTCGTAGAGCAGAATGAACTCCCTTGACAAAAGCCAAGTCCGCTTCGTTAGAACCATCGATTGCGACCATGATATTTTGGTAACGTTGTGTCATAGTGATACCTCCTGTAATTTCCTCACCTTAATTGTAAACCTTTTCACTATAGAAGTAAAGTAAAAAGCGCAGTTTCCTAAAAAATATTAGTGCTTAAAATCTATATAAATATATGATAAAATAAAAGAAAGGATAGCAGGAAACAAGTAAGGGAGGGAGAATGATGAAAAACTCTTTTCAAAAATCAAAAAAATCAAATTTCCTTTATTATGGAATTATCCTAGTGTCTGTCTTGGTAGAACTTATCATGATCTGGCAATTGGAGAGGCTGGTTCTGCTTCTCTATTCAGATTTTATCGGCTTTTTAGTCTTTCATGTACTCTACCATCTGCTATTATTCTTAGTTGCAAAACGAAGTGGGGACTTGGGTTATTTGATGACATGGGGGCTCTTCCTCATGTTCAATCTTCTCTATGATTCCTTTTTAGGCTTGCTTTTTCTAGGTTTATCTTTTGGTATGTGATTTTTCTCTGGCAAAATACCTGCTATCTCCCCTGTCTTGACCTCGCTTTTAGTGAGGTTTTTCTTCTATAGGAATCTAGTAACACATTTCAGCAAACTTGTCGCATTCTCTTTCTAATGGTATAATGTTACTATCATCCCGAAGAATTGAGGAAACAAGATGAAAGAATATAACAAGTCTAGTAAGTTAGAGCATGTTGCTTATGATATCCGTGGTCCTGTTTTGGAAGAAGCCATGCGGATGCGAGCAAACGGAGAAAAGATTTTACGTCTGAATACAGGAAATCCAGCAGAATTTGGCTTTACAGCGCCAGATGAAGTCATTCATGACTTGATTATGAATGCGCGTGATAGTGAAGGTTATTCTGACTCTAAAGGGATTTTCTCGGCCCGTAAGGCTATCATGCAGTATTGCCAATTGAAGAAATTTCCAAATGTAGATATTGATGATATTTACCTTGGAAATGGTGTCAGTGAGTTGATTGTCATGTCTATGCAGGGACTTTTGGACAATGGAGATGAGGTCTTGGTACCTATGCCAGACTATCCTCTCTGGACAGCGGCTGTCAGTCTAGCTGGAGGAAATGCCGTTCACTATATCTGTGATGAAGCTGCCGAATGGTACCCAGATATTGACGATATCAAGTCAAAAATCACTTCCAATACCAAGGCCATCGTCCTTATCAATCCAAATAACCCAACTGGAGCCCTTTATCCTAAGGAACTCTTGTTGGAGATTATTGAGATTGCCCGTCAAAATGATTTGATTATCTTTGCGGATGAAATTTACGACCGCATGGTCATGGATGGACATGTGCATACGCCTGTGGCTAGCTTGGCACCAGATGTCTTCTGTGTCAGCATGAATGGTCTATCAAAATCCCACCGTATCGCTGGTTTCCGTGTAGGTTGGATGGTCTTGTCTGGACCTAAGACACATGTCAAAGGCTATATCGAAGGGCTCAATATGCTGTCCAATATGCGTCTTTGTTCCAATGTTTTGGCCCAGCAGGTTGTACAAACTTCACTTGGAGGTCATCAGTCAGTCGATGAATTGCTCCTTCCAGGTGGCCGCATTTACGAGCAAAGAAATTTTATCTACAATGCCATTCAAGAGATTCCAGGATTGTCTGCAGTAAAGCCTAAGGCAGGACTCTATATCTTCCCTAAAATCGACCGCAACATGTACCGTATCGATGATGATGAGCAGTTTGTTTTGAATTTCTTGAAACAGGAAAAGGTTCTCTTGGTTCATGGTCGAGGCTTTAACTGGCAGGAACCAGACCACTTCCGTATCGTTTACCTTCCTCGTGTCGATGAGCTAGCCCAAATCCAAGAAAAGATGACTCGATTCCTGAAACAGTATCGCAGATAAGGACTAAGCTCTATTTTAATCTTAATTTGTATAGATAAAAAATAGTTTTTGGATAACAACTGATATGTCCTCAAAAGTTAGAGTTTAGTCTCTGATTTTTAGCTTACATGTCAGTTTTTATTTGATTTTTGAAGATAAAGCAAGTCTCCCTAGCTAGTCAATAAGGATATTTTCATAAATGATAGGCTTTTCCAATGAAATAGATGATCTATGGTAAGAAGTACTGACATCAATAAAGTTGTTGTTCATTTGCTTTTTAGCCGGTATTTATAATTTTATTCTAGAATATTTAAATCGGCTAAAATTTAATTTAAATATTGAAAAATATTGTGAAATCTTTCCTTATATCAATAAAGTGTGATATAATAGTTTCGAATAAAATAAATTAAGGAGTCTTTCCAAATGGCAAAATTGACTGTTAAAGACGTTGAGTTGAAGGGGAAAAAAGTCCTCGTTCGTGTTGACTTCAACGTTCCTGTAAAAGATGGCGTGATTACAAACGACAACCGTATCACTGCAGCTCTTCCAACTATCAAGTACATTCTTGAACAAGGTGGACGTGCTATCCTCTTCTCTCACCTTGGCCGTGTTAAAGAAGAAGCTGATAAAGCTGGTAAATCACTTGCTCCTGTAGCTGCTGACTTGGCTGCTAAATTAGGTCAAGATGTTGCTTTCCTTCCAGGCGTTACTCGTGGTGCTGAATTGGAAGCTGCAATCAATGCTCTTGAAGATGGACAAGTTCTTTTGGTTGAAAACACTCGTTATGAAGATGTTGACGGCAAGAAAGAATCTAAGAACGACCCTGAACTTGGTAAATACTGGGCATCACTTGGAGATGGTATCTTCGTAAACGATGCATTCGGTACAGCTCACCGTGCACACGCATCTAACGTTGGTATCTCAGCAAACGTTGAAAAAGCAGTTGCTGGTTTCCTTCTTGAAAACGAAATTGCCTACATCCAAGAAGCCGTTGAAGCTCCAGAACGTCCATTCGTAGCGATCCTTGGTGGTTCAAAAGTTTCAGACAAGATCGGTGTTATCGAAAACTTGCTTGAAAAAGCTGATAAAGTGCTTATCGGTGGTGGTATGACTTACACATTCTACAAAGCACAAGGTATTGAAATCGGTAACTCACTTGTAGAAGAAGACAAATTGGATGTTGCGAAAGCTCTCCTTGAAAAGGCAAACGGTAAATTGATCTTGCCAGTTGATTCAAAAGAAGCTAACGCATTTGCTGACTACACTGAAGTGCGTGACACTGAAGGTGAAGCAGTTTCTGAAGGCTTCCTTGGTCTTGACATCGGTCCAAAATCTATCGCTAAATTTGACGAAGCTTTGACTGGTGCCAAAACAGTTGTATGGAACGGACCTATGGGTGTATTTGAAAATCCAGACTTCCAAGCTGGAACAATCGGTGTAATGGACGCTATCGTGAAACAACCAGGCGTTAAATCAATCATCGGTGGTGGTGACTCAGCTGCCGCAGCGATTAACCTTGGCCGTGCAGACAAGTTCTCATGGATCTCTACAGGCGGAGGCGCTTCAATGGAGCTTCTCGAAGGTAAAGTATTGCCAGGACTTGCAGCCTTGACAGAAAAATAAGATTTTATAAATGAATCAAAGAAGAGAGGAATGAAAGTTCCTCTTTTCTTTTACTTAAAATAAAAACGCTTCCTCTCAACTATTGCTCATAAAAATCACCGATTTATGATAAAATGGAAATAGAAAGTTGAGATTATGAGTTATTTTAAAAAATATAAATTCGATAAATCCCAGTTTAAACTTGGTATGCGAACCTTTAAAACAGGTATAGCTGTTTTTCTAGTTCTCTTGATTTTTGGCTTTTTTGGCTGGAAAGGTCTTCAAATCGGTGCTTTGACAGCTGTTTTTAGTCTGAGGGAGAGCTTTGATAAGAGTGTCCATTTTGGAACTTCGCGTATTCTAGGAAATAGTATCGGTGGCTTCTATGCTCTGGTCTTCTTCCTATTAAATGGCTTTTTCCATGAAGCTTTTTGGGTAACTTTAGTAGTTGTTCCAATCTGCACCATGTTAACCATTATGACAAATGTAGCTATGAATAACAAAGCAGGGGTTATTGGTGGTGTAGCAGCCATGTTAATCATTACCCTATCGATTCCGAGCGGAGAGACAATTTTGTACGTGTTTGCGCGTGTATCGGAAACTTTTATGGGAGTTTTTGTTGCAATTTTGGTAAATTACGATATTGACCGCATTCGTCTCTTTTTAGAAAAAAAAGAAAAATAATGTTATATTTTATAACATTATCGATTGACGGATAAATTTTTTTAGACTATAATAGACAGAAAGAAGGAAATTGTAAATGAAGGAAAAAGAATTTCGCCGAAATATGGCTGTTTTTCCTATCGGCAGTGTTATGAAGTTGACCGATCTCTCGGCGCGTCAGATTCGCTATTATGAAGATCAAGAGTTGATTAAACCTGATCGTAACGAAGGAAACCGTCGCATGTATTCTTTAAATGACATGGATCGTCTGCTTGAAATCAAAGATTATATCTCTGAGGGCTACAATATCGCTGCTATTAAGAAAAAATATGCTGAACGTGAGGCGAAATCCAAGAAAGCGGTGAGTCAGACTGAGGTGCGTCGTGCACTTCACAATGAACTCCTCCAACAGGGTCGCTTTGCTTCAGTACGGTCACCTTTTGGTCGCGGTTAGGCAACCGCAAGTAGTCATACATTAAGGAGAAAACTCATGCCAATCACAGCTGCAGATATTCGTCGTGAAGTCAAGGAAAAAAATGTTACCTTTATCCGTCTCATGTTTTCAGATATTCTCGGAACCATGAAAAACGTCGAAATTCCTGCTACAGATGAACAATTAGATAAAGTCTTGTCAAACAAGGCTATGTTCGATGGATCTTCTATTGAAGGTTTTGTACGTATAAATGAGTCAGATATGTACTTGCACCCAGACTTGGACACTTGGACAGTCTTCCCTTGGGGGGATGAAAACGGAAGTGTTGCAGGTTTGATCTGTGATGTCTATACAACTGAAGGTCTTCCATTTGCAGGTGATCCTCGTGGAAACCTCAAACGTGCTCTTAGTCACATGGAAGAAGTAGGATTCAAATCCTTCAACCTTGGTCCAGAACCAGAGTTCTTCCTATTTAAACTAGATGAAAATGGAGATCCAACTCTTGAAGTGAATGACAAGGGTGGCTACTTTGATTTAGCGCCTACTGACCTTGCGGACAATACACGTCGTGAGATTGTGAATGTCTTGACCAAAATGGGATTTGAAGTAGAAGCGAGTCACCACGAGGTTGCAGTTGGACAACATGAGATTGACTTCAAGTACGATGAAGTCCTCCGTGCCTGTGATAAGATTCAAATCTTTAAGCTCGTTGTTAAAACCATTGCTCGTAAACATGGCCTTTATGCAACCTTTATGGCCAAACCAAAATTTGGTATTGCTGGATCAGGTATGCACTGTAATATGTCCTTGTTTGATGCAGAAGGAAATAATGCCTTCTTTGATCCAAATGATCCAAAAGGAATGCAGTTGTCAGAAACTGCCTACTATTTCCTTGGCGGTTTGATCAAGCATGCCTACAACTATACTGCTATCATGAACCCAACAGTTAACTCATACAAACGTTTGGTTCCAGGTTATGAAGCGCCTGTTTACATTGCTTGGGCTGGCCGTAACCGTTCGCCACTTGTGCGCGTGCCTGCTTCACGTGGTATGGGAACTCGTCTTGAGTTGCGTTCAGTGGATCCAATGGCTAACCCATACATTGCTATGGCGGTTCTGTTAGAAGTTGGTTTGCATGGTATTGAAAACAAAATCGAAGCACCAGCTCCTATTGAAGAAAATATCTACATCATGACAGCAGAAGAGCGTAAGGAAGCTGGTATTACAGATCTTCCATCAACTCTCCACAACGCTTTGAAGGCTTTGACAGAGGATGAGGTTGTTAGAGCGGCTCTTGGAGAGCATATCTATACTAGCTTCCTTGAAGCCAAACGAATCGAATGGGCAAGTTATGCAACCTTCGTTTCACAATGGGAAATTGATAACTATTTAGATCTTTACTAATATAGAAGAAAGATTGCCTAAGGGCGGTCTTTTTTCTTGTATTTTATATCGAGTTATGATATATTTTGTATAACGAAGTACGATACATCTAACTGCATAGGAGGTGGTAAAAATGGAATTAACAGATAAGGTTCGTCGAGTTTATCTTCCGATGACGGAAACAGGATTTTATATCTTATTCTGTCTACAAAAGGAAGGTCATGGTTATAGTATTACGCAAAAGGTCAAGGATATGACAGATTCGCAAGTCTTGATTGGTCCTGGAACTATGTATGGAACCTTGTCAAAGATGGAAAAGGACGGCTTGATTTCCTTTGTCCGTGAAGAGGAGAAGCGTAAAATCTATCAGATTACAGACTTGGGACGCAAAGTCTTAGATATTGAATTGAAACGTATTGAACGACTCTACAGAAATAGTAGGGAGGAAGGATGATGGAAAAGAAGGTTGTTTATAGAATTGCTACCATTGTGGATTATGACAGAGAGGCTTTATATCTTAGGAAAATGCATGCTGAAGGCTGGAAACTTAAGGAAGTAAGCTACTCTAACCTAGTAGTTGCGGTTAAGTATACTTTTGAAAAGTGTCAACCGGAGCAGATGTCGTATCAGTTGGACTTTTATCCTATGAAAAAATCAGAGAGAGCCTCCTATTTACAACTATTTAAAGACTGTGGCTGGGAGCATATTACAGATTTTAATGGATTTTCCTACTTTAGAAAGCTTCATTCTGGAATTGAATCGGATACTGAGTTTGAAATCTATAATGACGCTGCTGGGAAATTGGCTATGGTCAAACGGATTTTAACAATGCGGATGCTTCCTATTTTGCTTCTCTTTTCAGCTCTACTACCGGTTTTCTCAAAGTTTGTCAGTGGAGGTAGTTCTTTCAGTTGGGAAATGTTTTTGATTGTCATAATAGATTGGGTTTTATTGATAGTTTTTGCGATTCAGATTTCTTATATTTTTTGGAAGTTGTTTCAAAAGTGGAAAGAATTATCTGATAAATGAAACAATGCCTATTTTCTAATTTGGAGGTCAGACAATGAAAAGTAAACTACAATTTCGGATTTTCACTATTCTTGATTTGGACAAGGAAGAAGAATATTTACATGAGATGCATTTGAAAGGTTGGAGGTATAGGACTAGTCGTTTTGGTTTTTTCTATTTTGACCAATGTCAACCAGATGATATCATCTACCGTATCTATGATTCTAGATTTCTTAAAAAGTATAAGTATGAACTGCAAGATTTTCGAAATAGAGGTTGGGAATTGATAGAAACAGGGTTTTGTTCAATTCTTCATAAATCATCTTCTGATTTACTTACGGAGGATCAAGTCTATATGAGTAAGGATCTCAGATGGGAAGTTATGCGATATAGACTTCGTTCATGTACAGCTACTTTCTTAGGTGGTCTTGTTGTTTGTATGAGTTTATTTAGAGAAGATCTTTCTATGTCTTTCTTTATCATTTTTGCCCTATATGCTCTCATGATTTCTTATCTAATCTATGGTTATTTCAGATTAAAAAGGAAATACCGAGTAGATGAATGGTAAGGTTCTAGGTCTTTAGACTAATTTTTAGCACTCTTAATAAAAGAGTGCTAAATTTTTGAGTTTTTGTCTTGACATTCTCTTTTAAGGGTGTATAATAGAATCATAAGTTAGCACTTGAGTGTATCGAGTGCTAATCGATCAGACAGAGAGGAGTGATGAGATGGTTACAGAGCGTCAGCAGGATATTTTAAATCTGATTATTGACATCTTTACCAAAACGCACGAACCTGTCGGATCCAAAGCCTTGCAAGAGTCTATTAACTCTAGCAGTGCTACCATTCGTAATGACATGGCGGCTCTAGAAAAGCAAGGATTGCTTGAAAAGGCGCATACTTCAAGTGGTCGGATGCCAAGTGTTGCTGGTTTTCAGTACTATGTAAAACACTCACTGGATTTTGACCGACTGGCTGAAAATGAGGTATATGAGATTGTCAAAGCCTTTGATCAGGAATTCTTCAAATTGGAGGATATTCTGCAAGAGGCTGCTAGTCTACTGACAGACTTGAGTGGCTGTACGGTAGTAGCACTGGATGTTGAGCCGAGCAGGCAACGTTTGACAGCCTTTGATATCGTTGTTCTGGGGCAACATACAGCCTTGGCAGTATTTACCCTAGACGAGTCGCGAACAGTTACCAGTCAGTTTCTGATTCCAAGGAACTTCTTGCAGGAGGATTTGCTGAAACTGAAGAGCATCATTCAGGAACGTTTCCTCGGCCACACCGTTCTAGATATTCACTACAAGATTCGGACGGAGATTCCGCAGATTATCCAGCGTTACTTTACAACGACGGATAATGTTATCGATCTCTTTGAACATATTTTTAAAGAAATGTTCAACGAAAATATTGTGGTGGCAGGCAAGGTTAATCTCTTGAATTTTGCCAATCTAGCAGCTTATCAGTTCTTTGACCAGCCGCAAAAGGTGGCTCTGGAGATTCGTGAGGGGTTGCGTGAAGATCAGATGCAAAACGTCCGTGTTGCAGACAGTCAAGAGTCCTGTCTAGCTGACCTAGCGGTGATTAGTAGCAAGTTCCTGATTCCTTATCGGGGAGTTGGAATTCTAGCGATTATTGGTCCGGTCAATCTGGATTACCAACAGCTAATCAACCAAGTCAATGTGGTCAACCGTGTTTTGACCATGAAGTTGACAGATTTTTACCGCTACCTCAGCAGTAATCATTACGAAGTACATTAAGATTGAAATCATTAAAGGAGGCGAAAATGGCCCAAGATATAAAAAATGAAGAAGTAGAAGAAGTTCAAGAAGAGGAAGTTGTGGAAACGGTAGAAGAAACGACTCCTGAGAAGTCTGAGTTGGACTTGGCAAATGAACGTGCAGATGAGTTCGAAAACAAATACCTTCGCGCTCATGCAGAAATGCAAAATATCCAACGACGTGCCAATGAAGAGCGTCAAAACTTGCAACGTTATCGTAGCCAGGACTTGGCAAAAGCGATTCTCCCTTCTTTGGACAACCTTGAGCGTGCACTCGCGGTTGAAGGTTTGACAGATGATGTGAAGAAGGGCTTGGAAATGGTGCAAGAAAGCTTGATTCACGCTTTGAAAGAAGAAGGAATCGAAGAAATTACAGCTGACGGTGAATTTGACCATAACTACCATATGGCCATCCAAACTCTCCCAGCAGACGATGAACACCCAGCAGATACCATCGCCCAAGTTTTCCAAAAAGGCTACAAACTCCATGACCGCATCCTACGCCCAGCAATGGTAGTGGTCTATAACTAGTTTAGAAAACTTGACAAAATTTGTCCGAAACGACACTAAACTATGAAGAAAGATAAAAAAGTAGTTCAACTTTGCAATAGTGAGCGAAGCGAACCAAAGACGATACTCTTCGCCGTGGCGCTATTTGCGCAAACTTTGAGACCTTAGGCTCAAAGTTTAGTCAAAGAGATTGACGAAGTCAAGCTCTGACGGCGCCGTCACCTAAGAAGAGTATCAAAAAGAAAAATAGAAAATTAACAAACAAGGAGAAAGACACATGTCTAAAATTATCGGTATTGACTTAGGTACAACAAACTCAGCAGTTGCAGTTCTTGAAGGAACTGAATCAAAAATCATCGCAAACCCAGAAGGGAACCGTACAACTCCATCTGTAGTCTCATTCAAAAACGGCGAAATCATCGTCGGTGATGCTGCAAAACGTCAAGCAGTTACAAACCCAGATACAGTCATCTCTATCAAATCTAAAATGGGAACTTCTGAAAAAGTTTCTGCTAACGGAAAAGAATACACTCCACAAGAAATCTCAGCTATGATTCTTCAATATTTGAAAGGCTACGCTGAAGACTACCTTGGTGAAAAAGTAACCAAAGCAGTTATCACAGTTCCTGCTTACTTTAACGATGCTCAACGTCAGGCAACTAAAGACGCTGGTAAAATCGCTGGTCTTGAAGTAGAACGTATCGTCAACGAACCAACTGCAGCCGCTCTTGCTTACGGTTTGGACAAGACTGACAAAGAAGAAAAAATCTTGGTATTTGACCTTGGTGGTGGTACATTCGACGTCTCTATCCTTGAATTGGGTGACGGTGTCTTCGACGTATTGTCAACTGCAGGGGACAACAAACTTGGTGGTGATGACTTTGACCAAAAAATTATCGACCACTTGGTAGCAGAATTCAAGAAAGAAAACGGTATTGACTTGTCTACTGACAAGATGGCTGTTCAACGTTTGAAAGATGCGGCTGAAAAAGCTAAGAAAGACCTTTCTGGTGTAACTTCAACACAAATCAGCTTGCCATTTATCACTGCTGGTGAGGCTGGACCTCTTCACTTGGAAATGACTTTGACTCGTGCTAAATTTGACGATTTAACTCGTGACCTTGTAGAACGTACAAAAGTTCCAGTTCGTCAAGCCCTTTCAGATGCAGGTTTGAGTTTGTCAGAAATCGACGAAGTGATCCTTGTTGGTGGTTCAACTCGTATCCCAGCCGTTGTAGAAGCTGTTAAGGCTGAAACTGGTAAAGAACCAAACAAATCAGTAAACCCTGATGAAGTTGTTGCTATGGGTGCTGCTATCCAAGGTGGTGTCATTACTGGTGATGTTAAAGACGTTGTCCTTCTTGATGTAACACCATTGTCACTTGGTATCGAAACAATGGGTGGTGTCTTCACAAAACTCATCGACCGCAACACTACTATTCCAACATCTAAATCACAAGTCTTCTCAACTGCGGCAGACAACCAACCAGCCGTCGATATCCATGTTCTTCAAGGTGAACGCCCAATGGCAGCAGATAACAAGACTCTTGGACGCTTCCAATTGACAGATATCCCAGCCGCACCTCGTGGAATTCCTCAAATCGAAGTAACATTTGACATCGATAAGAATGGTATCGTGTCTGTTAAAGCCAAAGACCTTGGAACTCAAAAAGAACAAACAATTGTGATTCAATCGAACTCAGGTTTGACTGACGAAGAAATTGATCGCATGATGAAAGATGCAGAAGCAAATGCTGAAGCAGATAAGAAACGTAAAGAAGAAGTTGACCTTCGTAACGAAGTAGACCAAGCAATCTTTGCGACTGAAAAGACAATCAAGGAAACTGAAGGCAAAGGCTTCGACACAGAACGTGACGCTGCCCAAGCTGCCCTTGATGATCTTAAGAAAGCTCAAGAAGACAACAACTTGGACGAAATGAAAGCAAAACTTGAAGCATTGAACGAAAAAGCTCAAGGACTTGCTGTTAAACTCTACGAACAAGCCGCCGCAGCCCAACAAGCTCAAGCAGGAGCAGAAGGCGCACAAGCAACAGGAAACGCAGGCGATGACGTCGTAGACGGAGAGTTTACTGAGAAGTAAGGGGCTAGTGTTATGAGTGTTAATAAAAATAATCTTTCTGACATTGCAGATTATCATGAAAAGATAGAGTTTTTTGAAGAATTATTTAATTTGCATTGTAATTCAACAGAAATGATGGTAACTGTGGAAAGAAATGGAAATGTCATTTATAAAGAATTTACAGAAGTAGCTGTTGGTAAGAGTAAATATGACTACACTTCTGTGTTTAAAGATGTTATGATTGACTTTTCAGATCATATACGTCAGGAGTTAGATCTATATAAAACACAAGACCCACACTATAATAAATTTGAATTTGATTTGGCTAAAAGGTCTTTGAAGATTACTACTAGAGATAATACAATAATTTTTATTTCAAAGGAATAATCTAACCACAGAGGTTGCAACCCAGCCTCTGTTTTTCGGTAAAATAGAGGATGTTGCGTATGAAAAAAGTACTTTGTATCATTTATCCTAATTTTTCTCTTTATGAGATAACCACTTTAACGAGTACTTTAGCTCTGTCTTTTGAAATCACGATTGATTATGTCGCTTCTGAGAATTCGATGGTGGTCTCTGAGGATGGTTTGTCCTGTCAACCGACGAAAACATTGGATCAGATCTGTATAGAAGATTATTCTTGTGTGATTTTGCCAGGAATGGTAAATATAGGTCCTGCTCTACAAGATGAGAAATTGATCTCGTTTTTGAGAAGTCTTAATGAGCAAGATATCCTAATTGCAGCCATTTCTTCAGCGCCCCTTTTATTGGCGAAAGCAGGCTTGTTGAACAATACGAAATTTACAGGTGGAATTTGGCAAAACTTCTTTGACTATTTTGAATTTCTTCCACGTGAGAATTTCCAACCGAAAGTCCTTGTCCAAGATAAACAAATCATTACGGCTATCGGTTTTGCACATCAAGAGTTTGCAAGAAAAGTGATTTTCAGTTTAGGGTTGGCAGAGAATACGGACAATTATTTTAAAGAACAGAACGAGTATGCTGAAGAGGATTTGATATTTACTCTATCAGATGAAGAGTTTTATCAAGTGAAGCAGAGTATAGAAAATACCCTCTAAAGATTTACATGAAAATTATAGAAAGGAACAAGGGTGTTCAGGGAATTGAACACGGGTTCCCAAATTTCTTACTCAATATAAAAGAAAGGAAATGAACCCGACCTAAATTCTCGGAAAAAAGATAAATCTGCCTAGGAGCATCGCTCCAGCGTCAGATTTCCTATTTTTCAGTCGAATTTTACGGTCTTGGTATCTTGTATGAACAATACTGAATTTTATGATCGTCTGGGGGTGTCAAAAAACGCTTCGGCAGACGAGATCAAAAAGGCTTATCGTAAGCTTTCGAAAAAATATCACCCAGATATCAATAAGGAGCCTGGTGCTGAGGAAAAATACAAGGAAGTTCAGGAAGCCTATGAGACTTTGAGTGACGACCAAAAACGGGCTGCCTATGACCAATATGGTGCTGCGGGTGCTAACGGTGGCTTTGGTGGTGCTGGTGGTTTCGGCGGTTTCAATGGGGCAGGTGGCTTCGGTGGTTTTGAGGATATTTTCTCAAGTTTCTTCGGCGGAGGCGGTGCATCACGCAATCCAAATGCTCCTCGTCAAGGGGATGACCTCCAGTATCGTGTGAACTTGACCTTTGAAGAAGCTATCTTCGGAACTGAGAAGGAAGTTAAGTATCATCGTGAAGCTGGCTGTCGTACATGTAATGGATCAGGTGCTAAGCCAGGAACAAGTCCAGTCACTTGTGGACGCTGTCATGGCGCTGGTGTCATTAACGTCGATACGCAGACTCCGCTTGGCATGATGCGTCGCCAAGTAACCTGTGATGTCTGTCACGGTCGCGGAAAAGAAATCAAAGATCCATGTACAACCTGTCACGGAACAGGGCATGAAAAACAAGCCCATAGCGTACATGTCAAAATTCCTGCTGGTGTGGAAACAGGTCAACAAATTCGCCTAGCAGGTCAAGGTGAAGCTGGATTTAATGGTGGACCTTATGGTGACTTGTATGTAGTGGTTTCTGTGGAAGCCAGCGACAAGTTTGAACGTGAAGGAACGACTATCTTCTACAATCTCAACCTCAACTTTGTCCAAGCAGCTCTTGGTGACACAGTTGATATCCCAACTGTTCACGGTGATGTTGAATTGGTTATCCCAGAGGGCACTCAGACTGGTAAGAAATTCCGCCTACGTGGCAAAGGAGCTCCGAGCCTTCGTGGAGGTGCAGTTGGTGACCAATATGTTACAGTTAATGTTGTAACACCGACAGGCTTGAACGACCGTCAAAAAGCAGCCCTTAAAGAGTTCGCAGCTGCAGGTGATTTAAAAGTCAATCCAAAGAAAAAAGGTTTCTTTGACCATATTAAAGATGCCTTTGATGGAGAATAAAGTAAAAAGAGCCGTCGGGCTCTTTTTACTTTATAGATTTTTTAAGACTTTCCTTAAGTAATGACGGACGGTAGCGACCTTCTTCGAAGTTCCATACCTAAACTTTGAGCCCAGGTCTCAAAGTTTCCTAACACCTGAAACCAAACTATTTCAGGTGTTTTCATTACGGTGGAAAGTCTGGGAAAGTATTTGATTTATACTCAATGAAAATCAAAGAGAAAACTAGGAAACTAGCCGCATGCTGTACTTGAGTATGGCAAGGCGACGTTGACGCGGTTTGAAGAGATTTTCGAAGAGTATTAGTTGTGAAATAGTGAATGAGTTACCTGAATTATGATGTATAGTTGATGGGATATAACCTGTTTACGTTTTAAAAAAGAGCCGACTGGCTCTTTTTACTTATCTTCAATTTCCTGTGTTTCTTTTATCACAGCTAGTCTAGTCTGGATATCCTTTTCTAAGACTTTAAATTTGTAAGTAAGGTCTTTTTGGTATTCCTGAATGACTTCTTTTTGTTGGTTAATAACCTGTAAGCTGTTTTGAATGATGGCTAGGTCGTCCTTTATTGCTTCAATACGGTCAGTTGTATCTAAGACTTCATCTGTGATAGCTTGGCGATTTTTTGTGACCAGATAACTTCCGGCTACAGCTCCTGCAAATAGCAGTAGATTGGATAATTTCATGGTAACTCCTTAGGCGTTTTTGATAGTTTCAGCGACTTGAGCAAGTTTGTCAAAGTCTGGTTCGTGAGAGATAAAGTCTAGTTTGAGGTCATCTTCTGCACCGTAACGAGGTACAAGGTGTACGTGGGTGTGAAAGACGGTTTGACCAGCGACTTCTTCACAGTTGGAGATAATATTCATGCCAGCGGCCTTGGTTGCTTTCATAACTTTTTGAGCCACCTGTGGAACTTGGGCAAAGAGCTGGCTAGCGCTAGTAGCGTCCATTTCTAAAAGATTGCGATAGTGTTGTTTAGGAACGATTAAAGTATGTCCTGGTGTTACTTGAGAAATATCCAGAAAGGCGAGTACCTGCTTGTCTTCGTATACTTTTGAAGCAGGGATTTCTCCTGCTATGATTTTACAAAAAATGCAATCTGACATAAAATCTACCTCTACTGTCTTGAATTTTGATATAATATAGCTACATTATACCAGATTTGGAGAAAATATGTTAGAAATTAAAAACCTGACAGGTGGCTATTTCCATGTCCCTGTCTTGAAAGATGTATCCTTTACCGTTGAAAGTGGGCAGTTGGTCGGTTTGATTGGTCTTAATGGTGCAGGGAAATCGACGACTATCAATGAGATTATCGGTCTGTTGACACCCTACAGTGGCTCCATCAATATCAATGGCCTGACCCTGCAAGGAGATGCGACTAGCTACCGCAAGCAGATTGGTTACATTCCTGAGACGCCTAGTCTGTATGAGGAATTGACCCTCAGAGAGCATATCGAAACGGTTGCTATGGCTTATGGTATTGAGCAAAATGTAGCTTTTGATCGAGTAGAACCTTTGTTAAAAATGTTCCGTCTGGAGCAGAAGTTAGATTGGTTTCCTGTTCATTTTTCCAAAGGGATGAAGCAGAAGGTTATGATTATCTGTGCTTTTGTGGTGGATCCAAGTCTATTTATCGTGGATGAGCCTTTCCTTGGTCTTGATCCGTTGGCTATTGCAGACTTGATTCAACTTTTGGAAGTGGAAAAGCAAAAGGGTAAGTCCATTCTAATGAGTACTCACGTCTTAGATTCGGCGGAGAAGATGTGTGATGCCTTTGTCATTCTTCACAAGGGAGAGGTGCGTGCCAAGGGGAATCTCCTGCAACTGCGCGAAGCCTTTGATATGCCTGAGGCTAGTTTGAATGATATTTACTTGGCTCTGACCAAAGAGGAGGAGCTATGAAAGACTTGTTTTTAAAGAGAAAGCAGGCTTTTCGTAAGGAGTGTCTTGGTTATTTGCGCTATGTTCTCAATGACCACTTTGTCTTGTTCCTGCTTGTCCTGCTGGGCTTTCTAGCCTACCAGTACAGTCAACTCTTGCAAGATTTTCCTGAAAATCATTGGCCTATCCTTTTATTTGTAGGAATTACCTCTGTTTTACTTTTGCTTTGGGGAGGAATTGCCACCTATATGGAGTCTCCAGACAAGCTCTTTCTCTTAGTTGGAGAAGAGGAAGTCAAGTTCCATCTCAAGCGTCAAACTGGCATTTCCCTAGTCTTTTGGCTCTTTGTCCAGACCCTTTTCTTGCTGTTATTTGCGCCCTTATTTTTGGCAATGGGTTATGACTTGCCTGTTTTTCTGGTCTATGTGCTTTTGTTTGGGTTAGGTAAATATTTCCTTTTTCGTCAAAAGGCCAGCAAGTTTTTTACTGAAACTGGACTGGACTGGGACTATGTTATTTCTCAAGAAAGCAAGCGTAAGCAAGTCTTGCTTCGTTTCTTTGCCCTCTTTACGCAGGTCAAGGGGATTTCAAACAGCGTTAAGCGTCGTGCCTATCTGGACTTTATCCTAAAGGCTGTTCAGAAGGTGCCTGGAAAGATTTGGCAAAATCTCTATTTGCGTTCTTATCTGCGAAATGGAGATCTCTTTGCCCTCAGTCTTCGTCTGCTCCTACTTTCCTTGCTGGCGCAGGTCTTTATCGAGCAAGCTTGGATTGCGACAGCAGTGGTGGTTCTCTTTAACTACCTCCTGCTCTTCCAGTTACTGGCCCTCTATCATGCCTTTGACTACCAGTATTTGACCCAACTCTTTCCGCTGGACAAGGGGCAAAAGGAAAAAGGTTTACAGGCTGTAGTCCGAGGATTGACCAGTTTTGTTTTACTTGTGGAATTAGTTGTCGGGTTGATTACCTTCCAAGAAAAACTAGCCCTTCTAGCCTTACTGGGAGCTGGTTTGGTTTTACTAGTCTTGTACCTACCTTATCAGGTAAAACGTCAGATGCAGGACTAATATTGCTTATATGATATTAAAAAGAAGTTGAGTTCAGTCTGTCTCAACTTCTTTTATTTTCTACAGGATAATGGTTGGTCCGTAGAGACTCAACTTTGTCTTGACTTGGTCAAAGTGGAAGCGGTCATAGGCCCGCCAAGCGGCGCGAGTAGGAGCATCTGGATTGAGGGCGCTGAGTCCCATGAGAAGACTGGAAGTCTGGTAAAATTTTTCCAGTTCAATCAAGACTCGATTATCCACTGTTTCAGCCTTGGCTAGAAAGCCAAGAATAGAGTTTAATTGCTCCTGAAAGCGGACGTCGTCAGCGCTTGTCTGTTTGCATGCTTGATAGGCTTTGTTTAAGTCAGTAATCAAAGTCTGAGCTCTTTTGATAGGGTTTGTATCTGTCATGAGAATTCCTCCTTTAATCTGGGTGCCAGTCTTGTTTCTAGCAACTGTGTTTTGATACTGTCAGTCTATCATTTTTATCTCCTTTTTCACCATAAAATCTTTAATTGCCCTTGAAATTTCCTGAATGGTACTGTTAAAATTTTATGATAAAATAGTGGTAAGATTATCATGCTTATTTGAGGAACAAGATACCCTTCAGGAGCGTTAAAGGCCTGTTTAGGATTTGGTGGGCTTGTATCAAAGTATTTTTGCTATTCTCTTTTTAGGAAGAAATTGAAACAAGGAGAGTAAGAAGATGAGGATATTTGTTTTAGAAGATGATTTTTCCCAACAGACTAGGATTGAAACGACGATTAAGAAACTTTTAAAAGGACATCAGATTATTCCCAGCTCTTTTGAGGTCTTTGGGAAGGCAGACCAACTGCTGGCAGAGGTGCATGAGAAGGGCGCCCATCAGCTATTCTTTTTGGATATTGAGATTCGAAATGAGGAGATGAAGGGGCTGGAAGTAGCTAGAAAGATTCGGGATCGAGACCCCTATGCCCTGATTGTCTTTGTGACGACTCACTCGGAGTTTATGCCCCTGTCCTTTCGCTACCAAGTGTCTGCTCTGGACTATATTGATAAGGCTCTTTTGGCAGAGGAGTTTGAATCTCGTATCGAGACAGCCCTCCTCTATGCCAATGGTCAAGACAGTAAAAGTCTAGCTGAAGATTGCTTTTATTTTAAATCAAAATTTGCTCAATTCCAGTATCCTTTTAAAGAGGTTTACTATCTCGAAACGTCACCCAGAGCCCATCGCGTCATTCTCTATACCAAGACAGACAGGTTGGAATTTACAGCGAGTTTAGAGGAGGTTTTCAAGCAGGAGCCCCGTCTCTTGCAGTGCCACCGCTCTTTTCTCATCAATCCTGCCAATGTGGTTCGTTTGGATAAGAAAGAAAAACTTCTTTATTTTCCTAATGGTGGAAGCTGTATGATAGCGCGTTATAAGGTCAGGGAAGTGTCTGAGGCTATCAATAACTTGCACTGAGTGAGGTAATGTAATGGAAATAGTTTGGAAGATAGTATATTCATTTTTGATAGTTGGATTGGAATTGTTTATATTTTTTAAGGTGGATGGAATTGTTCTAACTCTGGAGAGATTTTTTAAAGCTTTTCTTTTTAAGTTACTTTTAGCAGTCGTTTTTGTAACGATTAACTATATAGTAGGAAATACTTACCTATCTTATTTTACGGAACCCTTGTACGGTATAGGCTTGTCTTTCTTATTGTTAAGAGGGCTTCCTAAAAAACTCCTTTTCTTTTATGGTCTCTTTCCAATGATATTGGTGAATCTCTTTTATAGAGGTATTTCTTATTTTGTGCTTCCATTTTTGGGACAAGGGCAAGTACATGATAATTACTCTTTGATTTGGTTGTGTATAATAATTTTCAATTTCTTCATTTCCCTAGCCTTTTTGAAATGGTTGGACTATGATTTCACTAACTTGAGAAGGGAGATTCTAGATAAAGCTTTTCAAAAGTCCCTGACTACGATTAACTGGATAATGGGGGCTTACTATCTAGTGATGCAAAGTCTGTCTTTCTTTGAATATGAACAAGGTATTCAATCAACGACTGTTCGCCATCTCATCCTAGTCTTTTACCTACTCTTTTTTATGGGGATTATCAAGAAATTGGATACCTATTTGAAGGACAAACTCCATGAGAGACTGGACCAAGAGCAGGCCTTGCGCTATAGAGATATGGAACGCTATAGTCGGCATATAGAGGAACTTTACAAGGAAGTACGGAGTTTTCGCCATGATTACACCAACCTCTTGACTAGTTTACGTCTGGGTATTGAAGAGGAGGATATGGAGCAGATAAAAGAGGTTTACGACTCGGTCTTAAAGGATTCTAGTGAAAAATTGCAGGACAATAAATATGACCTTGGACGACTCGTGAATATTCGTGACCGTGCCCTCAAAAGTCTTCTAGCAGGGAAATTTCTAAAAGCCAGAGATAAGAACATAGTCTTTAATGTCGAAGTTCCTGAGGAGATTCAGGTTGAGGGGATGAGCCTACTTGATTTTCTAACCATTGTGTCTATCCTTTGTGACAATGCTATTGAAGCCAGTGCAGAGGCCAGTCAACCTCATGTTTCAATCGCCTTTTTAAAAAATGGAGCACAGGAGACCTTTATCATTGAAAACTCCATCAAAAAAGAGAGCATAGATATTTCTGAAATCTTCTCCTTTGGAGCCAGTTCTAAAGGGGAGGAGAGAGGAGTTGGTCTCTATACTGTCATGAAGATTGTCGAAAGTCATCCTAATACCAGTCTAAATACCACCTGTCAAAATCAAGTCTTTCGTCAGGTTTTAACGGTTCACTCGATGTCGGTTGATGATTAGAAGACTTGTGGAAAGAAGTACTGCCTGCAGTCATCAATTAAAATACTATAGTATGTGAGGTATCATAAATGAATAAGAAATCCTTTTTTATCATCTGTTCTACGTTGATCATAGCTTCGAATCTTCTCATGATTTCCGTGGTGAACAAGGGAGAAGAAACGGGGGGCAATCTGTTTGTGATTGCTATAGCCTGTGTTTTGCTACCAGCCTTTTTATATGCAGTTGAAAACCAACTGACTTCATTGATAAGAGTAGAATCAATACTTCTGATTCAGTTGACAGTTATATCTCTACTCCGTCTTATCAACAGAATATGGAGTACGCCTGAAATTCTCAACATTATCATTACCCTCCTATTTTTGGCAAGTGGGACAGCTGCTATCCTTGTTGCGATTATGAGAATATATAAGAACATACGGAAGTGAGGGTGAGTAGTTTTCTATTTTGTATTTTCACATTGTTAAGTTCCCCTAGGGCAAGTATGTTTTTCATGCTTGCTTTTTAAATTTTTACAATTCAAGATGTTTTGATGACCATTCGTGATTTGAGTGATTTTGTAAGCTTAAATAAGGTAAGATAAAACTAACAAATGTAAAGGGGTATTTTTATGAAAGATATATTCTATATTATTCTCTTCACCTTTCAAACCTATCTTATTTATCTATCTTTAAGTATCTCTGATAAAAAACAAAGAATCATTGAATTAACATCATTGAATTGTTTTGTCATATTATTTCTAATCTATGATAAATTAATTTTTCTTTTTATTGCCTATATTTTTTTGATAATTTTTATATTAAACTTGTTCCGTGACTGAAAAGTGATGTATTATGTGAATATAAAAACAATGTTACAATTGGCTATTATGGTTGCTTAAAGACTTGAACTTGTGTACTTGGAGGTAATTATGGATTTCAAAAGTTTTCTTATTGTTTTTGTTGTTGGTATGTTTGTTTCTTTTATTACTTCTTTAATTAGGGAAAAATTTTTAAAATCTCCAAAGAAGAATAAAGATAGATCTAATTAGATAAAAAGATTTTTATCGCTAGTTTAATCTACAGGGGAGTTTCTTTAATATTGTTTCGCCTGTCAAAATGATATGTGATAGCAGGATAAAAAATCTACAAATTAAGTTGGTATCAATATGGTGTAAAGGGCAAGTATGTTTTTCATGCTTGCTTTTTTTAATTTTTTACAATTCAAGATGTTTTGATGACCATTTGTGATTTGAGTGTTCCAAGGTCAAAATGAGTGCTATACTGGCAGTGTAAAGGTTGTAGCTAAACTAATATAAAGCATACATTTAGGAGGAAATCTTATGAAGAGAAAAATATTTATTATTTTAACCTTGTATCTGATCATGTCCATCTTTCTTTATCCACTTAGGGAAAGTATTTGGTATCATCTATTTTATACTATAGCCTATATGATTGCGGCTATGATCTATTTTGCTTTATCTAAAAAGAAAGGAGCAAAGAAATGAAAACGTTTCTTGCTAAAAAACGGAACATCTTCCTTGCAAGATTGTTCCTAGGTCAGTTGCCCTTGCTTGTCTCTACTTATCTATTTCTATCTCGTCAGTTTTTAAATTTTTCCTTAGTCCTCCAATTTCTTTTAGTGGTTATTAACTTGGCTTCTATTTTGGTTACTGTTTACTTCACTAGGGAAATGAGGATAAGAGAGTTTGAAGATGATGATTTGGTTAGTCCTAGAACCAATCAACTTATGTTCATTGGTTTGACAGGTTTTATGTCTATTATATGTTTGTATAGAGGGATAACAGCAGGAGAATTCTACCAACAATTAATTGCCTATATTGGCGCTATTCTCTGCTTGCTTATTATGCTTCTACTCATTTGGGGCTTGAAGTATTATAAAAAGTAGGGGCTAATGAAGTTTTTGCAATTTAAGATTAGGATGAAAAAAATTAATAAACAGTAATACTAAACTTGTCAAAGTTGCAACAGGACAAAAAAGAAATGTATCAATCTTACAGGTTTTATTCATAGTAAATACTTATAAAAGTATATTGTATGAACCAGATTAGAGTGTATATCAATTTTGCAAAATGGGGGTGGGGACTTGATGAAATTTCAAAACTGTATTTCGCAATTTGGCCTATGTTTATTTGGTCTGTACATAGTTGTAGAGCATCAGGATTTATTAAACTTTATTATTGGAGGTGTGTTAATTATTACTTCCATTATATCGTGTCATGTTAATTATAAGAAATACAAAAGGAGAAAAAATGATTGATTTAGCAAATCTACAAACAGGGGACAATGCTAAAAAATCATCTAGACATTAAAGAAAGGATAAACTATGAAAAACATAAGTTCTATCTTTATAAAAGTGCTGACTTGATTTTTACTTACTTTTGCTATTCAAGTTGTACCATTATCTGTTGTTAGACGATTTTATGACGGAGTGATGGGAGAAGTATTCGGTGTTGGTGTCTACTTTTTATCTTTCTTTATATGTTTAACAATTATTGTATATCTTGTTAAGAGATGGGGGACGAGACTACTTTAGATCGCTTACCAATCAAGTGGGTAGAATTGAGATGGATTATTTTTGCTTATCTAGCTAATCTAATTTTAGTAGTTGGTTTTATATTTTTTACTACCGTCCTTGGAAAAGCCCACGATAACACAAGTTCTTTGAGTTTTTTTCAACATTTTGAAACTAGTGGTTTCTTTTATACAGTTCTATTTTGGTTGTCAACTGCTTTTACTCAACCTCTTTTGGAGGAGATGCTCTTTAGAGGAATCATTTTAGGAACTTTAGAAAAATATTCTCCTATTTTTGCTGTTTTTCTTTCAGCTGTTCTTTTTGGATTTGCTCATGATGGAGAGATTATTTCTCAGCATCTTGTGACAGGACTTGTATTGGGTTGTCTTTATATAAAGCAAAGAAATCTATATTCCTGTGTAGTTGTACATGGCTTAATGAATGCTACTATTACGTGTCTCTTTTTTCTGGCTACTTAAGTTGAACAGGTGAGTATGTGTCGTTCTTTGTCTGATAGTATATGAAAGGAGCAAAGAAATGAAAACTTTTCTTGCTAAAAAACGGAACATCTTCCTTGCGAGATTGTTCCTAGGTCAGTTGCCCTTACTTGTATCCACTTATCTATTTCTATCTCGTCAGTTTTTAAATTTTTCCTTAGTCCTCCAATTTCTTTTAGTGGTTATTAACTTGGCTTCTATTTTGGTCACTGTTTACCTCACTAGGGAAATGAGGATAAGAGAATTTGAAGATGATGATTTGGTTAGTCCTAGAACCAATCAACTTATGTTTATCGGTTTGACAGGTTTTATGTCTATTATCTGTTTGTATAGAGGTATCACAGCAGGAGAATCTTACAACAACTAATTGCTTATATTGGATCTATTCTCTGCTTGCTTATCATGCTTCTACTCATTTGGGGTTTGAAGTATTATAAAAAGTAGGGGCTAATGAAGTTTTTACAATTTAAGATATCTAGATGACAATTCAAGATTTGGATGAAAAATTTTAAAAAACAATGATAGACTAAATTGGTGAAAGTTGCAACAAAACAAAAAAGTAGTATTTGTTATGAATATAAAAATGATGGAACAATTTGAGATTATGGATACTGATATGCTTGCTTGCGTTGAAGGTGGTTTTGGAGGTTGGGGAGATATGCTTTCTGCTTTATTGGGTGGGCTAGCACTGTCTCCAACTTTGGATCAATTAAATGGTAAGTGGCCTATTATACATCCTTCAAAACCATGTAGTCCTTATGGTATAGGGGGAACTCCAAACTCATGTAATGGTATTTAAAAAGGATTGAAGCTATGAAGGCAAAATATGGGAATCAAATTGTTGATGTTTGGGAAATTGGTCAAGCAACTCCTAAACCAAGTTGGGTAGAGGAAGCTTTTCAAAAAAATTATATGGTTTGGTTGGATAATCATGTGCGCATTCTAATGGCAGGTCTTAACACTTCTCTCGCAACGAATATCAAGTTTGGTTTAGTTGGAACAGTTGGAGGAGGATTCGCTGGTTATGGGATGTATGTTCTTGGTTATCCAGGTGATTATATAGATATCACCAATCATAGAGTTGTTTCTGCTAAAACATTTCACAAAAGTTATCAAATTTTAGAAAATGATTAGATATCATTTAATTGTAATTGAGAAAGCTATGAAAAAAATATTTTTTTAAAAAACGGAACATCTCCCTTGCGAGATTGTTCCTAGGGCAGTTGCCCTTACTTGTCTCTACTTATCTGTTTCTAGCTCGTCAGTTTTTAAATTTTTCCTTGGTTTTCCAATTTCTTTTAGTGGTTATTAACTTGGTTTCTATTTTGGTCACTGTTTACTTCACTAGGGAAATGAGGATAAGAGAATTTAAAGATGATGATTTGGTTAGTCCTAGAACCAATCAACTCATGTATATCGGTTTGACAGGCTTTATGTCTATTATTTGTTTGTATAGAGGTATCACAGCAGGAGAATTCTATCAGCAATTGATTGCCTACATTGGTGCTATTCTCTGCTTGATCATCATGCTTCTGCTCATGTGGGGCTTGAAGTATTATAAAAAGTAGCTTTCTTTCCTCTTTTATCAGGATATTTGAGTAGAAGACTCTATTAAAAAGTTCGTGAAATAAATGAATGGAGGTATTTAATATGAAATACAGATTATTTCTTGTTATTTTCTTGAGTAGTATGTTGAATATTCTTTTAGGGACATTTTTACAAATCTCTAATGTATCGATTGGGTGGCTGGTTCTCTACAGTGGCTTGTTTGAAGCAGGAGTTTTTCTTCTTACCAATAAAGGGGTGACGGTACAAATCAAGGAGGCAGACATTAAAAACCGTTTTAAATTTATTTTTGGAAAAACGATATGGTTTCAAATTCTTTTGCTCATCTTTTTGATGGTCAAACTTTATCTTGGTTTGGATGTGAGGTTGATTTTATTCTATGGACATATTTTCATTGTCTTTAATGCTTTAATATATCTATTATCTAGTAGTCGGGTTAGTCTTAAAAAGAGCAAACTGTCTTCTTAATCTTGCAGCAGTAGAGCTTGACAAGAGGAGGTCATCATGCATAAACACTTATTTTTCCTAGATTCCAAAACCTTAGACTGGTTGACACCTGATATTCTGGTCTTGGCTTCTGACACCATTGCCTTTAATGTTTTTGTGCTAACCTTTGTATCTGTTGTGGCCTTTTATTTCCTAAATCCCATGCTATCTTTAATGGCTATCTTCTTAGGGGGTGGTTATGTGGTCGTATTTTGGTTACTCAAATGGTTTGTTTTGGAAAGGCTAGAACTAAAGAATGACGTGTAGGGAAGTCTGTTTGTTGAGGAGGATAGTTTTATGGTCATTTTCAATAAGTGTCATGCCTTGTTTTTGGGATTTTTAGTATTTGCAATCGTTGGTGCGGCGGGATATTCCGTCAATCAAGGAGATTATTTTCAACACCAGTACACATTCATTGTTGTAAAGAGTCTCTTGCTTTTCCTTAGTTTTGGCTATGCGAAATGGTTTGATATGATTTCTTTGGGGATGTTAAGCAAGAAACAACTCTTGCTCTTCATTGGAATTTTTCTTCTCACTGTGCTGGTAAGTATTAGCTATCATGCTTTTTTCTCAGTTGTTTCTGGTGCTTCGGATCAACACCTTGAGGAAGCTAGTAAAGGACTTTCGCTTTCCTTTATTGTTAGTGCTATAGTTTTGGCACCTATCCAGGAGGAACTCCTGTTTAGAGGACTTCTTCAGGGTGCGGTTTTTGACAATTCTTGGCTGGGACTTGTACTAACTTCCTCTCTCTTTTCTTTCATGCATGAACCTTATGATGTGCCCTCGTTTTTCTATTATCTACTTGGTGGTTTGTTACTGGGCTTTGCTTATAAAAAGAGCCAAAACCTATGGGTTTCTACTCTAGTCCATATGTTTTACAATAGTTTGCCACTCTTAACTTATTTCTAAACATCATGAAAAGGTAAGCAGAAGACGGTGCTTGCCTTTTTCTTTCTAGAATGATAGCCCAAGCCAATCCAGAGGCTTTTCTTTGAGAATCAGGTGTGGAGCGGTTGACGAATAGGCCAAAAACTAGTAGAATAGTAAGGAAACTTTATACGGAGGAAAGAAATGGATTTGGGTGATAATGAGCTAACACTGACTCCCATACCTGGGAAAAGTGGCAAGGCTTATATGGGTAGCTATCCTGATGGGAAGCGTATCTTTGTAAAAATGAACACCTCTCCAATCCTACCTGGTCTAGCTAGAGAACAAATTGCTCCACAGTTATTATGGAGTCGCCGTTTGGCAGATGGGCGTGATATGTGTGCTCAAGAATGGTTGACAGGCAAGATATTGACCCCCTATGATATGAATAGTAAACAAATCGTCAATATTTTAACTCGTCTTCATCGTTCACGTCCTTTGATGACACAGTTGAGTCGTTTGGGATATGCCATGGAAAGACCCGCAGATTTACTGCAATCTTGGCTAGGAATGGTTCCAGATGCCTTGCGTAAGAATCAGTATCTCAGTCAAGTAGTAGCTGAATTACGTAAAACTGTTCCAGGATTTAAAGAGGATCATGCGACGATTGTCCATGGAGATGTACGTCATAGTAATTGGATTGAGACAGATAGTGGTTTGATTTATCTGGTAGACTGGGATTCGGTTCGCTTGACTGATCGCATGTTTGATGTGGCCCATATGCTCTGTCATTACATTCCAGAACATGAGTGGAAGGAATGGCTGACCTACTATGGGTATAAGTACAATCAAACAGTATTGAATAAATTGTATTGGTATGGTCAATATTCTTATTTGAGCCAGATTTCCAAATATTATATGAATCAAGATTTAGAAAATGTCAATCGGGAGATTAAGGGACTACGTCTCTTCCGGGACAAGTATGGAAAGAGAAAATGAGAGTTAGAAATCGTAAAGGGGCAACAGAATTACTAGAGGCAAATCCCCAATATGTGGTCCTCAATCCCTTAGAAGCTAAGGGAAAATGGCGGGATTTGTTCGGCAACGACAATCCCATTCATGTGGAAGTTGGAAGTGGAAAGGGTGCCTTTGTTTCAGGTATGGCCAAACAAAACCCTGACATCAACTATATCGGGATTGATATTCAAAAGTCTGTTTTGAGTTACGCCTTGGACAAGGTTCTTGAAGTTGGAGTGCCTAATATCAAGCTCTTGTGGGTAGATGGTTCTGACTTGACTGACTACTTTGAAGACGGTGAGATTGATCGCTTATATCTGAACTTTTCAGATCCATGGCCGAAAAAACGCCATGAAAAGCGTCGTTTGACCTACAAGACCTTCTTGGATACCTTCAAGCGTATCTTACCTGAAAATGGAGAAATTCATTTCAAAACGGACAATCGTGGCTTGTTTGAGTACAGTCTGGTGAGTTTTTCTCAGTATGGCATGAAGCTTAACGGTGTCTGGCTTAATTTACATGCCAGTGATTTTGAAGGCAATGTCATGACAGAATACGAGCAAAAATTCTCCAACAAGGGGCAAGTTATCTACCGAGTTGAGGCAGAATTTTAAGAAATAGCCTGAAATCAGGCTGTATAAGTGCTTTTGCTTTACATAAGTTGGCAAACGTGCTATACTAAGAGTAAGAATATGAGAAAGTGAGGCGGGGAAATATCTTCGCCTCTTGCTTATGAGGAGGTGGACGCAATCGCAACAATCGTAGAATTAGTCAGAGAAGTTGTAGAACCTGTCATTCAAGCACCTTTTGAACTCGTGGACATCGAGTATGGAAAGATTGGCAGTGACATGATTCTCAGTATTTTTGTAGATAAACCTGAAGGAATTACCTTGAACGATACGGCAGACTTGACAGAAATGATCAGTCCTGTCCTAGACACTATCAAGCCAGATCCCTTCCCAGAACAATATTTCCTAGAAATTACCAGTCCAGGCTTGGAACGTCCTTTGAAAACCAAGGATGCTGTCGCTGGAGCGGTTGGGAAATACATCCATGTCGGGCTCTACCAAGCCATAGATAAGCAAAAGGTCTTTGAAGGAACCTTGGTGGCCTTTGAAGAGGACGAGTTAACTATGGAATATATGGACAAGACGCGTAAGAAAACTGTCCAAATCCCATACAGTTTAATATCAAAAGCACGTTTAGCAGTTAAATTATAGAAAAGAAAGGACAGCTTTTGAGGATTCAAAAGTGAAGAAAACATGAGTAAAGAAATGCTAGAGGCCTTCCGCATTTTGGAAGAAGATAAGGGAATCAAAAAAGAAGATATCATCGACGCAGTAGTAGAGTCGCTTCGTTCCGCTTATCGCAGACGCTATGGTCAATCAGACAGCGTAGCTATTGACTTCAACGAAAAAACAGGTGACTTTACAGTTTATACTGTCCGTGAAGTGGTTGATGAAGTATTTGATAGTCGTTTGGAAATCAGCTTGAAAGATGCTCTTGCCATCAATTCAGCCTATGAACTTGGTGATAAAATCAAGTTTGAAGAAGCACCTGCTGAGTTTGGTCGTGTAGCAGCCCAATCTGCCAAACAAACCATCATGGAAAAAATGCGCAAGCAAACACGTGCCATTACCTACAATACTTATAAAGAACATGAACAAGAAATCATGTCTGGTACAGTAGAACGCTTTGACAACCGCTTCATCTATGTCAACCTCGGCAGTATCGAAGCCCAATTGTCAAAACAAGACCAAATCCCTGGAGAAGTTTTTGCTTCTCATGATCGTATCGAAGTCTATGTCTACAAGGTTGAAGACAACCCTCGCGGAGTGAACGTCTTTGTCAGCCGTAGCCATCCAGAAATGATCAAACGATTGATGGAGCAAGAAATTCCAGAAGTTTATGATGGAACTGTTGAAATCATGAGCGTGGCTCGTGAAGCTGGTGACCGTACTAAGGTTGCTGTTCGCAGTCACAATCCCAACGTGGACGCTATCGGTACAATCGTTGGACGTGGTGGAGCTAATATCAAGAAGATTACCAGCAAATTCCACCCAGCTCGCTACGATGCTAAAAATGATCGTATGGTGCCAATCGAGGAAAATATCGATGTTATCGAGTGGGTAGCAGATCCAGCCGAATTTATCTACAATGCCATCGCTCCTGCTGAAGTTGACCAAGTTATCTTTGATGAAAACGACAGCAAACGTGCCTTGGTGGTTGTTCCTGATAACAAACTTTCTCTTGCAATCGGTCGTCGTGGGCAAAACGTTCGTTTGGCAGCTCACTTGACTGGTTACCGTATCGATATCAAGTCTGCTAGTGAATTTGAAGCTATGGAAGAAACTGCTTCAGTAGGTTTGGAAGCAGAAAACGAAACTGTAGAAGAATAAAAGCTGCTAGGGGGGAATATGAAAACGAGAAAAATCCCTTTGCGCAAGTCTGTTGTGTCCAATGAAGTGATTGATAAGCGTGATTTGCTCCGTATTGTCAAAAACAAAGAAGGGCAAGTCTTTATTGATCCGACAGGCAAGGCTAATGGTCGTGGCGCTTATATCAAACTAGACAATGCAGAAGCCCTAGAGGCGAAAAAGAAGAAGGTCTTTAACCGCAGCTTTAGCATGGAAGTGGATGAAAGCTTTTATGACGAGTTGATCGCTTATGTGGATCACAAAGTGAAAAGAAGAGAGTTAGGACTTGAATAAGCAAAAGATAAGCAATCTCTTGGGACTTGCTCAGCGAGCAGGGCGGATCATATCGGGTGAAGAATTGGTGGTCAAGGCCATTCAAGACGGCAAGGTCAAGTTAGTCTTTCTAGCCCATGATGCTGGACCCAATCTGACCAAGAAGATTCAAGATAAAAGTCATTATTATCAAGTAGAAATTGTAACCGTGTTTTCAACACTGGAATTAAGCATAGCAGTCGGGAAATCGAGAAAGGTTTTGGCTGTAACAGATGCTGGATTTACAAAGAAAATGAGGTCTCTTATGGAATAGAAGAGGAGGACATGATTTGTCTAAGAAAAGATTGTACGAAATCGCAAAAGAACTTGGAAAAGAAAGTAAAGAAGTTGTAGCGCGTGCAAAAGAGTTGGGCTTGGATGTGAAAAGCCACTCATCAAGTGTGGAAGAAGCTGTCGCTGCAAAAATCGCTGCCAGCTTTAAACCTGCTCCTGCTCCGAAAGTAGAAGCAAAATCTGCAGAACAAAAAGCAAGTGCAGAAAAGAAAGCCGAGAAATCTGAGCCAGCTAAACCAGCTGTAGCCAAGGAAGAGGCAAAAAATGCTGAGCCAGTCGCTCCTAAAACAGAAAAAGTAGTAGCTAAACCGCAAAGTCGTAATTTCAAGGCTGAGCGTGAAGCTCGTGCCAAAGAGCAGGCAGAACGACGCAAGCAAAATAAGGGCAATAACCGTGACCAACAAAAGGGAAATTATCAAAAGAATGATAACCGCAATGGTGGAAAACAAGGTCAAGGCAATCGCGACAATCGTCGCTTTAATGACCAAGCTAAGAAACAGCAAGGTCAGCAAAATCGTGAAAATGAGCGCCGTCAACAAGAGGACAAACGTCCAAATCAAGCGGCTCCACGTATTGACTTTAAAGCCCGTGCAGCAGCCCTAAAAGCAGAGCAAAATGCAGAGTATGCACGTTCAAGTGAGGAACGCTTCAAGCAATATCAGGCTGCTAAAGAAGCTTTGGCTCAAGCAAACAAACGCAAGGAGCCAGAGGAAATCTTTGAAGAGGTTGCTAAACTAGCTGAACAAGCCCAACAAGAGCAACAAGTTCAAGCAGTAATTGAAGTGGTGCCTGAGAAAAAAGAACCTGCAGTGGATACACGTCGTAAAAAACAAGCTCGACCAGATAAAGAACGTGACGATTATGATCACGAAGAAGATGGTCCTAGAAAAAACCAAAAGAATCGAAGTAGTCAAAATCAAGTGAGAAATCAAAAGAATAGTAACTGGAATAATAGTAATAACAAAAAGAATAAAAAAGGCAATAAGCAAAACAATCGCAATCAGGCTCCAAAACCTGTTACAGAGCGTAAATTCCATGAATTGCCAACAGAATTTGAGTATACAGATGGTATGACGGTTGCGGAAATCGCAAAACGTATCAAACGTGAACCAGCTGAAATCGTTAAGAAACTCTTTATGATGGGTGTCATGGCCACACAAAACCAATCCTTGGATGGGGAAACAATTGAACTCCTCATGGTGGATTACGGTATCGAAGCTAAACAAAAGGTTGAAGTGGATAATGCTGACATCGAACGTTTCTTTGTCGAAGATGGTTATCTCAATGAAGATGAATTGGTTGAGCGTCCACCAGTTGTAACTATCATGGGACACGTTGACCACGGTAAAACAACCCTCCTAGATACTCTTCGTAACTCTCGTGTTGCGACAGGTGAAGCAGGTGGTATCACTCAGCATATCGGTGCCTACCAAATTGTTGAAAATGGCAAGAAGATTACCTTCCTTGATACACCAGGACACGCGGCCTTTACATCTATGCGTGCGCGTGGTGCTTCTGTTACCGACATTACTATCTTGGTCGTAGCGGCAGATGACGGGGTTATGCCTCAGACAATCGAAGCCATCAACCACTCAAAAGCAGCCAACGTTCCAATTATTGTAGCCATCAACAAGATTGATAAACCAGGTGCCAACCCAGAACGCGTTATCGGTGAATTGGCAGAGCATGGAGTTATGTCAACTGCTTGGGGTGGAGATTCTGAATTTGTTGAGATCTCAGCTAAATTCAACCAAAACATCGAAGAATTGTTGGAAACAGTCCTTCTTGTAGCTGAAATCCAAGAACTCAAAGCGGATCCAACAGTGCGTGCGATCGGTACAGTTATCGAAGCTCGTCTGGATAAAGGAAAAGGTGCGGTCGCAACCCTTCTTGTTCAACAAGGTACCTTGAATGTCCAAGACCCAATCGTTGTCGGAAATACCTTCGGTCGTGTCCGTGCCATGACCAACGATCTTGGTCGTCGTGTTAAGGTAGCAGGTCCATCAACACCAGTTTCAATCACAGGTTTGAACGAAGCGCCAATGGCAGGTGACCACTTTGCCGTTTACGAAGATGAAAAATCTGCGCGTGCAGCAGGTGAAGAGCGTGCCAAACGTGCCCTTATGAAACAACGTCAAGCTACCCAACGTGTCAGCCTTGAAAACCTCTTTGATACCCTTAAAGCTGGTGAACTCAAATCAGTTAATGTTATCATCAAGGCCGATGTACAAGGTTCTGTTGAAGCCCTTTCTGCCTCACTTCAAAAGATTGACGTGGAAGGTGTCAAAGTTACCATCGTTCACTCTGCGGTCGGTGCTATCAACGAATCAGACGTAACCCTTGCCGAAGCTTCAAATGCCTTTATCGTTGGTTTCAACGTACGCCCTACACCACAAGCTCGTCAACAGGCAGAAGCTGACGATGTGGAAATCCGTCTCCACAGCATTATCTACAAGGTTATCGAAGAGATGGAAGAAGCCATGAAAGGGATGCTTGATCCAGAATTTGAAGAAAAAGTTATTGGTGAAGCAGTTATTCGTGAAACCTTCAAGGTGTCTAAAGTGGGAACTATCGGTGGATTCATGGTTATCAACGGTAAGGTTACCCGTGACTCTAAAGTCCGTGTTATCCGTGACGGTGTTGTTATCTATGATGGCGAACTCGCAAGCTTGAAACACTACAAAGACGACGTTAAAGAAGTGACAAACGGCCGTGAAGGTGGATTGATGATCGATGGCTACAATGATATCAAGATGGATGATGTGATTGAGGCCTATGTCATGGAAGAAATCAAACGATAAGATTTTTGCTCCTTTCTTAGGTGGTGAGGGACGCAAGCAAACCGATGGTTTCATTGCTTATTTTTGAGCCTAGGGTCTCAAAAATCCCCTGTGATGGGACTGATAAATCAGTCCCATCACTTTCACCACAGCGAAAGAAGCGGATGATTTCAAATTGAACTTCGTTTCAATTTGAATTAAAAATCAAGAAGTTTAAAAATAGCTAGGTCTGCTGGCCTAGCTTTTGGTTCATTATAAAAGTGAAAGGAAGAGATATGGCAAATCATTTTCGTACGGATCGTGTGGGCATGGAAATCAAACGTGAAGTTAATGAGATTTTGCAAAAGAAAGTCCGTGATCCGCGTGTCCAAGGTGTGACCATCACAGATGTTCAGATGTTAGGTGATTTATCTGTTGCCAAGGTTTACTACACCATTTTGAGTAACCTTGCTTCAGATAATCAAAAAGCCCAAATCGGGCTTGAAAAAGCAACTGGTACCATCAAACGTGAACTTGGTCGCAATTTGAAATTGTACAAAATCCCAGATTTGACTTTCGTCAAAGACGAATCCATCGAATATGGAAACAAGATTGACGAAATGCTACGCAATCTGGATAAGAACTAAGAAGGAGGGGTAACCCTCTTTTTTGGTGTGTGCCAGTCCTCCTTATGGTATAATAAAATAAATAATATCATTTATAAACGATAATGGAGGTCGTCATGGACAATATCATCGATGTGTCAATTCCTGTTGCAGAAGTGGTGGATAAGCATCCAGAAGTCTTGGAAATCCTAGTGGAGCTGGGTTTTAAACCCCTTGCTAATCCCTTGATGCGTAATACTATCGGTCGCAAAGTATCGCTTAAACAGGGTTCTAAGCTGGAAGGAACCCCTATGGACAAGATTGTCCGCACACTGGAAGCGAATGGCTACGAAGTGATTGGATTAGACTGATGGCAGATGAAAGGATTCATGTCCTACGGGATATTTTGTTAGAATTGCATAATGGAGCCTCTCCTGAGTCGGTTCAGGAGCGCTTTGATGCGACCTTTACAGGTGTTTCAGCTATCGAGATTTCCCTTATGGAGCACGAGCTGATGAACTCAGACTCAGGTGTTACCTTTGAAGATGTCATGGAACTCTGTGATGTCCATGCCAATCTTTTTAAAAATGCTGTTAAGGATGTCGAAGTTGCAGATACCGAGCACCCAGGTCACCCAGTTCGGATTTTCAAAGAAGAAAATCTAGCCCTCCGTGCGACCTTGATTCGCATTCGTAGATTGTTAGATACCTATGAGTCTATGGAAGATGAAGAAATGCTTGCGGAGATGCGCAAGGGCTTGGTCCGTCAGATGGGGCTTTTGGGGCAATTTGACATCCACTACCAACGTAAAGAAGAACTCTTCTTTCCTATCATGGAGCGTTATGGACACGATTCACCTCCCAAAGTTATGTGGGGAGTGGATGATCAGATCAGGGAACTTTTTCAAACAGCTTTAGCGACAGCCAAGTCACTACCAGAAGTGTCGATTAGCACTGTAAGGGAAACTTTTGAAGCCTTTGCGACAGAGTTTGAAAGTATGATTTTCAAGGAAGAGTCCATCCTTCTCATGATTCTCCTTGAGTCCTTCACCCAAGATGACTGGCTTCAGATTGCGGAGGAGAGTGACGTCTATGGCTATGCCATCATCCGTCCGTCTGAGAAATGGGTGCCAGAACGTCAGAGTTTTATTGAGGAAAAGAGTGCAGAGGAGCCTGTACAGTTAGATACGGCAGAGGGTCAAGTTCAGCAAGTTATTGATACGCCAGAAGGCCAGTTCACCATTACCTTTACTCCTAAGGAAAAGGAAGCAGTGCTGGACCGCCATAGTCAACAGGCTTTTGGCAATGGCTATCTTTCAGTCGAGCAGGCTAATCTCATCCTCAATCACCTCCCTATGGAGATTACCTTTGTAAATAAAGACGATATTTTCCAGTATTACAATGACAATACGCCAGCTGATGAGATGATTTTCAAACGGACGCCGTCTCAAATCGGGCGCAATGTCGAACTCTGTCATCCGCCTAAGTACTTGGACAAGGTCAAAACCATCATGAAGGGGCTTCGTGAAGGGGTCAAGGATAAGTATGAAATGTGGTTCAAGTCAGAGTCTCGAGGTAAGTTTGTTCATATTACCTACGCTGCAGTTCATGATGAAGAGGGAGAATTTCAAGGTGTGTTGGAGTATGTTCAGGATATCCAGCCCTACCGTGAGATTGACACGGACTATTTCCGTGGATTAGAATAAGGAGAAAAAATGAGTTACGAACAAGAATTTATGAAGGAATTTGAAGCCTGGGTCAATACCCAGATTATGATTAACGACATGGCGCACAAGGAAAGTCAAAAAGTCTACGAAGAAGACCAAGACGAACGTGCCAAAGATGCCATGATTCGCTACGAAAGTCGTTTGGATGCTTATCAGTTCTTGCTTGGTAAGTTTGAAAACTTCAAAGCAGGCAAGGGATTCCATGATTTGCCAGATGGCTTATTCGGTGAGCGAAATTATTAAACGAGATAGATTCTTGATTTTTTACTAAAATCTTGATAAAATAATTTTATTAAATCCTTGTCAGAACAGGGATTTTTTATTGAAAGGATTTTATCATGTCAAAGAAACTCAATCGTAAAAAACAATTACGAAATAGCCTCCGTCGTGCAGGTGCATTTTCAAGTACTGTGACTAAGGTTGTAGAAGAGACAAAAAAAGTCGTGAAACGTGCAGAACAGTCAGCAAGCCAAGCTAGTAAGGCTGTTTCTAAAAAAGTTGAACAAGCAGTAGAAGCTACCAAAGAGCAAGCTCAAAAAGTAGCCAATTCTGTAGAAGATTTTGCAGCAAACTTGGGTGGACTTCCACTTGACCGTGCCAAAACTTTCTATGATGAAGGAATCAAGTCTGCTTCAGATTTCAAAAACTGGACTGAAAAAGAACTCCTTGCCTTGAAAGGAATCGGCCCAGCTACTATTAAGAAATTGAAAGAAAATGGTATCAAGTTCAAGTAATTTTTCTTGTGCCTTGCATTTCCGAAAAAATCTTGCTACAATAGAGCCATTAGAGGTGTTTTGAATCCCACATTTTACAGAAAGTGGCAGCGCTGAGAAGTCCACAAATGTGTCAAAACTGGTTGCTGATGGATGAAAAATTGAAATATTACTGTCTTTTATTTTAAAGACGAGAGTGGCGGGCTCTGCCCGAATTTGGGTGGTACCGCGGATAACACATTCGTCCCTGTCATGGATATGGCAGGGGCTTTTTTATGGGAAGCGAGGTAGGAAGATGGTGCAAGCACAATTACCAGACCGATTAGAAACCGATCGGCTCGTCTTACGAGTTCGTACAGTGGCGGATGCAGAGGATATCTTTGACTATGCTAGTCTCCCAGAGGTCGCTTATCCAGCAGGTTTTCCGCCCGTCAAGATCTTGGAAGATGAGATTTATTATCTGGAGCATATCCTTCCCGAACGCAATCAAAAGGACAATCTCCCAGCTGGCTATGGGATTGTCGTTAAAGGAACCGATAAAGTCATTGGTTCTGTTGACTTCAACCATCGCCATGCGGATGATGTGCTAGAGCTTGGCTATACCTTGCATCCAGACTACTGGGGTCGAGGCTATGTACCAGAAGCAGCGCGTACCTTGATTAACCTAGCCTTTAAAGATTTGGGTCTTCACAAGATCGAACTGACTTGTTTTGGTTATAATGTCCAAAGTCAACGAGTCGCAGAAAAACTTGGATTTACCCTCGAAGCTCGAATAAGAGATAGAAAGGATGCCCAAGGCAACCGTTGTGACAGTCTGATATATGGCTTGCTGAAGAGTGAGTGGGAGGTGAATTGATGCATCTTTTCATTATCGGTGCTCCAGCTTCAGGAAAAATGACGATTGGTCAAGAGTTATCTCGACTGACAGATGCAACCCTATTTTATAACCATCAAGCCATCGATTTTGCACTGGAAATCTATCAGGACTTTACAGAGGAAATGTGGGAATTTGTTCGTGGAATGACCTTTTCTTTCCTTGGAGCAAGTGCAAGAAATCGGCGATCAGTAATTTTAACTGACGTAATTGATTTTTCAAATCAGTACCAGCTGCTGTATTTGAAGCAAATTCAAGATTTGTTGAATGACTATCATCAAGAGATTCTTTTTGTTGAATTGGAAACAAGCCTTGAAGAGCGCTTACGTCGAAATCGAACGGAGAATCGATTAAAGCACAAACCCTTAAAACGACATATTGAGGTATCTGAAAGAGAAATTTTAGATACAGCTGAAACACTTCAATTAAATTCCCAACGTCGACCTAGTGAGTTGCACCACTACTTTAAAATAAATAATACGAATCTGTCTGCAGAAGAGGTTGCTAAGCAAATTCAAAATAAAATGAACAAAATAGAGAAAGGACACACATATGTCTAAAGAACTTTCACCTAAATACAATCCAGCCGAGGTTGAGGCTGGTCGTTACCAAAAATGGCTTGATGCTGATGTTTTCAAGCCTTCAGGCGATCAAAAAGCCAAGCCTTATTCAATCGTGATTCCACCACCAAATGTAACTGGTAAGCTTCACCTTGGTCACGCTTGGGATACGACTTTGCAGGATATCATCATCCGTCAAAAACGTATGCAAGGTTTTGATACCCTTTGGCTTCCGGGGATGGACCACGCGGGGATTGCGACTCAAGCTAAGGTTGAGGAACGCTTGCGTGGAGAGGGCATTACACGTTATGACCTAGGTCGTGAAAAATTCCTCGACAAGGTCTGGGAATGGAAAGACGAATATGCCACTACTATCAAGGAACAATGGGGCAAGATGGGGCTCTCTGTAGACTACTCTCGTGAGCGTTTCACTCTTGACGAAGGTTTGTCAAAAGCTGTTCGTAAGGTCTTTGTGGACCTTTACAAGAAAGGCTGGATCTACCGTGGTGAGTTTATCATCAACTGGGACCCAGCTGCTCGCACTGCCCTTTCTGATATCGAAGTTATCCATAAGGATGTGGAAGGTGCCTTCTACCACATGAATTACATGCTGGAAGACGGTTCACGAGCCCTTGAAGTTGCGACAACTCGTCCTGAGACTATGTTTGGGGACGTTGCAGTTGCGGTCAATCCAGAAGATCCACGATACAAGGACTTGATCGGTAAAAACGTCATCCTTCCAATTGCTAATAAATTAATCCCAATCGTTGGGGATGAGCATGCTGATCCTGAGTTTGGTACAGGTGTCGTGAAAATCACACCTGCTCACGATCCAAACGACTTCTTGGTTGGTCAACGCCATAACTTGCCACAAGTCAACGTCATGAATGATGACGGAACCATGAATGACTTGGCCCTTGAATTTGCAGGCATGGACCGTTTTGAAGCTCGTAAGGCAGTCGTTGCCAAGTTGGAAGAAATCGGCGCCCTCGTTAAAATCGAAAAACGTATCCACAGTGTTGGTCACTCAGAGCGTACAGGTGTAGTGGTTGAACCACGCTTGTCTACACAATGGTTCGTCAAGATGGACCAATTGGCCAAGAATGCCATTGCCAACCAAGACACAGAGGACAAGGTTGAATTCTACCCACCTCGTTTCAACGATACCTTCCTCCAATGGATGGAAAATGTCCACGACTGGGTAATCTCTCGTCAGCTCTGGTGGGGTCACCAAATCCCTGCTTGGTACAATGCTGATGGTGAAATGTATGTCGGCGAAGAAGCTCCAGAAGGTGACGGTTGGACTCAGGACGAAGACGTCTTGGATACGTGGTTCAGTTCTGCCCTTTGGCCATTCTCTACCATGGGCTGGCCGGATGTCGACTCAGCAGACTTTAAACGTTATTATCCAACATCAACTTTGGTGACTGGTTATGATATTATTCCGTTCTGGGTGTCTCGGATGATTTTCCAAGGTTTGGAATTTACTGGCAAGTCGCCATTCAAAAATGCCTTGATTCATGGTCTCATTCGTGATGAGCAAGGACGCAAGATGTCTAAATCTCTCGGTAACGGGATTGATCCAATGGATGTTATTGATAAGTACGGAACAGATAGCCTTCGTTGGTTCCTTTCAAACGGTTCTGCACCAGGTCAAGACGTGCGCTTCTCTTACGAGAAAATGGATGCTTCTTGGAACTTTATTAACAAGATCTGGAACATCTCTCGCTACATCCTCATGAACAATGAAGGCTTGACCCTTGAGCAAGCAACTGCTAATGTGGAAAAAGTTGTCAACAAGGAAGCTGGAAATGTCACAGACCGCTGGATTCTCCACAACCTCAATGAAACGATCGGCAAAGTCACTGAAAACTTTGACAAGTTTGAGTTTGGTGTGGCTGGCCACATCCTCTACAACTTCATTTGGGACGAGTTTGCGGACTGGTACGTTGAGTTGACTAAGGAAGTCCTTTATAGCGACAACGAAGAAGAGAAAGTTATCACACGCTCTGTTCTCCTTTACACCTTGGACAAGATTCTTCGTCTCCTTCACCCAATCATGCCATTCGTGACAGAGGAAATCTTTGGACAAATCTCAGAAGGCTCTATCGTGACAGCAGAATACCCAACTGTCAACCCAGCCTTTGAAGACCTTGCTGCTCATACTGGTGTAGAAAGCCTCAAAGACTTAATCCGTGCTGTTCGGAATGCGCGTGCGGAAGTAAACGTAGCACCAAGCAAGCCTATCACGATTCTTGTTAAGACCAGTGATAGCGACTTGGAAGCCTTCTTTAACAGCAATGTCAACTACATCAAACGCTTCACAAATCCTGAACACTTGGAAATCGCATCAACCATCCCTGCACCTGAACTCGCAATGTCAAGCGTCATCACAGGAGCAGAAATCTACTTGCCACTCGCAGACCTCCTCAATGTCGAAGAAGAACTCGCTCGTCTCGACAAGGAACTAGCTAAATGGCAAAAAGAACTGGACATGGTCGGCAAGAAGCTCTCTAACGAACGCTTCGTAGCCAATGCCAAACCAGAAGTCGTCCAAAAAGAACGCGACAAACAAGCCGACTACCAAGCTAAATACGACGCGACCGTCGCACGTATTGATGAGATGAAGAAGTTAATTTGAAATTTTTAGGGTAAGTAAAATGGGAATTCTAAAGAAAATCTTACAAAACAAAATTGTCAATACAAATGGATATACTCGTTCTGATACTGGTACTAAAGTCCACGCATATCTACGGACTCATCCCAAAAATCAAGGTGCGGGTAAAAAACTTACAAGAAACATTATTAATGCCTTAAAAAAATAATATTAATCTATCAAAACACGGTGTGATGCCGTGTTTTTTTGGTATGATGGAATCAATATCTATTGATGGAGAAAGTGATGTCCAAACACCCTCATTATGAATTGTTAAATTTAATTGGCTACGGTCTGGCCAAGTTTGACAAGCTTTTTATAAAAGAATTTCAATGTTCTAGTAAGTCGGAGTTTTATCACTATGTGGTTTCTTTGGAAATTGCTGAAACAACTGGAGTTGTAAAAAATAGAATGGATTTATTTGATCCTTATTTTGACAATAATCGAAAAGGTTGGTGGCAGAAAGCTGAAGTTTACCGTTTTCGTAAAGATTTAATTGATATGATGTTTGGAAATGAAGATGTTCATAGTTATGCTGAAATCGTTAAAATGTTACTTGCCAGTGAAGGAAAGCGAACAGGCATTACTACCATTGAAAAACCAATAATTCGAACTAAATTCAAACGTCTACAAGAAACTGGAATGGAAGCAGAAAATTATTTTATACTCAACTTTGATAAAGAAGAAAAATTCCAAGGTGGACAGTTAACCGATGCCCGTCTTTATGGTGATGGATATGACTTTCAGGTAGATGTCCAAGAGCATTCTTACCTTGTCGAAGTAAAAGGTATCCGAAAATCTAAGGGGCGTGTGCGTTTAACTGCAAAAGAATTCCAATCAGATTTTATTTTATCCTTAGTTACCAACCTAGATGATATTCCAAAGTTAGTGTTAATCGATAATCCTTTAAAACATTTTGAGTTTAAAAAGAATATTATAAAAAATGAAATCATTGAATATAGAAGCTTAGAAGATTTGTATTAGTTTCCCCTTAACTTTTCCAGTTGAAGGAAAGAGAAGTCTTGACAGGTCAACGTTTAAATGAACTGGAAATCAACGGAATTCGTTTGACCAAGTTTAATAATGGCGAAATCGGCATTGAATTCATCTGGATTGATACCGAAAATCCACCAATCGATGCCATCGGCTGGGTAGCAAAGAAATAAAAAGTTCGCTGTCTTTTTGTTTTGTGTTTTACAGTTTTTTCTTGACAAGTCTTTCTTTTTTATGGTATTCTTTATACAACAAACGTTGCGCAACAAACGTTGCGCGAAAGGAGTCTTATGCCACCAAAGGTTAAATTTAGTAAAGAGGCTATCATTGGGACAGCTTTACAATTGGTGAGAGAAGAGGGCATGGCTAGTTTGACGGCTCGAGCATTAGCGGAGCAACTGGGAGCCACACCAAGAGTCATTTTTGGGCAATTTACCAATATGGCCGAGTTACAAGCAGAGGTTATTAGTGCTGCGGAAATGGTCGTGGTAGAGTATATTCGTAAGGCCTTAGAAGATGAGAAGCCTTTTCGATCCGTCGGGGTTACTTATATCCTTTTCGCTTCAAAAGAACCCCAACTCTTTCAATTGCTTTTCCAAAATCCCAGCAAAGATCCGATTCGTCGCTTTCAAGATTTTCTTCCCATAAAGGATCATAGTTACCAATTGGTTCTGGATTCGATCGTCGCAGACTATCCTTTGACTGTAGAGGAGGCTGATCGCTTGTACCAGCATCTATTTATCTACTCACACGGGATGGCCTCAATGGTTGCTTCTGGCATTTATCAATTTAGCATGGAAGAAGTGATTGGATTATTGACAGAGGTTTGTCAATCTCTCATCAAAGAAATGGTAGGAAAGAAATGATTCAACTAGAAAATGTGCACAAAAGTTACGGCCAAACCAAGGTTTTAAAAGGGATTGATTTGCAGATTCAAGACCAGGATGATGTGGTTATCCTCGGTCCTTCTGGATCAGGCAAGTCAACTCTCTTAAACGTTCTGTCAGGTTTAGAAAAGGTAGACGAGGGACATATCCTCATTCAAGGACAGGATTTAGCTCAACTCACAGATACTCAATTGACAGCCTTTAGACGTGAGAAAATTGCCTTTATTTTTCAGCAGTATTATTTATTGCCTAATCTAACAGTCAGACAGAATGTAAAGATGGGGGCAGACCTGGCAAACAATCATGATTTTTTGCAGATTATCGAGGATTTGGGACTTGGCGATAAGCTGGACAAGTATCCGAGTGAATTGTCAGGTGGGGAACAGCAGAGAGTCTCCATTGCTCGGGCCTTGGCCAAAAAGCCAGAGATTCTTTTCTTAGATGAGCCGACGGGAGCCCTGGATGAAGAAACGGGGCGCAAGATTCTCGACTATATCTGGGAGTTAAAGGAAAAGCTGGGCTTTACCCTCATCATGGTGACGCACAACCAAAATATTGCGGATATGGCAAGAACCATCATTCGTGTCAATAGTGGCAAGATTACCGAAGTTGTGACCAATGATCAGCCACAGACTGCTTATGAGATTGGATGGTAAGCCATGTTTTCAGTAAAAGATATTCGAAAATTAGTTGTCGTAAGTATCATTGGAGCTTGTGCGGTCTTTGTGGCCAATCTCTTCTTGAATTTTTACTTGGACATCGAGCAGTTGGAGATTTCTAAAACCAATCCCATGATTCAGACCTACTATGACGCTCAGGTTTCGCTTTCCTGGATGGTGGCTATGGTCAGTGGAGTCGTCTTGTCCTTGACGTCGGTCCTTCTCATGTGTTTTTATATCAAACAATTTGTCGATGATCACAAGGAACAATTAGGAATTTTAAAGGCTTTGGGCTATAGCAATGGCCAGTTGGCTAAACGATTTTGGGCATTTGGGCTCAGTTTTGGTGCCGGAGCGCTTCTTGGCTATTTCGCTTCTTTTCTTATTATGGGGCATTTTTATGACTTCCGGAATGAAAAGGGGATCCTGCCAGAAATCACCATTCATTTTCATTGGCAGCTCTTGCTTGCTTTTGTGGTTCTTCCAACGGCATTTTTTATGCTTATCGCGGTTGGTTATGCTAGAAGACAACTACAAACGCCGGCTCTTCGCTTATTGAAAAAGTCCCCAACACCAATCAAGGTCAAAAGGAGAAAGAGGGCTCCTAAGAAAGAGAAAGACTTCCTAAAAGAGCTGTCTTCGTCACTAATTTGGGGGAGAAAATCTATCCTGTTTTTTGTAGTCTTTGGCTCTATGTGTTTTGCGGCCATGGTTCAATTGTCCTTTTGTCTAAGGGACTACACAGATGACATCATCCAAACCATGATGATCATGATTGGCTTGATCCTTTCTTTCTCTATTCTCTTTTTGTCATTGGGGATTGTCGTCTCAGAAAGTCGCGAAACCCTGGCTCTTATGAAGGCTTTTGGCTACACAGATCGTGAATGCCAAGGCCATATCCTATCTCCCTATCGTTTCTGGGCCTATCTAGGATTTGTTCTTGGGACGGCTTATCAGTACGCTATCATGGAAATCTTGATTGGTGTGATCAACGATACGGTTCCTGAAAAGATTGAGCATCACTTTGATGGGAATGTTTGTTTCTGGACTTTGATCGGTTTTGCTGTGGTTTATGAAAGCCTCTTTTATCTATCCAACAGAAAACTCCAAAAGCAAACCATCAAAGAAGTACTCTTAGCTGAATAAATAGAGAAGGTTGGATTCTCCAGCCTTTTTCTTATGAAACTCATTAACAAGAGAAGGATTTTTCACTATTCTAGGGAAAATGAAATAAAGGAAAGAAAACGAAGTTACTGGTTGGCAGGACCTGAAATGAACTTTTTACTTGATTTGACGCAACAAATAATCCTTTATCTCTGTAGGAATCCTCTTGCAGTTTGTGGTTGGTATTGGAGTTGCAGTCTTGAGTTATAAATAAATCAATATACCTGTGGTCATGTTACACAGGTCTTTCAATTAGCTGAAATATTTCACCTTTATTTTTTCTTAACCTTTGACTATTTCGCAAAATTATCGTACAATAAAGAGTAAATGATAAAATGAGGTCAGAGTCTATTTGCTCTGGCGATAGTAGTATAAATGAGGAGAAACGCTTTGGAATTAGAAGTATTTGCTGGGCAAGAAAAAAGTGAACTATCTATGATTGAGGTAGCGCGTGCTATCTTGGAACTTCGTGGTCGCGATCACGAGATGCATTTTAGCGATCTTGTAAACGAAATTCAAAACTACCTTGGAACATCAAATAGCGATATCCGCGAAGCTTTGCCTTTGTTCTACACAGAGTTGAACTTTGACGGTAGCTTCATCTCTCTTGGAGACAACAAATGGGGTCTTCGTTCATGGTATGGTGTGGACGAAATTGACGAAGAAATCATCGCTCTTGAAGAAAATGATGACGATGAAGTGGCACCAAAAGCTAAGAAAAAACGCGTCAATGCCTTCATGGATGGCGATTCAGATGCTATTGACTACAATGCAGATGATCCAGAAGACGAGGATGCATACGAAGCCGATCCAGCTCTTTCATATGATGATGAAAATCCAGATGATGAGAAAAATGAAGTGGAAGCTTACGATGCAGAAATCAACGAGATTGCCCCTGATGACTTAGGTGAAGACGTGGATCTCAACGAAGAAGATGACGAGTTTTCAGATGATGATGCTGAAACGAGTGAAGAAGAGTAAAAGACTTTACAGAGGAGGTCGCCTGATCTCCTTTTTTTCTTGCTTGGGCAGAATAGTTGAGCAATTCATCTGTTGGAATGCTGTTCTATTTTTGGTTTTCTGAAATCAATCTCTTTTTTCATGTTTTACCAATTCGAGTTGACAAATAATCTGCTTTAAGGTATCATATTGTTCGGGCACCTCTTTTAGAGGTCGGGGCTCCCTAGTTCTTAGGGAGCTATTTTTGTTTTTTCAAGAAGTTATCTTCTTGTATTTTATACTCAATGAAAATCAAAGAGCAAACTAGGAAACTAGCCGCAGGTTGCTCAAAGCACTGCTTTGAGGTTGTAGATAGAACTGACGAAGTCAGTAACATATATACGGCAAGGCGACGTTGACGCGGTTTGAAGAGATTTTCGAAGAGTATTGGCTGTGAATCTGGTGCAGTCGTTCCAGATTATTCTTATTAGTAGGGTCTTGTTTTCTATGTCCCCTCGTAGTTAGCAAGGCCTTGAGCATTTTAGAAAGAGGAATCTATGTCTACGAAATATATTTTTGTAACTGGTGGTGTGGTATCGTCTATTGGGAAAGGGATTGTGGCAGCGAGTCTAGGTCGTCTATTGAAAAATCGTGGTCTTAAAGTAACTATTCAAAAGTTTGACCCTTATATCAATATCGATCCGGGAACCATGAGTCCTTACCAGCACGGGGAAGTGTTTGTGACAGATGATGGAGCTGAGACAGATTTGGACTTGGGCCACTATGAACGTTTCATCGATATCAATCTTAACAAATATTCCAACGTGACAACTGGTAAAATTTACAGTGAAGTTCTTCGTAAGGAACGCCGTGGAGAATACCTTGGTGCAACTGTTCAGGTTATTCCTCATATCACAGATGCTTTGAAAGAAAAAATCAAGCGTGCCGCTCTAACGACCGATTCTGATGTCATTATTACAGAGGTTGGTGGAACAGTCGGCGATATCGAGTCCCTTCCATTCTTAGAAGCTCTTCGTCAGATGAAGGCAGATGTGGGTGCAGATAATGTCATGTACATCCATACAACCTTGCTTCCTTATCTAAAGGCTGCCGGTGAAATGAAAACCAAACCAACTCAACACTCTGTCAAAGAATTACGTGGCTTGGGAATCCAGCCCAATATGTTGGTTATTCGTACAGAAGAGCCAGCTGGTCAGGGTATTAAAAACAAACTGGCCCAGTTCTGTGATGTGGCACCAGAAGCCGTTATCGAATCGTTGGATGTTGAACACCTTTACCAAATTCCATTGAACTTGCAGGCACAAGGCATGGACCAAATTGTCTGTGACCATTTGAAATTAGATGCACCAGCAGCGGATATGACAGAATGGTCAGTCATGGTGGACAAGGTCATGAACCTCAAGAAACAAGTCAAGATTTCACTTGTCGGTAAGTATGTGGAGTTACAGGATGCCTATATCTCAGTGGTCGAAGCCTTGAAACACTCTGGTTATGCCAACGACGCAGAAGTTAAAATCAATTGGGTCAATGCCAATGATGTGACAGCAGAGAATGTGGCGGAACTCTTGTCTGATGCGGACGGAATCATCGTACCAGGAGGTTTTGGCCAACGTGGTACGGAAGGGAAAATCCAAGCCATCCGCTATGCGCGTGAAAATGATGTTCCCATGTTGGGTGTCTGCTTGGGAATGCAGTTGACTTGTATCGAGTTTGCTCGTCATGTTTTGGGGCTTGAAGGTGCCAATTCTGCAGAGCTTGCACCAGAAACAAAATACCCTATCATTGATATTATGCGTGATCAGATTAATGTTGAGGATATGGGTGGAACTCTTCGTTTGGGACTTTATCCATCGAAGTTGAAACGTGGTTCTAAGGCTGCGGCTGCTTATCACAATCAAGAAGTGGTGCAACGCCGTCACCGTCACCGTTATGAGTTTAATAATGCCTTTCGTGAGCAGTTTGAGGCAGCAGGATTTGTCTTCTCAGGAGTTTCTCCAGATAATCGTTTGGTAGAAATCGTGGAAATCCCTGAAAATAAATTCTTTGTAGCGTGTCAGTATCACCCTGAACTGTCAAGCCGTCCAAATCGCCCAGAAGAACTCTACACTGCCTTTGTCACTGCAGCGGTTGAGAACAGCAATTAGCACAATCAGAACCTTTGAGAAGAATCTCAGAGGTTTTTTTGATCTATTCAAAAAAATTTTGTTAACTCAGGTGCTTGGCAATAAGAATAAGAAGGAGTCTGGGACAATAGTCCCTTATCTCCAAAAAAAGCTAGAGATTTCCAATTGTGGAACTCTAGCTTTTTAATTGTGTGACTATTAGTCCGTCTCGCTCCGTTAGGTGCAAGACAAATAAACCACCCGCTATGCGGGTGCGCGTCGAAGGTTATACCAAAAAACTCCAAACGCGATACAATAAAGGTGTTCAAGCCAATTGTAAAGCGAAAGGAGAAAAATATGGCACAAAAGACACATAGTTTATCACACATAAAGTGGATGTGTAAATATCACATTGTGTTCACCCCTAAGTATAGACGAAAAGTCATTTATAATCAATATCGAAGTAGTTTAGGCGAAATATTTCATCGCTTGTGTAGTTATAAAGGAGTTGAAATTATCGAGGGTCACTTAATGCCAGACCATGTACACATGTTAGTAAGTATTCCACCAAGGATAAGTGTTTCGAGTTTCATGGGTTATTTAAAAGGAAAAAGTGCACTCATGATGTTTGACAAACACGCCAATCTCAAGTACAAGTTTGGGAATCGGCATTTCTGGGCGGAAGGTTATTATGTAAGTACAGTAGGGCTTAATGAAGCCACAATTAAGAAATGTATTCAAGAGTAAAGAGGCTGGGACAAAAAGATTGTGATTCTAGGAATTCTTTATTATAAAATTTTAAAATCGATAGATTAGACAAAAAAGCGAACAAGACAGAATTCTGAGTGTTAGATAACTCGTTTTGTTCGCTTTTTATATTTAAGGTTAGACTTTGTCCCAGATTCTTTCATGTATAAATTTTATAAAATTTCATTATAAAGTTTAAGCATCTTTACAATTTGAGTGAATTTTGGTAAAATAATCTTATGTTACAAAAACTAACATATAAGGAGAAGACATGAAAACTCAAAAGAAAATCCTTGGTTTAGGCTTAACTTTTGCAGCAAGTTTGTTGTTAGCTGCTTGTAGCCAGTCGGGTACAGATACAAAAATTTACTCATCAACCTTTAGTGGAAATCCAACAACATTTAACTACTTATTAGACTATTATGCAGATAATACCTCTATTATTACTAACTTGGTAGATGGATTGTTAGAAAATGATAATTACGGGAACCTTGTCCCATCCCTAGCAGAAGATTGGACAGTTTCTAAAGATGGTTTAACATATACTTACAAACTGAGAAAAGATGCGAAATGGTTTACAGCTGATGGTGAAGAGTATGCTACAGTAAAAGCTCAAGATTTTGTTACGGGTATTAAATATGCAGTAGATAACAAATCACAGGCGCTCGATTTGATTCAAAATTCTATCAAGGGATTAAATGATTATATTACAGGTGCTGATTCTGATTTTTCAAAAGTAGGCGTTAAAGCTTTAGATGAGCATACTGTAGAATACACTTTATCACGTCCGGAACCGTATTGGAATTCAAAAACGACCAATAGTATCCTTTTCCCAGTTAACGAAGAATTTTTGAATTCAAAAGGCAAAGATTTTGGGACCTTGACTCCAGATAGTATTCTATATAGTGGACCTTATTTGTTAAAAGAGTTCACATCAAAATCATCTATCGAATATGTTAAGAATCCACATTACTATGATCAAGATAAAGTATCTATTGAACGTGTAAAATTGGCATACTTTGATGGTTCAGATCAAGAATTGACTATCCGTAATTTTGAAAGTGGAGCTTATTCAATTGCAAGTATTTATCCAAATAGTTCAAATTTTGCTAAGACAAAAGAAAAATATAAGGATAATATCATTTATAGTTTGCAGGATAAGACATCTTGGTACTTTAACTTTAATGTCAATCGTAAGGCCTATAATCATACCTCTAAAACAACAGATGAGCAGAAAAAATCAACTGAAGCAGCTGTGTTAAATAAAAACTTCCGACAAGCGGTGAACTTTGCTTTGGATCGTACAGCATATTCTGCCCAATCAAATGGGGAAGAAGCGGCTAACAAGACTCTTCGCAATATGTTAGTTCCACCAACATTCGTTCAAGTTGGAGATAAAACTTTTGGAGAAGTAGTGGCTTCAAAATTAGTAAGCTACGGGACAGAGTGGTCAAACATGAACTTGGCTGATGCCCAAGATGCTTATTTTAACAAAGAAAAAGCTCAGGCGAAATTTGATAAAGCTAAAAAAGAACTTTCAAGTCAAGGTGTGACCTTCCCCATTCATCTAGATGTAGCTGTTGATCAAACCAATAAAAATGTAGCGGCAGGTATGAATTCACTCAAACAGACGCTTGAAACAGTTTTGGGTGCTGACAATATTGTGATTGATGTACATCAACTTTCTACCGATGAATACACTAACGTTGCCTTTTTAGCACCAACACCTGCCGATCGTGATTATGATTTGAATCTTGATGGTTGGTCACCAGATTATCAAGATCCATCTACTTATCTAAATCCTTTTAATGCGGAAGATGGTTTCTATCTTAAGATATTTGGACTAGACTCTAAAGCTGATCTAGAAAAGATTAAGAGCCTTGGTTTGGATACCTACACAAACATGCTGAAAGAAGCAGACCGCGAGAATAGCAATGTTGAAAAACGTTATGAAAAATATGCTGAAGCTCAGGCTTGGATGATTGACAATTCTTTACTAATGTCAGCTATGTCAAATGGTGGAAGAGCCTCTGTAACCAAAGTGACTCCATTTACAAGGGGATTCTCGTTAGTTGGGATCAAGGGTGATGGATTTAACTACAAATACATGAGGTTGCAAAAGGATACGGTGACAACTAAGCAGTACGAAGAAGCTAAGAGCAAGTGGGAGCAAGAAAGTAAAAAAGCAATCGAAAAAGCTCAAAAAGAAGCAGAAAAACATGTGAAATAAGAATGAAGCACTTGCTTAACGATATTAAAAAAGACAAACATCATTTAGGGTGTTTGTCTTTTTACTTGTTTCATTCAATTGCTAAGGAAACACACTAAAGTTATGAAGTAATAAGTTTAGTGTAGGTGAACTATATTATTAACTAAAATTTTAATTATATTTTGTTTTGAAAAAGTTTATTGGTATAAACATGCTATGATTTTAAAATGTAGTATGATATAAGCAAGGTTTATGAAAATAAAAGTTTGGTCTGACTTTATTTACCCAGGTTTTTATCGGAATCTATAGAAAACTCTTAAAATTCAGAAAAATATATTGACATGAAATTGAAAAGAGGTTATAATATATGGAAAAATCAAAGGAGAATACTATGAAAACAAGAAAAGTATTGGCTCTCGCAGGAGTGACTCTATTAGCAGCAGGTGTTCTAGCTGCATGTTCTGGGAGCTCAGGCGCTAAAGGTGAGCAGACCTTTGCATTCACCTATGAGACACACCCAGATAATCTCAACTACTTAACAACTGGTAAGGCAGCAACTGCCGACATTACTAGTAACGTGATTGATGGATTGTTGGAGAGTGACCGCTATGGGAATTTGGTTCCCTCGATGGCAGAGGACTGGTCAGTTTCTAAGGATGGCTTGACTTATACTTATAAGATTCGTCAGGATGCTAAGTGGTATACATCTGAGGGAGAAGAGTATGCTCCTGTTAAGGCTCAAGACTTTGTAACAGGTCTTAAATATGCGACAGATAAGAAATCTGAAGGCCTTTACTTGGTACAAGATTCAATTAAAGGTTTGGACGCCTACGCTAAAGGGGAAATGAAAGATTTCTCTCAAGTTGGGATTAAAGCGATTGACGATCAAACAGTCCAATACACTTTGAACAAACCTGAAAGTTTTTGGAATTCTAAAACAACAATGGGTGTCTTAGCACCAGTCAATGAAGAGTTTTTGAATTCAAAAGGGGATGATTTTGCCAAAGCTACGGATCCAAGTAGTATCTTGTATAATGGTCCTTATTTGTTAAAATCTATTGTAATCAAATCTGCTGTTGAATTTGCGAAAAATCCTAACTACTGGGATAAGGACAATGTCCATATTGACAAAGTTAAATTATCATTCTGGGACGGTCAAGATACTAGTAAACCTGCAGAAAACTTTAAAGACGGTAGCCTTTCAGTGGCTCGTCTCTATCCAACAAGTGCAAGTTTCGCAGAGCTTGAAAAATCAATGAAGGACAATATTGTCTATACGCAACAGGACTCTACGACTTATGTAGTGGGAACAAATATCGACCGTCAGTCCTATAAGTATACTTCTAAAACTAGTGAGGAACAAAAGACTTCTACTAAAAAAGCACTCTTAAACAAGGATTTCCGTCAGGCTATTGCCTTTGGCTTTGACCGTACAGCCTATGCTTCTCAGTTAAATGGACAAACTGGAGCAAGCAAAATCTTACGTAATATCTTTGTTCCACCAACATTTGTTCAAGCAGATGGTAAAAACTTTGGCGATATGGTCAAAGAAAAATTGGTGACTTACGGGGATGAATGGAAGGGTGTTAATCTTGCTGACGCACAAGACGGTCTTTACAATCCAGAAAAAGCCAAGGCAGAATTTGCTAAAGCTAAATCAGCCCTACAAGCTGAGGGAGTACAATTCCCAATTCACCTAGATATGCCTGTTGACCAAACAGCAACTACAAAAGTTCAGCGCGTCCAATCTATGAAACAATCCTTGGAAGCAACTTTAGGAACCGATAATGTCATTATTGATATCCAACAATTGCAAAAAGATGAAGTGCTTAATGTAACTTTATTTGCACAAACTGCTGCCGGTGAGGATTGGGATATTTCTGATAACGTCGGTTGGGGTCCAGACTTTGCCGATCCATCAACCTACCTTGATATCATCAAACCATCAGTTGGTGAAAGCACTAAAACATATTTAGGATTTGACTCAGGGAAAGATAATGTAGCTGCTAAAAAAGTAGGCCTATATGACTACGAAAAATTGGTTACTGAAGCTGGTGATGAGACTACAGATGTTGCTAAACGATATGATAAATACGCTGCTGCCCAAGCTTGGTTGACAGATAGTGCCCTAGTCATTCCAACGACATCTCGTACAGGGCGTCCAATCTTGTCTAAAATGGTACCATTTACTTTACCATTCTCTTTCGCAGGTAACAAGGGGACAAGTGATCCGCTCCGATACAAATACCTTGAACTTCAAGACAAGGCTGTCACTACAGATGAATATCAAAAAGCTCAAGATAAATGGATGAAAGAAAAAGAAGAATCCAATAAAAAAGCGCAAGAAGAACTTGCAAAACATGTGAAATAATGAAAAAAGGAGTTAGCTCATTTGAGAGCAACTCCTTTTTATGTCTATAGAATTTCTAGATTTTATAATAGTGACAGTAATCTTACTCATTAGAAATATTAGCTAGTGGAAGTCTCAAAAATCTCTTTTAAATCTTCATCTGTTATTCCAATCATAGCTGGAATACTAGACCAGTTTTCCTCGGTAAGGATATAAGATTGTTTGGAATTGATTTGAGTGCTGACTTCAGCAGAGGCTGTGCTTGAGTTGCTAGAGGTTTCTATTAGATCATTGAAACGTTCGATCAAATAAGTCTTGCGGGCAGTTCCAATGTGTTGGGTTGCATAGTCAAAGGCCTGTAGTTCCCCTAGCAGTATGAGCTTACTTTTTGCGCGTGTGATAGCTGTGTAGATCAGATTTCGCTCTAGCATACGTTTGCTAGAACTGGTGATGGGAAGGATGACCACTGGGAATTCACTTCCTTGGGACTTATGAATACTCATGGCATAGGCGAGACGAATCTTGTACCATTCGTTACGGGGATAAGAGACTTCGTTGCCATCAAAATCAAGAATAATCTCGTCCTGTTTGGATTCGGTGTATTTTCCAGGAATCAAGTCTGTGATGTATCCTAAATCACCATTAAAGACATTGATTTCCGCATCGTTGACCAAATGAATAATCTTGTCTCCTTTGCGATAATGACATTGAGGTGCTTCAAAACTGATTTGGTCTTTTTGATGGGGATTGAGGAGATCCTGCATGAGCTGATTGATGGCATCAATCCCAGCTGTTCCTCTATACATGGGGGCTAGAACTTGAATATCACGAGCAGGGATACCACTTCTTAGGGCTGCAGCTAGGATTTTCTCAATACTTGCTGGGATATGGCTACTTGCAATTTCAAAATAGGAACGGTCTGCCTTTTTCTGGGTGAAGTCTAAGGGTAGTATCCCCTGTCTGATCTGGCTAGCTAAGGTTACGATAGTGGATTCTTCACTCTGGCGATAAATTTTCTCCAAGCGGGTCTGGGGGATCAGTGGGATATGGAGTAGGTCAGCTAAGACTTGACCAGGACTGACGGAAGGTAACTGGTCGCTATCTCCTACGATAAGAATTTTACTATTAGAAGAGATGTTAGAGAAGAGCTGGTTGGCGAGCCACGTATCTACCATAGAGAATTCATCTACAATGATAAAGTCAGCGTCCAGATAATCCTCTAGGTGGCTGGTGTCATCATCTCCGGTCATTCCTAAATGACGGTGAATAGTAGCACTTGCTAAACCAGTTAGTTCATTCATGCGGCGTGCAGCTCGACCAGTTGGAGCAGCTAGTAGTATGGGTAGGTTACTTTTTTTTCTGAGATCAAGTCCTTCTAAAAGGGCGTAAACAGCGATAATTCCATTGATAACAGTCGTTTTACCTGTTCCAGGTCCACCTGTTAGGATAAAGACCTTATTTTGAATAGCATCATAGATAGCTTGCTTTTGGATAGTATCATAGTGAATACCCAATTCTTCTTCGACAGTTGCTATATGTTGTTGAATGGTACCTAAGTCGTGGCTTTTTTGCTTTCCTTTTTCAAGGATACGCATGAGCTGACTACGGATACCTTCTTCAGCGAAAAAGAGGCTATTATCAAAGATTTTGGTATCAATTTGTTGAACCTTGTCTTCATCTATGAGAGAAGATAGTTCTTGGGCAACATGACTCGGGTTTAATTCGACTGGACGAGAGGATTCAAGGAGAGTCAGGGTTTGTTCTAGTAAATCCCTAGCTTCAACATAAGTATCTCCAGTCTCCATAGAAGCCTGGAAAAGGCTATGGATGAGTCCTGCGCGAAAGCGTTCGGGAGCCTGACTTTCAATTCCTAATTCCTCTGCTAGTTGGTCTGCGATGGTAAATCCTAAGCCTTTAATATCCTCTACTAGCTGGTAGGGATAGTTTTCAACTACATCTAGTGTTTCTTCCTTGTAAAAATCCTGAATTTGAAAGGCTAGTTTGTTAGGAATGCCGTATTTGGCAAGTTTAGCCAAGACCATCTCTGTTCCGTAGTTGAGACGGAGAGTGGAAACAAAGGCTTCACGATTTTTAGCAGAGAGTCCTGAAATACTCTCTAACTTTTTTGGATCTTGCAGAATGTCATCAATGGTATTGTCGCCATAGATATCAACAATTTTTTGAGCTGTCTTCAGACCGATACCCTTAAAGTGACTGCTTGAAAAATAGTTGACCAACCCTTTTTTAGTTGGTTTTGCTCGCTCGTAGCGACTGATTTGTAATTGTTCGCCGTATTTTGAGTGTTGGACGATTTGCCCCCAAAAAGTATAGTCTTCGCCCTCAATGACATCAGCCATGGTTCCTGTGACAATGATTTCAATATTATCAAAATCTTCTGAGTCTGTATCTTCGATTTCTAGGAGAAGGATGCGATAAAAATTACTAGGATTTTCAAAAATAATACGTTCAATGGTACCTGAAAAATAAACTTCCATAAAATTCCTTTACATAAATGAGTAAGAGCAGGGTTTGACCTTTCTATTTAGATTGGAAAGGTGTTAGGATTTATCTTCTAATTAAATAGAAGAAAAAGGCAGAGAGTTATGATTCTCGGCCTTTTAGTCGTTTTAAAATGTTCCGATACGATTCATCGGCCATAAACGGAATTTAGCTTCTCCAGTAATATCTTTTGCTTTGAAAGTACCAACATGACGACTATCGCTTGAAACTAAGCGATCATCTCCGAGAAGAAGGTATTCTCCTTCAGGGACAGTAAAGCTAAAGTTAGTATTGTAGTTAACATCGACTGTGAAGGCTTGAGCTTTTTGAGCGATACTTCTAAAGAAAGTTCCTTTGTCTCCTTCAAAACCTGTACCAGAGTATGTACTTTGGAGCTTGTCATCTTTGAAACGTTTGATATAATCAGCTAGGTAGGGTTCATTAGTTTCATTACCATTGACATATAGTTTATCATTTTGGTAACGGATGGTATCACCTGGGAGTCCAATAACACGCTTCACAATATCTTTATTCCCTTCGTCTTCATGGGCAACCACGATATCAAAACGGTTAATCGGAAGATGTTTGACAACAAAAAGAACTTCACCATCAGCTAGGGTTGGATCCATAGAATGTCCTTCTACACGGACGTTGCTCCAAAGGAAGAGACGGCTTAAAACTAGGAGAGTCATAATCAGGATGATGCCTCCCCATTCTTTTAAAAATCGTTTAAATAATTTCATAACTTACCTTTCTATGAGTTTTTGTGCTTTTTCAGTATTTTTAAAGTGCAATTTGGCGCAGAAGTTAAGTCCCTGCATACCATAGGCTTGCAAAATCTGGCTAGCTACCTTATCGGATGCAACTCCAGCGCCACTAGGGAGTTGGTAGCCTAGTTCATTACCAAGATTTTCAAGATTTTCAAGGAATAAATCACGCGCTATGATAGAAGAAACAGCTACGGCTAAGTATTTCCCTTCAGCCTTTTCTTCTAAGCTGATAGGATTGCTGAAACGATTGACCTCTTGCATTAAGTACTTGTCGTAATTTTTAGCACTAGTAAAGGCGTCAATCACTATTTTCTCTGGCTGAACTCCTTTTTGAAGGAGGAGATAGATAGCCTGGTTATGGAGGGCCACTTTGACTGAAACAGCATTGTAGCGTTCTCCGATGACCTCATTGTACTTGCTTGGTGAGAGTAGTAGTGCTTGATGTTGGATTTTTTTCTTGAGAATTGGAGAAATCTGACGAATTTTTTGATCGGTCAGAGTTTTAGAATCACCCACACCGAGTTTTCGTAAGAAGTCATGCTGGTCTGGTGTGACAAAGGAAGCTACGACTGCAAGGCCACCGAAGTAGGAACCATTTCCTACCTCATCAGTTCCAATCAAAGGGAGGTTTTGTCCACACTTTTCCTCTACAACTTGAAAGCCAAAGAAACGAGCATAGTTTTCAGCACCTTCTCCTTGTAACAAAACCTTTCCAGAAGTATAGATGGAAACCGTTGCCTGAGGAAGTCTTAAGAAATAGCGTATATAGGGATTGTTGCTAGAAGTAATACTGGTTTGATTAGTTCTAATAAAAGCTTGAATTTCTTTTTCACTAGGTGTGAGTGTGATACTTGCCATAGTTTCTATTGTACCATAAAAACGAGAGAATTGGAAAAAACTGACAAAATTAGCGAATTTTGGTATAATATCGTGAGGTGAATTTTATGGCAAATTTAAATCGATTCAAATTTACATTCGGGAAAAAATCATTAACCTTGACGAGCGAGCATGAAAACCTTTTTATGGAAGAAATTGCCAAGGTTGCGACTGAAAAATACCAAGCAATTAAAGAGCAAATGCCTAGTGCAGACGATGAAACAATAGCTATTTTATTAGCAGTCAACTGCCTATCAACTCAACTCAGCCGCGAAATAGAGTTTGATGATAAGGAACAAGAATTAGAAGATCTCCGTCACAAACTCGTGACTTGCAAGCAAGAGCAAAGCAAGATAGAGGATTCTTTATGATTTCACTTCTTCTTCTTTTGATTTTGGCTTGGGGATTTTATATTGGCTATCGTCGAGGTCTTCTTTTACAGGTTTATTACCTGACTTCAGCCATTATTTCAGCCGCGATTTCAGGGCAATTTTATAAGGTACTTGGAGATCGATTTCACTTACTTATACCTTATATAAATCCTCAAGAAGGACAGGGAACTTTTTTCTTTCCTTCGGATCAACTTTTCCAGCTGGATAAGGTATTTTATGCAGGTATCGGCTATCTACTTGTATTTGGAATTGTCTACAGCATCAGTCGTTTGATTGGTCTCTTTTTACACCTACTTCCTAGTCAAACATTAGGAGGCAGATGCTTCCAAGTTGCAGCAGGTATCTTGTCAATGCTTGTGACCTTATTTGTCTTGCAAATGGGATTGACTATACTTGCAACTATTCCTATGGCAGCTATACAAAATCCTCTTGAAAAAAGTATCGTCGCAAAACATATCATCCAGAGTATCCCTATTACAACGAGTTTACTTAAACAAGTATGGGTGGCAAATTTAATCGGATAAAAAGGGCAGGAATTTTCCTAGCCCTTTGTTTACAAATTTCACTAAAAAAGTAGAAGGAGAGTTAGGTATTGTAATCATTAATATACAATTCCCCCCTATCTATCAAAAATAAGGAAATAAAAATGAACAAGAAAATATTAGAAACATTAGAGTTCAGTAAGGTCAAAACCTTATTTGAGCCTCATTTGTTGACCGAACAGGGTTTGGAGCAACTGAGGGAGTTGGCTCCAACAGGGAAGGTAGATAAAATCAAACAAGCCTTTGCTGAGATGGAGGAAATGCAGGCTCTTTTTGTTGAACAGCCGCATTTTACAATTCAAGCAACTAAGGAAATCGCGGGAGTTTGTAAACGGCTAGAGATGGGGGCTAACCTCAATATAGAGGAGTTTTTGCTCTTGAAGCGCGTGCTTCTCTCTAGCCGAGAGCTGCAAAGTTTTTATGATAATTTAGAAAATGTCAGCTTGCAAGAATTAGCCGTCTGGTTTGAAAAATTGCATGATTTCCCGCATTTACAAGGCAATCTGCAAGCCTTTAATGATGCAGGATTTATTGAAAATTTTGCTAGTGAGGAATTGGCTCGTATCCGTCGAAAAATCCATGATAGTGAAAGTCGGGTTCGGGATGTCTTGCAAGATTTACTGAAGCAAAAAGCACAGATGTTGACAGAAGGCATTGTAGCTAGTAGAAATGGTCGACAGGTCTTGCCGGTGAAAAACACTTATCGCAACAAGATTGCAGGCGTGGTTCATGATATTTCTGCTAGTGGGAATACCGTTTATATTGAGCCTCGTGAAGTGGTCAAATTGAGTGAAGAGATTGCTAGTTTAAGAGCAGACGAGCGCTATGAAATGCTTCGAATCCTACAAGAAATTTCTGAACGTGTCCGTCCTCATGCGGCAGAGATTGCCAATGATGCTTGGATTATTGGTCACCTAGATTTGATTCGCGCCAAGGTTCGTTTTATCCAAGAAATGCAGGCTGTAGTTCCTAAACTTTCAGAGCAAGAAGAGATTCAATTACTTCAGGTGCGTCATCCTCTCGTTAAAAATGCCGTTGCAAATGATGTTCATTTTGGGCAGGACTTGACAGCTATCGTTATCACAGGTCCCAATACAGGTGGGAAGACCATCATGCTCAAAACCTTAGGCTTGACTCAGGTCATGGCCCAGTCAGGTTTACCGATTTTAGCGGATAAAGGGAGTCGTGTTGGTGTTTTTGACCAAATCTTTGCGGATATTGGGGATGAACAATCTATTGAGCAGAGCTTATCCACCTTCTCGAGTCATATGACTAACATTGTCCAGATTCTTGGACAGGTGAATCAAAACTCACTCTTACTTTTAGACGAGTTGGGGGCGGGAACTGATCCGCAAGAGGGAGCAGCACTTGCTATGGCCATCTTGGAAGATCTTCGTCTTCGTCAGGTCAAGACTATGGCGACAACCCACTATCCAGAACTCAAGGCTTATGGTATTGAGACAGCCTTTGTGCAAAATGCAAGCATGGAGTTTGACACAGCTTCGCTTCGTCCAACTTATCGCTTTATGCAGGGGGTTCCTGGTCGAAGTAATGCCTTTGAGATTGCCAAACGTTTGGGCTTGTCTGAGGTTATTGTAGGAGATGCTAGCCAACAAGTAAATCAGGACAATGATGTTAACCGGATCATTGAGCAATTAGAAGAGCAGACCTTGGAAAGTCGCAAACGCTTGGACAATATCCGTGAGGTGGAACAAGAAAACCTCAAGATGAACCGTGCTCTCAAAAAACTCTACAACGAGCTTAATCGTGAAAAGGAAACCGAGCTCAACAAAGCGCGTGAGCAGGCTGCTGAAATTGTAGATTTAGCTCTAAGTGAAAGTGATCAGATTCTGAAAAATCTTCACAGTAAATCGCAACTCAAGCCCCATGAAATCATTGAGGCTAAGGCTAAGTTGAAAAAATTGGCACCAGAAAAAGTGGATTTATCAAAAAACAAGGTTCTTCAAAAGGCCAAGAAAAAACGGACTCCTAAAGTTGGAGATGATATCATTGTGCTTAGTTATGGTCAGCGAGGTACCTTGACTAGTCAACTCAAGGACGGTCGTTGGGAAGCTCAAGTCGGTCTGATTAAAATGACCTTAGAAGAAAAAGAATTTGACCTAGTTCAGACTCAACAAGAAAAGCCAGTCAAGAAGAAACAAGTCAATGTTGTCAAACGTGCATCTGGTCGGGGACCACAAGCGAGACTGGATCTCCGTGGTAAGCGTTACGAAGAAGCTATGAATGAACTTGACGCTTTTATAGATCAAGCCCTGCTTAATAATATGGCTCAGGTTGATATCATCCATGGTATCGGTACAGGTGTCATTCGTGAGGGAGTTACCAAGTATCTACAAAGAAACAAGCATATCAAGAGTTTTGGCTATGCTCCACAAAATGCGGGAGGTAGTGGTGCAACCATTGTGACCTTTAAAGGATAACATCAATCTAACTGCTAATGTTTATGCAGGGATGGCAGAACGCAGTCAAGCCTTTACCTATGCAATGCTTGATATGGATAAAAACGGCATTGATGAATTGATTGTATCTTCGAAAAATGGTAGTGAGGTTTTAGATATTTTTACACTTAAAGATCAGAAGGTTATTCGCCTCACCAATGCTGAAAATAAAATGCAGATGCTTGGAACACGTTTTAAAGCCTATCTTCTAGAAGATGGAAACCTTTATACCCAGTGGAATCCGTTCGCAGGAGACCCACAAATCATTCATACCATTTGGAAGTTGAATAGTAGTGGGGACAAACTAGAGAAGGTTAAAGAAGCTAAGACAGAGGATGAAGTCAGTCCTGGTGCTCGAATGAATCTATCCAGTCTGGCTTGGAAATCTGTAACAGAAAAATTTGCGGAATCAGCATCTTCATCAAATCAAAATACTTCTGGTAAAATGGATATTAATGCCATAAAAAATGGAGATTTTTCTAGTATTGAGGGAAGATGGAGTAGAGGAAATGGTGGACAAGATCTAGTCTTTAGTAAAAATGGATTAATAGAGCCAGCAGAATTTTATGTAGATATAAATGATGCTGTTTTTAGGGATGGATATATAATTACAAGTTATAAAGCTCCAACTATTAGGGCTCAACTGGATATGATTCCTGCAGGTGTTGTGATTCCAACAGTAACTGAACCAAATTATGTGAAAGATGCGTCTGATACCAGTAAAGATCGTATGATCATCCATCAAGCACCTCATGCACATGGAAATGCTGAAAGTTTCTACTACAAAGTAAAATAAGTTTTCCAAAATACATTGACAAAAACCGACAGTTTTTGTAAAATAAGAATCAATTAAATACCAACACCGAATGAAGTTTAATAGAAGTGGGGAATCGTTTGATTTTTCATGACTGTAAATGGACGGAACTCTGGAGAGACCGTAAAGGCACCGAAGGGGCAAGGCAGGCAACTGCTCAAACTCTCAGGTAAAAGGACAGAGCTAGGATAGACGGCTTTTTAGCATATATCTAAGCATTCCAGAGTACATGTATTTTGCATGTGCTCTTTCTTTTGGGGTTGAAAAGATAGGAGAATAGAATGTTAGAATTGCTTAAATCAATTGATGCTTTTGCTTGGGGTCCACCCCTCTTGATTTTATTGGTCGGAACAGGGATTTACCTAACTGCCCGTTTAGGACTTTTGCAGGTTTTGCGTCTCTCTAAGGCCTTTCAGCTTATTTTTATCAAAGATAAGGGGCATGGGGATGTATCCAGTTTTGCGGCCTTGTGTACAGCGCTAGCAGCGACGGTCGGTACTGGGAATATCATTGGGGTGGCAACTGCTATTAAAGTTGGTGGTCCTGGTGCTCTTTTTTGGATGTGGATGGCGGCTTTCTTTGGAATGGCAACCAAGTATGCGGAAGGTTTATTAGCTATTAAATACAGGACTAAAGACGATAACGGTGCTGTTGCAGGAGGTCCCATGCACTATATACTTTTGGGTATGGGAGAAAAGTGGCGCCCACTTGCTATCTTCTTTGCCCTGACAGGTGTCTTAGTTGCCTTATTAGGTATCGGAACTTTCACTCAAGTGAATTCGATTACAGAATCAATCCAAAATACAACCAGTATTTCTCCTGCTATCACAGCTCTCGTTTTGTCTGTCTTAGTAGCGATTGCCGTTTTTGGTGGACTCAAGTCTATTTCAAAGGTTTCTACAGCTGTTGTTCCTTTTATGGCTATTATCTATATTTTAGGAACACTTACAGTTATTTTCTTCAATATTGGAAAACTCCCTGCTACAATCGCTCTAATCTTGACATCAGCTTTTAGTCCAGTTGCTGCGGTGGGTGGTTTTGCTGGGGCTAGCATTCGGATGGCTATCCAAAATGGTGTGGCGCGTGGTGTCTTTTCAAACGAATCTGGTCTGGGTTCTGCTCCCATTGCAGCTGCTGCAGCTAAGACAAATGAACCAGTAGAGCAAGGTTTGATTTCCATGACAGGAACTTTTATTGATACCCTCATCATTTGTACTCTGACTGGTTTGACCATCTTGGTAACTGGAGTATGGAATAGTGACTTGAATGGAGTGGCTTTGACTCAGTCAGCCTTCTCAACAGTATTTTCACACTTTGGGCCTGCCCTCTTGACCATCTTCCTTGTACTTTTTGCCTTTACAACGATTCTAGGTTGGAACTACTATGGAGAACGCTGTTTCGAGTTCCTCTTTGGGGTTCGTTTTATCTGGATTTACCGTGTGGTCTTTGTGCTCATGGTCTTGTTGGGAGGATTTATCGAGTTGGATATGGTTTGGATTATCGCAGATATTGTTAATGCCTTGATGGCTCTGCCAAACTTGATTGCCCTCTTGGTTTTATCACCAGTTGTTATTGCTGAGACTAAAAAGTATTTTAATAAATAATGGAATCACACACCGCGTGTGATTTTTTGCTTTCATAAAAAATTTCTATCAGTGCAATTTAAAATATATATTATACACGGTATAGAATCTGTGATAGACTAGGTTTCAACAACATGAAAAGAGGTTTTATGATGACAACATTTACCATCCATACAGTAGAATCAGCACCAGCAGAAGTGAAAGAAGTTCTTGAAACAGTAGAAAAAGATAACAATGGTTATATTCCTAACCTAATCGGTCTCTTGGCTAATGCACCGACTGCTTTAGAGGCTTACCGTACTGTCGGAGCCATCAATCGTCGCAACAGCCTGACACCAGTTGAGCGTGAAGTGGTGCAAATCACGGCAGCTGTAACCAATGGTTGTGCCTTCTGTGTTGCAGGTCACACAGCCTTTTCAATCAAACAAATCCAGATGAACGATGACCTTCTTCAAGCTCTTCGTAATCGTACTCCAATTGAAACAGATCCTAAATTGGACACCTTAGCTAAGTTTACTTTGGCAGTTATCAATACCAAGGGTCGTGTAGGAGATGAAGCCTTGTCTGAGTTTCTAGAAGCTGGCTACACTCAACAAAATGCCTTGGATGTGGTTCTTGGTGTCAGTCTAGCAAGCCTCTGTAACTATGCCAACAACCTAGCCAATACCCCAATTAACCCAGAATTGCAACCTTATGCTTAATCCTTATCGGAGTAAAACGAAGTTTGAATTTTCAACTTCGTTTTTTAAGTCCTCATTTAAGCGCTTTTATGCTATACTGATACTAACATGATTATTGGAGGTTGTGATGAAAAAACTCCCCTTAGTATTTTCGGGCTGTTTACTTGGTTTGGCTGGAGCTGGAAATCTTATTTTAGATACGTTGCCAGTTCTGTCCCATCTGTTGAGTTTGACAGGTTTGGTTTTGTGGATTTACTTTCTGCTTCTTCATCTCTTTAATTGGTCAGAAACTAAGCAAGAATTGACCAAGCCACCTCTTTTATCTGGCATGGCCACCTTTCCTATGGCAGGGATGATTTTATCGACTTATGTCTTTCGCGTCTTCCCTCATCTTCCTTTGGTAGCGCAGGGTCTCTGGTGGTTTTCATTTCTCTTGGATTTGGCCTTGATTGCTGGTTTTACCATCAAATTTGCCTGTCCGGGGCGGAGGGTTCATGCGACTCCTAGCTGGACGGTGCTTTATGTGGGGATAGCAGTAGCAGCCTTGACCTATCCTCTTGTAGGCATCATCGAAATTGCCTATGCGACCTTGAGTTTTGGATTTCTCTTGACCTTCTATCTCTACCCGCTTATTTATAGCGATTTAAAGAAACATCCACTCCCACTAGCCATGCTTGGACAAGAAGGGATTTACTGTGCTCCTTTCTCTCTACTCTTGGCTTCCCTGGTTCGGGTTGGAGGTGCCAGTCTACCGACTTGGGTCTTAATCGTTATGATTTTGTCTTCCCAATCCTTCTTTTTCTTTGTTTTGACTCGTCTGCCCAATATTTTAAAACAAGGCTTTCAACCAGCTTTCTCAGCCCTCACTTTCCCAACCATTATCACAGCTACCTCGCTCAAAATGGCTCAGGGAATCTTGAAACTTCCATTTCTGGATTATCTGGTACTGGCTGAAACTGTTATTTGCCTAATCATTTTGCTCTTTGTATTAGGCGCTTATCTGATTTGGTTACGAAAAAAGGTCTAGCTAGAAATAGCTAAACCTTATTTTTTATGGTTTGATAACTTCAGCTCCACCCATGTAAGGACGAAGAGCTTCTGGGATGGTCACAGAACCATCTTCATTTTGATAGTTTTCAAGAATAGCAGCTACTGTACGTCCAACTGCAAGTCCAGAACCGTTCAAGGTATGGAGCAATTTTACCTTGCCATCAGCTTCATCACGGTAACGGATTTGGGCACGACGGGCTTGGAAATCTTCTGTATTTGAACAGCTTGAGATTTCACGGTAATTGTTTTGCGCTGGAATCCAAACTTCCAAGTCGTAAGTCTTGGCAGCTGAGAAGCCCATATCTCCAGTAGAGAGAGCAACGACACGGTATGGAAGATTGAGTTTTTTAAGAATGTTTTCAGCGTTGGCTGTCATTTTTTCCAATTCTTCATAAGATTCTTCTGGTTTGGCAAATTTAACCATTTCAACCTTGTGGAATTGGTGCAAACGAATCAAGCCACGAGTATCACGACCAGCAGAACCAGCCTCAGAACGGAATGATGGACTCATAGCAGTGAAGTAGATTGGCAGGTCTTTGCCGTCCAGGATTTCATCACGGTAGTAGTTTGTCAGAGGAACTTCAGCTGTAGGAATAAGGACATAATTGCTGTCGCTCAATTCAAAAGTATCTTCCTTGAATTTTGGATATTGACCAGTACCAAACATAGAATCGTGGTTAACCATGTAAGGCGTGATGACTTCAGTATAACCTTCTTTGCCATGCTCATCCAACATAAAGTTGTAGATAGCACGTTCTAAACGAGCCCCGAGCCCTTTATAGAAGAGGAAACGAGCCCCTGTCACCTTACCACCACGTTCCCAGTCAAGGATACCAAGATCTTCACCAAGATCCCAGTGAGCCTTTGGCTCGAAGTCAAACCCGCGTGGAGTACCCCAACGGCGAACTTCCACATTGTCGTCTTCGTCAGCCCCAACAGGAACGCTGTCAGCTGGGATGTTTGGAAGAGTCGTGGTAAATTCTGTCAATTTAATATCGATTTCTGCCAATTCAGCATCCAAAGCCTTGACCTCAGCGGATAGAGTTTGCATAGCAGCAATCTTGTCATCTGCATTTTCTTTGTTGCGTTTTGCTTGGGCAATCTCAGCAGAAACTGTGTTACGTTCTGCCTTGAGAGTTTCAACCTTGACCAAGATGTCACGACGTTTAGCATCGATTTCTTTCATCTCGTTTAAGATAGTAGCATCTACACCACGTGTAGCCAATTTTTCTGCGACAGCATCAAAGTCTGTACGAATGCGTTTGATATCTAACATAAGATCTCCTTTATGAAAAAACACACCTGACAAAGCGTTGGAGTGGCAGGGCCACGGTTCCATCCAACTTCACAGGTGTGCACTTAATTGTGTATGTAATTGTTACCAACGGTAGAATTTCACCTATCCCTCCTATCTGCTCGCAGCATCCGCAGACTTTCTGAAAGAAGAAGATAACTTACTTATCCGTTGCTATGATTATACTAAAGTTTCTACTTTTTTGCAAATAGATTTTTAAATTTTTGACCAATGGTCTGAATCAGGGTAGGAAGTTTGACGACCTTGTCATTGCCCAGTTTTTCGCGAGCAATTTTAAGAATAGCCCCTGAGTCTTTTGATGCAAAGAGGAATTTTCCTCGATCTGTGAAGACTTCGAAGTGGCGACTGATTTTACGACCAGTGACATTGGCTCCAATCTGGTTGATATGGTTCCAAGGAATCTGGATAAATTGTTCCACATTGACATCTGGGTAAAATTCCAGAGCCTGATCTCCGACCAGAAATTTCCCAACTTTTCCAGCTATAGAGAGGTAGGACGTGCCTGTTGTATTGAGTAGCACTGTTTTGTTAAGAGATTGGGCCATGATTAGTCTTCCTTACTTTCACCGAAAAAGGCATTGTAGAGAGCTTTGATAGCTGCTTTTTCTTGATCTTTATTGACAACAAACATGATAGAAACTTCACTAGAACCTTGAGACATCATCTGGATGTTGATCTTGTTTTCAGATAGAGCGCGTGTCGCAGTAGCAGTTACTCCGATATGACTCTTCATCTTTTCACCAACAATCATAATGATTGAAAGGTCGTGTTCGATTTCTGCGTGGTCTACTTCAGCTTTTTGAACCAACTGACGAAGGATTTCTTCTTCCTTGATAGGAGTTAGTTCGCGAGAACGGAGAATGATTGAAAGATCGTCGATACCAGTTGGCATATGTTCCCAACCGATGTTGAGGTCTTCAAGGATTTGCAGAACCTTGCGACCAAATCCAACCTCGCGGTTCATGAGGTATTTCGACATGTTGATGCTGACAAAGTCAGAGTCACCGGCAATTCCCACAACTGGAAATTCATCACTACTGTGTTTTAGAACGATACGAGTACCTGGATGGTCAGGATTGTTGGTATTCTTGATAACCAGAGGAATTTTTCCACGGTAGGCAGGAAGAAGAGCTTCGTCATGAAGAACTGAGAATCCTGCATAGGCCAACTCACGCATTTCACGGTAGGTTAACTCAGGAATCGAGTGTGGTTGGTGGATAATACCAGGGTGGGCTGCAAATATACCATCAACGTCTGTAAAGTTTTCATAGAGGTCTGCCTTAACACCTGCAGCAATGATAGAACCTGTAATGTCTGATCCTCCACGTGAGAAGGTACAGATTTGATTTTCCTTGGTAACTCCAAAGAAACCAGGAATGACGAGGACTTCATTTGCATTTGTTAATTCTTCAATCTTGTCATAACTTGATGGAACGATGCGAGCGTGGCCCGGCTCACTTGTTACCACAATCCCAGCTTCTCTAGGGTGAACATAGCGTGCATCAATACCATTTTGGTTAAAATAGGCAGCGATCAATTTGGCATTGTTGTTTTCACCCGCTGCTAGGAAAGTATCGTAGAGAAATTCGTTTTCTTCGATAGGAAGAGTTGCCAAGGCACGAATACTTTTTGAAATTTTCTCTAGAACAGCTGGTTTCAGTCTCAATTCACTAACCATGGCAGCATAGCGGTCGATAATCCAGCTTTGGCTCTTGCTAATATCGTTACCAGCAACATAGTCGCGGTAGTATTTAATCAAGGCATCCGTAACCTTAGTATCTTCAGCATTGCGTTTACCAGGCGCAGAAACGACTACAAAACGACGTTCCTTATCACTTTTTACGATATTCAAAACTTTTTCTAATTGACTAGCAGAGGCAAGAGAGCTACCTCCAAATTTAACAACTTTCATAAGAACTCCTAAAGTAAGTATTTTATACGATTATAGCAGAAAGAAAGTCTTTTTTCAAATGAAGGAAATAAGCTATTTTACAGGAAAAGATAAGGAATCTAAAATCGGCTGAGACACTTATTACATTCTTATTCTTGCTTTTTTAGAGTAAAAAAGATATACTTTGATAATAAAATAATTTAACTTGCTTATAAAAATAAAAAAGGAGCCCAGATGGAACACATTATTTATCAGCTTGAAGAGGATTTGGCAATTATTACTTTAAACCGTCCTGATGTCGCTAATGGTTTCCATATTCCCATGTGTGAGGAAATATTAGAAGCCTTAATCCTGGCGGAAGAGAATCCAGCTGTGCATTTTATCTTAATTAATGCGAATGGGAAAGTCTTCTCAGTTGGGGGAGATTTAGTAGAGATGAAGCGAGCAGTAGATGAGGATGATATTCCATCATTGACGAAAATTGCAGAATTGGTCAATACTATTTCTTATAAAATCAAGCAAATTGCAAAACCTGTTTTGATGGAGGTAGATGGAGCAGTTGCTGGTGCTGCAGCAAATATGGCAGTCGCAGCGGACTTCTGTTTGGCTACAGATAAAGCCAAATTCATTCAAGCCTTTGTCGGAGTAGGGTTGGCTCCAGATGCAGGGGGGATCTATCTCTTGAGCCGAAGTATTGGTGTGACACGTGCTGCCCAATTAGCTATGACAGGAGAGGCTTTAACTGCAGAAAAAGCTTTGGAGTGGGGCCTTGTTTATCGGGTCTGTGAAGCTGATAAATTAGAAAAGACGAGAGAACAGCTTCTTAAAAAATTAAGACGTGGATCAGCTAATTCTTATACAGCAATCAAGAAGTTGGTTTGGGAGAGCCAATTTAAAGATTGGGGAGGTTATGCTGAGCTAGAACTAAATCTTCAAGCATCCCTTGCCCAGACAGAGGATTTTAAAGAAGGAGTTCGAGCACATTCGGAAAGAAGACGACCTAAATTTAGTGGAAAATGAAAAAAATACTTGCAGTATTCTTTGTAGTTTGATATAATTCTAAAGTCAAATGTTTTGATAATAAAAGTTTTTTGGATAAGGGGGGAGAAGATTGGACTACCAACGAATTAATGAATATTTAACATCTATTTTTAACAATGTCCTTGTTATCGAGGAAGTTAGCTTGAGGGGTAGTCGTTTCAAGGATATCTCCATCAAAGAAATGCATACGATTGATGTGATAGGGAAGTTTCCAGAGGTAACACCAAGTAAAGTTTCAAAAGAATTGATGGTAACCCTAGGTACAGTTACGACAAGCTTGAATAACCTAGAAAGAAAGGGTTATATTGAGCGTATTCGTTCCGATTCGGATCGTCGTGTTGTTTATCTGCATTTGACAAAGAAGGGTCGCTTAGTGCATAGGCTCCATAAACGTTTCCACAAGGCTATGGTTGAAAAAATCATCGACGGTATGTGCCCTGAGGAGATGGAAGTTATGAGTAAGGGCTTGACCAATCTTTATCAATTTTTGGAGGATTTGAGATAATGGCTTTTGCGAAAATAAGCCAAGTGGCTCATTATGTACCAGAGCAAGTAGTTACAAATGATGACTTAGCTCAAATGATGGATACTAATGATGAGTGGATTTCAAGTCGAACAGGGATTAGACAGAGGCATATTTCAAGGAAAGAATCTACTAGTGATTTAGCGACAGAAGTTGCTAAGAAACTGATGGCAAAAGCTGGGGTCACAGGAGAGGAGTTGGATTTTATCATCTTAGCTACCATTACTCCGGATTCTATGATGCCTTCTACAGCTGCTCGTGTCCAAGCTAATATTGGTGCAAAAAAAGCTTTTGCTTTTGATCTTACAGCTGCTTGTAGTGGATTTGTATTTGCCTTGTCAACTGCTGAAAAATTTATCTCTTCTGGTCGCTTTCAAAAAGGCTTGGTGATTGGTAGTGAAACCCTCTCTAAAGCAGTCGATTGGTCAGATCGATCTACAGCTGTTTTGTTTGGAGATGGTTCTGGTGGTGTCTTGCTAGAAGCTAGCGAGAAAGAGCATTTCTTGGCTGAGAGTCTTAATAGTGATGGGAGTCGTAGTGAATGTCTGACGTATGGGTATTCAGGTCTACATTCTCCATTTTCAGATCAAGAAAATGCAGATTCATTTTTGAAGATGGATGGACGTGCAGTTTTTGATTTTGCTATTCGAGATGTAGCCGAGTCTATCAAACAGATTATTGATGAATCTCCTATAGAGGCGACAGACTTGGATTATCTGCTACTTCATCAGGCTAATGATCGTATTTTGGATAAAATGGCTAGAAAAATCGGTGTTGACCGAGACAAACTTCCAGCCAATATGATGGAATATGGCAACACCAGTGCAGCAAGTATCCCGATTTTACTCTCAGAGTGTGTAGAACAAGGTTTTATCCGTTTAGATGGTAGTCAGACTATTTTGCTATCAGGCTTCGGTGGAGGCTTGACTTGGGGCACGCTCATTCTTACAATTTAGGTAATCATGTGGTGAACACATTGTTATAAAAACTATTTATTTTAAAGGAGTCCTATTATGGCAGTATTTGAAAAAGTACAAGAAATTATCGTTGAGGAACTTGGAAAAGACGCATCAGAAGTAACACTTGAATCAACTTTTGATGATTTAGATGCAGATTCATTGGACTTGTTCCAAGTGATCTCAGAAATTGAAGATGCTTTTGATATCCAAATCGAAGCAGAAGATGACTTGAAAACAGTTGGTGACTTGGTTGCCTACGTTGAAGAGCAAACAAAATAAGAATATAAGATAGAAGGAGTAGGGAAACCCGCTCCCTCTTGTTTAGGCAATAGTTTGATTTTCAAATTATGACAGTATCGAACTATTACGTAAGCAAGAAATGATGGAGGCACTATGAAAACGCGTATTACAGAATTATTGAACATTGATTATCCTATTTTCCAAGGAGGGATGGCCTGGGTTGCTGATGGTGATTTGGCAGGGGCTGTTTCCAAGGCTGGAGGACTAGGGATTATCGGTGGAGGGAATGCCCCTAAAGAAGTTGTCAAGGCAAATATTGATAAAATCAAATCATTGACTGATAAAACCTTTGGTGTCAACATCATGCTCTTGTCTCCCTTTGTGGAAGATATTGTAGACCTCGTTATAGAGGAAGGTGTTAAGGTAGTGACAACAGGCGCAGGAAATCCAAGCAAATACATGGAACGTTTCCATGATGCTGGTATTACAGTTATTCCTGTTGTACCAAGTGTTGCTCTAGCTAAACGCATGGAAAAAATCGGTGCGGATGCTGTTATTGCAGAAGGAATGGAAGCTGGGGGACATATTGGGAAATTAACAACCATGACTTTGGTGCGTCAGGTTGCTGCTGCTGTATCTATTCCTGTTATTGCTGCAGGAGGGATTGCGGATGGTGAAGGTGCTGCAGCTGGCTTTATGCTAGGTGCAGAGGCTGTTCAGGTTGGAACTCGTTTTGTCGTTGCAAAAGAGTCTAATGCTCATCCAAATTACAAGGCGAAGATTTTAAAAGCTAGAGATATTGATACTACGATTTCAGCTCAACACTTTGGTCATGCTGTTCGTGCTATTAAAAATCAGTTGACTCGTGATTTTGAACAGGCTGAAAAAGATGCCTTTAAACAAGAAAATCCAGATTTGGAAATTTTTGAACAAATGGGAGCAGGTGCTCTAGCCAAAGCGGTTGTTCACGGAGATGTGGATGGTGGATCTGTTATGGCAGGTCAAATTGCAGGGCTTGTTTCCAAAGAAGAAACCGTTGAAGAAATCCTAAAAGATTTGTATTACGGAGCAGCTAAGAAAATTCAAGAAGAAGCCTCTCGTTGGGCAGGAGTTGTAAGAAATGACTAAAACAGCCTTTTTATTTGCTGGCCAAGGTGCCCAGTATCTAGGTATGGGACGGGATCTCTATGATCAGTATCCGATTGTCAAAGAAACGATTGATCAAGCTAGTCGGGTTCTTGGTTATGATTTGCGTTATCTCATTGATACGGAAGAAGCAAAACTCAATCAGACTCGCTATACGCAACCAGCCATTTTAGCGACTTCAGTTGCTATCTATCGTCTATTGCAAGAAAAAGGCTATCAGCCTGATATGGTTGCTGGTTTATCCCTTGGGGAATACTCTGCCTTGGTGGCCAGCGGTGCCTTGGATTTTGAAGATGCGGTTGCCTTGGTTGCTAAGCGCGGGGCTTTTATGGAAGAAGCGGCTCCTGCAGGCTCTGGTAAGATGGTGGCAGTTCTCAATACGCCAGTAGAGGTCATTGAAGAAGCCTGTCAAAAAGCTTCTGAACTTGGAGTGGTTACCCCAGCCAACTATAATACACCTGCACAAATCGTGATTGGTGGAGAAGTGGCTGCAGTTGATCGAGCTGTTGAACTCTTGCAAGAAGCAGGTGCCAAACGCTTGATTCCTCTCAAGGTTTCAGGACCTTTTCATACCGCTCTCCTTGAGCCTGCTAGCCAGAAACTAGCTGAAACTCTAGCTCAAGTAAGTTTTTCAGATTTCACTTGTCCCCTAGTCGGCAATACGGAAGCAAGTGTCATGAAAAAAGAAGATATCGCTCAACTCTTGACGCGTCAGGTCAAGGAGCCAGTTCGTTTTTATGAAAGTATTGCAGTTATGCAAGAAGCAGGCGTAACCAACTTTATCGAAATTGGACCGGGGAAAGTCTTGTCAGGCTTTGTCAAAAAAATTGATAAGACAGCTAAACTAGCCAATGTTGAAGATCAGGCGAGTTTAGAAGTCTTACTAGAAAACAAGTAATCCCTTCTCCCACAAATACAAGAGGAAACAGGAGAAAAGAATGCAACTAAAAAATAAAAATATCTTTATTACAGGTTCGAGTCGTGGAATTGGTCTTGCCATCGCTCACAAGTTTGCTCAAGCAGGAGCAAACATTGTCTTAAACAGCCGTGGGGAAATCTCAGAGGACTTGTTAGCAGAGTTTAGAGATTATGGGGTTAAGGTGATTCCCATCTCTGGAGATGTGTCAGATTTTGCAGAAGCAAAAGGCATGGTCGAACAAGCAATTGCAGAATTGGGTTCAGTAGATGTCTTAGTAAATAATGCAGGGATTACCAAAGATACCCTTATGCTCAAGATGACAGAAGCGGATTTTGAAAAAGTGCTCAAGGTTAACTTGACTGGGACCTTTAATATGACTCAAGCTGTCTTGAAGCAAATGGTGAAAGCCAGAGAAGGGGCAATTATCAATATGTCTAGTGTTGTTGGTTTGATGGGTAATGTTGGTCAAGCAAACTACGCTGCTTCAAAGGCAGGTTTGATTGGTTTTACCAAGTCTGTGGCGCGAGAGGTTGCTAATCGAAATGTCAGAGTGAATGCGATTGCACCTGGGATGATTAAGTCGGATATGACAGCTATTTTATCAGATAAGGTAAAAGATGCTATGCTAGCACAAATTCCAATGAAAGAATTTGGAGAAGCAGAGCAAGTTGCAGATTTAACAGTTTTTTTAGCAGGTCAGGATTATCTAACTGGCCAAGTGGTTGCCATTGATGGTGGCTTAAGTATGTAGCGAAAGCTAGAGGTGAAAAAGATGAAACTAAATCGTGTAGTTGTAACTGGATATGGAGTGACATCTCCAATTGGGAATACTCCAGAAGAGTTTTGGAATAGTTTGTCAACTGGGAAAATTGGAATCGGTGAAATTACTAAATTTGATCATAGTGACTTTGATGTGCACATTGCTGCAGAGATTCAAGATTTTCCTTTTGATAAATACTTTGTAAAAAAAGATACAAATCGTTTTGATAACTATTCTTTATATGCCTTGTATGCAGCCCAAGAAGCGGTAAACTATGCCAATCTTGATGTAGAAGCTCTTGACAAGGATCGTTTTGGTGTTATTGTTGCTTCAGGAATTGGGGGTATCAAGGAAATTGAAGATCAAATTCTTCGCCTTCATGAAAAAGGTCCAAAACGCTTGAAGCCATTAACTCTTCCAAAATCCCTTCCAAATATGGCTTCTGGTAATGTTGCTATGCGTTTTGGAGCAAATGGTATTTGTAAATCAATCAATACTGCCTGTGCTTCATCAAATGATGCGATTGGCGATGCTTTCCGCTCCATCAAGTTTGGTTTCCAAGATGTGATGTTGGTTGGAGGTTCAGAAGCTTCTATCACACCTTTTGCGATTGCTGGTTTCCAAGCCTTAACAGCCCTTTCAACTACAGAGGATCCAAGTCGCGCTTCAATTCCATTTGACAAGAACCGCAATGGTTTTGTTATGGGAGAAGGTTCAGGAATGTTGGTTCTTGAAAGTCTTGAACATGCAGAAAAACGTGGAGCTACTATCTTGGCTGAAGTGGTGGGTTATGGAAATACTTGTGATGCCTATCATATGACTTCTCCACATCCAGAAGGTCAAGGAGCTATCAAAGCTATTAAACTAGCTTTGGAAGAAGCTGAAATTTCTCCAGAACAAGTGGCTTATGTCAATGCCCACGGGACATCAACTCCTGCTAATGAAAAGGGAGAAAGTGGAGCAGTTGTTGCAGTTCTTGGCAAGGAAGTTCCTATCTCCTCAACTAAGTCCTTTACAGGTCATTTACTTGGTGCAGCAGGAGCAGTGGAAGCTATTGCCACGATTGAGGCTATGCGCCATAACTTCGTACCGATGACCGCAGGAACAAGAGAAGTATCAGACTATATTGAAGCCAATGTCGTTTATGGACAAGGCTTGGAGCAAGAAATTCCTTATGCTATTTCAAATACTTTTGGATTTGGTGGACATAATGCTGTTCTTGCCTTCAAACGTTGGGAGAGTAAATAATTATGAATTTAAACGATATTAAGGACTTGATGGCCCAATTTAACCAGTCAAGTTTGAGAGAATTTTCTTATAAAAATGGGACGGAGGAGTTGCAGTTTAGCAAGAATGAAGCTAGACTTGTATCTGAAGTTACACCTCAAGTCGCTCCAGCACCCGTTCTAGCAACACCAAGTCCAGTAGCTCCTGTATCTGTTCCAGCAGAAACTGCAGTGGAAGAAATTTCGGCGCCAGCTGAAACAAGTGTGGCTGCTGAGGGAGATGTTGTAGAGAGCCCACTTGTTGGGGTGGCTTACTTGGCTGCTGGTCCAGATAAACCTGCCTTTGTAACAGTTGGTGATAGTGTTAAAAAAGGCCAAACATTGGTAATTATCGAAGCTATGAAAGTCATGAATGAGATCCCAGCTCCTAAGGATGGTGTGGTAACAGAAATTCTCGTTTCTAACGAAGAAATGGTAGAGTTTGGTAAAGGATTGGTACGTATCAAATGATTGATATTCAAGGAATCAAAGAGGCTCTACCCCACCGTTACCCTATGCTCCTAGTGGATCGTGTGTTGGAAGTGAGCGAAGATACCATTGTCGCCATCAAAAATGTGACCATCAATGAGCCTTTTTTCAATGGTCATTTTCCTCAATATCCAGTTATGCCAGGTGTTCTTATCATGGAAGCATTGGCGCAAACAGCTGGTGTCTTGGAGTTGTCAAAACCTGAAAATAAAGGAAAACTGGTCTTTTACGCTGGTATGGACAAGGTTAAATTCAAGAAGCAAGTTGTACCAGGTGACCAATTGGTTATGACAGCAACGTTTGTAAAACGTCGTGGCACAATCGCTGTGGTTGAAGCAAAGGCTGAAGTGGATGGCAAGCTTGCAGCTAGTGGTACTCTTACCTTTGCAATCGGGAGCTAAGGAGGTTCTCCATGTTTCGAAAAATTTTAATTGCCAATCGTGGTGAAATTGCGGTTCGTATTATCCGTGCGGCGCGTGAATTGGGCATTGCGACGGTGGCGGTTTATTCAACTGCTGATAAGGAAGCCCTTCATACGCTTTTGGCAGATGAAGCAATTTGTATTGGCCCTGGTAAGCCAACAGAGTCTTATCTCAATATTAATGCGGTTCTATCAGCTGCAGTCTTGACTGAGGCAGAAGCCATTCACCCAGGTTTTGGATTTCTCAGTGAAAATTCCAAATTTGCTACTATGTGTGAAGAGGTAGGAATCAAGTTTATTGGCCCATCTGGTCATGTCATGGATATGATGGGAGACAAGATTAATGCACGTGCTCAGATGATCAAAGCAGGTGTTCCTGTCATTCCAGGTTCAGATGGAGAAGTACATGACTCAGAAGAAGCTCTTCTGGTTGCTGAAAAAATTGGTTATCCAGTTATGTTGAAAGCCTCAGCGGGAGGAGGCGGAAAAGGGATTCGTAAGGTTGAAAAACCAGAAGACCTTGTTTCCGCTTTTGAAACTGCTTCAAGTGAAGCTAAGGCCAACTATGGTAATGGTGCTATGTACATAGAACGGGTTATTTATCCAGCTCGTCATATTGAGGTTCAAATTCTTGGAGACGAACATGGAAATGTAATCCACTTGGGTGAACGTGACTGTTCTCTTCAGAGAAATAATCAAAAGGTATTAGAAGAGAGTCCATCTATTGCAATTGGAAAGACCCTTCGCCATGAAATTGGGGCGGCTGCTGTTCGCGCTGCAGAGTCTGTAGGCTATGAAAATGCAGGGACTATTGAGTTTCTTCTTGACGAAGCAAGTGGACAATTTTATTTTATGGAAATGAACACCCGTGTCCAGGTAGAACACCCCGTAACAGAGTTTGTATCGGGTGTGGATATCGTTAAGGAACAAATTCGCATTGCGGCAGGTCAACCTCTGTCTGTTAAGCAAGAAGATATTGTTTTACGAGGTCATGCTATTGAATGTCGTATCAATGCAGAAAACCCTGCCTTCAATTTTGCTCCAAGTCCAGGTAAGATTACCAATCTCTATTTACCAAGTGGAGGTGTTGGTTTACGTGTAGATTCTGCAGTTTATCCAGGCTACACCATTCCTCCCTTCTATGATAGTATGATAGCCAAAGTCATTGTTCATGGGGAAAATCGTTTCGATGCCTTGATGAAAATGCAACGGGCCCTTTATGAATTAGAGATTGAGGGAGTGCAGACCAATGCGGATTTCCAGCTTGATTTAATTTCAGATCGCAATGTTATTGCTGGAGATTACGATACATCCTTCTTGATGGAAACATTCTTGCCAAAATACCAAGAAAAACAATAATAAGATTTCAAGAGTTTAAACCAAAAAGGGGAATCAATGGCTCTATTTAGTAAAAAAGATAAGTATATTCGAATCAACCCCAATCGTTCGGTGAGGGAAAAACCTCAAGCTAAACCAGAGGTTCCAGATGAACTATTTTCCAAATGTCCGGGTTGTAAACACACCATCTATCAAAAAGATTTGGGAAGTGATCGTATTTGTCCGCAGTGTAGTTATACATTTCGCATTTCTGCTCAAGAACGTCTTGATTTGACAATCGATACAGGAAGCTTTAAAGAATTGTTTACAGGGATTGAAAGCAAGGATCCCCTAAAATTTCCTGGGTATCAAAAGAAACTAGAGGTAATACGTGAAAAGACAGGTCTTGATGAAGCAGTTGTAACAGGGATTGCCTCCATTAAAGGTCAAAATATAGCCTTGGGAATCATGGATTCTAACTTTATCATGGCCTCTATGGGTACAGTTGTAGGTGAGAAAATTACTCGCTTATTTGAATATGCAACCCTAGAAAAGTTACCTGTGGTCCTCTTTACAGCTTCTGGGGGAGCTCGTATGCAGGAGGGTATTATGAGTCTTATGCAGATGGCCAAAATTTCTGCAGCTGTTAAACGCCATTCAAATGCGGGCCTTTTTTACTTGACAGTTTTGACAGATCCAACGACAGGTGGAGTAACTGCTTCTTTTGCCATGGAAGGTGATATCATTTTGGCAGAACCACAGAGTTTAGTTGGCTTTGCTGGGCGCAGGGTTATTGAAAATACGGTTCGTGAAACCTTACCAGATGATTTCCAAAAGGCAGAATTCCTGCTTGAACATGGATTTGTAGATGCTATCGTCAAGAGAAGAGATTTACCAGATACAATCGCTAGTTTGGTCAAATTGCATGGAGGAAGTCTTAGATGAATATAGCAAAAATAGTCAGAGAAGCGCGTGAACAGAGCCGATTGACAACCTTGGATTTTGCAACAGGCATTTTTGATGAATTTATTGAATTACATGGCGATAGATCTTTTCGAGATGATGGTGCGGTTGTAGGTGGTATCGGCTGGCTTGGAGAGCAAGCTGTAACAGTTGTTGGTATCCAAAAAGGAAAGAGCTTACAAGACAATCTCAAACGAAATTTTGGCCAACCTCATCCTGAAGGCTATCGTAAAGCCTTGCGTTTGATGAAACAGGCTGAAAAATTTGGCCGTCCAGTTGTCACCTTTATCAATACTGCTGGTGCCTATCCTGGTGTGGGGGCTGAAGAACGTGGGCAAGGTGAAGCAATTGCTCGCAATCTCATGGAAATGAGTGACCTGAAAGTTCCTATTATCGCGATTGTCATTGGTGAAGGGGGTTCAGGTGGGGCTTTGGCTCTAGCCGTTGCAGACCGTGTTTGGATGCTGGAAAACTCTATTTATGCTATTCTCAGTCCAGAAGGATTCGCCTCTATTCTATGGAAGGATGGTAGTCGTGCCATGGAAGCTGCAGAATTGATGAAAATCACCTCACATGAACTGCTAGAAATGGAAATTGTTGACAAGGTAATTTCTGAAACAGGGCTTTCTAGTAAAGAACTGATTCAAAAGGTTAAAGGAGAGCTTCAAACGGAATTGACTAAATTAGCTCATTTACCCTTGGAACAATTACTAGAAGATCGCTACCAACGATTTAGAAAATACTAATTCTTCAATGGAATACACAAAAACTAGAGCTGATCATCAGTTCTAGTTTTTATGTGACTCTTACTGAGTGTCGAAAAGAAAAGGTGCTTGGTAATGACCAAACACCTTTTAGATTATTCATTTTCTTCTGTTACAAACTGGCTGAGGAGTCCATTGATAAAACGAGCAGATTTTTGATCTGAAAAGACCTTTGCTAATTCAATAGCCTCATTTACAGCGACTAGTTGAGGAGTGTCAAATGAAGTGATTTCAAAGATTCCCAAGCGCAGTAAATTCTTTTCGACCAAGGTCAAGCGTTCAACGGTCCAACCAGACTTGAGATGCTGATTAATTTGTTTATCCAACTCTGTTTTGTAAGTTTGAACACCAGACACCAAGTCTGTTAAAAAGGCAGGAACTTGCACATCTGCATCTTCACGATCATGTGTGTAAGCAAAATGGCAAGCTGTTTCAGTATCAGTGCCGAATTCAAGACTCATAAGTGCCTGAAAAGCACATTTACGAAGTTCACGTCTAGATTCTAATAGTGGACTAGTCATTGAGGAAGTCCTCATTAAATAAGTCTTTCAACTCAGGTTTTGGTGTTTTATCTGGTACGATTCCTGTAACATGAATGTTGATAGCAGTAAGCTCTACATCAGCCATATCACGAACTGCATCCTTAACTGCTTTTTGAATGGCTACAGCAACTTTAGGAACTTTGACACCGTACTCAAGGTAGAGATAGATGTCAGCTGTTAACTCCTCATCACTGTTTTTAAGGTAAACCCCACGGCCGAGTGAAAGTTTTGAGAGGGTGTCAGATACGGATTTGTTTGAAAATGAATGGACACCGTCTACCTTAGCAGTAGCGATAGCAATAATTTTTTCAAGTACACGTGGAGCGATAACGATTTCGCCAAATTGTTCTTCAATTCCCATAGAATGACCTCTTTCTAGAGATTAGGCACGAGAAACGTAAGTTCCTTCTGCAGTGTTGATGATCAATTTTTGTCCAGCTTCGATGAAGTCTGGAACGTTGACAACAAGTCCAGTTTCCATAGTTGCTGGTTTACCAGAACCTGTAACAGTAGCACCTTTGATAGATGGTTGTGTTTCAGCAACAGTCAACTCAACAGTAGTAGGTACAGTCACACCGATCACTTCAGTTCCGTAGAATTGGATTTTAACATCAGAGTTTTCAAGGATGTAAAGCAATTCATTTTCAACGTTTACGACTGGAATTTCGTATTGGTCGTAAGTTTCAGTATTCATGAAGTAGGCAGTTTCATCCATTTTGTACAAGTATTGAGCTGGAACAGTCTCGATAATTGCTTGCTCGAATTTTTCTTCTGGACGGTAGCTTGTATCAAAAGTAGAACCAGTACGAACATCACGCAATTTCATACGCATGATAGTGTTCCCTTTACCAGGTTTGTGGTGGCTTGCTTCCAAAACTCGGATTAATTTTCCATCTGCAGTTTCAAATGTCATACCAGCTTTCAATTTGCTTGCTTCAATCATATTTTTACCTCTTTAATAAATATTATTACTCTTCATTTTACCATAAAATGACTTAAAAAGAAAGTTGGAGCTAAAGGAATAAAAATATTTATATAAATTAATAGTTAGCCCTTTCGAAAAAATTTAAAAAATTCTGAAATATTCTTGACAGGTGATGAAAAAGGTAGTAAGATAAGAAACATCAAAAAAGAAAGCAGAAAAAGAATGATTAAAAGACAAGCTGTAACAATGAATCAAAACTTTTACTTTAGCTACTTTAGATAGTGTTTGTAGACATGTCACCATGGATGCAAACAGTTCAAGCAATTTGTTTGTATCTATGTGGCTAAGATTTTTGATTGTGGTCCATATAGATGAATATCTAAATGGGCTAGCTAAGTTGTAACTTGTTAGATTATTTCAAGCATCCGTTTAGATAATATCTAGGCGGTTTTTTGTTTTATCTTTTCTGAGAAGGAGTTTCATTATGAAAGTTGTTCGAAAATTACTAGCCCCTCTTTTGGTTGTAGGGATTCTCTTGACCTCTCTGATCAGTTTGCATCAGTTGAAGGCGGATAAGAAAAAAGATGTGTTTCGTATCGGTATTTCGCAATTTATTACCCACCAGTCTTTGGACGCTACTAGAGAAGGATTTGTGGATGAACTGGCTAAACAGGGCTATGTTGAGGGGGAAAATATTGAGATTGATTTTCAAAATGCACAGGGAGAACAAAGAAATCTAAAAACTATTTCCCAGCAACTAGCAGAATCCAGTGATGTCGTTCTAGCAATTGCAACGCCTTCTGCTCAGAGCTTGGCCAATACGACGCAAACGACACCAGTTATCTTTTCAGCTGTAACAGACCCAGTCAGTGCCAAGTTGGTTGAGTCAAGAGAACATCCTGGAGGCAATGTAACTGGGACAAGTGACCAGTCATCAGATGCCATTTCAACCCAAATCAACTTAATAAAGAAAGTGTTGCCAAAAGCTAAATCAATTGGAATTCTTTATACTCAGAGTGAGTCAAATTCGGTTGTCCAAAAGGATGAAGCTAAGCGTCTTCTGGAAGAAAGAGGCTTTACCGTTGTTGAAAAAACAATCTTGGATAGTAACAACGTCAAGGCGGCAGCAGAGAGCTTGATGACAGAGGTGGATATGGTTTTTGTACCAACGGACAATATCATTTCGTCAACCATGGAAACAGTCAAGCAGGTTTCTATTAAACACAAGGTACCAGTATTTGGTGGTTCAACAGAAATGGTTGCGCTTGGTGGTTTGTATAACTACGGAACCAATTATGAAGAATTGGGACGTCAGACAGCACGAATGCTGGTTCGTGTTTTAAAAGGTGAGAAGCCAGAAAATATAGCAGTTGAGTTGCCTGAAAAACTGGAATTGCATACCAATCAAGAAATGGCGGCTGCGCTAGGAATTGATATCAGTAAGTTAGAAGGTAAGGAATAAGGAGGTTTAAGATGAATTTTGTATTATCTAGTTTATCAGAAGGTTTGCTATGGTCGATTATGGCTATTGGAGTCTACTTGACTTTCCGTATTTTGGATATTGCGGATATGACTGCTGAGGGAGCCTTTCCTCTGGGGGCAGCTGTCGTTGTATCACAGATACAGGTAGGGACAAATCCTTGGATTGCGACTTTACTGGCTTTGCTGGCAGGTATGGTCGCAGGTCTTGTATCAGGAATGCTCCACACCAAGATGAAAATTCCAGCTCTCTTAACAGGGATTGTGACCTTGACAGGGCTTTATTCCATCAATATTAAAATCATGGGAAGTGTGCCCAATCTTTCCTTGGGAGATTCTGCAACCGTCTTTAAACAATTGGCGAGCTTGGGATTGACAAACGAAGAAACTGTTTTCTCACTTAGTTTAGCCTGTCTCTTACTTGTCTGTCTAGTCTTGACTCTTTTGATGAAAACAGAGATTGGCCTTGTCTTGCGTTCGACTGGGGACAATATTCCTATGAGTGAGGCAAATGGAGTCAATGTAGACAGCATGAAGATTGTTGGTTACATGATTTCAAATGGCTTGATTGCCCTATGTGGTTCCTTGTTCGCTCAAAATGATGGATTTTCAGATGTGACTTCTGGGACAGGAACTATCGTTGTTGGTTTGAGTGCAGTGATTATTGCGGAAGTCCTGATTAACGATTTAACCATTGGAAGCCGCTTGTTATCTATCGGAATCGGTGCGATTGTTTACCGTTTGATTATTTTAAATATCTATGAAATTCCAAATCTAGATCAAAATCTGGTTCGTCTCTTTAATGCAATTTTGTTAGCCTTGGTTTTATTTGCACCAGAATTGCAAAAGAGATTAAAGATTCGTGGTCTGAAATTGAGAAATGAATAGGGGGAGAAAGTTATGGCAAGTTTGTTAACACTTGAAAATATTCACAAGACATTTGAAGCAGGGACTGTCAATGAGAACCATGTCCTCAAAGGATTAGATTTAGAAGTTGAAGAGGGAGATTTTATATCTGTGATTGGTGGAAATGGAGCAGGGAAATCCACTTTGATGAATATCTTGGCTGGCAATCTATCGGTGGACGAAGGAGACCTTTTATTGGCAGGCAAATCCATTAAAAATATGAGTGTAAGAAAGAGAGCCAAGGATATTGCCCGTGTTTTTCAAGATCCGAAGATGGGGACAGCTTCTCGTTTGACGATTGAGGAGAATATGGCCATTGCCTTGAGACGTGGTCAGAAGAGAGGACTTGGCTGGGGTGTGAAGGAGAAGGATAGAATCCAGTTCCAAGAGGCCTTGAAGGAGTTGAATATTGGTCTTGAAAACCGCTTAAAAGTAGATACTCAATACCTCTCGGGAGGTCAAAGACAGGCCTTGACCCTAATCATGGCTGCCTTGGTAAAACCCAAACTCTTGCTTTTGGATGAACATACTGCGGCTCTTGATCCAAAAACTAGTCAAATGGTGATGGATTTGACGCAAAAGATTGTGGAACACCATCAGTTGACTACTTTGATGATTACCCATGATATGAACCATGCGATTGAGTACGGAAATCGTCTCATTATGCTCTATCAAGGCAAGATAGTGGTGGATGTCAAGGGAGAGGAGAAAAAGCATCTGACGGTTGAAGATCTCATGCATCTCTTCCAGAAAAATAGTGGCCAAAGTCTAGTCAGTGATGAGTTAGTTTTGGGATAAAGAAAAAGGCTGAGATGTGGTGTCTCAGTCTTTTATTTCTTACGTTTTGCAAAATCTACAAATCTGAATTCACATGGGATACCATTTATCTATTAGCCTACCAAAATGGACAGATCATACCTTTAAACTATGAGAAAATAGAATTGCTTGACAAACTATTGCTTAAACCTTATCAAACATTGGCTATCTATGTAAGTTAAACTTAGAAAGGAGTCCTCTGTTTAAACAATTGAGGAGTTCTTATTGATAGTTAATCTATAGTTGAAAGCGTAAATCAAACTAGTCAGTTCGCCTTCTTTGTGTTATAATAGTATAGACTCAAAAAGGAACAGGAGAAATGTTATGAATCTTATTTTAGCAATTGTATTGATTGTTTTAGCAGCCTTAGGGGGCGCTCTTGGAGGTATGTATTTGGTTCGTAAGCAAATTGAAAAAGAATTTGCTGATAACCCACGTTTGAATGCAGAAGCAGTTCGTACTTTATTAAGTGCAAATGGTCAAAAACCAAGCGAAGCAAAAGTACAACAGGTTTACCACCAAATCATCCGTCAACAAAAAGCAGCTCTTGCTAACAATAAAAAGAAATAAATAGGAAAAGTCTGGGATGAAAGTTCCAGACTTCTCACTATGTTTAATAGTTCTCAAGGATAATCCTTTTTCCTTGCATTCTATTGATATTTGATTATGATTAAGAGGGAGTTAGTTTGATTTTCTCAATTTATCAGTAATATATTCAAGTTGTGTTAATCATGATGAACTATCAATCAGAAAAAGAAAACTAGAAAGAAGACTGTATGGATAATCGACCAATTGGTTTTTTGGATTCGGGTGTCGGGGGCTTGACCGTTGTGCGCGAGCTCATGCGCCAGCTTCCTCATGAAGAAATCGTCTATATTGGAGATTCAGCGCGGGCACCATATGGGCCTCGTTCTGATGAGCAAATTCGTGAATATACTTGGCAGTTGGTCAACTTTCTCTTAACTAAGGATGTCAAAATGATTGTCCTTGCTTGTAACACTGCAACAGCAGTCGTTTGGGAAGAAGTTAAGGCTAAGCTAGATATTCCTGTGCTTGGAGTGATTCTGCCAGGTGCCTCAGCTGCGATCAAATCCAGTCAAGGTAAGAAAATAGGTGTGATTGGAACGCCTATGACTGTACAATCTGACATTTATCGTAAAAAGATTCAAGATCTGGATCCAGACCTACAAGTAGAAAGTTTGGCATGCCCTAAGTTTGTACCCTTGGTCGAGTCAGGAGCCTTATCAACTAGTGTGACTAAAAAGGTTGTTTATGAAACCCTGAGACCCTTGGTTGGTAAGGTGGACAGTTTAATCTTAGGCTGTACCCACTATCCGCTCCTCAGGCCTATTATTCAAAATGTTATGGGACCGAATGTCAAACTCATCGATAGTGGAGCGGAATGTGTGCGAGATATCTCCGTCTTACTCAATTATTTTGAAATCAATCGTGGTCGCGATGCTGGACCACTTAATCACCGTTTTTACACAACAGCCAGCAGCCAAAGTTTTGCACAAATTGGTGAAGAATGGCTGGAAAAAGAGATTCATGTGGAGCATGTAGAATTATGACAAATAAAATTTATGAATACAAGGATGACCAGGACTGGTATGTTGGGTCCTATAGTATTTTTGGTGGTGTCCGGACTTTGACTGATGAAGACTTGGATTTTCCTCTAGTTGGATTGGCCAAAATCTTTCGAGACGAGGAACGAGGTTTTCCACTTTCAGTTACTGTTTTACGCTATGGTTCTCCCTACCGTCTATTGTCTTTTGTAGTAGATATCCTTAACCAAGAAATGGGACGAAATTTGGAAGTTATTCAACGTCAGGGAGCCCTTCTCTTGGTTGAAAATGGGCAGCTCTTGTATGTAGAATTGCCTAAAGAAGGGGTCAATGTTCATGATTTCTTTGAGACAAGCAAGGTCAGAGAAACCTTATTGATTGCGACTCGTAACGAGGGCAAGACAAAGGAATTCCGAGCTATCTTTGACAAACTTGGCTATGATGTGGAAAACCTCAATGATTATCCAGACCTACCTGAAGTAGCAGAAACAGGCATGACCTTTGAAGAAAATGCCCGCCTCAAGGCAGAAACCATTTCTCAGTTAACGGGTAAGATGGTTCTGGCAGATGATTCTGGTCTTAAAGTTGATGTCCTTGGTGGCTTGCCAGGTGTCTGGTCAGCTCGTTTCGCAGGAGTGGGAGCTACTGACCGTGAAAACAATGCCAAACTCTTGCACGAATTGGCCATGGTCTTTGAACTCAAGGATCGTTCGGCTCAATTCCATACAACCCTAGTCGTAGCCAGCCCAAACAAGGAAAGTTTGGTTGTTGAAGCAGACTGGCCAGGCTACATTAACTTTGAACCTAAGGGTGAAAATGGCTTCGGCTATGACCCTCTCTTCCTTGTAGGAGAGACAGGCAAGTCCTCAGCTGAATTAACCCTTGAAGAAAAAAATAGTCAATCTCACCGTGCCTTAGCCGTTAAGAAACTTTTGGAGGTATTTCCATCATGGCAAAGCAAACCATCATTGTAATGAGTGATTCCCATGGGGATAGCTTGATTGTAGAAGAAATCCGTGATCGTTATGTAGGCAAAGTTGATGCCGTTTTTCATAACGGAGATTCTGAATTACGTCCTGATTCTCTCCTTTGGGAGGGCATCCGTGTTGTTAAAGGGAACATGGACTTCTATGCAGGTTACCCAGAACGCTTGGTGACTCAGTTGGGACCAACTAAAATCATTCAGACCCATGGTCACTTGTTTGACATTAATTTCAATTTTCAAAAGTTGGACTACTGGGCTCAAGAAGAAGAGGCCGATATCTGCCTCTATGGTCACTTGCATGTGCCAAATGCTTGGATGGAAGGCAAGACTCTCTTTCTAAATCCAGGTTCCATCAGTCAACCACGTGGAACCGTTAGAGAATGTCTCTATGCTCGTGTGGAGATTGATGACAGTTATTTCAAAGTGGACTTTTTGACACGAGACCACGAGGTGTACCCAGGCTTGTCCAAGGAGTTTAGCCGATGATTGCCAAGGAGTTTGAAACTTTCTTGTTGGGGCAGGAGGAAACTTTTTTGACCCCTGCTGAAAATCTAGCTGTGTTGATTAATACTCATAATGCAGATCATGCGACCCTATTGCTCAGTCAGATGACCTATACCCGTGTTCCTGTTGTGACAGATGAAAAACAGTTTGTTGGGACGATTGGGCTTAGAGATATTATGGCTTATCAGATGGAGCATGACTTGAGTCAAGAAATCATGGCAGATACGGATATTGTTCATATGACCAAAACGGATGTAGCGGTTGTTTCGCCTGATTTTACCATTACGGAGGTCTTGCACAAGCTGGTAGATGAGTCCTTCTTGCCAGTTGTGGATGCGTCAGGGATTTTCCAAGGGATTATCACGCGCAAGTCTATCCTCAAGGCAGTGAATGCCCTCTTGCATGACTTTAGTAAGGAATATGAGATTCGATGCAAATGAGAGATAGCATTTCAGACTTTTTAGAGGGAAAGCAGGGCTTGTCTGCAAATTCCAAGCAGTCCTATAAGTATGATCTGGAGCAATTTTTAGACATTGTTGGCGAGCGGGTTTCGGAGACTAGTCTCAAGATTTACCAAGCCCAGCTAGCCAATCTAAAAATCAGCGCCCAGAAGCGAAAGATTTCGGCCTGTAATCAATTTCTCTACTTTCTCTATCAAAAAGGAGAAGTGGACGGATTTTACCGCTTGGAATTAACCAAACAAGCTGAAAAGAAGACCTCAAAACCAGAACTGTTAAACCTAGACTCTTTTTGGCAGGAAAGTAATTATCCAGAGGGGCGTTTACTGGCTCTACTTATCTTGGAAATGGGACTCTTGCCGAGTGAGATTTTAGCTCTCGAGGTTGAGGATATCAATCTGGATTTTCAGGTGTTACGAATCAAGAAGGCTTCCCAGCAGAGGATTGTCACTATTCCTACGACCTTGCTTTCAGAATTAGAACCCTTGATAGACCAGACCTATCTTTTTGAAAGGGGAGGGAAAGCCTATTCCCGTCAGTGGGCCTTTCGTCAGTTAGAAGCTTTTGTCAAGGAGAAAGGTTTTTCATCCCTATCAGCTCAAGCCTTACGTGAACAGTTCATTCTAAGACAAATAGAAAACAAGGTCGATTTGTACGAAATTGCAAAAAAATTAGGATTAAAAACAGTTCTGACCTTAGAAAAATATAGATAATGGATATTAAATTAAAAGATTTTGAAGGGCCCCTGGACTTGCTCTTGCACCTGGTCTCTAAGTACCAGATGGATATCTATGATGTGCCCATTACGGAAGTCATCGAACAGTATCTAGCCTACGTCTCAACCCTGAAGGCCATGCGTCTGGAAGTGACGGGTGAGTATATGGTCATGGCCAGTCAGCTCATGCTGATTAAGAGCCGCAAACTCCTTCCAAAGGTAGCAGAAGTGACCGACTTGGAGGACGATCTGGAGCAGGATCTTCTTTCTCAAATCGAAGAATACCGCAAGTTCAAGCTCTTGGGTGAGCACTTGGAAGCCAAGCACCAAGAACGGGCCCAGTATTATTCTAAAGCACCGACAGAGTTGATTTATGAAGATGCGGAGCTTGTGCATGACAAGACGACCATTGACCTCTTCTTGGCTTTTTCGAACATTCTAAATAAGAAAAAAGAGGAGTTTTCTAAAAATCATACGACTATCTTACGAGATGAGTATAAGATTGAGGATATGATGGTTATTGTGAAAGAGTCGTTAGCTGGAAGAGACCAACTACTATTGCAAGATTTATTTAAGGAAGCTCAGAATGTTCAAGAGGTCATCACCCTCTTTTTAGCAACTTTAGAGTTAATCAAAACTCAGGAGTTAACTCTAGTGCAGAATGAGAGTTTTGGGGATATCTATCTCATGGAAAAGAAGGAAGAAAGTCAAGTGCCTCAAAGCTAGACTTGATAGAGAGGAAATATGAGTACTTTAGCAAAAATAGAAGCGCTCTTGTTTGTAGCGGGGGAAGATGGGATTAGAGTTCGCCAGTTAGCTGAATTCCTCTCACTGCCACCGACAGGCATCCAACAGAGTTTAGAAAAATTAGCCCAGAAGTATGAAAAGGACCCAGATTCCAGTTTGGCTCTGATTGAGACTGGTGGTGCTTATAGATTAGTGACCAATCCTCAATTTGCAGCCATTTTGAAGGAATACTCTAAGGCACCTATCAACCAGAGTTTATCTCGAGCTGCCCTTGAAACCTTGTCTATCATTGCCTACAAACAGCCCATCACACGGATAGAAATTGATGCTATCCGTGGAGTCAACTCGAGTGGGGCTTTGGCAAAGTTGCAGGCTTTTGACCTAATCAAAGAAGACGGGAAAAAAGAAGTGTTGGGGCGTCCCAACCTCTATGTGACTACAGATTATTTCCTAGATTACATGGGGATAAATCATTTGGAAGAATTACCAGTGATTGATGAGCTTGAGATTCAAGCCCAAGAAAGCCAATTGTTTGGTGAAAGGATAGAAGAAGATGAGAATCAATAAGTATATTGCCCACGCAGGTGTGGCCAGTAGGAGAAAAGCAGAAGAGCTGATCAAGCAAGGCTTGGTGACGGTTAACGGCCAGGTGGTGCGTGAACTAGCAACGACCATCAAGTCAGGCGACAAGGTTGAAGTTGAAGGTCAACCTATCTACAACGAAGAAAAGGTCTATTATCTGCTTAACAAACCACGCGGTGTCATTTCCAGTGTGACAGATGATAAGGGTCGCAAGACTGTTGTTGACCTCTTGCCCAATGTGAAAGAACGCATCTACCCTGTAGGTCGTTTGGACTGGGATACATCAGGAGTCTTGATTTTGACCAATGACGGGGATTTTACGGATGAGATGATTCACCCTCGTAATGAGATTGACAAGGTCTATGTCGCGCGTGTTAAAGGTGTGGCCAATAAGGATAATCTCCGCCCCTTGACCCGTGGACTTGAGATTGATGGTAAGAAAACCAAGCCGGCTGTCTATGAGATTCTCAAAGTGGATCCAGTCAAAAACCGCTCAGTGGTGCAGTTGACCATCCATGAAGGGCGTAACCATCAGGTTAAAAAGATGTTTGAAGCTGTCGGTCTTCAAGTGGACAAGTTGTCACGGACCCGTTTTGGACATCTAGATTTGACAGGTCTCCGTCCAGGTGAATCCCGTCGTCTTAACAAAAAAGAAATCAGCCAACTACACACCATGGCTGTAACCAAGAAATAATGAAACGAATGTTAATAGCACCTGTGCGCTTTTACCAACGTTTTATTTCACCAGCCTTTCCACCCTCTTGTCGCTTTGAGCCGACTTGTTCAAACTATATGATTCAGGCTATTGAAAAACATGGCTTCAAGGGTGTTTTGATGGGCTTGGCTCGAATTTTACGTTGCCATCCCTGGTCGAAAACAGGTAAGGACCCCGTCCCAGACCATTTTTCCCTTAAACGGAATCAAGAAGAAAAATGAGGCTAGGTAAAAATATTTTAGTGAAATGATAAAAACGCATCCTATCAGGTTTGAGTGAGCTTGATAGGATGCGTTTTATTATGTAAAGATGTTAGTTGATACTCAATGAAAATCAAAGAGCAAACTAGGAAACTAGCCGCAGGCTGTACTTGAGTACGGCAAGGCGACGTTGACGTGGTTTGAAGAGATTTTCGAAGAGTATGAGTTTGAAGTTGCTTATTTCAAGCCTTTTTGTGCGTCTTCAATCATGAGTTTTGTTGATTCAAGACCACCTCCGCTGAGATACCAGAGGTCTGGTGTTAGTTGGATAATTTTCCCATTTTTAGCAGCAGGAGTTTCAGCGATGAGGGCATTTTCTAGGACGCCATCGTTGCTTGAGTTGTCACCACCGATGGCAAGGGTACGGTTGATAACAAAGAGGATATCAGGGTTGATTTCTTTGACACTTTCAAAGCTGACTTCTTGTCCGTGGCGAGAATCTTCAAATTGAGTATCAGTTGGTTTGAATTTCAAAGTTTGGTACAAGAAAGAAAAACGAGATTGGGCACCAAAGGCTGCCATTTTTCCTTCGTTGAGGAGGATAGCAAGGGCTTTTTTGTCAGAATTTTCATTTTTAGTAGCGACTTCTTGAATGCTCTTGTCCAGCTTAGCCAACTCTTCCTTGGCTTTCTGTGTACCAGTTTCGCCGAAGGCACTTGCTAAGGATTCAATGTTGCTTTTAGTTGAAGTCCAATAGTCTTCCTTGCTTGCTTGAAAGAGCACGGTTGGGGCGATTTCTTTGAATTTGTCTACGAATTTTTGGGTACGTGGTGAAGCAATAATCAAATCTGGTTCAAGAGCAGCAAGGGCTTCTAGGTCTGGTTCAACCATAGAACCAACATTTTTAACTTTTCCAGCTAGGTCTTTGAGATAGGTTGGTACTGTTTTTGTAGGCATTCCAACGATATTTTTTTCAAATCCTAGAGCACGAATAGTATCAGCAGCACCGAGGTCAAAGGTCACAATTTTTTCAGGAACTTTTGAAAGTTTGACTTCGTCTAGTGAACTTTTAATGGTTATCTCTGTTGGAGCAGAGTTGCTTGTTTCCGACTGGCTAGTGCTTGAGTTTGTATTTGTACTACATGCACCAAGTAGAAGCAAGAAGCTAGCCACTAGGGCAGTGAAATAAAGTTTAAGGGATGTTTTCATGATTTCTCCTTTTTAAAATGTGATAACGATTTAGGGAGTCTCTTGGTCTTATTGACTAAGAGACTGAAGGTTCTCTAACTTGAACTTCTATGTTACTAGCTATAGATACAGATTTTCTTGCCGTTGATATCAGCTAGTGTGATGGGAATCTCATAAAGTTGACTGAGCAGGTCAGCCTGCATGATTTGATTGGTTCTTCCCTTGCTAAAGACTTGGCCGTCTTTAAAGGCGACAATTTCATCCGCATACTGACTGGCCATGTTGATATCGTGGAGGACGATGATAATGGTCTTGCCGAGTTCTTCCACCAGTCGCTTGAGAATCTGCATCATGCTGACGCTTTGCTTGATATCGAGATTGTTGAGTGGTTCGTCCAGCAAGATAAAGTCGGTATCCTGGGCCAGTACCATAGCGATAAAGACACGTTGGAGCTGTCCGCCAGACAGACTATCGATGTAGCGGTTTTTTAAGTTAGTCAGTTCCAGATAGTCCAGAGTTTCTCGGATTTTTTCCCAGTCTTCTGCCTTCAGTCGACCACGGCTGTAGGGAAAACGTCCAAAACTGACAAGTTCTTCAACGGTTAATTTGGCTTGGTAATTGATTTTCTGTTTTAGGATAGTCAGTTCTTTGGCCAGTTCTTGGGAATTCCAACTTTCGATTTCACGGCCTTTAATACTGAGAATTCCTTGATCCTTCTTTGTCAGTCTGCTCATGATGGAGAGGAGAGTCGATTTTCCAGCACCATTTGGACCAATGAAGGCTGTCAGTTTCTGAGGACTGACTTCAAGGGAAATACCTTGCAAAATATCCTGTTTTTGAATGGATTTGTCAATGTTTTCCAGTTTCACTGACGCGTCCTCCTGTATAGTAAGATAAAGAATAAGAGGCCACCCACGCTCTCGATGATCATACTGAAGCGAATTTCCAGCGCAAAGACTCGTTCAATCAGGACTTGCCCCAAGGTCAAACTGATAAATCCAACCAGAATGGCCACTATAAAGAGTAGCTTGTGCCGATAGTCTTTGATAATCAGGTAGGTGAGGTTAGCCAGCATAAAGCCGAAGAAGGCCATAGGTCCCACCAGGGCAGTTGCTGTTGAAGTTAAAAGCACGATGCCCCAGAGGAGCTCTTTTTGTTCTTTTTCAACATCAAGTCCCAGTATCTGAGCTGTTTCTCTTTGCAGATGCAAGACATCCAGAATGACTGCTTTCCGAAAGAAAAAGAGTGTCAAAGCAAGGATAATCAGAGAACCGATTGCTAGGATGGAAGTGTTGAGATGTTGAAAGGAGGCAAAAAGACTGTTTTGTAGTTTATCGTATTCGTTTGGATCCATGAGAACCTGAAGAAATGTACTAATATTTCGAAAGAGACTTCCGAGAGCTAGACAAATCAGCAGGATGAAGACTAAATCTTGTTTCATCAGTTTCTTCAAGTAGCCTTGTAAGGCGAGAAAGAAGAGGGATTGGACGAGAAGTAAGATTAGGAATTCTAAGATAGGGGACTTGCCAATTTGAAGAAACTTGCTTTCAAAAACCAGTAGCAGAGTTTGCAATAGGACGTAGAAGGATTCGATTCCTAAAATACTAGGCGTCAGGAAGCGATTTTCTGTCAGGGTTTGAAAACTAATGGTCGAAATCCCAGTCGCGATGGCTACCAAGAGATAAACGATGATTTTTTGGGAACGCAACTTCCAAGCAAAGGCTGACAAGTGAGTGATGGGCCAAAAGTAGAGAAGACAAGCTCCGATGGCAAGAATAATGAGAGTCCAGAAGAGCTTAGTATGTTTGCTTTTAGACTGCATCTTTTCGTCCCCCTCTCCAGAGAAGTAGGATAAAGACGAGGCTCCCAATGATTCCTAGTAGAAGACTGACAGACAGCTCATAGGGCCGAATCAGAACTCGGGATAGGATGTCGCAGGCCAGAACTAGATTGGCACCGACCAGTGCGACGATGAGTTTGGTTTGACCTAGATTATCTCCGTAGCGCTTGCGAACAAGATTGGGAACGATAACTCCGAGAAATGGCAAGCCGCCCACGGTAATCATGGTGACGCTTGTCGTTAATGCAATCAGAAAGAGAGCCAGTTTTTCAAGTAGAGAGTAAGAAATCCCCAAACTTTCACTGGTTTCTTTCCCTAGATTCATGATGGTAAAGGTTTGGGACAATTTCCAAACAGCTATCAAGATAATGAGGCCTAAAAAGAGCCATTCATACTGATGAGTCTGAATCATGGAGAAAGAGCCCTGGGTCCAAGCTGTCATACTCTGAACCAGATTGAAACGGTAGGCGATAACTTCTGTCACAGAACCGATAATCCCGCTATAGATAATCCCAATCAGAGGCAACATCCACCTTTCCTTTACAGTAAAAATGGTCATAAAGGCTAGGAAGAAGAGGGTGAATACGATGGATGAAACAAAAGCGAAGAGCATCTTTTGGGTCAGACTAGCCGACGGAAAGACAAAGAGGCTCAGCACCATTCCCAGTTTGGCAGCTTCAGTCGTTCCAACTGTACTCGGAGCAACAAACTGATTTTGAGTGATAGTCTGCATGAGAAGTCCTGCCATACTCATACTAGAGGCAGTCAGGAGAATGCTGATAGTTCTTGGGAGACGGGACTCTTGAAAGAGAAGCCAAGTTTCATGATTCAGTGCAAAGAGCTTTCCCCATGAAAAATCACTGGTCCCAATGCTAATAGAGAGAAAGACTAGGAGTAGAAGTAAGCCAATTAAATAATGAGAAAGTTTCATACCCCGTCCTTTCATGTAGATTTGGTATTGAAATATACCTGCGGATATTACTGTAACACGATTTATTTAATCTGTCAATAAATTTTCTGACAATTTAATAAATAAAACAAGGAGAGAGCGCCAAGCATTTCTCCTCTGTTTTCCTATTCTAAAATGTTTTTGCCTTCTTTAACACGCCAACGATAATCTGATAAAATAATATCTTCGAGGGAGTAGTTAGCTTTCCAATCAAGATATTTTTTAGCTTTTGAGGTGTCTGCTAGGACGCTAGCTGGGTCACAAGTGTGATGCACAACAATCTGGCATGGGATTTTTAACATCGACCCAATAGTTATACTAAAAATCTAATTTTGTATTGACCTCAAAAGTTAGAAAAATAATTTATAGTAAACTGAAACAAAACAGTACGCAATGTGGTATAAGCTTCTTATGGAATATTCAATAGATTTTCGTAAAAAAGTTCTCTCTTATTGTGAGCGAACAGGTAGTATAACAGAAGCGTCACACCTTTTCCAAATCTCACCTAATACCATTTTTGACTGAGATAGCTGCTGAATTCGGATGTCACCCAACTACCATTCACTATGCTCTTAAAGCTATGGGATACACTCGAAAAAAGAGAATCACACCTACTATGAACAAGACCCAGAAAAAGTAGCTTTATTTCTTAAAATTTTTAATAGTTTAAAGCATCTAGCACCTGTTTATATTGATAAAACAGGATTCGATACTTATTTTTATCGAGAATATGGTCGCTCATTAAAAGGTCAGTTAATAAGAGGTAGAGTATCTGGAAGAAGATATCAGAGGATTTCTTTGGTTGCAGGGCTAACAAATGGTGAGTTATACTCAATGAAAATCAAAGAGCAAACTAGGAAGCTAGCCGCAGGTTGCTCAAAGCACTGCTTTGAGGTTATAGATGAAACTGACGAAGTCAATAACCATATCTACGGTAAGGCGACGCTGACGTGGTTTAAAGAGATTTTCGAAGAGTATTAATCGCTCTAATGACTTACGAAGAGACAATGACGAGCGAGTTTTTTGAAGCTTGCTTTCAGAAGTTTCTCTTGACAATATTAAACACACCATCAGTCATTATTATGGATAATGCAAGATTCCATAGAATGGGTAATCTAGAACTCTTGTGTGAAGAGTTTGGGCATAAACTTTTACCTCTTCCTCCCTACTCACCCAAGTATAATCCTATTGAGAAAACATGGGCTCATATCAAAAAGCACCCTTGAGATTGAAATCTCAAAGGTGCTACTATTCAATATTTATCGTTGCTGGACAAATGGTGGCTGCTCACCTTGGATTGTAGTACGTTGGTTTGAATTTGAATTGGTAGAATTGTTTTGTTGTCCATTGGTTTCAGTTGTAGTTGATGTAGACTCTTCAGTTGAAGATGTTGAATTTTCTACGACTGGAGTTTCTTGGATTACAGGTGCCGTCCAAGTATTTCGAGCACCATTTTTAAAGATAAACCCTCCATTTCGGTATAAACCATCTGGGATAGACCAGTCTCCAGGATGGTTATTTTCAGTTAGATAGGTCATCATGGAGCGATAGACTCTAGCAGCAACTGTTAATCCATTACCTACGACTGGTGTAAGACGATTTGTATAGCCCGTCCAAACTGCCATAGAGTATTTGCGAGTATATCCAGTAAATAGTTCATCAGGAACTACAAGTTGTCTGGTTTTGATATGGTTTTCAATCTCATCATCTGTGTAGTTAGAAGTACCTGTCTTGCCGGCCTGAGGAATCCAAGGAATATAGGCATTATAACCAGTTCCTGATGTTAAAACTGTTTTTAACATTTCTGTCATCATGTAGGCAGTAGTTTCTTTCATAGCTCGTGTACCAGAATCAGAGAATTCTTTTTCACTGCCATCGCTAAACACAACTTTATTTATATACATAGGTTTATGGTAAATACCACCATTTGCAAATGCGGCATAGGCAGCAGCCATTTTTTCACTACTTGCTCCATAATGTTTACTTGATTCAGTTGTATTACTTGAAATAGCATTGGAGTAATATATATCAGGATAGTCGATTCCTAAGCCATTTAAGAAGTTTTTTGCCCGATTCAATCCAACTTTATTTAGAGTTTCTACAGCAGGAACATTTCGAGATTGTTGGAGTGCATATTGTAAGGTAATATTACCATAGTATACTCTATCCCAGTTGTAAACAGGGGTGTTTGTTCCAGGATAATTGTACGGGACATCACGAACAGTAGTCGCAGTAGAGTCATAGATATCATATTCTAAAGCAGGGGCATAATCTGTGATTGGTTTCATTGTTGAACCCCAGTCACGATTAGTTTCTACGGCTTGGTTTGTTCCAAATGAAACGTTACTTGCTTGGTGACGAGAACCGAGTTGCGCAATAACATTACCATTAGAGACATCAATAACAGTAGAAGCAACTTGCATATCATCGTCAGGATAAGAGACATATTGATCTGTATTATAAATATCCCATAGACGTTTTTGAGCATCTTGATCCACATTTGTGTAGACCTCCATACCTGTTGTTAGAAGGTTGTAGCCGGTTTCTTGCTCAACTTGGTTGATAACTTCCTTGAGGTAGTTATCTAGATGAGCAGGATAACTGTTTGTTGATTTTAGACTTTGTAGACCATCTGTAATTGGGGTATTTATAGCACTTTCGTATTGTTCTGCGGTGATGTATTTTTGTCCCTTCATTTCAGAAAGAACCAAATTACGCCGTTCTAAAGCTTCTTCTGGATGAGAATAAGGATCATATTGGTTTGGCGCCTGTGGCATTCCAGCTAGTAAGGCAAGTTGAGCTAAAGAAAGTTCTTTTAAATCCTTGCCATAATAGGTTTGTGCAGCAGTTTGCATACCATAATTACCATTTGACATATAGACTTTATTAACGTAATAGGTCAGTATTTCTTGTTTAGTTGCTTTGCGTTCTAATTGAATAGCTAACCAAGCTTCCTGGGCTTTACGTGAAATAGTCTGATCTGCAGTAGAGGTTGAGAAATAGGTCAACTTAATTAATTGCTGGGTGAGTGTGGATCCTCCTTGAAGGGAGTTACTTTTCAAGTTGCGAAGAAAAGCTCCTATGATTCGAATTGTATCAAGACCACGGTGATTGAAAAAACGATGATCTTCTATCGATACGATTGCATTTACCAAATCCGTAGGAATTTCACTAGATTGAGCATTTACACGACGCTCCGAACCCAAATCAGCAATCAGTTCATTTTTATTATCGTAAATTTTACTAGAAGTAGTTGCGACTAATTTACTTTCAGATAAGGCAGGAGACTTGGCTACATAGTAAAGAAATACACTTCCTCCAAGTACAAAGGCTGTTAAGAATAAAGATAAGAGGCCAATGCCTATATATTTAGTTAAACGTAGGATAGTTTCTTTGTTAATCATGTTTTACCACCTAATAAGTGTTCTCTAACAACATCGAGATAGGGAATTTGAGGGAAGGCACTAGTTTCAATTTTGAATCCAAATTCTTGAATATATCCAAGTGGCATTGATTTTTGTCCTTTATCTTGATGATAAAAGGAAATCAAATGAAGTGCCGGCAATAAATAAGTTTCTTGTTGAGAAGAAAAGTGAAGTAGAACGAAGCAAATACCTTTTTGATCAAGAACTTGTTCCATGTGATGAATCTGATGAAGATGAAAATTCTTCATCGGGATTGCATTTTTTTGTTTAGTTTCCTTCGCTTCAAAGTCGATGTAATATCCATCATAAACGCCAGAATAATCCGTCGTTGAGGCTTGTCTAAAATAGGCTTCAACAATCTTTGCTCGACTTCGTTGTGGATAGTCCACGCGGACGATTTGAATAGGAGTTGGTTTTTTGTGAATGACAGCAAGCCCCTGAGACAAATAGTAGTCGTTGGTTGCATTGATCATCTTTTCAAAAGACATTCCCCTATTTGCGAAATTTTTGGGATTTGAAAGGGAGGATAGTCTTTTTTTTGATGAAATTTTATGAGGATAGTTGACCATATTTCTCCTTATTGGTACAATAACATCACTCTATTATACCATAAAATATAAAGAAAGGTGTAAAAATGACTGTTGCTTTAATTATGGGCTATTCTCATTTTGATTTGGGATTATTCAATGAAAAGGATATTCGTACAAAAATTATTAAAAAAGCCATTCAACAGGACTTAAAAAGTTTAGCTGAAGAAGGAGTTGATTGGCTAGTCTTTACAGGAAATTTGGGATTTGAATCATGGGTGTTAGATGTTGCAAGTGAAATGAAGGAAGATTACAAGTTTCAGCTAGCGACTATCTTTGATTTTGAAACTCATGGACAAAATTGGAATGAAGCAAATCAGCTCAAGCTAAGCCAATTTAAGCAAGTAGATTTTGTTAAATATGCTTATCCTAGTTTTGAACATAAGGGACAATTGCGCGACTACCAACGGTTTTTACTAGACAATACAGATTTGGCCTATTTTTTCTATGATCCAGAGAATGAAACTAAATTAAAATTTATGGACGATTTGATGAAAAGTGAAGAAGGTTATCGGGTAAAAAGACTAACATTTGACATCTTAAATGAGGTGGCAGAAATTTTTTCTGAAAAGTAAGGCTTTGACCTTGATTTTTGTTTGCTTTTTTTTATATAATAATACTATTAGCAACTGAGAATGGAGAGAGTGATGGCAGATATTATTTTTACAGCAAAAGATGTTTTTGAGCAAGAGTTTGGACGTGAAGTTCGTGGATATAGCAAGGTGGAAGTTGATGAATTTTTAGACGATGTCATCAAGGATTATGAAACCTATGCTGCCTTGGTCAAGTCTCTCCGTCAGGAAATTTCAGAGTTGAAAGACGAGTTGTCTCGCAAACCACAAGTGTCATCAGTTCAAGCGGAAGCTCTTGAGGTAGCTGGCACAAGCTCAATGACGAATTTTGATATTTTGAAGCGTCTGAATCGTCTTGAAAAAGAAGTTTTTGGTAAACAAATTTTAGATAGCTCAGATATATAGGAGTTGATTTAAATCATGCAATTTTTGGATAATCGCGTGAAGAGATATTTTTCATGAGGAAAGTCCATGCTAGCACAGGCTGTGATGCCTGTAGTGTTTGTGCTAGGCGAAACCATAAGCCTAGGGACGAGAAATCGTTACGGCAGTCGAAATGGCTAAGTCATTGGATAGGTCAGAGTAGACTTGAAAGTGCCACAGTGACGGAGTCTCTCTGGAAACAGAGAGAGTGGAACGCGGTAAACCCCTCAAGCTAGCAACCCAAATTTTGGTCGGGGCATGGAGTACACGGAAACGAACGTAGTACTCTGACTGCTATCAGCTAGAGCTGGTAGTGGTAGACAGATGATTATCGAAGGAAGTGATCCTAGTCACTTCTGGAACAAAACATGGCTTATAGAAAATTGCATATAGGTTGGGGCTGAGAAAATTTCTCAACCTCATTTTTTAAAGTGAACAAGAGAAAGGTCTTTAAAGACTGTAACATGAAAAAAGAATTTAATTTAATTGCAACGGCAGCCGCAGGTCTTGAAGCAGTGGTAGGACGAGAAGTGCGTGATTTGGGGTATGACTGTCAGATTGAAAATGGGCGTGTTCGTTTTAAAGGAGACACCAAATCTATTATTGAGACCAATCTCTGGCTCCGTGCAGCAGACCGTATCAAGATTTTGGTAGGGAGTTTTCCTGCTAAGACTTTTGAGGAGTTGTTTCAAGGAGTATTTGCCCTAGATTGGGAAAACTATCTGCCACTTGGAGCACGTTTCCCGATTTCAAAAGCCAAATGTGTCAAATCAAAACTACATAACGAGCCAAGTGTTCAGGCTATCTCTAAGAAAGCTGTTGTTAAGAAGTTGCAAAAACATTATGCCCGTCCAGAAGGTGTTCCTTTAATGGAGAATGGTCCTGAGTTTAAGATTGAGGTCTCTATTCTCAAGGATATAGCAACTGTCATGATTGATACGACAGGATCCAGTCTCTTTAAACGAGGCTATCGTACCGAAAAAGGTGGGGCTCCTATCAAGGAAAATATGGCAGCAGCTATTTTGCAACTTTCTAACTGGTATCCGGATAAGCCTCTGATAGATCCAACCTGTGGTTCGGGAACTTTCTGTATCGAGGCAGTTATGATTGCTAGAAAGATGGCTCCTGGTCTTCGTCGCTCCTTTGCTTTTGAGGAATGGAACTGGATTAGCGATCGACTGATTCAAGAAGTTCGTACACAAGCAGCTAAGAAAGTGGATCGTGAACTGGAACTGGATATTATGGGATGTGATATCGATGCACGTATGGTGGAAATTGCTAAGGCTAATGCTCAGGCGGCAGGGGTTGCAGGAGATATTACCTTTAAGCAGATGCGTGTGCAGGATTTACGTTCGGATAAAATTAATGGAGTGATTATATCTAACCCGCCTTATGGTGAACGTTTGTCAGATGATGCAGGGGTTACCAAGCTTTATTCTGAAATGGGTCGAGTATTTGCACCGCTGAAAACGTGGAGCAAATTTATCCTAACCAGTGATGAAGCATTTGAGATCAAGTACGGCAGTCAGGCGGACAAGAAGCGTAAGTTGTACAATGGAACTTTAAAAGTTGATTTGTATCAATATTTTGGTCAGCGTGTGAAACGTCAGGAATTGAAGTAGAAAGGCTAAAAAATGGGTAAAAAAAGACGTGACCGTCGTAAAACGGAATATCAAGAGTTGCAATATGATTTTGACGAAGCAAAAGAGTTAACAGTTGGACAAGCTATGCGTAAAAATGAAGAAGTGAAAGCAGGAGTATTGGCTAGTGATTCTATTTTAGATAAGTATGTGAAGCAGCATAAAGATGAAATAGAAGCAGACAAGTTTTCGGTTCGTCAGGAGAAAAAAGAGGAATTAGTTGAAACTCAGAGTTTGGATGAATTGATTCAGGAAGTGCGTGAATCTCAAGAAGGGACGGATGTCTATTCGGAGGAAGTGTCGAGTTCTGAAGAAATTACCACTCCATTGTTTAATGGTGAGGATGAAAAAGGAATGGATCCTTTAGTTGTAGTGGATGAGTTTTTAAGTGAGAGTAGTAAAGAAGTAGAAGACAATGAAAATCTCTTTCTATTGGATCAAAATGATTCAAGAAAAAGTAAGAAAAAAATTTTTTTCGTGTTAGTCTTGCTTCTTTTAACAATGATTATCTGTGTAGGAGCTTATTATGTTTACCGTCAAGTTTCTCGTTCAACCAAGGAAATCCAAACTTCTCAATCAACTTCAAATAGTCAAGCAGATAGCGAAGAATTTAATAACCTATATGACGCTTTTTACACAGATATCAATAAAACTGCCTTGAAAAATAGTCAGTTTGATCAGCTAAGCAAGCTCAAGTCACTATTAGATAAATTGGAGGGTAGTCGTGAATATGCTCTTTCTAAGTCAAAATATGATAGTCTTGCAAGTCAAATCAAAGCTGTCCAAGATGTCAATGCCCTGTTTGAAACTCCCGTACTTACGGATGGTGTCGTAGATACTAATGCGAAAGCCAAAAAAGGTGCTACTTTTACTGAGACGAAGACAGGTAATACAGAACTTGACAAATTGCTAAATAAGGCTATTAGTCTCGGGAAGAGTCAACAAACGACAACCTCTAGTTCAAGTAAACAAGATAGTTCTAGCCAAGCGAGTTCTACTGCTAGTTCAGAAGCGAGTCCAAGTACATCAAATTCAAGTTCAAATGAAAGAAGAGAAGCTAGTAGTGAGGCGAATATGGGGCTCTCGAGTACAGGTATTTCTCTTCAAAGAAGTGTTAGTCGCGTTCCTTATAATCAGTCTGCTATTGATGATAGTGGAAATTCAGCTTGGGAATTTTCTCCGGGTGTATTGGAAAAAATATTAGAGACTTCACGTTCACGAGGTTATATCACTGGAAACCAATATATCCTCGAACGTGTTAATATTGTAAACGGTAATGGTTACTATAACCTTTATAAGCCAGATGGAACTTATCTGTTTACACTTAACTGTAAGACAGGTTATTTTGTTGGAAATGGTTCAGGACATGCGGATGCTTTGGACTACTAAGCAGTCGTTACAAAATTCTTTCTTTTCAAAAGTAAAAATGATAAAATAAAACAAATCAAATAAGAGGAGTGTCACATGACAAAAGCTAACTTTGGTGTTGTTGGTATGGCCGTAATGGGTCGTAACCTTGCCCTTAATATTGAATCTCGTGGTTACATAGTTGCTATTTACAACCGTAGTAAAGAAAAAACTGAAGATGTAATTGCTTGCCATCCTGAAAAGAACTTTGTACCAAGCTATGACGTTGAAAGTTTTGTAAACTCAATCGAGAAACCTCGTCGTATCATGCTCATGGTTCAAGCTGGACCTGGTACAGATGCTACTATCCAAGCCCTTCTTCCACACCTTGACAAGGGTGATATCTTGATTGACGGAGGAAACACTTTCTACAAAGATACAATCCGTCGTAATGAAGAATTGGCAAACTCAGGTATCAATTTTATCGGTACTGGAGTTTCTGGTGGTGAAAAAGGTGCCCTTGAAGGTCCTTCTATCATGCCTGGTGGACAAAAAGAGGCCTACGAATTGGTTGCTGATGTTCTTGAGGAAATCTCAGCTAAAGCACCAGAAGATGGTAAACCATGTGTGACTTACATCGGTCCTGATGGAGCGGGTCACTACGTGAAGATGGTCCATAACGGGATCGAGTATGGTGATATGCAATTGATCGCAGAAAGCTATGACTTGATGCAACACTTTCTAGGTCTTTCTGCAGAAGATATGGCTGAAATCTTTACTGAGTGGAACAAGGGAGAATTGGACAGCTACTTGATTGAAATCACAGCTGATATCTTGAGCCGTAAAGACGATGAAGGTCAAGATGGACCAATTGTAGACTATATCCTTGATGCTGCAGGTAACAAGGGAACTGGTAAATGGACTAGTCAATCATCACTTGACCTTGGTGTGCCATTGTCACTAATCACTGAGTCAGTATTTGCACGTTACATTTCAACTTACAAGGAAGAACGTGTACATGCTAGCAAGGTTCTTCCAAAACCAGCTGACTTCAAGTTTGAAGGAGACAAGGCTGAGTTGATTGAAAAAATCCGTCAAGCCCTTTACTTCTCAAAAATCATTTCATATGCACAAGGTTTTGCGCAATTGCGTGTAGCTTCTAAAGAAAACAACTGGAATCTGCCATTTGCAGACATTGCATCTATCTGGCGTGATGGCTGTATCATCCGTTCTCGTTTCTTGCAAAAGATTACAGATGCTTACAACCGTGATGCAGACCTTGCTAACCTTCTTTTGGATGAGTACTTCTTGGATGTTACTGCTAAGTACCAACAAGCAGTGCGTGATATCGTAGCTCTTGCTGTTCAAGCTGGTGTGCCAGTGCCAACTTTCTCAGCAGCTATCACTTACTTTGATAGCTATCGTTCAGCTGACCTTCCAGCTAACTTGATTCAAGCACAACGTGACTACTTTGGTGCCCACACTTACCAACGTAAAGACAAAGAAGGGACCTTCCACTACTCTTGGTATGACGAAAAATAAGTAGGTTTGCCATGAGGAAACGGATTTTATTACTTGAGAAAGAACGAAATCTAGCTCATTTTTTAAGTTTGGAACTCCAAAAAGAGCAATACCGAGTTGATCAGGTTGAGGAGGGGCAAAAAGCTCTCTCCATGGCTTTTCAGACAGACTATGACTTGATTTTATTGAACGCTCATCTGGGGGATATGACAGCCCAGGATTTTGCAGATAAGCTGAGTCGGACTAAGCCGGCTTCAGTCATCATGGTCTTGGACCATCGAGAAAAATTGCAAGATCAGATTGATACAATCCAACGCTTCGCCGTTTCTTACATCTATAAGCCGGTTATTATTGATGATTTGGTAGCTCGTATTTCAGCGATTTTCCGAGGTCGAGACTTTATCGACCAACACTGTAGTCAGATGAAGGTTCCAACATCTTACCGCAATCTGCGTATGGATGTAGAACATCATACCGTTTATCGTGGCGAGGAGATGATTGCCCTGACTCGTCGTGAGTATGACCTTTTGGCTACTCTTATGGGAAGCAAGAAAGTTCTGACTCGTGAGCAGTTGTTGGAAAGTGTCTGGAAGTATGAAAGTGCGACTGAAACTAATATCGTGGATGTCTATATCCGTTATCTACGTAGCAAGCTTGATGTAAAAGGTCAAAAAAGCTACATTAAAACCGTTCGTGGTGTTGGTTACACCATGCAAGAATAGAAAAGCAGTTGCAGTTGTGTAACTGCTTTTCTTGTATTTTTAAAAATACCTAAACTAGATTTTTGATAAATACTTCTTTAGGATAAACATCATGAAAAGAAGTGACTGTGAAAGGAAACAATCGCTTTTTTTATGAAAATATAATAAAATAGATAGAAGAAAATAAATACTAGTTTTAAAATAAGACGGTTTTTCGTCTAACAAAAGGAAAGAATGATAAAAGAAGTGGGTGTCGGTCAGGCACATAGTAAAATTATTTTAATAGGTGAGCATGCGGTCGTTTATGGTTATCCTGCTATTTCCTTGCCTCTCTTAGAAGTGGAGGTGACTTGTAAGGTGGTCCCAGCTAAAAGCCCCTGGCGTCTTTATGAGGAAGATACCTTGTCTATGGCGGTTTATGCTTCGCTAGAGTATTTAGATATTAAAGAGGCATGTATTCGCTGTGAGATCGATTCGGCTATTCCTGAAAAACGGGGGATGGGATCGTCAGCTGCAATCAGTATTGCTGCCGTTCGTGCCGTCTTTGATTACTATCAGGCTCAACTTCCTCATGATGTCTTGGAAATTTTGGTCAATCGAGCAGAGATGATTGCCCATATGAATCCTAGTGGGTTAGATGCCAAGACCTGTCTCAGTGACCAACCTATTCGCTTTATTAAAAATATAGGATTTACAGAGCTTGAGATGGAACTATCCACCTATTTGGTAATTGCAGATACGGGCGTTTATGGTCACACTCGTGAAGCCATCCAAGTGGTTCAAAGTAAGGGGAAGGATGCCCTACCGTTTTTGCATGCCTTGGGGGAATTGACCCAGCAGGCAGAGGATGCGATTTCACGAAAAGATGCTGAAGGACTGGGACAAATCCTCAGTCAAGCACATTTACATCTAAAAGAAATTGGTGTTAGTAGCCCTGAGGCAGATTCTTTGGTTGAAACGGCTCTTAGCTATGGTGCTCTGGGTGCCAAGATGAGTGGTGGTGGGCTTGGAGGCTGTATCATAGCCTTGGCAGACAATTTGATAGACGCACAAGAACTAGCAGAAAGATTAGAAGAGAAAGGAGCTGTTCAGACATGGATAGAGAGCCTGTAACAGTACGTTCCTACGCAAATATTGCTATTATCAAATATTGGGGAAAGAAAAAAGAAAAAGAGATGGTTCCTGCTACTAGCAGTATTTCTTTGACTTTGGAAAATATGTACACAGAGACGACCTTGTCGCCTCTACCAGCTCATGCGACGGCTGATGCCTTTTATATCAATGGTCAGCTACAAAATGAGGCGGAGCATGCCAAGATGAGTAAGATTATTGATCGCTACCGTCCAGCTGGTGAGGGCTTTATCCGTATCGATACTCAAAACAATATGCCTACGGCAGCGGGTCTGTCCTCAAGTTCTAGTGGTTTGTCTGCCCTAGTCAAGGCTTGCAATGCCTATTTCAAGCTTGGATTGGATAGAAGCCAGTTAGCGCAGGAAGCTAAGTTTGCCTCAGGTTCTTCTTCTCGGAGTTTTTATGGACCACTCGGTGCCTGGGATAAGGATAGTGGAGAAATTTACCCTGTAGAGACAGACTTGAAACTAGCTATGATGATGTTGGTGCTAGAGGACAAGAAAAAACCAATCTCTAGTCGTGACGGGATGAAACTTTGTGTGGAAACTTCGACGACTTTTGACGACTGGGTGCGCCAGTCTGAGAAAGACTATCAGGATATGCTGGTTTATCTCAAGGAAAATAACTTTACAAAGGTTGGGGAATTGACTGAAAAAAATGCCCTGGCTATGCACGCTACGACAAAAACAGCATCACCAGCTTTTTCTTATCTGACCGATGCATCTTATGAAGCCATGGACTTTGTTCGTCAGCTTCGTGAGCAAGGAGAGGCCTGCTACTTTACTATGGATGCTGGTCCCAATGTCAAGGTCCTCTGTCAGGAGAAAGACTTGGAGCATTTATCAGACATCTTCGGTCAACGTTATCGCTTGATTGTGTCAAAAACAAAGGATTTGAGCCAAGATGATTGCTGTTAAAACTTGCGGAAAACTCTATTGGGCAGGTGAATATGCTATTTTAGAGCCTGGGCAGTTGGCCTTGATAAAGGCCATTCCCATCTATATGAGGGGAGAGATTGCTTTTTCTGACAGTTATCGTATCTACTCAGACATGTTTGATTTTGCAGTGGACTTGACGCCAAATCCTGACTACAGCTTGATTCAAGAAACGATTGCTTTAGTGGAAGATTTCCTCGTTTATCGTGGGCAGATTTTGCGACCTTTTTCTTTGGAAATTCGAGGAAAAATGGAACGAGAAGGGAAAAAGTTTGGTTTAGGCTCTAGTGGCAGCGTCGTTGTCTTGGTTGTCAAGGCTTTGCTGGCTCTGTATAATCTTTCGGTTGATCAGGATCTCTTGTTCAAGCTGGCCAGTGCTGTCTTGCTCAAGCGCGGAGACAATGGTTCTATGGGAGACCTTGCCTGTATTGTGACAGAAGATTTGGTTCTCTACCAGTCATTTGATCGTCAGAAGGTAGCAGCTTGGTTGAAAGAAGAAAACTTGGCGACAGTTCTGGAGCGTGATTGGGGCTTTTCAATTTCACAAGTGAAACCAACTTTAGAATGTGATTTCCTAGTGGGATGGACCAAGGAAGTGGCTGTATCGAGTCATATGGTCAAGCAAATCAAGCAGAACATAAATCAGAATTTTTTAAGTTCCTCAAAAGAAATGGTGACTTGTTTGGTAGAAGCCTTGGAGCAGGGGAAGTCAGAAAAAATTATCGAGCAGGTAGAAAGAGCCAGCAAGCTCTTAGAAGGCTTGAGCGCAGATATTTACACGCCTTCGCTTAGACAGTTGAAAGAAGTCAGTCAAGATTTGCAGGTTGTTGCCAAGAGTAGCGGCGCTGGTGGTGGTGACTGTGGTATTGCCTTGAGTTTTAATGCGCAATCAACCGAAACCTTAAAAAATCGTTGGCTCAATCTGGGGATTGAGCTCTTATATCAAGAAAGGATAGGACATGACGACAAATCGTAAGGACGAGCATATCCGCTATGCCCTTGAGCAGAAAAGTTCCTATAATAGCTTTGATGAGGTGGAGCTGATTCATTCTTCCCTGCCTCTTTACGATCTGGATGAAATCGATCTTTCGACAGAATTTGCTGGTCAGAAGTGGGACTTTCCTTTTTATATCAATGCCATGACGGGTGGAAGCGATAAGGGAAGAGAAATCAATCAAAAGCTGGCTAAAGTGGCGGAAGCCTGTGGTATTTTATTTGTAACGGGTTCTTATAGCGCAGCCCTCAAAGATCCAGCAGATGCCTCTTTTTCTGTCAGATCTAGTCATCCAAATCTTCTACTTGGAACCAATATTGGATTAGACAAACCTGTTGAGTTCGGTCTTCGGACTGTAGAAGAGATGAAACCTCTCCTCCTGCAGGTGCATGTTAATGTCATGCAGGAATTACTCATGCCAGAGGGAGAAAGAACGTTCAGAAACTGGCAATCGCATCTAGCAGACTATAGCAAGCAAATCCCCGTTCCTGTTATTCTCAAGGAAGTAGGCTTTGGAATGGATGCAAAGACCATTGAGAGAGCCTATGAACTAGGTGTTCGTACAGTGGACCTTTCGGGTCGTGGTGGTACCAGCTTTGCCTACATTGAAAATCGTCGCAGTGGCCAGCGTGATTACCTCGATCAATGGGGGCAGTCCACCATGCAGGCCCTTCTCAATGCCCAAGAATGGAAAGACAAGGTCGAACTCTTGGTCAGTGGAGGGGTTCGGAATCCGCTGGATATGATTAAGTGCTTGGTCTTTGGTGCCAAGGCTGTGGGGCTGTCTCGAACAGTTCTGGAATTGGTTGAAACCTACACAGTTGAAGAAGTGATTAGCATTATCCAAGACTGGAAAGCAGATCTACGCTTGATTATGTGTGCCCTTAATTGTGCCACCATAGCAGATCTGCAAAAAGTAGACTATCTTCTATATGGAAAATTAAAAGAAGCAAATGATCAGATGAAAAAGGCGTAACCACCGCCTTTTTTCCATCTGCAGACCGAGGTGACTTTTTTGAATTGTGATAAAATAGAGGGGAGAGGATGAACCTATGAGAAAATTTAAAATCTTTTTATTTATTGAAGCCTGTCTTTTGACAGGAGCTCTGATTTTGATGGTTTCAGAGCATTTTTCGCGTTTTCTGCTGATTCTATTCCTCTTTTTGCTTTTGGTTCGTTATTACACTGGTAAAGAGGGCAATAATCTTCTTTTAGTGGTGGCAAGCATTCTCTTCTTTTTCATCGTCATGCTCAATCCTTTTGTGATTCTAGCTATTTTTGTTGCGGTTATCTATAGCCTCTTTCTTCTTTATCCGATGATGAACCAGGAAAAAGAGCAGACAAATTTGGTTTTTGAAGAGGTTGTGACGGTTAAGAAGGAGAAAAATCGTTGGTTTGGAAATCTTCATCATTTTTCAAGCTACCAGACTTGCCAGTTTGATGATATCAATCTCTTTCGCCTCATGGGTAAGGACACTATTCATCTGGAGAGGGTCATCCTAACCAATCACGATAATGTCATTATCCTCAGAAAGATGGTAGGGACGACTAAAATCATTGTGCCTGTAGATGTGGAAGTCAGTCTCAGCGTTAACTGTCTCTATGGTGATTTGACTTTCTTCAACCAGCCAAGGCGAGCCCTCCGCAATGAACACTATCATCAGGAAACAAGAGACTATCTCAAGAGTAACAAGAGTGTCAAGATTTTCTTGACTACTATGATTGGAGATGTGGAGGTGGTCAGAGGATGAAAAAACAAGCCTATGTAATCATTGCTCTCACCTCCTTATTATTTGTCTTATTTTTCTCCCATAGCTTGTTGGAAATCCTTGATTTTGACTGGTCTATTTTCTTGCACGATGTCGAAAAAATAGAAAAATTTGTCTTTTTGTTGTTGGTATTCAGCATGTCCATGACCTGTCTCTTAGCCCTGTTTTGGAGAGGTGTCGAAGAGCTCTCTCTAAGAAAAATGCAGGTTAATCTCAAGCGTTTATTGGCAGGGCAAGAAGTGGTTCAGGTTGCAGATCAAGATTTGGATGCCAGTTTCAAGTCCTTATCTGTCAAACTCAATCTCTTGACAGAGACTCTTCAAAAGGCTGAAAATTACAGCCTTGCTCAGGAAGAGAAAATCATCGAGAAGGAACGGAAGCGGATTGCTCGGGATTTGCACGATACAGTCAGTCAGGAGTTGTTTGCGGCCCACATGATTTTATCAGGCGTCAGTCAGCAGGCTTTGAAATTGGATAGAGAAAAGATGCAGACCCAGTTGCAGAGTGTCACAGCTATTTTAGAAACAGCCCAGAAGGATTTACGGGTCTTGCTCTTGCATTTGCGACCAGTTGAACTGGAGCAGAGAAGTCTGGTTGAGGGAATTCAAATTCTCTTAAAAGAGCTTGAGGACAAGAGTGATCTCAAGGTTGCTTTCAAGCAAAATGTGACGAAATTGCCTAAGAAAATCGAGGAGCATATCTTCCGTATCTTGCAAGAGTTGATTAGCAATACCCTCCGCCATGCGCAGGCCTCTTGTTTGGATGTTTACCTCTATCAGACAGATTTTGAATTGCAGCTGAAGGTGGTGGACAATGGGATTGGTTTCCAGTTAGGGAGCTTAGACGACTTGAGTTATGGACTCCGTAATATCAAGGAGCGGGTTGAAGATATGGCAGGGACGGTTCAGTTATTGACAGCGCCTAAACAAGGGCTGGCAGTTGACATTCGTATTCCCCTGCTCGATAAGGAATGATAAAGGAGTAAAGATGAAAATTTTACTGGTAGATGACCACGAAATGGTCCGATTGGGCTTGAAAAGCTACTTTGACCTCCAAGACGATGTAGAAGTTGTGGGTGAGGCGTCTAACGGGTCTCAAGGGATTGACTTGGCCTTGGAATTGCGTCCAGATGTCATTGTCATGGATATTGTCATGCCTGAGATGAATGGGATTGATGCGACCTTGGCTATCCTCAAAGAATGGCCTGAAGCCAAGATTTTGATTGTGAGTTCTTATTTGGACAATGAAAAAATCATGCCTGTCTTAAATGCAGGTGCTCGTGGCTATATGCTCAAGACTTCTAGTGCCGACGAACTGCTCCATGCTGTCCGTAAGGTGGCTGCTGGGGAGCTGGCTATTGAACAAGAGGTCAGCAAAAAAGTCGAATACCACCGCAATCACATAGAACTACATGAGGACCTGACTGCGCGTGAGCGAGATGTACTCCAACTCATCGCCAAGGGCTACGAAAATCAGCGCATAGCAGACGAACTTTTTATCTCTCTCAAGACGGTCAAGACCCACGTGTCCAATATCCTAGCCAAACTTGAAGTCAGCGATCGCACACAGGCTGCAGTCTATGCCTTTCAGCATCACTTGGTAGGGCATGAGGAGTTTTAGATGAGTCTAACAGATTTACTTGTTGAGCTAGAAGCAGCAAAAGATTCAAAAAAGGCAGGGCCCATGGAAGCCTATATGCGCCATCAGTTTTTCTTCCTAGGTATAGCGGCTCCTGAAAGAAATGCACTCTATAAAAAATACTTTCCAAAAGCGAAAAAAACAAAGATTATCGACTGGAATTTTGTAGATACTTGCTGGGAAAAAGAGTCTAGAGAATTCCAGTATGTGGCGGCCAATTATTTGAAAGCTATGCAGTCTTATCTAACGGAGAACGATTTGCCTAAGCTAGAGCAATTGGTTGTTACCAAATCTTGGTGGGATACGGTGGATATCCTAGATCGAGTAGTAGGGAGTTTGGTGTATGATAAGCCGGAACTGGGAAAAATAATCCTTCAATGGAGCTTGTCAGATAATATCTGGCTGAGACGCGTCGCTATTGACCACCAGTTGTTAAGAAAAGAGAAGACCAATGTTCAATTACTGGAAAAGATTCTGCTTCATAATTTGAACCAAACAGAATTCTTTATCAATAAAGCCATTGGCTGGGCTTTGAGAGACTACTCCAAAACCAATCCAGCTTGGGTAGCATGCTTCATTGAGAAAAACAAGGAAAGAATGGCTGACCTTAGTATCAAAGAAGCAAGCAAGTACCTCCAGCGTGATTGAAAAGCGCATTCATTGCTTGAAAAAAGTCGCCCATTTATGTTATAATAGACTGTATTTAAAAAATTTTAAGGAGAAATGACAGAATGTCTGTATCATTTGAAAACAAAGAAACAAACCGTGGTGTCTTGACTTTCACTATCTCTCAAGACCAAATTAAACCAGAATTGGATCGTGTCTTCAACTCAGTGAAGAAATCTCTTAATGTTCCAGGTTTCCGTAAAGGTCACCTTCCACGCCCTATCTTCGACAAAAAATTTGGTGAAGAGTCACTTTACCAAGACGTTATGAACGCTCTTTTGCCAAACGCTTATGAAGCAGCTGTAAAAGAAGCTGGTCTTGAAGTGGTTGCTCAACCAAAAATTGATGCAACTTCAATGGAAAAAGGTCAAGACTGGGTTATCACTGCTGAAGTCGTTACAAAACCTGAAGTAAAATTGGGTGACTACAAAAACCTTGAAGTATCAGTTGATCTAGAAAAAGAAGTAACTGACGCTGACGTTGAAGAGCGTATCGAACGCGAACGCAACAACTTGGCTGAATTGGTTATCAAGGAAGCTGCTGCTGAAAACGGTGACACTGTTGTCATCGACTTCCTTGGTTCTATCGACGGTGTTGAATTTGACGGTGGAAAAGGTGAAAACTTCTCACTTGGACTTGGTTCAGGTCAATTCATCCCTGGTTTCGAAGATCAATTAGTAGGTCACTCAGCTGGTGAAACTGTTGATGTTATCGTAACATTCCCAGAAGATTACCAAGCAGAAGACCTTGCAGGTAAAGAAGCTAAATTCGTGACAACTATCCACGAAGTAAAAGCGAAAGAAGTTCCAGCTCTTGACGATGAGCTTGCAAAAGACATTGACGAAGAAGTTGAAACACTTGCTGAATTGAAAGAAAAATACCGCAAGGAATTGGCTGCTGCTAAAGAAGAAGCTTACAAAGATGCCGTTGAGGGTGCAGCAATCGATAAAGCTGTAGAAAACGCTGAAATCGTAGAACTTCCAGAAGAAATGATCCACGAAGAAGTTCACCGTTCAGTAAACGAATTCCTTGGAAACTTGCAACGTCAAGGTATCAACCCTGACATGTACTTCCAAATCACTGGAACTACTCAAGAAGACCTTCACAAACAATACGAGGGAGAAGCTGAGTCACGTACTAAGACTAACCTTGTTATTGAAGCAGTTGCTAAAGCTGAAGGATTTGACGCTTCAGAAGAAGAAATCCAAAAAGAAATCGAGCAATTAGCAGCAGACTACAACATGGAAGTTGCTCAAGTACAAAACTTACTTTCTGCTGACATGTTGAAACATGATATCACAATCAAAAAAGCTGTGGAGTTGATCACAAGCACAGCGACAGTAAAATAATCTTTTAAAAAGTTAAAAACCACCTGTATAGGTGGTTTTTCTTGTTTAATACTAATTAAAACTTGGAGTTTTAATTAGTATTAAACCCTATATAATTGAGTTGAAGAATGAAATAGTGAAAATTCAAGATCAAAGTAAGGCTTGGATGGCCTCTTCAATTTGTTTAGGGTCTGTTTTGGAAGAGAAGCGTTCAAAGACCTGCCCATCTCGACCGATGAGAAACTTAGCGAAATTCCATTCGATTCGTTTTCCTAGTGGACCAGATTTCTGGTCTTTCAACCAAACATAGAGAGAATCTGCTTCTTTGCCGTTGACTTTGACCTTGGCAAAATGTGGGAAGGTGGTCTGATAATGTAGGCTACAGAAGGCGTTGATTTCCTCTGCACTACCTGGTGCTTGTCCCATAAACTGATTGCAAGGGAAGTCTAAAATCTCAAAACCTTGTTCTTGATAGTGGTCATAGAGTTCTTGGAGTCCTTGGTACTGGGGCGTTAAACCACATCCAGTAGCAGTATTGACAACCAAGAGAACCTTACCACGATAGGCATCTAGGAGAATCGTTTGCTTGTCTTGGTTCAAGACTGAAAAATCGTATAGTGAAGTCATTGCTTGCTTTTCTCCTTCTGTTTGGTATTTTTAGGAGTTTTTTCCTCCTGTAGGGATAGAAAGCCGTAGGTCAGGGTTCCAAAAATGCTACCGATAATCAGGCCATACATCAGAAGAGGAACACTTTTATCGAATTGCAGGAGCAATTTTCCAAAATCTGAAAGGGACATCTGCTGAACGAAGACTTTATGAAAGATGAGTAGGGTAAAGAGGCCAATCTGAAGACCGATAAACACAACCCAGCTTCGGAATTTGATTTGGGCTTTGCTGTAGGTTTTGAGGATGATTTCTGACTTGTCATCTTTTTCCAGATGGAGTTCTTTGACGGCTCTTTGAGTTTTTAAAGTAATGAAAAAAATGAGTCCAGAGTAAACGTAGGGCATGGCATAGCGAACGGCTTCTATGAAGCGTCCAAATAATAGATAAAACAAGAAGAGGAAGAAGGAAGAATAAACGATTTGAATCATAGAGCGGGCACAAGCTTTGTAGATAATCTCTTGTCGGCATTCATCAAAAGGGCCTTGGATGTGAAAGAGATTTCGAAGTAAGCGAGTGGTTAAGTCTTCTTTTTTCATGCTAGTAACCTCCTAAATGATCGGTTCTTGATTGACTTCTTTAACGAGTTGATAGAGATAATAAAGATAAGTGATAGAAGAAAGGATAGCGATAGTGAGCAGTAAATAATAATTCCAATTGCCTGAGACGAGCATCAGTTGTGGAAAAGATAGAATTATAAAGTATAGTGCTAAGTTGAGTATGCGTGTTTTTGGGGAGTCAATCTTTAGATAAGTCAGTCCTTTGTTAAGTGCTGGAAAAAAGACTAGCACGAGGAATATCTCTCTGATTGGCAAGTTCCCTGAAACGATGATGAAGATGAGCAGAGAACTGAACAAAAGATGATAGGTAAGTAAAGTTAGTAATGATTTCATAGGGCACCTCCTAATCATTATCCTGATCTTTCTTGGCTTTTGCAATGCGACGGGAGATGAGGAACTGTATGCTCGCTCCGAAGAAAATAGAACCGAGAATGCTTGATACACCATTTCTTATAGTGAGGAGAGAATGAAAATAGTCCTGACCTTCACCTATGAGTATACTGAGAAGAGGAGTTATAAAAAACATCCATAGACCAAAGAACAAACCTGCTTTAAGACCTGGATAGTATAGTTGCTTACTTTCTTTCTCGCTCAGCATATCTGGATCAATAGCTGTAATCCCTGTTTTTTTCATTTGGTAGGTGACATAGCCAGCAGAGATGAGGGCAATCACTAAAATCAGAGGAGGATAGATTAGAGCCACTTCTTGAGGGTATTTATAGGCCAGAAGGAGTGGAATAAGATTTCCGAAAATCATCAGATAAAAGAGGACGATAAAGACTTGGTTGCCGATACGATCAGCCTCGCGTCGTTTGTATTCGTCAAGGGGACCAGAAATACCGTATGTGCGCTTGATCAGTTTTTCAGTGAAGGTTTCTTTTTTCATGAGTTTTCTCCTTTTTTAAAAATTATCCTCCCAAAAGAGACTGTTGAGGTCAGTTTGGAGGCTGCGGGCGAGATTGAGACAGAGTTCCAGAGTTGGGTTGTACTTGTCGTTCTCAATCATATTGATGGTTTGTCTCGAGACACCGATATCCTTGGCTAGTTCGAGCTGGGAAATACCTAGTTCCTTGCGAAATTCTTTCACACGATTCATCTGTTCTCCTTTCTGATTTTGTGTCGCATATATTTGACTATATTATATTCTTCTATGGAGCGAATGTCAAGCATATTTGACATATTTCTTAAAGAAATCTTACTTTTCTTGACCTATTTGTCTGACTAGTGCAAGCTAGTCGGATTTGTGGTAAAATAGATAGGATATGACAAAAGAATTTCATCATGTAACGGTCTTACTCCACGAAACGATTGATATGCTCGACGTAAAGCCTGACGGTATCTACGTTGATGCGACCTTGGGTGGAGCGGGCCATAGCGAATATTTATTAAGTAAATTAAGTGAAAAGGGCCATCTCTATGCCTTTGACCAAGATCAAAATGCTATTGATAATGCGCAAAAACGCTTGGCACCCTACATTGAAAAGGGAATGGTGACCTTTATCAAGGATAACTTCCGTCATTTACAGGCACGTTTGCGCGAAGCTGGTGTTCAGGAAATTGATGGAATTTGTTATGACTTGGGAGTGTCTAGTCCTCAATTGGATCAGCGTGAGCGTGGTTTTTCTTATAAAAAGGATGCGCCACTGGACATGAGGATGAATCAGGATGCTAGTCTGACAGCTTATGAAGTGGTGAACCATTATGACTATCATGACTTGGTTCGTATTTTCTTCAAATATGGCGAGGACAAATTCTCTAAACAGATCGCGCGTAAGATTGAACAGGCACGTGAAATGAAGCCAATCGAGACAACGACTGAGTTGGCTGAGATTATCAAGTCGGCTAAGCCTGTCAAGGAGCTCAAGAAGAAGGGCCATCCTGCCAAGCAGATTTTCCAGGCTATTCGAATCGAGGTTAATGACGAGCTTGGTGCTGCAGATGAATCTATTCAGCAGGCCATGGATTTGTTGGCTATTGGTGGTAGAATTTCGGTGATTACTTTTCATTCGCTAGAAGATCGTTTGACCAAGCAATTGTTCAAGGAAGCTTCAACGGTTGAAGTTCCTAAAGGTTTACCTTTCATTCCAGATGATCTAAAACCTAAGATGGAATTAGTATCCCGTAAACCAATCATGCCAAGTGCTGAGGAGTTAGAAGCAAACAACCGTTCGCATTCAGCCAAGTTGCGTGTAGCCAGAAAAATTCACATGTAAGAGGGGAAAATGGCAGAAAGAATTGAAAAAACAAGTCAGTTATTACAAGCTAAATTTAAGAGATTTTCACGAGTAGAGAAGTTTTTTTATCTTTCTATTGCTTTTACAGCACTCGTTCTAGCAGTTAGTATTATTTTTATCCAAACACGACTCCTGCAGGTGCAAAGTGATTTGACGAAAATGAATGCACAAATAGAGGAGAAAAAAACGGAGTTAGATGATGCGAAGCAGGAAGTAAATGAGTTGATTCGTTTAGAAAGATTGAAAGAAATAGCAAATAAAAAAGATTTGAAATTGAATAATGAAAATATCCGAGCAGCGGAGTAATATATGAAGTGGACAGAAAAAATAATTCGATTTGCGATTAAAAATCGTAAATCTCCATCAATAAATCGTCGTAAAGTGGGACGGAACCTTAGTTTACTATCAGTTTTCCTTTTTTTGATATTTTTGATAAATTTTGCCGCCATTATAGGTACAGGAAATCGTTTTGGGACAGATTTGGTTAAAGAAGCCAAGAAAGTACACCAAATTACTCGAATTGTTCCTGCTCATAGAGGAACTATCTATGATCGAAATGGTATTCCTATTGCTGAAGATGCGACGTCTTATAACGTTTATGCTATTATTGATGAGAAATACAAGTCGGCAACTGGTAAAATTCTATATGTAGAGAAATCACAGTTCAATAAAGTGGCTGAAGTTTTTCATAAGTATTTGGATATAGATGAGTCGTATGTAAAAGATCAGTTATCACAACCAAATCTAAATCAAGTTTCATTTGGTGCAAAAGGAAATGGTATTACTTTTGCAAATATGACTGCTATAAAAAAAGAATTAAAAGATGCAAATGTTGAGGGTGTTGATTTTACCACTAGTCCTAATCGAAGTTATCCTAATGGACAGTTTGCTTCATCTTTTATAGGTTTGGCTCAACTTCATGAGAACGAAGATGGAAGTAAAAGTCTTTTGGGAACATCTGGGATGGAAAGTTCTTTGAATAGTATCCTAGCAGGAACAGATGGTATTGTTACTTATGAAAAGGACCGTCAGGGAAACATTGTACCAGGTACTGAAGAGGCTTATCAACAAACAGTTGATGGTAAAGATGTTTACACAACAATTTCTAGCACTCTCCAATCCTTTATGGAAACTCAAATGGATGCCTTTCAAGAAAAGCTCAAAGCTAAGTATGTGAATGCAACGCTTGTGAGTGCGAAGACAGGTGAAATCCTTGCAACGACACAGCGTCCAACTTTTGATGCGGATACCAAAGAAGGACTTACAAAAGACTTTGTTTGGCGAGATATTCTTTATCAAAGTAACTATGAGCCCGGTTCAACAATGAAAGTTATGACACTAGCTTCTTCTATTGATAATAAGACTTTCCCTGAGGGGGAATATTTCAATAGTAGTGAGTTAAGAATAGCAGATGTTACCATTCGAGATTGGGACGTTAACGGAGGATTAACTACAGGTGGGACAATGACTTTTTCTCAAGGTTTTGCTCACTCTAGTAATGTGGGGATGACTCTTCTTGAGCAAAAGATGGGAGATGCGACTTGGTTAGATTATCTAAACCGCTTTAAGTTTGGATATCCAACTCGTTTTGGTTTAACAGATGAATATGCAGGTCAACTTCCGGCTGATAATGTTGTCAATATTGCACAAAGTTCCTTTGGACAAGGGATTTCAGTTACACACACTCAAATGTTACGAGCCTTTACAGCTATTGCAAATGACGGAGTCATGCTAGAACCTAAATTTATTAGTGCTATCTACGATCCAAACAATCAATCTGTACGTAAGTCTCAAAAAGAGATTGTAGGGAATCCTGTTTCAAAAGATGCAGCAAGTACGACTCGTAATCATATGGTGCTTGTTGGGACAGATCCTTTTTATGGGACCATGTATAATCATAGTACAGGTCAACCGATCATCACAGTTCCTGGACAAAATGTAGCCGTTAAGTCTGGTACAGCGCAAATTGCAGATGAAAAAAATGGTGGGTATCTGGTTGGTGATACGAATTATATTTTTTCAGCAGTATCCATGAATCCTACAGAAAATCCTGATTTCATTTTATATATAACAGTGCAACAACCGGAGCATTATGTAGTTACTCAGATGGGAGACTTTGCAAATCCAATCTTAGAGAGAGCTGTTGCAATGAAAGAATCCCTTAATCTTCAATCAACAGCTAAAAATTTAGAGCAGGTAAATAGCAAAACTTCTTATGCAATGCCGAGTATTAAAGATATATCCCCTGGTGACTTAGCAGAAGCTTTACGACGTAATATCGTGCAACCGATTGTACTTGGGACTGGAACAAAGATTAAAGAGGCTTCTGTAGCTGAAGGAAAAAATATTGAACCCAATGAGCAAGTTCTCCTTTTATCTGATAAGGTAGAAGAAATTCCAGATATGTACGGTTGGACAAAAGCGACTGCTGAAAAATTTGCAAAGTGGTTGGATATTGAACTTGAATTTGAAGGTTCGGGTTCCTTTGTTCAGAAGCAGGATGTTCGTGCTAGTACAGCTTTAAAGAACATCAAAAATATTAAATTAACTTTAGGAGACTAATATGTTTATTTCTATTACTGCTGGGATTGTGACATTTTTACTAACTGTGGTAGGAATTCCAGCTTTTATACAGTATTATAGAAAGGCACAGATTACAGGCCAGCAAATGCACGAGGATGTCAAACAGCATCAAGCAAAAGCTGGTACTCCAACCATGGGAGGACTTGTATTCCTTATTGCAGCAGTTGTCGTGAGTTTCCTTTTTGCTCTTTTCACCCAACAGTTAACAAATAATGTTGGTATGATTTTGTTTATATTAGTGTTATATGGTCTGGTAGGTTTTTTGGATGACTTCCTTAAGGTTTTTCGTAAGATCAATGAGGGATTGAATCCGAAACAGAAATTAGCTCTTCAACTTTTAGGAGGAATTGTTTTTTACCTCTTTTATGAGCGTGGAGGAGATGTTCTTTCTGTCTTTGGTTATCCAGTTCATTTAGGTTTTTTCTATATTGTCTTCGCACTATTCTGGCTAGTCGGTTTTTCAAATGCTGTTAATTTGACAGACGGGATTGATGGTCTAGCTAGTATTTCTGTGGTTATCAGTCTTTCTGCTTATGGAGTTATTGCCTATGTGCAAGGTCAGATGGATATTCTTCTAGTGATTCTTACCATGATTGGTGGTTTGCTAGGATTCTTCGTATTTAACCATAAACCTGCTAAGGTTTTCATGGGTGATGTAGGAAGTTTAGCACTTGGTGGAATGCTTGCAGCTATTTCGATGGCTTTACATCAAGAATGGACTCTTTTGATTATTGGGATTATCTATGTTTTTGAAACAACTTCTGTAATGATGCAAGTGAGTTATTTCAAGCTATCAGGCGGTAAACGAATCTTTAGAATGACTCCTGTTCATCACCATTTTGAGCTGGGAGGATTGTCTGGTCAAGGAAATCCATGGAGTGAGTGGAAGGTTGATTTCTTCTTTTGGGGAGTTGGTCTGGTGGCAAGTTTATTGACATTGACTTTCTTGTATTTGATTTAAAGCTATAAGGAAGCTTATTATTTATTTTTATCTATTTCATTAACGTTTGCTAGATTGAAACGGAAAAGATAGATTCGAAAAAGACTGAGTATTTGTAAATAACGAGGGAACCGCTCTAATCATTGAAGGTTTCCTCGTTTTAATGACTCTTTGCCAACTCTAGTGGATTTAAGAAAAGCTAAGATCGAGAAAGGACAAATTTCGTCCTTTCTTTTTTGATGTTCAGAGCGATAAAAATCCGTTTTTTTGAAGTTTTCAAAGTTCCGAAAAACAAAGTAATTTTGTTTGGTAGGTGTAATATTAGTCAAATTTGGAGGAGGGGCTTTTCGAAGTAGAAAATCTCTTGCAACACAATGTTAAAAAATGAGTACCACTTTATTTTGAAAGATTATTTAACTGACTTTTAGATTTCTTTTAGTTTTTTTCAGTACAATAAGAAATCTATCTTTCTTATGAGATGCCATGCTTGTAAAGATAGGTTTTTATTTTTTAGGAAAGGTAGGAAACTATGCTCTGGATTTTTCGGGTCTTTTTAAAACTTATTTTAGGTATCTGGCGTTTGTTTTGGAGTCTGATCTGGACTCTAGTTCTCCTACTAGTCCTTGCCTTTGGATTTCTTTGGTATCTAACTGGAGACATGAACACTGCATTGAGTCAAATCGAAAAGGTAGGAAAAATTGGTCAAGGTGGTTGGTATCAATGGAAGGATACGGGAAGTCTTGAAATCTTATTCCAGACAGACAATCACCAGCATGCGGAAGCCAAGTGGCCACAGGCTTCTGCTCGTATTTACCTGGATCCGCAGATGGATTCAGGATTTCAAGAGACATATTTAGAAGCGATTCAGAACTGGAATCAAACTGGTGCCTTTAAGTTTGAACTGGTGACTGAGGCCAGCAAGGCGGATATCTTGGCTACGGAGATGAATGACGGAGGTGCTCCTGTGGCAGGAGAGGCAGAAAGTCAGACCAATCTCTTAACAGGGCAATTCTTTTCTGTCACGGTACGGTTGAATCACTATTATCTGTCCAATCCTAACTATGGCTATTCCTATGAGCGCATTGTCCACACGGCAGAACATGAGTTGGGTCATGCGATTGGCTTGAACCATACAGATGAGAAGTCTGTGATGCAACCAGCAGGTTCTTTTTATGGTATCCAGGAAGAGGATGTCGAAAGACTTCGAAAATTATATGAGATCAATGAGTAGGGGGCTATCTTTCCCTACTTTTTTGCTATAATGGAACTATGAATAACTTGATTAAATCAAAACTAGAGCTTTTGCCGACCAGCCCTGGCTGTTACATTCACAAGGATAAAAACGCTACTATTATCTATGTAGGAAAGGCTAAAAATCTGCGTAACCGCGTGAGGTCTTATTTCCGTGGAAGTCATGATACCAAAACAGAGGCTTTAGTGTCTGAAATTGTGGATTTTGAATTTATTGTTACGGAGTCCAATATTGAGGCACTTCTCCTTGAAATCAACTTGATCAAGGAAAACAAGCCCAAGTACAATATCATGCTCAAGGATGATAAGTCTTATCCTTTCATCAAAATCACCAATGAACGCTATCCTCGTTTGATTATTACCCGTCAGGTCAAGAAGGACGGAGGTCTCTACTTTGGTCCCTATCCAGATGTGGGGGCAGCCAATGAAATCAAGCGGTTGCTGGATCGAATTTTCCCTTTTAGAAAGTGTACCAATCCACCGTCTAAGGTCTGTTTTTACTACCATATCGGCCAGTGTATGGCCCACACTATCTGTAAGAAGGATGAGGCCTACTTTAAGTCTATGGCTCAGGAGGTTTCTGATTTCCTAAAAGGACAGGATGACAAAATCATCGATGAACTCAAGGGCAAAATGGCAGCTGCAGCCCAGTCTATGGAGTTTGAACGTGCAGCGGAATATCGTGACCTGATTCAGGCCATTGGAACACTTCGGACCAAGCAACGGGTCATGGCTAAGGATCTCCAAAACCGCGATGTCTTTGGCTACTATGTAGACAAGGGATGGATGTGTGTTCAGGTTTTCTTTGTCCGTCAGGGCAAGCTCATTGAGCGCGATGTCAATCTTTTTCCCTACTACAACGATCCGGATGAGGATTTTTTGACCTACGTGGGACAATTTTATCAAGAAAAATCTCATCTGGTTCCTAATGAGGTGCTGATTCCACAGGATATCGATGAAGAAGCTGTCAAGGCCTTGGTGGATACCAAGATTCTTAAACCCCAGCGTGGAGAGAAAAAGCAGCTGGTCAATCTGGCTATAAAGAATGCTCGAGTCAGCCTAGAGCAGAAATTCAACCTGCTAGAGAAATCTGTCGAAAAGACTCAGGGGGCTATTGAAAATCTAGGACGTTTGCTCCAAATCCCAACCCCAGTTCGTATCGAATCTTTCGATAACTCCAACATCATGGGGACCAGTCCTGTTTCAGCCATGGTAGTCTTTGTCAATGGAAAACCCAGTAAAAAGGATTACCGTAAGTATAAAATCAAGACTGTGGTTGGACCAGACGACTATGCTAGTATGCGAGAGGTCATTCGCAGACGCTATGATCGAGTACAGCGTGAGGCTTTAAACCCGCCAGATTTGATTGTGATTGATGGGGGACAAGGTCAGGTCAATATCGCCAAGCAAGTCATCCAAGAGGAACTGGGCTTGGATATCCCCATTGCAGGTCTGCAAAAGAATGACAAGCACCAAACCCATGAATTGCTCTTTGGAGATCCGCTTGAGGTGGTGGAGTTATCTCGCAATTCTCAGGAATTTTTCCTCCTCCAACGCATTCAAGATGAGGTTCACCGCTTTGCTATCACCTTCCACCGCCAACTGCGCTCTAAAAATTCCTTTTCATCACAACTAGATGGAATTGAAGGGCTGGGACCTAAACGCAAGCAAAATCTTATGAAGCATTTCAAGTCTCTAACCAAAATCAAGGAAGCCAGTGTGGATGAGATTGTCGAAGTTGGAGTACCTAGAGCCGTTGCAGAGGCTGTGCAGAGGAAGTTGAACCCGCAGGAGGAAGTGGAATTGGCTCAAGTTGCGGAAGAAAAAGTAGATTATCAAACGGAAACTGGACATGATTAAAAGGAAGTTTCTTTGTCTTGAATTGAATTGTTCAAACTAAAAACGATTGAGCCAGCCAATCGTTTTTAGTATATCTTACTGTAACTGAGATTTATCTGGGAGATAAGAACCACCTAGATAAGTATTGCTGAGTTTTTCAAGGGTTCCATCTTGGTAGAGTTCTTTGAGCGCTTTATCAAATTTCTCTTTAAACTCTTTTTGGTCGCTTGAGAAAACGATATAGTTGTTGGGACTATCGGCAGAAGGTAAATCAACGACTGAGAGATCTAAGCCACGGTCCTTGATAATCTTTTGAACTGATACCTTGTCAAAAACTAGGAAATCAAATTCACCGTTAGAGAGGTCTAAGATTCGTTTACCGATATCCTCGCCAGAAAAATCAATTGTAGCGGGATTGTCAGTGTGTTTTTGATTCCAGTTATTGATGAATTGAGCGTTTGAAGTTCCAGTATCCTCCTGTGTTGTTTTGCCAGCGATTTGGTCAAGTGAAGTCAGAGGATTTTTCTTGTTGCTGACAAGGACGAGGGGATTGTTCGAAATTGGGAGTGAGTAAAGGTATTTTTCAGCACGCTCTTTTGTATAACTCAAGTTATTGGCTGCGGCTTGATAGTGACCAGAATCAAGTCCTGGGAAGATACTCTCCCAGGCAGTTCTTTGGAATTGAATCTCGTAGTCGCTGAGTTTTTCATCCACTGCTTTTAGAACTTCGATATCGAAGCCTGTCAGATTGCCCTTGTCTTCGTAGTCAAATGGCGGCACATCGCCAGCTGTAGCAACGACGATTGTCTTTTGGGAGTTAGTCTCTTTAGGTGTAGCTTGATTTCCACAGGCAACTAAAAGTGGGAGGATGGCTAGTAATAGGCTAAATTTTTTCATAATGTCTCCATTCAAATGTAAGTTATCTGCTAGTTTATCAGAAACTTTCCCGATAAACCAATATATATTTTTTATGTCTGTGATAAAAAAACTTAATCATGAAAAATTCCTGCAAGCTCTTTCAAAATATGGTAAAATGGAAGCAGTAGAATTAGAAAAGGAAATCGATTATGAAATTTCTTGAATTAAATAAAAAACGTCATGCGACCAAGCAGTTCATTGATAAGCCAGTTGATCCAAAAGATGTGCGTACGGCTATCGAAATCGCAACCTTGGCACCAAGCGTCCACAACAGCCAGCCTTGGAAATTTGTGGTCGTTCGTGAGAAAAATGCTGAATTGGCAAAGTTGGCTTATGGTTCAAACTTTGAACAGGTATCATCAGCGCCTGTAACCATTGCCTTGTTTACAGATACGGACCTTGCCAAACGTGCCCGTAAAATTGCCCGTGTCGGTGGGGCAAAGAATTTCTCAGAAGAACAACTACAATACTTCATGAAAAATTTGCCAGCTGAATTTGCCCGCTACAATGAGCAACAAGTCAGCGACTACCTGGCCCTCAATGCAGGTTTGGTTGCCATGAACTTGATTCTAGCTCTTACAGACCAAGGAATTGGCTCAAATCTTATCCTTGGTTTTGACAAATCAAAAGTCAACGAAGTTTTGGACATCGAAGACCGTTTCCGCCCAGAACTCTTGATTACAGTGGGTTATACGGACGAGAAATTAGAACCAAGCTACCGCTTGCCAGTAGATGAAATCATCGAGAAAAGATAGAAGGAAGATAATATGACAGCAATTGATTTTACAGCAGAAGTAGAAAAACGCAAAGAAGACCTTTTGGCTGACTTGTTTAGCCTTTTGGAAATCAACTCAGAACGTGATGATAGCAAGGTTGATGCCCAGCATCCCTTTGGACCTGGTCCAGTAAAAGCCTTGGAGAAATTCCTTGAAATCGCAGACCGTGATGGATATCCAACTAAGAATGTCGATAACTATGCAGGACATTTTGAGTTTGGTGATGGAGAAGAAGTTCTCGGAATCTTTGCCCACATGGATGTGGTGCCAGCTGGTAGCGGTTGGGACACAGATCCTTACACACCAACTATCAAAGATGGTCGCCTCTATGCGCGTGGGGCTTCTGATGACAAGGGACCTACAACAGCTTGCTACTATGGTTTGAAAATCATCAAAGAATTGGGCCTTCCAACTTCTAAGAAGGTTCGTTTCATTGTCGGAACAGACGAAGAATCAGGCTGGGCAGACATGGATTACTACTTCGAGCACGTAGGACTTGCGAAACCAGATTTTGGTTTCTCTCCAGACGCTGAATTCCCAATCATCAATGGTGAAAAAGGAAACATCACAGAATACCTCCACTTTGCAGGGGAAAATGCAGGTGCTACTCGTCTTCACAGCTTTACAGGTGGTTTGCGTGAAAACATGGTACCAGAATCAGCAACAGCAGTCGTTTCAGGTGATTTGGCTGACTTGCAAGCTAAACTAGATGCCTTTGTTGCAGAACACAAACTTAGAGGAGAACTCCAAGAAGAAGATGGCCAATACAAGGTGACGATCATTGGTAAATCAGCCCACGGTGCTATGCCTGCTTCAGGTGTCAATGGTGCGACTTACCTAGCCCTATTCCTTAGCCAGTTTGACTTTGCTGGTCCAGCCAAAGACTACCTTGACATCGCTGGAAAAATTCTTTTGAACGACCACGAGGGGGAAAATCTCAAGATTGCTCATGTGGATGAAAAGATGGGTGCTCTTTCTATGAATGCAGGCGTCTTCCGCTTTGATGAAACAAGTGCTGATAATACCATTGCCCTTAATATCCGCTATCCAAAAGGAACAAGTCCAGAACAAATCAAGTCAATTCTTGAAAACTTACCAGTTGCTTCTGTTAGCCTCTCTGAACACGGTCATACTCCTCACTATGTGCCAATGGAAGATCCACTTGTGCAAACCTTGTTGAATGTTTATGAAAAACAAACTGGCCTTAAAGGTCATGAGCAAGTCATCGGTGGTGGAACCTTTGGTCGCTTGCTAGAACGCGGAGTTGCCTACGGTGCCATGTTCCCAGACTCAATTGACACTATGCACCAAGCTAATGAATTTATCGCCTTGGATGATCTCTTCCGAGCAGCAGCAATCTATGCCGAAGCTATTTACGAATTGATCAAATAAAACGATAGAAGTCTGAGATTGTATGCTTAGACTTCTTTTTGGAGGGAAAGTAGATGTCTCAAATCGAAAGAATCAAGCAGGCTATTATGGCAGATCCGCAGAATGCTACCTATACAAAGCGTGGCATCGAACCTCTCTTTGCAGCGCCAAAGACGGCTCGCATCAATATCGTCGGTCAAGCGCCTGGTCTTAAAACCCAAGAAGCAGGCCTTTACTGGAAGGACAAAAGTGGTGACCGCTTGCGGGACTGGCTCGGTGTGGATGAAGATACCTTTTACAATTCAGGCTATTTTGCTGTTTTGCCTATGGATTTTTACTTTCCAGGGCATGGCAAGTCAGGTGACCTGCCGCCTAGAACTGGCTTTGCAGAAAAATGGCATCCGCAGCTCTTGCAAGAATTGCCGGATATTCAGTTGACCCTCTTGATTGGGCAATATGCCCAAGCCTACTATTTACAGGAGAAAGTCAGTGGCAAGGTAACAGAACGGGTAAAACATTACCAGAACTACTTGCCAACCTATTTTCCACTAGTTCACCCCTCGCCGCGAAATCAAATCTGGATGGCCAAAAATTCTTGGTTTGAGTCAGAAGTGGTGCCAGATTTGAAAAAAAGGATTAAAGCAATTTTATAGTCAATGAAAATCAAAGAGCAAACTAGGAAACTAGCCGTAGGCTGCTCAAAGTACAGCTTTGAGGTTGCAGATAAAACTGACGAAGTTAGCTCAAAACACTGTTTTGAGGTTGTGGATAGAACTGACGAAGTCAGCTCAAAGCACTGCTTTGAGGTTGCAGATAAAACTGACGAAGTCAGTTACATATACGCACGGCAAGGCGACGTTGACGTGGTTTGAAGAGATTTTCGAAGAGTATTAGGAGAAAAAGAATGAAAGAAATAACCTTTGACGCATTTTACCAGCTTTATCAAAACGACCAGCTTTCTCTAGTGGACGTGAGAGAAGTGGATGAGTTTGAAGCTCTTCATTTAGAAGGTGCCCACAATCTACCGCTTAGTCAATTAGCTGATAGCTATAATCAGTTGGACAAGGATCAGTTGCATTATGTCATTTGTAAAGCTGGAATGAGGTCAGCGCGTGCTTGTCAATTTTTAGCTGATCAAGGTTATGATGTTATCAATGTCCAAGGTGGAATGACCGCCTTTGAAAACCGTTAAAAATCTATAAAGTATTAAGTGACGAATCTCCTTGCTGGATTTTTTCAGCAGGGAGTTTTTATTTCAGAAAATTTTAAACATTGAAAACATTCAATATTTAATTCATTGTGCTTTTTTCATACTGGCAATCGTGGTATACTAAATCAGTATTTTATTAATATGAAGGAGATTATTATGGCTAAAAAAGGTGCCCTAACAGGTTTACTCCTGTTTGGAATATTTTTTGGTGCGGGGAACTTGATTTTTCCGCCTTCTCTAGGTGCTTTATCTGGAGAACATTTTCTTCCTGCCATTGCAGGTTTTGTCTTTTCAGGCGTCGGTATCGCCGTCTTGACCCTTATTATTGGAACGCTAAATCCTAAAGGATATATTCACGAGATTTCAACAAAGGTGTCGCCTTGGTTTGCGACTCTGTACCTCGTAGTTCTCTATTTGTCAATTGGTCCATTCTTTGCTATCCCACGTACTGCTACAACGGCTTACGAAGTAGGGATTAGTCCCCTTTTGTCGGATGCAAATAAAGGTCTAGGCTTGATTGTCTTTACCCTTCTTTACTTTGCAGCAGCGTATCTAATCTCGCTCAATCCATCAAAAATCTTAGACCGTATCGGCCGTATCTTGACACCAGTATTTGCGATTTTGATTGTCATCTTGGTTGTCTTGGGAGCCTTTAAATATGGTGGAACAAGTCCTCAAGCTGCGTCGGCAGCTTATCACGCCTCTGCCTTTGGTACAGGTTTCCTAGAAGGGTATAATACCTTAGATGCTCTTGCCTCTGTAGCCTTCAGTGTAATCGCGGTTCAAACCTTGAAACAACTTGGTTTTTCAAGTAAAAAAGAATACATTTCGACTATTTGGGTTGTTGGTACCGTTGTTGCCCTTGCCTTCAGCGCTCTTTACATTGGTTTAGGTTTCCTTGGAAATCATTTCCCAGTACCTGAGGAAGCTATGAAGGGTGGAACTCCAGGTGTTTATATTTTGTCACAAGCTACTCAAGAAATTTTTGGCTCAACTGCTCAACTTTTCCTTGCTGCTATGGTAACCGTGACCTGCTTTACAACTACAGTTGGTTTGATTGTATCAACAGCTGAGTTCTTTAATGGACGCTTCCCACAAATCAGCTATAAGGTTTATGCGACAGTCTTTACCTTGATTGGATTTGCTATTGCAAATCTTGGTTTGAGTGCGATTATCAAGTACTCAATTCCAGTATTGGTTATCTTGTATCCAATTACCATTGCTATCGTAATGCTTGTTATTGTTAATAAATTTGTGGCTCTTTCAAAACCAGGTATGCAGTTAACAATTGCTGTTGTTACAGCTATTGCCATTGCAAGCGTATTAGGAAGCTCATTTAAGGTTGAGTTTCTTGCAAATTTTGTTAACGCCCTTCCTTTTGCTAAGGCATCTCTCCCATGGTTGGTGCCAGCCATCGTCGGAATCTTGCTTTCATTGGTTCTACCAAACAAGCAAGAAAGTGATGTTTTTGAAATGGAATAATCACTAATACTCTTCGAAAATCTCTTCAAACCGCGTCAACGTCGCCTTGTCGTATGTGTAGGATACTGACTACGTCAGTTCCATCTACAACCTCAAAACAGTGTTTTGAGCAACCTGCGGCTAGTTTCCTAGTTTGCTCTTTGATTTTCATTGAGTATAAAATCACTTTTGTAGCCAAGTCTACAGGAGTGATTTTCTTTTTTTTATCCGATGATAAATGTGTTATAATAGGTAGCAAAAGAGGTGAAGAAATGCATCAAACGGTAGAATACATCAAAGAATTAACAGCAATTGTGTCGCCAACGGGTTTCACTCATGAGATTTCGGACTATTTAGTCAAGGCTCTAGAAGGTTTTGGTTACCAGCCAGTTCGTACAGCCAAGGGTGGTGTCAATGTGACCATCAAAGGTCAAAATGATGAGGAGCATCGCTATGTGACTGCCCATGTGGATACGCTGGGTGCCATTGTTCGTGCTGTCAAACCAGACGGCCGTCTCAAAATGGACCGTATCGGTGGTTTTCCTTGGAATATGATTGAAGGAGAAAACTGTACCGTTCATGTGGCTAGTACAGGTAAAACTATTTCTGGAACGATTTTAATCCATCAGACGTCTTGCCATGTCTACAAGGATGCAGGAACTGCAGAACGCACGCAAGACAATATGGAAGTGCGCTTGGACGCCAAAGTAACCAATGAAAAAGAAACTCGTGCCTTGGGGATTGAGGTCGGTGATTTTATCAGTTTTGACCCACGAACTGTCGTGACAGAGACAGGTTTTATCAAGTCTCGTCATTTGGACGATAAGGTCAGCGCAGCGATTTTGCTTAACCTGCTTCGTATTTATAAGGAAGAGAAGATTGAATTGCCCGTAACAACCCATTTTGCTTTTTCAGTCTTTGAAGAAGTGGGACACGGTGCAAACTCTAACATTCCTGCTCAGGTAGTAGAGTATCTGGCTGTGGATATGGGAGCTATGGGCGATGACCAGCAGACAGATGAGTACACAGTGTCTATTTGTGTCAAGGATGCCTCAGGGCCTTATCACTATAACTTCCGTCAACATTTGGTTGCCTTGGCGAAAGAGCAAGATATTCCATTTAAGCTGGACATCTATCCATTTTATGGTTCGGACGCTTCAGCGGCTATGTCTGCAGGTGCAGAAGTCAAACACGCCCTTCTCGGTGCTGGTATCGAGTCTAGCCATTCTTATGAGCGTACTCATATTGATTCGGTGGCCGCAACAGAACGTATGGTTGATGCTTATCTAAGAAGTGAGTTAGTGGAGTGAAAGGGCGATAAAGTATAATGTATGAAATACTGAAACAATTAGCAACGCCTGCTATAATAACAGGGTTGATTTCGAGTTTGTATGCTTATTTCCAAAAGAAAAAAGAGGAATATTATAAGTATGTGTATGAAAATAAACAAGAAAACTTTAAAGAACTAGTTGTTTATGCCGATGAACTGGTAGATAAAGGGATTACTAATCCAGATTTAGAAAAACTACTTTTTAAAATTTCTCAAAAAATTAATCCATTTGGACGAAAAATAAAAACTTTTGGAAAATATCAGTGGATAAAAGATGATGGGTATGTATGGTACCAAATAGAAATGATAGAGGATAAACTTGCTTCTCAAAGACTTCAAATAGAGGATTTAAAAGAACTAGCTCATCGGATACAAATTTCTAAACGATTACTAGATATAAAAGTAGAACAAAATATTTCGTCTATAACTTTAGCTAAAATATGATTTTATTTATTGCAGTATGTGATGTTATTACTTCAGCTGTTTCTCATTTACTCTGGATATAATAGTTTTATCGAACAATCAACAGTATTCTTTTTGTTAATGGCTTTCTGCTTACTTGTTGTAGTGATTTTAATTTTTTTACTCCCGGAATTGAGTGTTAATGAAATAGATGATAGAGAATCTGAAATAGGTTTTATAATGCTCCTTTTCGTTATTGTTACAGTTGATGCTGTGATAGTGTATTATTTGTCTAATGATCCTTCTATTGCTCTGCTTGTTGGAATGGTTTCACTTATTCTAATTGTTGGTGAAGTAATTTCAAAAGCTATTATTTTCGGGGAAAGTGAAATTGGTAAAGTATCTACAATTTATATCGAAGAATATAGGAAACTACAGGGACCTAAGTTAACCGAGAGACGCTTTAGAAATTATTTTAAAGTTATTCCATTTTTAAATAAGATTAAGAATTTATTTCATAAAGATAAGAGGGAGGGGAATGATGACCTATAAACACCGACTCTTTGACCTTAATCACACCCTTTTAGAGTTGAAAGGAGAAACTTATGTGCCTCATCTGCCAACGAATTGAGCTCATCAAGGCTGAGGAAAATCCCTACTTTGTAAGAGAATTGGAAACAGGCTATCTTGTCATTGGAGATCACCAGTATTTTGCAGGCTATAGTCTCTTTCTAGCCAAGGAACACGTCACAGAATTATATCATTTGGAAAAAGAAACAAGACTCCGTTTTCTAGAAGAAATGAGTTTAGTCCAAGAGGCGGTTGCTAAGGCCTTTACTGCTGAGAAAATGAATATCGAACTGCTAGGAAATGGTGATGCCCATCTTCATTGGCATCTGTTTCCTAGACGAACAGGTGATATGAATGGTCACGGTCTCAAGGGACGTGGTCCAGTCTGGTGGGTTCCCTTTGAAGAAATGACAGCAGAAACCTGCCAAGCAAAACCGGATGAGATTAAAAGATTAGTCGAATGTTTATCGTTAGAAGTAGATAAACTATTAGAAATAAAGGAGTAGAAATGAAAAAAACATACCTTGTCTTGACAGCTTTGCTAGCCTTGAGTCTAGCAGCTTGTTCACAAGAAAAAGCAAAAAATGAAGATGGCGCATCTAAGACAGAACAAACAGCTAAAGCTGATGGAACAGTCGACAGTAAATCTCAAGGAGCTGCCCAGAAAAAAGTAGAAGTGGCTAACAAAGGAGACTACTATAGCATCCAAGGGAAATACGATGAAATCATTGTAGCAAACAAACACTATCCTTTGTCGAAAGACTATAATCCTGGTGAAAATCCAATCGCAAAGGCAGAATTGGTCAAGTTAATTGCAGCCATGCAGGCAGCAGGATTCCCAATTAGTGATCACTACAGTGGCTTCAGAAGTTATGAGACCCAGAGCAGTCTTTATCAAGATTATGTTAACAAAGATGGAAAAGAAGCGGCAGATCGCTACTCTGCTCGTCCAGGATATAGTGAACACCAAACAGGATTAGCCTTTGATGTTATCGGTACAAATGGGGACTTGGTAACGGAAGAAAAGGCAGCTCAATGGCTCTTGGACCATGCAGCTGATTATGGTTTTGTAGTCCGTTATTTAAAAGGGAAAGAGAAAGAGACTGGTTATATGCCTGAAGAATGGCATCTTCGATATGTAGGAAAAGAAGCTAAAGAAATTGCAGCTAGTGGCCTCAGTTTGGAAGAGTATTTCGGCTTTGAAGGTGGAAACTATGTAGATTAAAAAAACGAAGTTTTCTCTTGCAATTTGAGATAAATAGTGTATAATAGATGGGTATGTGTAAAGCATACTTGTGGGAGGTAAAAATCTTACATTACCGCCAAAACCACAAAGGAGGATTTAAAAATGGCTAAAAAAGTCGAAAAACTTGTAAAATTGCAAATCCCTGCTGGTAAAGCTACACCAGCTCCACCGGTTGGACCTGCTCTTGGTCAAGCTGGTATCAACATCATGGGATTCACAAAAGAGTTCAACGCTCGTACAGCTGACCAAGCTGGTATGATCATTCCAGTTGTTATCTCAGTTTACGAAGATAAATCATTTACTTTCATCACTAAAACACCACCAGCTGCTGTTCTTTTGAAAAAAGCTGCAGGTGTTGAAAAAGGATCAGGTACACCTAACAAAACTAAAGTTGCTACAGTTACTCGTGCGCAAGTACAAGAAATTGCAGAAACTAAGATGCCAGATTTGAACGCAGCGAACGTAGAGTCTGCAATGCGTATGATCGAAGGTACTGCTCGTTCTATGGGATTCACTGTTGTTGACTAATCAATAACATCCCCAATAAAACCCGCAAGACTTCATCATTTCGAGAAGTGACGTGGGAGATGAAAATCGATTGAACCACTTACAAGGAGAATAGAAAATGGCTAAAAAAAGCAAACAACTTCGTGCTGCTCTTGAGAAAATCGACAGCACAAAAGCATACAGTGTAGAAGAAGCTGTAGCACTTGCAAAAGAAACTAACTTTGCAAAATTTGACGCAACTGTAGAAGTTGCTTACAACTTGAACATCGACGTTAAAAAAGCTGACCAACAAATCCGTGGAGCAATGGTATTGCCAAACGGAACTGGTAAAACTTCACGAGTTCTTGTTTTCGCACGTGGTGCTAAAGCTGAAGAAGCAAAAGCTGCTGGTGCAGACTTTGTTGGTGAAGATGACCTTGTTGCGAAAATCAACGATGGTTGGTTGGACTTCGACGTAGTTATCGCTACACCTGACATGATGGCTCTTGTTGGACGTCTTGGACGTGTCCTTGGACCACGTAACTTGATGCCAAACCCTAAAACTGGTACTGTAACAATGGATGTTGCAAAAGCAGTTGAAGAGTCTAAAGGTGGTAAGATTACTTACCGTGCTGACCGTGCAGGTAACGTTCAAGCAATCATCGGTAAAGTATCGTTTGAAGCTGAAAAATTGGTTGAAAACTTCAAAGCTTTCAACGAAACAATCCAAAAAGCAAAACCAGCTACAGCTAAAGGAACTTACGTAACAAACTTGACTATCACAACTACTCAAGGTGTCGGTATCAAAGTAGATGTTAGCTCACTTTAATTAGTAGTTTATAAAAAAACGAGTACAAAAGTGCTCGTTTTTTTATTCTAGTTATTTACATTTCTTATTCCCAAGTCTTGAGAGAGATTTCTCCGCTGTTTAACCAAATTTCTTCTCCATTATCACATTGAACCAGGAGTTCGCCTTTTTCAGAAATATCTTTAGCAATGCCTCGGTATTCAATATTAGCTTGAATAAAGGTCACTTCTTTTCCGAGAACAAAAGACTGTTTTTTATATAAGAATAGCAGCTCTGTTTCTGGAGTTTCGAAGAAACATCGCCAAATTTCAATGATTAGGTCATTTCTTGTAATAGGTGCTGGAGTTGTAAATAGGCTTCCTGCTTTATTTTCTAATTCTTTTGGAAATTCTTTAATGGTAAAATTGATTCCAACTCCAATAATAATGTCTGTTACAAGGCCGGTTTCTACTGATGTGGTCGCCTCTGTTAGGATCCCTCCTACCTTACGGTTTTTGTAATAGATATCATTAACCCACTTAATATCGACATCAATTAGAGTTAGATTCTTAATCGCTTTATAAACTGCCCCTGCTACTAGTAAGGTATAATAAGGTAGTTTATCATAAGTAAGGTTGGGCTTGAGGTGTAGAGTCATATAAATGCCACCTTGTGGGGAGAAGAAGGAACGTTGAAAACGACCGCGACCGGCTGTTTGATAGGATGCTAGATAGAGAGTGTTTTCCTCATATCCTAAATCTATTGCTTCTTTTGCATCAATTTGGGTTGACTTAGTTTCTGACTTAAAGTTAACTGTAATTGGGAGATTTTTCTCTATGAGGTCTGGAAGGAGAAGATCTCCATTCAATAGTTTATAGCCTCTATTTTTTATGCTATCAATTTCAATCCCTTCTTGTTGTAGGCGTTTGATAGCTTTCCAAACAGATGTTCGACTTAAAGAAAGTTCTTCAGCAATTTTTTCTCCGCTAATATAGTCATTATGTTGTACTAGGATTTGGTAGACTGCTTGATAGGATTTCATTGTTTTTCCTTTACTCTATTCTATAAATAGTTAATTTCGAGCTATTAGTAGTGATAGTTCTTTTTCAAAACTATAATCTGACTTTAGTATTATTGTACCACATAGCTCTAGTTTATTGATAAAAATTATAAGACAATCTAATGAAATCTACCGTATTGTTAAAAAATTAAAAACTTCCTCTAAAAATTAACTATTTTTGCTTTAGCAAACGTTTCCCATGTTTTCAAATGCTAAAAAAAGTGGTAAAATATAGGGTAGCTTACTATTTATCTGAATCAAATGATTTAGAGAGAAAGGATTTGCTTTGAAATCAATAGGCTTATTTGAAAAGCTAAAAGGGTTGTCTAATAAAGAGTTTGTTCTATTAGGAGTTATACTCAGTATCTTTTTACCCTTTTATCTTTTTGTAATTGTATTCTGTTTATATATTATTTCTTTAATTTTTACAGGAGACATGAAAACGATTCTTCAGAGAATGGGCGAGCATCCAATGCTTCTCCTTTTTCTTGCTTATAGTACCGCTATTTCGACATTTGCACAAAATTGGACGGGACTTCTAGCCTCAGTTGCAATTATTCTATTTACCATTTTCTATTTACACTATCAGTCTCTTTTATCGCATAAATTCTTTAGATTCATTTTAGAGTTTATTTTATTGGGGAGTGTTTTATCAGCTGCTTTTGCGAGTTTAGAGCATTTTCAAATTGTGAAGAAATTTAACTACGCTTTTCTGTCACCCAATATGCAGGTTTGGCATCAGAATCGAGCAGAAGTTACCTTCTTTAATCCTAATTATTATGGTATTATTTGTTGCTTCTGCATTATGATTGCCTTTTACCTTTTTACTACGACCAAGTTGAATTGGTTGAGAATCTTTTGTGTGCTAGCAGGGTTTGCTAATCTCTTTGGATTGAATTTTACCCAAAATCGTACGGCTTTTCCAGCTATTATTGCAGGAGCTATCATTTACCTATTCACTACAATTAAAAACTGGCGTGCCTTTTGGCTGAGTATAGGTGTCTTTGCTATTGGTCTGAGCTTCCTATTTTCAAGTGATCTTGGAGTAAGGATGGGAACCTTGGATTCATCAATGGAAGAACGGATTTCAATTTGGGATGCTGGAATGGCTTTGTTCAAGCAAAATCCATTTTGGGGCGAGGGACCATTGACCTATATGCACTCTTATCCTAGGATAGGGGCTCCTTATCATGAACATGCTCATAGCCTATATATCGATACAATTTTAAGTTATGGAGTTGTAGGAACTATTTTATTGGTTCTTTCTTCTATCAAGCCAGTTCGACTAATGATGGATATGAGCCAAGAGGAGGGGAAACGTCCTATTATAGGTCTTTATTTATCCTTCCTAACAGTGGTTGCTGTCCATGGCATCTTTGATTTAGCCCTCTTCTGGATTCAGTCAGGTTTTATTTTCTTATTGGTCATGTGCAGTCTTCCCTTAGAACATAGAACCTTGTCTACTGATATGATTGATTAATTTTAGAGGATTGTAACCTTCTGTCTTTGGCAGGAGGTTTTTTGTATAGAAAAACTATTTCTAAATCGAAATAGTTGACAGTTGGAATGACAAGTGTTACAATGATTTTATTCATTTCGGTATAGAAATAAATTGGAGGTATCATGAGAGATAGTCATTTGGTCGCCCATCATATTCGTTTGTTGAATGGAAGGATTTTTCAAAAGTTACTTAGTCGGGATCCTGAAGCTCTTTATCGGAGTGAGCAGGGCAAGATTCTCACTGTTCTATGGAATAGTGAGACAGGCTGTGCAACTGCGACAGATATTGCTCTGGCAACTGGGCTTGCTAATAATACGCTAACGACTATGATAAAAAAGCTAGAGGAAAAAAATCTTGTGACAGTTAGTCCATGTGGTTTAGATAAACGAAAAAAATATCTAGTCTTGACAGACTTGGGATGGTCGCAGCAAGAAGTAAGTGACCGTGTTAGTCGAGAATTAGACGCTATTTACTACAAGGGATTCTCAGATAAAGAAATAGAGCAGTTCGAAGATTTTCAGGAACGGATATTGGCTAATTTGAAAGAGAAGGAAAATGAGGATTAGAATATGTCCAAACAACTTGAAAATGTACAAAATCTATACATTCATGCTATTCAAGACGGACGAGTTGCTGAGGCTCAAGCCCAGTCTGTAGGGGAACCTATATCCAACATTCGACAGGTGTGCCTGAAGGGAAAGAAGGATTTGCAGCTTCTTTGCAAATTTCTTCGAGGGCCATCCAGAGCGTGAGATGAAGATTGTTCGCACTATTGAGGATGGCAATCTGGTCTTTGTTCATGTTCATCAATATCTGAATGGTGGAGAAGCTCAATGGGTGACGACGGATACTTTCCGTGCGGATGAGAATGATCGTATCGTGGAGCATTGGAATGTCATTGACTACTATCTAACACCTGAAAATGGCCAGTTAGATCAGATTTTTGGTGATTTTGAGATCACGGATTTGAATAAGACAGCAGAAAATAAAAAGTTGGTTCGCCGTTTCTTGACAGAAATTTTCCAAAATGGGGAACTAGAGCAGTGGAGTGATTATGTGGCAGAGGATCTGATTCAGCATAATCATGAAATTGGGCAAGGAAGAGATGCATATAAAAACTATGTAGTCTAACACGGGGGCACTTTTGACTTTGTTTTCCAACTCTTAGGACAAGGAAACTATGTGGTTAGTTATGGTCAGATTCAGATTGATGGTGTTGCATATGCCAAGTACGATATCTTCCGTATAGAAAACGGGGAAATTGTAGAGCATTGGGATAATAAGGAAGTTATGCCTAAGGTAGAATACTTGACCAACCGAGGCAAGTTTTAAATTGAGGATACAGAATGATTGAATACAAGAATGTAGCTTTACGTTATACAGAAAAAGATGTCTTGAGAGATGTCAGTTTACGGATTGAGAATGGGGAGTTCATGGTTTTAGTTGGACCTTCTGGCTCAGGTAAGACAACCATGCTTAAGATGATTAACCGTCTCTTGGAACCAACTGATGGAAATATTTATATGGATGGCAAGCGCATTAAAGACTATGATGAGCGTGAGCTTCGTCTCTCTACTGGTTATGTTTTACAGGCCATTGCTCTCTTTCCCAATCTAACGGTTGCGGAAAATATTGCCCTGATTCCTGAGATGAAGGGCTGGACTAAGGAAGAAATTGCGAAGAAAACTGAAGAGTTTTTGGCTAAGGTTGGTTTACCAGTAGCTGAGTATGGGCATAGACTTCCAAGTGAATTATCTGGTGGAGAACAGCAACGGGTTGGTATTGTCCGTGCTATGATTGGTCAGCCTAAGATTCTCCTCATGGATGAACCTTTTTCAGCCTTGGATGCTATCTCGAGAAAACAGTTGCAGGTTCTGACTAAAGAATTGCATAAAGAGTTTGGGATGACAACTATTTTTGTGACCCATGATACGGATGAAGCTCTGAAATTGGCGGACCGTATTGCTGTTTTGCAGGATGGAGAGATTCGTCAGGTGGCGAATCCTGAGACCATTTTAAAAGCTCCTGCCACAGACTTTGTTGCAGATTTGTTTGGAGGTAGTGTTCATGACTAATTTAATTGCAACTTTTCAGGATCGTTTTAGTGATTGGTTGACAGCACTATCTCAACATTTGCAGTTGTCACTTTTGACCCTGTTACTAGCTATTTTTATCGCGATTCCTTTGGCTGTTTATCTTCGCTATCATGAGAAGTTGGCAGATTGGATCTTGCAGATTGCAGGGATTTTCCAGACTATTCCGTCTCTAGCCTTGTTGGGGCTCTTTATCCCCTTGATGGGAATTGGGACCTTGCCAGCTTTGACAGCTCTTGTGATTTATGCGATTTTCCCGATTTTGCAAAATACCATCACTGGGCTGAAGGGAATTGATCCGAGTCTGCAAGAGGCTGGGATTGCCTTTGGGATGACCAGATGGGAGAGGCTCAAGAAGTTTGAAATTCCACTTGCCATGCCTGTTATGATGTCTGGGATTCGGACAGCAGCTGTTTTGATTATCGGTACGGCAACCTTGGCGGCCTTGATTGGTGCAGGGGGACTAGGTTCCTTTATCCTCTTGGGAATCGACCGTAATAATGCCAGTCTGATTTTGATTGGGGCACTTTCTTCTGCAGTGCTGGCCATTGCCTTTAACTTCCTACTAAAAGTGATGGAAAAAGCAAAATTGCGGACGATTTTCTCTGGTTTTGCCTTGGTTACAATATTACTTGGTATATCTTATAGTCCAGCCCTCTTGGCTCAAAAAGAGAAAGAAAACTTGGTTATTGCTGGGAAATTGGGTCCAGAACCAGAAATTTTGGCCAATATGTATAAATTGCTGATTGAAGAAAATACCAGTATGACTGCGACTGTTAAACCGAATTTTGGGAAAACAAGTTTCCTCTATGAAGCTCTGAAAAAAGGCGATATTGACATCTATCCTGAATTTACTGGTACGGTGACTGAAAGTTTGCTTCAGCCATCACCTAAAGTGAGTCACGAGCCAGAGCAGGTTTATCAGGTGGCGCGTGAAGGTATTGCCAAACAGGATCATCTAGCCTATCTAAAACCCATGTCTTATCAAAATACCTACGCTGTAGCTGTTCCGAAAAAGATTGCTCAAGAATATGGCTTGAAGACCATTTCGGACTTGAAAAAAGTGGAAGGACAGCTGAAGGCAGGCTTTACACTTGAGTTTAATGACCGTGAAGATGGCAATAAGGGCTTGCAATCAATGTATGGTCTCAATCTTAATGTGGCAACCATGGAACCAGCCCTTCGCTATCAGGCTATTCAGTCAGGGGATATTCAAATTACGGACGCTTATTCAACTGATGCGGAATTAGCGCGTTATGATTTACAGATCTTGGAAGATGACAAGCAACTCTTCCCACCTTATCAAGGGGCTCCATTGATGAAAGAAGCTCTTCTCAAGAAACATCCAGAGTTGGAAACAGTTCTCAATAAATTGGCTGGTAAAATTACTGAAAGCCAGATGAGCCAGCTTAATTATCAAGTGGGTGTAGAAGGCAAGTCAGCAGAACAAGTAGCCAAGGAATTTCTGCAAGAACAAGGTTTGTTGAAGAAATAGCTTGAAAATGTCAAACTCAACTTTGTTAAACGACCATATAGAAAACTGCTCAGACAATGTTGTCTGGGCTTTTTTGGTGTCAGAATTAATGATTTTCATTTTTAAATGGAAAATAAGAGGAAATTTTAATGATTTTCTAAAATTTTACTGTAAATACACTTGACTATTCATAAAATAGGTGTATAATGTGTTGTGAACTACTTAACAAATAAAGATTTCCAGCTCATGTCGACTAAGGATGGAAATCTTGTGTATAGACAGTTCAGTAGATATATAATAGAGCGTTGCGTCCGAAAGTCTATCCAGACACGGCTCTTTAAAAACAAAAGGAGAAGATTATGAAAAAAGAACCGATTCATCGTACCAGTATGTGGAAATTTAAGTTAAGTGCTGCCACCATGACTTTGATTCCCGCTGCCGTGGGGATTAACTATGTTGCCAAAGCCTTGGCGGAGGGGTTAAAGTTGCCCGTTTGGCTGGGGTCTTTGGGAACCTTTCTTTCCAGCATGTTGGCTGGACCGGTTGTCGGTGCCATTAGTGGTTTCATCAACAACGTGATCTATGGGCTGACCTTATCGCCAATTTCAACCGTGTATGCGATTACCAGCATCGGAATTGGGATTGCTGTCGGAGTTTTGCACGCCAATGGGTGGTTCTCGTCAGCGCGACGAGTATTTGTTTCTGCTATTATTATTGCCATCGTTTCAGCTGTCATTTCAACGCCACTCAACGTCATCTTTTGGGGTGGTCAGACCGGTATCGCTTGGGGTGACTCATTGTTTGCGGTAATGGTCGCCAATCATGTACCAGTGTGGCTGGCCTCATTTACCGATGAGTTCGTCTTGGATATTTTGGATAAAGTCTGCGTGGCCTATCTGGCATTCTTCATCTATCGTCAGCTGCCGAAGCGGATGGTACACTTCTTTAGCGATGATAAATGATGACTGATAAAACATTGATTTCTGGAGCGCCACGGCTCAAGCTCAAGTGGTACCAGGTGATCGATCCGATTACTAAGCTCTTGTTCATCTTGGACATGACGTTGTTGAGCTTTGCCAGTATGAATTTATTGCTTCAGGCCGGATTAATTCTTTTCGCAACACTGCTATTGTTATTTTCCAAATTGAGTTCTACCACCTTTAAGGCGCTGGGATTCAGCCTGTTTCTGATTTGCACCATGCTGATCATCCAAGGGTTATTTTACAGTCGGAATCAAACTGTGCTGTTTTCTGTGCTTGGGGTGTCGTTCTACAAAGAAGGTCTGATTTACGCCATCACTCTGGGTTGTCGAGTATTGGTGATTATTTTGACCAGTGGCTTTTTTATGGTGACCACAAGTATTTCAGAAAACGCGACCTATTTGGAACTGTCCGGATTGTCTTATAAAACCGTCTACGTTCTGATGTCGGTGTGTTATATTTTGCCGGAAATGATGCGCAATATGCGGAAAATCCAGCAGGCACAAAAAGTTCGCGGAACCAATCCGCAAAAAACGTTGATTCAGAAATTAAAGTCAGTCCTGCCGGTTCTAATTCCATTGGTGATTAAGACCTTGGATCAATCGATGACGCGGTCGATTTCTCTCCAACTGAGAGGTTTTGATAATCTCAATCGGACTGTCAGAACCTCCCAGCGCGTGTATCGCCTGTCGCGGACGCTGCACATTGGTCTGACTGGATTGGCAATTTTATTGATTGGGTGGAAGATATGGACGAAGATAAACGGATTGTAATTGAAAATTTGACCACCCGTTATCCGGGTACTGAGCAACCACAACTGCGTCAGATTAACGCGGAGGTTCATACCGGCCAGGTGGTTGGGATTATCGGGAATAGTCACTCCGGCAAATCGACTTTGTGCCGTGTGCTGGCAGGGGTCATTCCCAAAATTGTGTCTGCTGAGATTGAGGGCGATTGGCACATGTTTGGCCAGCGAGTGTCCGACAATTGGCCCGTTTATAATGCCATGAATGGAGTTGTACTGCAAAATCCAGCTGGCCAACTAAGCGGGTTGGCAGACACGGTTGCCGATGAAATAGCCTTTGACTTGATTAATCAGGGAATGGCTGAAGGACTGATTCAAAAACGGGTTGAAGAAGTTGCCACGCAAATGGGGCTGATTGAACAGCTGAATTTGCGTCCCGAGAGCCTTTCCGGTGGTCAGATCCAGCGGTTGGCAATTGCCACGGCGATTGTGGCTAATCCGGCTGTTTTGATTATGGATGATCCGACCAGTGAGATGGATCCCCTTGGCCGCCGGCAATTTTTCCAATGGCTGGCCCAAGTCAAAGAGACGACTGTCTTCATTGTCACCAGTGAAATTGACGATTTGTGCGAAGTCGCCGACGTTGTGTGGGTGCTGCACGAGGGTCAAATGGTAGCCCAGGGCAGGCCGGGTGAGGTGTTTAATCATTTGGCAGCTGACTGGCAGATTCCAGCCCCGACAATCCAGCAACTTGCTCAAAAAATGGATTGGCACTTGGCTGATGGCCGGTATCCGGTGAATTACGCTGATCTGAAGGAGGTTCGTTATGCCCACAATTGAACTGAGCCACCTGACGTTCACTTATCCGGAACGGTCCTTTAGCTTGGATGTTGAAGACAAACACTTCGCCGATCCGATGGTGGCGATTGTCGGCCAAAATGGTGCCGGCAAATCAACGCTCTTCAAATTGTTGACGGGCTTGCTGACACCACAAACCGGTGTGATTAAGATCGATGGAGAAAATTTTAATGATCTTAAACCAGTCGAAAAGTTACTGAAGATTGGGATTACTTTTCAGAATCCTGACGATCAGCTTTTCAACCCGACCGTTCAACGAGAGGTGGAGTGGAATGTCGCGCAGGTCGTGGATGACCACGACACGATTACGAGGCGGGCTTTAGCGGCTCTAAAAAGAGTTGGCTTGGATGATAAAACAGCTGAAAGTCCATATGACCTATCATTGTCGGAACGCAAGCTGTTGAGCGTTGCCACAGTTTTGGCAGTGGATCCGGCGATTTATTTATTTGATGAGCCGATGATGTCGCTTGATTGGGAAAGCCGGCGCAAGTTGACCGCAATTTTCCATCAGTTGGCTGATTCGGGCCACCAAGTTGTGACCATCACCCATGACATGGATTGGGTCGCCGCCGAGTTTGAGTCGGTGTATGTTATGGAACACGGGAAGTTTGGCTTCGCCGGCAGTTCACGGGAATTGTTCAGCAATCACGAACTTGTCCAGCGAGTGGGATTACTACCACCGCGGATTATGGACATAGCGGAGTCGCTGGGTGATTCACAGACATATTTATCGGTTAATGATTATTGCCAGAAAAATCGAGATGTATAGAAAAAATCACCTCTGCGGGTTTTCCAGGTTGAAGGATTAACTTCAGCTTCTGGCAAGAACTCACATGGGTGACTTTTGTGTTTAATAACGTTTCATGATCATCGGGTGCTTCCTCAGATCACTCGGTTTGATTTTACTTTGTTTCATGGTCATAATCATATACCATTTCTTTTGGATTTTTTGTTTGACTAATACAAAATAGGTCTTCATAGGTCTTCGCATTTTTAGCGCCCATTAGGATCATCAGTATAATTTTCTGAATTAGGAGACTCTCCCATCACTATTCGAACTTCGTCTCCCAACTTACGCTGTTCCCATTCAATGGGGTAGGGCAAATCCTCATGACAGCCGTTTACCGTGAACAGTGGATATTCTGGGCAGCTACCAATGTCTTTTCAATCTATCTCTTGTGGGGAGAAAGCCTGCAAATTCAAGGGAAATATCTAATTTATCTCATTAACAGTCTAGTTGGTTGGTATCAATGGAGCAAGGCTGCTAAGCAGAATACGGATTTACCTAACAAAGATAAAAAACTCAGTAGCCTAGAAATAAGGTAACTGAGCTCTAATCTATATTCAATTTTTAGGAATGAGAAGGTATAGATAAAATTGGACAACTTCCTGGTCTGTGAAGTCTTGTCCTTTTTTGAGCCACCAGGTCAATGTCTCGATAAAGTTGGACACGACTAAGTGTTGGAGGTAAGAAGTAGGCAAACTCGGGTGAGCTTCTCTTAAATCATCAGCCATCACGGAATAGATATGGTGTTCTAACTCTCTCTGGAGTTGACGGAGGAAGTAGTCATTTTTGGAAAATAGCAGACTGGTGATATGGTCTTGGTTTTTCTGAAAATGGAGAAAGAGGTGGGCGAGGTAGTCCTCGGTTGAAATGGATTGCTCTCTTTCAAAGAGGTGATGGAAGAGGTAGCGACAAAGTTCGTCCAGAAGTAGTTCCTTGCTCTCATAGTGACAGTAAAAGGTGGAACGTCCCACATCTGCGAGGTCAATGATATCCTGAACTGTAGTGGATTCGTAGCCCTTCTCGTTCAAGAGTTGTAGAAAAGCTTGATAGATGGCTTTTTTTGTTTTGCTGATACGGCGGTCAATGGTAGTCATATGGACACTTGAGGCAAATTGTTCAGAACTGAATAAAGCTGATGTTTTGCTTCTATCCTTTCTTTGAGTTTTAGTGGATAATAATAATGAATAAGGTGTTCATAAATCTATTATAACAAAGGAATGAGAAAGATGAAGGCAAAATATACTGTTTGGGTAGCTTTTTTCTTAAATTTAAGCTATGCTATTGTTGAGTTTATCGCAGGAGGAATCTTTGGTTCGAGTGCTGTTCTTGCTGATTCTGTCCATGACTTGGGAGATGCTATAGCTATTGGCATATCGGCCTTTTTAGAAACAATCTCAAATAGAGAAGAAGATAGGCAGTACACCTTGGGTTACAAGCGATTTAGTCTTTTAGGAGCACTAGTGACTGCTGTGATTCTTATCACAGGATCCATCCTAGTGATTTTGGAAAATATAACTAAACTTTTTAATCCACAGCCCGTCAATGATGAAGGTATCCTCTGGCTAGGAATTATTGCAGTCAGTATCAATGTGCTAGCTAGTCTAGTAGTTCGTAAGGGAAAGACAAAGAACGAGTCAATTCTCAGCCTGCACTTTTTTGAAGATACACTTGGTTGGTTGGCTGTCATTCTAGTGGCGATTATCCTCCGATTTACAGATTGGTATATCCTTGATCCGCTCTTATCTCTTGTCATTTCCATCTTCATTCTAACAAAAGCCATTCCTCGCTTTTGGAGCGCGCTCAAGATTTTCTTGGACGCTGTGCCAGAAGGAGTAGAGACTGGTGATTTGGAGAAGGATTTGGATGCTCTGACTAATGTCAAAAGTGTCAATCAACTTAGCATTTGGTCCATGGATGGTCTGGAAAATAATGCCATTATCCATCTTTGTTTAGAGGATTGGGGGCAGATGACGGAAACAAAGAATCAAGTACGTCAGCTCTTAGAAGAAAGAGGAATTCAGAATATTACCATCGAAGTGGACACCAGTCAAAGCAATCATGCGCAACATAAGCGAAAGGTAACAGCCTTAGAGCAACCTCATGGGCATCAACATTAGAAAAGAGGTTGGGGGAAAGTCTTTAAAAGTAAAAAGCGCATAGTATCAGGCATTGAAAATATGATACTATGCGTTTTATTGTGAGGATATTTACTCCATTTTATCTTGAAATTTAGTTTTTGCCTAGATTCTAATATCTTAATCATTCCTTGTACTTTCTCTCAGAGTCAGTCTGGTTCCCAGCATAGTCAGGCTAGGGATTTTCCGACCGTGGAGTACTTCCTTGTTAAGAATATCCATACCTGCTCGACCCATCTCCTCAGTATAAACGGTGATGCTAGAGAGGGGAGGATAGACTTGCTTGGTCAGGCTGGTGTCGTTAAAGGAAATGAGGCTGACACGGTCTGGTAGGCTGATTCCAGCTTCTTGGAGGGCACGGAGGGCACCGATGGCTAAACTATCGCTAGCTGCAAAAAAGGCAGGTGGCAGTTGGTCTCCCAAACTCTGAATAGCCTCTTTCATTAAGTCATAGCCAGACTGGGCGGTAAAGCTTCCTTGAAAGACCAGTTCATCATGATAGATCCCTTTTGTTTGGCTGTAGTTCCTAAAATTTTCCAGCCGCTTATCCTCAATGATTTCTTCTTGATCGGTTGTTTCCTCAAGCCCTGTTAGAATCCCGATACGGTTCATCCCTTGACTGAGGAAATAATCGACAACCTGTTTCATGGCAGTATAAAAGTCCGTGATAATACAGGTGTGTCCTAGTGAAAGAGTATCACTATCTAGAAAGACAAGAGGCTTTTGGTATTCCTCAAAGGTGGAAATCTGAGCTCGGCTAAACTTTCCGATGCAGAGAATCCCGATGACTTCCTCGCTCAGTGTAAAAGGATGGTCATTAAAATAGCGTAAGATATCATAGTCCAGTTCTTGGGCTCTTTTTTCTATTCCTAGGCGAATCTGGTAGTAGTAGAGGTCGTCCAGCTCCCCTTGTTCGCTGACCCATTGGATAATGGCAATCTTTTGCTTGGGCTTGTGGGACTCGCCTGTCTTGAGGTGCTTGGTGTAGCCCAACTCTTCAGCAACAGTTAAAATACGGTGTCTGGTTTCTTCTGTAACAGATAGGCTCTGGTCGCGATTGAGGACACGGGATACGGTCGCGATAGAGACAGAGGCTAGCTGTGCAATGTCTTTTAAGGTAGCCATAAATCCTCCTTCTTTAAGGTTAGTATATCATATTTTTCTGCTTTTTTACTGATAGTTTAGTAAATTTTTAGTAAAAAGGATTGACCTTGGGAAATCCCTTGGATACAATAGAAGAAAACGATTACACGTTAAGGTGACTTAACGGACAGTAAAAGGAGAAATCATATGACACAACATCTTACTGCTGAAGCTCTTCGTAAAGACTTTCTTGCTGTTTTTGGTCAAGAAGCAGACCAAACATTCTTTTCACCAGGTCGTATCAACTTGATTGGTGAGCACACAGACTACAACGGTGGGCACGTTTTTCCTGCTGCTATTTCCTTGGGAACTTACGGTGCAGCTCGCAAGCGTGACGACCAAGTCTTGCGTTTCTACTCAGCTAACTTTGAGGAAAAGGGTATCATCGAAGTGCCTCTCGCTGACCTCAAGTTTGAAAAAGAGCACAGCTGGACCAACTATCCAAAAGGGGTTCTTCATTTCTTGCAAGAAGCTGGGCATGTGATTGACAAAGGTTTTGATTTTTATGTTTATGGGAATATCCCAAATGGTGCTGGTTTGTCTTCTTCAGCATCCTTGGAACTCTTGACAGGAGTCGTGGCAGAGCATCTCTTTGATTTAAAACTAGAGCGTCTCGATTTGGTTAAAATCGGAAAACAAACAGAAAACAACTTTATCGGAGTCAACTCTGGCATTATGGACCAATTTGCTATCGGTATGGGTGCAGACCAACGTGCTATTTACCTTGATACCAACACCTTGGAGTATGACTTGGTGCCACTGGATTTGAAGGACAATGTCGTTGTCATCATGAATACTAACAAACGCCGTGAATTGGCGGACTCTAAATACAATGAACGTCGTGCTGAGTGTGAAAAAGCAGTGGAAGAATTGCAAGTTGCCTTAGATATTCAGACCTTGGGTGAATTGGACGAGTGGGCCTTTGACCAATATATCTATCTGATTAAAGATGAAAATCGTTTGAAACGTGCTCGTCATGCTGTGCTTGAAAACCAACGTACCCTTAAAGCTCAAGCAGCCCTTCAAGCAGGAGATTTGGAAACATTTGGTCGTTTGATGAATGCGTCACACGTTTCCCTAGAGCATGACTATGAAGTAACTGGTTTGGAATTGGATACTCTTGTTCACACAGCTTGGGCACAAGAAGGAGTTCTCGGTGCTCGTATGACAGGGGCAGGTTTTGGCGGATGTGCCATTGCTTTGGTTCAAAAAGATACTGTTAAGGCCTTTAAGGAAGCTGTTGGCAAACACTACGAAGAAGTAGTTGGCTATGCTCCAAGCTTCTATATTGCTGAAGTTGCAGGTGGCACTCGCGTCCTTGACTAGTCCAAAGGAGGTTCTATAGTGACCTTAGTAGATAAATTTGTAACGCATATCATTTCTGAAAGTTCATTTGAAGAAATGGATCGAATCTACCTGACTAATCGTGTTTTGGCACGAGTGGGAGATGGTGTTTTGGAAGTTGAGACCAATCTGGATAAATTGATTGACCTCAAGGACCAGCTGGTTGAGGAAGCCGTTCGATTAGAGACGATTGAGGATAGTCAGACTGCGCGTGAAATCCTTGGTGCTGAACTGATGGACTTGGTGACCCCTTGTCCCAGTCAGGTCAATCGTGACTTCTGGGAAACCTATGCCCACTCTCCTGAGCATGCGATAGAGGATTTCTACCAACTCAGTCAGAAGAATGACTACATCAAACTCAAGGCCATTACTAAAAATATCGCTTATCGTGTACCGTCTGACTACGGAGAGCTTGAAATTACCATCAATCTCTCTAAGCCTGAGAAGGATCCCAAAGAAATTGCGGCAGCCAAGTTTGTGCAAGCTAGTAATTATCCTCAGTGTCAGCTTTGTCTAGAGAATGAGGGCTACCATGGTCGGGTAAACCACCCAGCTCGCAGCAACCACCGTATTATCCGTTTTGAAATGGCTGGTCAGGAATGGGGCTTCCAGTATTCGCCCTATGCTTACTTTAATGAGCACTGTATCTTTTTAGATGGCCAGCATCGTCCTATGGCCATTAGTCGTCAGAGTTTTGAACGTCTGTTGGCTATCGTAGAGCAGTTTCCAGGCTATTTTGCTGGCTCTAATGCCGACCTGCCGATTGTGGGGGGCTCTATTCTAACTCATGATCACTATCAGGGAGGCCGTCACGTATTTCCTATGGAATTGGCTCCCTTGCAAAATACCTTTCGATTTGCTGGTTTTGAGCAGGTCAAGGCTGGGATTGTCAAGTGGCCAATGTCAGTGTTGCGTTTGACTTCGGATTCCAAAGAGGATTTGATCAACTTGGCTGATAAGATTTTGCAGAAATGGCGCCAGTATTCAGATCCTGCAGTGCAGATTTTGGCAGAAACAGACGGAATACCGCATCATACCATCACACCGATTGCCCGTAAACGCGATGGCCAGTTTGAGTTGGACTTGGTCTTGCGGGACAATCAGACTTCTGCAGAACATCCTGATGGCATCTATCATCCCCACAAGGATGTCCAACATATCAAGAAGGAAAATATCGGCTTGATTGAGGTCATGGGCTTGGCAATCTTGCCACCACGTCTGAAAGCAGAAGTGGAGCAAGTCGCTAGCTATCTTGTAGGAGAAGCTGTCTCAGTTGTCGATTATCATCAGGAATGGGCAGACCAACTCAAAGCCCAACATCCAGATCTAGCGGATAAAGAAAGAGCCCTTGAAATCGTTAAGGACTCTGTGGGTGCTATCTTTGCGCGTGTACTTGAGGACGCAGGAGTCTACAAGCAGACAGAACAAGGGCAGACAGCCTTTATGCGCTTTGTGGAGCAGGTCGGAATTTTGCCAGACTAGGAGCTTTCTCCTTGCACAGTCCTATAAAAAGTAGTATCATAGTGTCGTTTGAACTATCAGGAGGAAACGATGAAAGACTTTCATTTTGACGCTATATCTGCCTTTGAAAATTACGAAATTGAACAAATGAGAGATGGTCACGTTGTGGTGACGACGAAAGTAGTGGACTCGTCGCTCAACTACTATGGCAATGCCCATGGTGGCTATCTCTTTACCCTTTGCGACCAGATTAGTGGTTTGGTGGTCATCTCGCTAGGACTTGATGGAGTGACTCTCCAATCCTCTATCAACTACCTCAAGGCAGGAAAACTCGACGATGTCCTGACCATCAAAGGAGAATGTGTCCATCAAGGTCGCACAACCTGCGTAGTAGATGTCGATATCACTAATCAAGAAGGCAGAAATGTCTGCAAAGCAACCTTTACCATGTTTGTCACAGGCCAGCGGTCAGAAGACAGACAGGTGAGGATATAATATAAAAAAAGAGGTTCGTACCTCTTTTTCTTATTTCTTTTTATGATTTAATACGGCATTGAGTACTATGGCAAGTAGGCTGGCTACGACGATTCCGTTTGAGAAGAACATTTGGAAGGCTGTTGGCATGCTGACAAAGAGATTACTGTTGTTGAGTCCGACACCTGCAGAGATTGAAACTGCTGCGATAAGGAAGTTATGTTCATTGTTAGCAAAGTCAACACGAGCGAGGATTTGCATCCCTTGAATAGATACAAAACCAAACATCACCAGCATGGCACCACCGAGGACAGGACTTGGAATGATTTGGGCAAGGGCACCAAACTTAGGAAGAAGTCCAAGGAGAATCAGGAAACCAGCTGCGTAGTAGATTGGCAGACGAGTCTTGATACCTGACAGTTTAACCAAACCAACGTTTTGTGAGAATCCTGTGTAAGGGAAGGTATTGAAGATACCACCGAGAAGAACGGCCAGACCTTCTGCACGATAACCGTTACGAAGACGTGTGCTGTTGATTGGATCATTAGTGATATCTGAAAGAGCTAGGTAAACACCGGTAGACTCAACCATAGAAACGGTTGCGATGATACACATCATCACGATTGATGAAATTTCAAAGGTTGGTGTTCCAAAGTAGAGAGGTGTAGGAATATGTACGATAGGAGCTGCAGCGACAGGTGAGAAATCAACCAAGCCCATGCTAGCAGCAATGGCTGTTCCAACAACTAGACCAATCAAAATGGAGATAGACTTGATAAATCCTTTGGTAAAGATGTTAATCAAGAGGATAATCAGAACAGTAATAGCGGCAAGCAAGAGACTTTGACCAGTTGGCTCTGGAACGTTATTTCCCATATTTCCAATAGCGACAGGAATCAAGGTTAAACCAATCGTGGTAATTACAGAACCTGTTACGATAGATGGGAAGAGATTGGCTACTTTTGAGAAGATGCCTGAAACAAGAACCACGTAAATCCCTGATGCGATAAGGGCACCAAACATAGCGCCACTTCCATGGCTTTGCCCAATCATAATCAAGGGAGCGACGGATTGGAAGGCAACTCCAAGAACGACTGGGAGTCCAATCCCAAAGTATTTGTTGAGTTGGAGTTGGAGGAAAGTTGCCACCCCACACATGAAGATATCAGTAGAAATCAGGTAGGTTAACTGCTCAGCCGAATAGCCAAGGGCTGTCGCAATCATGATAGGAACCAGGATGGATCCTGAGTACATGGCTAGTAAGTGTTGCAAGCCAAGAACGGCTGCTTGCGAGTGTTTTTCTTGAGTTTGCATTAGAGATCTGCCTCCTTAAATATGACTTGACCATTTTCAAAACGATCCAAACGAGCGAGTGATAGAACAGGGTAGCCTGCTTTTTCAAGCAGATCACGTCCATCTTGGAAGGATTTTTCAATCACAATACTGATAGCTTCGACTGTGGCACCAGCTTGTTCGATGATTTGAATCAAGCCTTTGGCAGCTTGGCCATTAGCAAGGAAATCGTCGATAATCAAAACCTTGTCCTCTGGTGAGAGGAATTTTCCAGCGATAGAAACCGTGCTGGTCACTTGCTTGGTAAAGGAGTAAACTTGGGCAGTTAAGATGCCTTCGTTCATGGTGATGTTTTTAGCTTTTTTAGCAAAAATCATTGGAACGTTTAAGGCTTCAGCTGTAAAAACGGCTGGGGCAATGCCTGAAGCTTCAATAGTTACAACCTTGGTAATGCCAGTAGAAGCAAATTTTTCCGCAAAAACCTTACCAATCTCTCGCATCAAGCTAAAGTCAACTTGGTGGGTTAAGAAGGAATCCACCTTGAGGATGTTGTCACCCAAGATATGCCCATCCTTGAGGATACGCTCTTCTAATAATTTCATAAGACCTCCTAAAGTCTAAAAGCCAATCCATTTGCTTGTTTGTAGTTTCTAGCAAGAAATAGAAAAAGGACCTACTTAATCTCTAAGTAAGTCCCCAAAATAGGCATGGCAAAAACGACCATACCTCACTTCTGACTTACTTATTGTTAGGTGTTCCGGCACCTTGTAGAAACGTCGTACCAATTCACGACATAAACAAGTAAAACGATATTTAATTTTAAACAGGCTTGAGCTAACGTTCTTATTCTACACTAAAAAGCTTTAGAAATCAAATATTTTGTTTATTTTTTGATTAAAAAACGAACAAATAGAAGGAAAACGGACGGAAAACTCGGTTATTGGCAAACGTTTAGAAGATTTTTTTATCATAAAAAGCATATTATCAAGATTTTTCAAGACCTGACAATATGCCTTTTTCTGATTTGAAATATTTTTTGCTAAACCTTTATTACTCTACTCGCTAAATCTTAAAAAATAGCCATCTGGATCCAAAACTGCAAATTCATGTGGATAGATATAATGATCCCCAACACGAAACTTTCTTTTGGTTAAGGGACGATAAATAGGATAGTCAGCTTCCAGCAGTTGTTGGTGGAGCTGAGGAACATCTGCAATGCCAAAGGAAATATTGACACCTCGCCCGAAAGGATAGGTCAGCTGAGCTAATTCTTCTGCGCTGCCTTCTTCTAGCATAAGTTGGCAGTCTTCAAGCGAGAGGAAGAGAAATTTCTCCTCTGGACGATCATATTCGACAGAGAATCCTAGCAGGTCGCAGTAGAAGTGACGTGATTTTTCGATATCAGATACTACAAATTCAGGAATGACAGCTTGATAGTCCATTCGTTTTCTCCTTAGAGTTCAATCTCCAAGACAATGGGTGTGTGGTCTTGACGAGCTCCTGAGTCAATCATGTCAGACTTAGTGACTTTGTCTGCGAGACGGTTACTTGTGAGCCAGTAGTCTATTCTCCAGCCTGTATTGTTGATTTTAGAAGTCTTGCTGCGTTGTGCCCACCAAGTGTAGCGTTCTGGGACATCACCGTGAATGTGGCGGAAGGTGTCGGTAAATCCAGTTGCCAAAAGGTTGGTAAATCCAGCACGTTCCTCGTCGGTAAATCCAGGTGAACGGCGGTTGCTGGCAGGATTTGCAAGGTCGATTTCATTGTGGGCTACGTTGTAGTCACCGGTTGCAAGGACTGGTTTTTCTTTGTCTAGTTCAGCCAAGTACTCAGCATATTTGATATCCCAAACTTGACGTTCTTCCAAGCGTTTGAGGCCATCGCCAGCGTTTGGTGTATAAACTTGGGTCACGAAAAAATCATCAAATTCTAGAGTGATGATACGACCTTCCAAGTCCATGGTAGAAGGGGCACCGATTTCTGGGAAAGTGACAGTGGGTGTGAGTTCTTTCTTATAGAGGAACATGGTTCCAGCATAGCCTTTACGGGCAGGCTCTTGGGAAGAACGCCACGTGTTTTCATAACCTGGGAAGAGTTCTTCTAAAATTTCCAAGTGTTTCTTTGTAGGCCCTTTGGCAGAAAGCTTGGTTTCTTGGATAGCAATGATATCAGCATTTTCAGCGACCAAGGTTTGTAGGACTTCTTGGGACAATTTGGCACGAGCTGAGTCACTAGTGAGGGCAGCGTTTAGGGAATCAATATTCCATGAGATAAGTTTCATAAAGTTACCTTTTTCATTCAGATTATAGATTTTATTATACCAAAAAAAGCCTTATTTCCCCAACGTATGGTTTGAAAAATCACCCTCTTTCGTTTATAATTAAGAATGATTTTATGAAAGGGAGTGAAAATAAATGAAATTTTACTCATATGACTATGTGCTTAGCCAAATCAGTCAGCAAAATGGCATCATGATTGGCTTTGGGATTGTGCTCCTAGCTATCACAGGATTTTTTGCTTTTAAGGCCTATCGTGATAAAAAGGGGACTAAGTTTCGGGAATTGGTCATGATTTTAGCCTTGACCTTAGTGGCCATGCTTTTGGTGACAATTTCAAAATACCAGACCAATCAAGCCTCTAACAATCAATTTCAAACCTCCCTTCATTTTATAGAGGTTGTTTCCAAAGACTTGGGAGTGGATAAATCAGAAGTTTATGTCAATACTTCAGCTGCCACTGATGGAGCGCTTGTCAAGGTAGGTTCAAATTTCTACCGTGCCATGAACGGGAGCCAACCAGACAAGTATCTTTTAGAGAAATTAGAATTGAATCAAACAGACGCTATTGAATTGGTGGAGGTAAACAAATGACACTCAACTATATGGAAATTTTAATCAAACTGGCCTTGGGTCTTTTCTCGCTTGTTTTTGTTATCAATGTGACTGGGAAGGGAAACTTGGCACCTAACTCTGCGACAGACCAAATTCAGAACTATGTTCTTGGTGGTATCATCGGTGGGGTAATTTACAATAGTTCTATCAGCATTCTCCAGTATGCAGTGATTTTGATGATGTGGACGATTTTGGTTTTGACCCTCAAGTGGCTCAATAACAATGTTCGTTTTGTCAAACGCTTGATTGATGGGAAACCAACTCTCCTCATCAAAAATGGGCAGATTAACCCAGAAGCCTGTCGTTCAGTTGGCTTGTCTGCATCGGATGTAGCCCTAAAACTTCGTAGCCAAGGGATTTTCCAGATGAAACAGGTCAAACGAGCTGTGCAAGAGCAAAATGGCCAACTCATCGTGGTTCAAATGGGAGATGAAAATCCTAAGTATCCAGTTGTGACTGACGGTGTGATCCAAGTCGATGTCTTGGAATCGATTGGCCGTAGCGAAGACTGGCTGCTTGATAATCTAAGCAAACAAGGGCATGACAATGTGGCCAATATCTTTATCGCTGAGTATGATAAGGGTGCGGTCACAGTCGTAACCTATGAATAAGAAGAACCTGGGGTCTAGGCCTCAGGTTTCCATTTGCAATCAGAAAGGGATTTTATGTCCATTATTCAAAAACTTTGGTGGTTTTTCAAGTTAGAAAAACGCCGTTATCTAGTCGGAATTGTGGCCTTGGTCTTGGTTTCCGTCCTCAATCTCATTCCCCCTATGGTCATGGGGCGGGTCATCGATGCCATCACATCGGGGAAATTAACCCAGCAGGACCTCCTTTTTGACCTATTTTACTTGCTTCTTGCGGCCTTTGGGATGTACTATCTGCGCTATGTTTGGCGTATGTATATCCTTGGGACTTCCTACCGTTTGGGGCAGATTATGCGCTCTCGCTTATTTGAGCATTTCACAAAAATGTCTCCAGCTTTTTATCAAACCTATCGGACGGGGGACCTGATGGCACATGCCACCAACGATATCAATGCCCTAACGCGTCTGGCAGGTGGCGGAGTCATGTCAGCAGTGGATGCCTCAATCACGGCTTTAGTGACCTTGCTGACCATGCTCTTTAGCATTTCATGGCAGATGACCTTGGTTGCCATTCTTCCCCTGCCTTTCATGGCTTATGCCACCAGTCGTCTAGGGAGAAAGACCCACAAGGCTTTTGGTGAATCACAGGCTGCCTTTTCTGAACTCAATAACAAGGTGCAGGAGTCTGTATCAGGTATTAAAGTGACCAAGTCTTTCGGGTATCAGGCGGACGAGTTGAAGTCTTTTCAGGCAGTCAATGAATTGACCTTCCAAAAGAACCTGCAAACCATGAAATACGATAGTCTCTTTGACCCTATGGTTCTCTTATTTGTTGGTTCCTCCTATGTTTTAACCCTCTTGGTCGGCTCCTTGATGGTTCAGAAAGCGCAGATTACGGTTGGAAATCTGGTTACCTTTATCAGCTATTTGGATATGCTGGTTTGGCCTCTTATGGCTATTGGATTCCTCTTTAATATTACTCAGCGAGGGAAGGTTTCTTACCAGCGGATTGAGGAACTTTTGTCTCAGGAATCACCTGTACAAGACCCTGAGTTTCCTCTAGACAGTATTGAAAATGGGCGCTTGCAGTATGCCATTGATAGCTTTGCCTTTGAAAATGAGGAAACACTGACGGATATTCACTTTAGTTTAGAAAAAGGGCAAACTCTAGGCTTGGTCGGGCAGACAGGCTCTGGGAAAACGTCTTTAATCAAACTCCTCTTGCGTGAATATGATGTGGATAGGGGAGCCATTTACCTAAACGGTCATGATATTCGCGACTATCGTCTGACAGACATTCGCAGTCTCATGGGCTATGTTCCTCAGGACCAGTTTCTCTTTGCGACTTCGATATTAGACAATATCCGCTTTGGCAATCCTAATTTGCCCCTTTCAGCGGTCGAGGAATCGACTAAGCTAGCTCAAGTATACCAAGACATTGTAGCCATGCCTCAAGGGTTTGATACGTTGATTGGTGAAAAGGGAGTCAGTCTTTCTGGTGGGCAAAAGCAACGTCTGGCTATGAGTCGGGCTATGATTTTAGACCCTGATATCTTGATTTTAGATGATTCCTTGTCAGCCGTGGATGCCAAGACAGAGTATGCGATTATTGACAATCTCAAGGAGACGCGGAAGGACAAGACAACCATTATCACGGCTCATCGCCTCAGTGCAGTTGTCCATGCAGATTTGATTTTGGTTCTGCAAAATGGACAGATTATCGAACGAGGCATGCACGATGACTTGCTAGCCCTGGATGGCTGGTATGCCCAAACCTATCAGTCTCAGCAGCTGGAAATGAAAGGAGAAGAAGATGCAGAATAAGCAAGAACAATGGGATGTATTAAAGCGCTTGATGTCCTATCTCAAGCCCTATGGCCTCCTGACCTTTTTGGCACTCAGTTTTCTCCTAGCGACGACGGTTATTAAAAGTGTTATTCCCCTCGTGGCTTCCCACTTTATCGACCAGTATCTGAGCAATCTTAACCAACTCGCTGTGACCGTTTTGCTGGCCTACTATGGTCTTTATATCCTGCAAACTCTAGTTCAGTATGTCGGCAATCTTCTCTTTGCGCGGGTGTCCTACAGTATTGTAAGGGATATTCGTCGCGATGCCTTTGCTAATATGGAGAGGCTGGGTATGTCTTATTTTGACAAGACGCCAGCAGGCTCCATCGTCTCTCGTTTGACAAATGATACTGAGACCATCAGCGATATGTTTTCGGGAATTTTATCCAGCTTTATCTCAGCAGTTTTCATCTTTCTGACAACTCTTTATACTATGTTGGTGCTGGATTTTCGTTTGACTGCTTTAGTCTTGCTCTTTCTCCCCTTGATTTTCCTTTTGGTCAATCTCTATCGGAAAAAATCAGTGAAAATCATTGAGAAAACCAGAAGTCTCTTGTCAGATATCAATAGTAAGCTGGCCGAAAACATCGAAGGAATCAGGATTATCCAGGCCTTTAATCAAGAGAAACGTCTACAGTCAGAGTTTGATGAAATCAACCAAGAACACTTGGTCTTTGCCAACCGTTCTGTAGCCTTGGATGCCCTTTTTTTGCGCCCTGCCATGAGTTTGCTTAAACTCCTAGGATATGCAGTTCTAATGGCCTATTTTGGCTACCGTGGCCTTTCTATCGGGATAACGGCGGGAACCATGTATGCCTTTATCCAGTATATCAATCGTCTCTTTGATCCCCTGATTGAGGTGACGCAAAACTTTTCAACCCTTCAAACGTCTATGGTGTCTGCTGGCCGTGTCTTTGCCTTGATTGACGAGACGACCTATGAGCCTCTTCAAGAAGATGGGCAGGCTAAAGTCAAAGAAGGCAATATTCGATTTGAACATGTGTGCTTCTCATATGATGGCAAACATCCGATTCTGGATGACATTTCCTTTTCAGTTAACAAGGGGGAGACCATTGCCTTTGTAGGTCATACAGGTTCAGGAAAATCGTCGATCATCAATGTTCTCATGCGCTTTTATGAATTTCAGTCAGGGCGCATTCTCTTGGATGGTGTGGATATCAGGGACTATAGTCAGGAAGAGTTGAGAAAAAACATCGGTCTGGTCTTGCAGGAACCCTTCCTCTATCATGGAACCATTAAGTCCAATATCGCCATGTACCAAGATATCAATGATGAGCAGGTCCAGGCTGCAGCAGTCTTCGTGGATGCAGATTCCTTTATTCAAGAACTTCCCCAGGGTTATGATTCGCCTGTTTCTGAGCGTGGTTCCAGCTTTTCGACTGGTCAGCGCCAGCTTCTTGCCTTTGCTAGAACAGTCGCCAGTCAGCCTAAAATCCTGATTTTGGATGAAGCGACAGCCAATATTGACTCTGAAACAGAAAGTCTGGTTCAAGCTTCTCTGGCTAAGATGAGACAGGGGCGGACAACCATTGCTATCGCCCATCGCCTTTCTACTATCCAAGACGCCAACTGTATCTATGTTTTGGACAAGGGGAGCATTATCGAGAGTGGAACTCATGAGGAACTCTTGGACTTGGGAGGTACTTACCACAAGATGTATAGCTTGCAGGCTGGGGCCATGTCTTAAGGAGGGAATCCTTTAAAACACAGATTTCTTGCTCCACCTTTTCCATTTTGTGGTATAATGAAAACTGTTGCTAAATACTATACTAAAAACAAAGGAGAAACAAGATGCTGAAATGGGAAGACTTGCCCGTAGAAATGCAATCAAGCGAGGTTGAGTCTTACTACCAGCTTGTCTCTAAAAGGAAAGGTTCGCTGATTTTCAAGCGGTTCCTAGATTGTTTTCTGGCTTTGATTTTGTTAATTTTGACTTCCCCAGTCTTTCTAATCTTGGGCTTATGGATCAAGTTAGACAGTAAGGGGCCGGTCATTTACAAACAAGAGCGAGTGACCCAGTACAACCGTCGCTTTAAAATCTGGAAGTTCCGTACCATGGTGACAGATGCAGATAAAAAGGGTAGCCTAGTGACATCTGCTAACGACAGTCGGATTACCAAGGTGGGAAATTTCATCCGTCGTGTGCGTTTGGATGAATTGCCACAATTAGTCAATGTCATCAAAGGAGAGATGTCCTTTGTGGGGACACGACCTGAAGTGCCACACTATACAGACCAGTATAGTCCTGAGATGATGGCGACCTTGCTCTTACCGGCAGGGATTACCTCTCCAGCCAGCATCAACTACAAGGATGAGGATACTATCATCAGTCAAATGACGGAGAAAGGTCTGTCCGTCGACCAAGTCTATATGGAGCACGTCCTTCCTGAGAAGATGCGCTATAACCTTGCCTATCTCCGAGAGTTTAGTTTTCTTGGGGACATTAAAATCATGTTTCAAACCGTGTTTGAAGTGCTAAAGTAAAGTAGTCATGAGAAAATGAGTACAGATAAAAGGAGCAAATCAATGCCAAATTACAATATTCCATTTTCGCCACCCGATATCACAGAAGCAGAAATTGCTGAAGTAGCAGATACTCTTCGTTCTGGTTGGATTACAACAGGTCCTAAGACAAAAGAACTGGAACGTCGTCTGTCTCTCTACACACAGACTCCCAAAACGGTCTGCCTGAATTCAGCGACTGCAGCTCTTGAGTTGATTTTGCGAGTATTGGAAGTGGGGCCTGGTGATGAAGTCATCGTTCCAGCCATGACCTATACAGCTTCATGTAGTGTTATCACTCACGTAGGAGCGACTCCTGTCATGGTAGATATCCAAGCAGATACCTTTGAGATGGACTATGACCAACTTGAGCAAGCTATCACTGAAAAAACCAAGGTGATCATCCCAGTAGAGCTTGCAGGGATTGTTTGCGACTATGACCGCTTGTTCCAAGTTGTGGAAAACAAACGTGACCTCTTTACTGCTTCAAGCAAGTGGCAAAAGGCCTTTAACCGTATTGTGATTGTCTCTGATAGTGCCCATGCCTTGGGATCTACTTATAAAGGACAACCAGCTGGTTCTATCGCTGACTTTACTTCCTTCTCATTCCATGCTGTTAAGAATTTTACAACGGCAGAGGGTGGAAGTGCGACTTGGAAGGCCAATCCAGCTATTGATGACGAAGAGATGTACAGAGAATTCCAAATCCTTTCTCTTCACGGTCAGACTAAAGATGCTCTTGCTAAGATGCAACTGGGTTCATGGGAATACGATATCGTAACACCAGCTTACAAGTGCAACATGACCGATATCATGGCGTCACTTGGTTTGGTCCAATTAGATCGATACCCAAGTTTGTTGCAACGCCGTAAGGACATTGTGGATCGCTATGATCGTGGTTTTGCAGGTTCTCGCATCCATCCTTTGGCACACAAGACTGATACTGTAGAATCTTCACGCCACCTCTACATCACCCATGTAGAAGGAGCAAGTCTAGAAGAACGCAATCTTATCATCCAAGAATTGGCCAAAGCAGGAATTGCAAGTAATGTACACTACAAACCACTTCCTCTTTTGACAGCCTATAAGAATCTTGGCTTTGATATGGCGAATTATCCCAAGGCCTATGCCTTCTTTGAAAATGAAATTACCCTTCCTCTTCACACTAAACTAAGCGATGAAGAAGTGGACTATATCATTGAGACTTTCAAAACAGTTTCTGAAAAAGTGCTAGCTTCATCAAAAAAATCGTAAAAAAGTATTGACAAAGAAAAAACAAAGTATTAAAATAAATTCAACAAATCAGAAAAGTAACTATTTTTGATCTTCAGGGAGCCTGTGGTGATTGTGAACAGGTGGTTGGAAGTAGTGAAAGTGGGCTGATTTTAAAAATGAGTTTGAAACAATGAAAATTCGGTGCGCACACCTTACAGTGCAACTTGTTGTTAGACAAGGCAGAGATGTAAAGGGGATAGTCCCTTTACAATTGAGGTGGCACCGCGTTACTAACGCCCTCACGCAGAGTAATTTTCTGTGTGTGGGCTTTTTTTTCATATATGCGAATTATCAATGAAGCAGTCAAACGAGCATTAAAACTTAGTAAAGATGAAATCATCATCAATGTCTCTGGTCGTGGAGATAAGGACGTAGCTGCGATTGCAGACTACCTAGAAGCTAAAAAATAATAGATGGAAAAATTACAGTCTTTTCTCTCACAGAGAGCTTGTGGTTGCTGGGAACAAGCAGAGAAAGCTGTAAGGTTGGGTCTATCTGAAATGGGAGAAGAAAACATAATTCTCAAGGGAGTGCCCTTTATCGCACAGCCTGTTACAGGAGGTATCTGAGACAGGAATGAGAGATAGGAGAAGTCCTATAATTGAGGTGGCACCGCGAATTTCGTCCTCACGCAAGTTATTTTGCGTGGGGATTTTTCATACAGTCGCCACGAACTAGAATTAGAACTGAAAGGGAAATTACAATGGAACGAATCATTCATGGAGATGTCTTATCACCAATCTTGGCTTATATGCGTCTAAAGGGGCAACATAAGGTTATTTTAGAAAGTATTCCGAGAGACAAGGAAACAGCTCGTTTTTCTATCCTAGCTTATAATCCAGTTTTTGAGATTAAGTTTGAAAATGGAGTCCTTTATCAAAATGGTCAAGTGATTGATCGGGATCCCTTGGATTTCCTTTATGAAGTGACTCATAAGAGCCAGCACCATTCAGATCTACCTTTTGGTGGGGGAGCCATTGGTTTTGTGGGTTACGATATGATTTCGCTTTATGAAGAAATTGGTCAAATTCCTGAAGATACAATTGGAACGCCAGACATGCATTTCTTCGTCTATGAGAGTTACATTGTCTTTGACCACAAGAAGGAAAAAATCCATGTCATCGAGGATGCTCTTTATAGCGAGCGCAGTCAAGAAGACTTGGAAAAAGCTTTGAATCAAGTGCTTGAGGAATTACGTATCCCTGCTCCAAATGAATTTGAAGACTTGGATCTATCTCCGTTAGACTTCAAACCGCATATCGCTCCTCAAAAGTTTGAGGAAATGGTGGAAACAGCTCGTGACTTGATTCGTAATGGCGACATGTTCCAGTGCGTGCTCAGTCAGCGCTTCTCAGCAGAGGTTACTGGAAATCCATTTGACTTCTACAGAAATCTCCGCGTGACCAATCCATCTAATTACCTTTATTTCTATGACTTTGGGGATTATCAAATCATCGGTGCCAGTCCAGAAAGTTTGGTTTCTGTCAAAAATGGCATCGTGACAACCAATCCGATTGCGGGTACACGACCAAGAGGCGCTACGGATGAAGAAGACAAGGCTTTGGCGACAGACCTGCTTTCGGATGAGAAGGAAACAGCAGAGCATCGGATGTTAGTAGACTTGGGACGAAATGATATTGGCCGCATCTCTGAGACGGCCAGTGTCCAAGTCACCAAGTATATGGAAGTGGAACTTTTCCGTTATGTCATGCATTTGACCAGTGTGGTCAAGGGATGTTTGCTTCCAGAACTCACTGCTATGGATGCCTTGAAATCAACACTTCCAGCTGGAACCGTTTCTGGAGCACCAAAGATTCGGGCGATGAGACGCATCTATGAACTGGAAACGGAAAAACGGGGCGTATACGCAGGAGCGATTGGCTACTTGTCTGCGACGGGTGATATGGATTTCGCCATTGCCATTCGAACGATGATTCTAAAAAATCAAACAGCCTATGTGCAGGCTGGGGCAGGGATTGTCTACGACTCCATCGCCCAAAACGAATACCAAGAAACCATTAACAAAGCAAAATCTATGACTAGAATTGGAGAACTAAGACCATGATTTTATTGATTGATAACTATGATTCTTTTACCTATAACTTGGCTCAATACATTGGGAATTTTGCAGAAGTGCAGGTCTTGAGAAATGATGATCCCAAGCTGTATGAAGAAGCTGAAAAAGCAGATGGTCTGGTCTTTTCTCCTGGTCCTGGTTGGCCAGTTGATGCTGGAAAGATGGAAGACATGATTCGTGATTTTGCTGGCAAGAAGCCGATTTTAGGGATTTGTTTGGGCCACCAAGCCATCGCAGAAGTCTTTGGTGGTAAGTTAGGCTTGGCTCCCAAAGTCATGCATGGGAAACAGAGCAATATCAGCTTTGAAGCGCCATCTGTTTTGTATCAAGGCATCGAGGATGGCCGTGCGGTCATGCGTTACCACAGTATTTTGATTGAAGAAATGCCAGAAGACTTTGAAGTGACAGCTCGTTCGACTGATGACCAAGCCATCATGGGGATTCAACATAAAAACCTGCCGATCTATGGCTTCCAGTACCATCCAGAGAGTATCGGAACGCCAGATGGCTTGTCGTCTATTCGGAATTTTATCGAGAAGGTTGTAAAGTGAGGGAACTAGGATGAAAGAGATTATTGAAAAACTAGCAAAATTTGAAAATTTATCAGGTGTGGAAATGACGGATGTCATTGAGCGTATCGTAACTGGGCGTGTAACAGAGGCACAGATTGCTTCTCTTCTCTTGGCGCTTAAGATGAAGGGGGAAACACCTGAAGAACGCACAGCCATTGCCCAAGTCATGAGAGGCCATGCTCAACATATTCCAACTGAAATTCATGATGCCATGGATAACTGTGGTACAGGTGGGGACAAGTCTTTCAGCTTTAACATTTCGACAACTGCAGCCTTTGTCTTGGCTGGTGGTGGTGTTCACATGGCAAAACACGGTAACCGCTCGATTTCTTCTAAATCTGGTTCTGCAGATGTCCTCGAAGCCTTGGGTATCAACCTAGACCTCAAACCAGCTGATCTAGGTAAAGTCTTTGATAAGACTGGAATCGTCTTTCTCTTTGCTAAAAATATGCACCCAGCTATGAAATACATCATGCCAGCTCGTTTGGAACTAGGAATTCCAACAATCATGAACTTGACTGGTCCCCTGATTCACCCAATGGCTTTGGAAACACAGCTTCTTGGAATTAGTCGTCCAGAACTGCTAGAAAGTACAGCTCAGGTTTTGAAAAATATGGGTCGCAAACGTGCCATTGTGGTTGCTGGGCCAGAAGGATTGGATGAAGCTGGTTTGAATGGAACAACCAAGATTGCACTTCTTGCAAATGGCGAAATCACCTTATCAAGCTTTAGTCCAGAGGATTTGGGGATGGAGCGCTACGCTATCGAAGATATCCGTGGTGGCAATGCCCAGGAAAATGCAGAAATTTTGCTCAGCGTTCTGAAGAACGAAGCAAGTCCATTCTTGGAAACGACAGTTTTAAATGCTGGTCTTGGTTTCTATGCTAATGGTAAGGTAGCTAGTATCAAGGAAGGTGTTGCCTTGGCCCGTCAAGTGATTGCTGGTGGCAAGGCTCTTGAAAAACTCAGACTGTTACAGGAGTACCAAAAATGAGTCAGGAATTTTTAGCACGAATCTTGGAGCAGAAGGCGCGTGAGGTCGAGCAGATGAAGCTGGAGCAAATCCAGCCCCTGCGTCAAACCTATCGCTTGGCAGAATTTTTGAAGAATCATCAGGAACGCTTGCAGGTAATCGCTGAGGTCAAGAAAGCTAGTCCTAGTCTGGGAGATATCAATCTCGATGTGGATATCGTGCAACAGGCCCAGACTTATGAAGCGAACGGAGCAGTGATGATTTCTGTTCTGACAGATGAAGTTTTCTTTAAAGGGCACCTGGATTATCTACGGGAGATTTCCAGTCAGGTACAGATTCCAACGCTCAACAAGGACTTTATCATCGATGAAAAGCAAATCATCCGTGCTCGCAATGCAGGTGCGACAGTCATCTTGCTCATTGTCGCCGCCTTATCCGAAGAACGTCTTAAGGAACTCTATGACTATGCGACAGAGCTTGGTCTGGAAGTCTTGGTGGAAACTCACAATCTTGCTGAACTAGAAGTAGCCCACAGACTTGGTGCTCAGATTATTGGGGTCAATAACCGAAACTTGACCACCTTTGAGGTTGACTTACAGACCAGTGTAGACTTGGCTAAACATTTCAAAGATGATTGCTTGTACATTTCTGAATCTGCTATTTTCACAGGGCAGGATGCGGAGCGAGTAGCACCGTACTTTAACGGAATTTTGGTTGGGACAGCTCTCATGCAGGCAGAAGATGTGGCCCAGAGAATCAAGGAGTTGCAGATTGACAAAGGTTAAAATTTGTGGATTATCGACCAAAGAAGCGGTGGTAACAGCCGTTTCAGCAGGAGCCGACTACATCGGTTTTGTCTTTGCACCTAGTAAAAGACAGGTGACCTTGAATCAGGCTGTCGAGTTGGCAAAGCTCATTCCTGCAGATGTAAAAAAGGTTGGTGTATTTGTTTCACCAAGTCGGGCTCAACTGCTAGAAGTCATTGACAAAGTTGGCTTGGACTTAGTTCAAGTTCACGGTCAAGTGGCGGATAATTTATTTGAGAATGTGCCTTGTGCCAGTATTCAGGCTGTGCAGGTGGATGGAGAGGGTCATGTGCCCAATTCTCAGGCAGACTATCTACTCTTTGATGCCCCTGTAGCTGGGAGTGGCCAGACCTTTGATTGGGGTCAACTGGATACGACTGGATTAACTCAGCCTTTCTTTATCGCAGGTGGGCTTAATGAAGATAATGTTGTAAAAGCAATTCAACACTTTACTCCCTATGCAGTAGATGTATCAAGCGGAGTGGAGACAGATGGACAAAAAGATCATGAAAAGATTAGAAGATTTATAGAGAGGGTAAAGCATGGCATATCAGGAACCAAATAAAGATGGATTTTACGGGAAATTCGGCGGACGTTTTGTCCCAGAAACATTGATGACAGCAGTTTTAGAGTTGGAGAAGGCCTACCGTGAAAGTCAGGCAGACCCAAGTTTCCAAGAGGAATTAAACCAGCTCTTACGCCAGTATGTAGGACGTGAAACTCCCCTTTACTACGCAAAAAACTTGACCCAGCATATCGGCGGAGCCAAGATTTACCTCAAACGGGAAGACCTCAACCATACAGGGGCCCACAAGATTAACAATGCCTTGGGACAAGTTCTTCTGGCTAAACGCATGGGTAAAAAGAAAATTATCGCTGAAACAGGTGCTGGTCAGCACGGTGTGGCAACTGCAACAGCTGCAGCCCTCTTTAACATGGAATGTACCATCTATATGGGTGAAGAGGATGTCAAACGCCAAGCTCTCAATGTCTTCCGCATGGAGCTTTTAGGAGCCAAGGTCGAGGCTGTAACAGATGGTTCGCGCGTGCTCAAGGATGCGGTCAATGCAGCCCTTCGTTCATGGGTGGCTAATATCGATGATACCCACTATATCCTTGGTTCTGCCTTAGGGCCTCATCCTTTCCCAGAAATCGTTCGTGACTTCCAAAGTGTCATTGGTCGAGAAGCTAAACAACAGTACCGTGACTTGACAGGTCAAGATCTACCAGATGCCCTAGTAGCCTGTGTTGGTGGTGGGTCGAATGCTATCGGGCTCTTCCATCCCTTTGTAGAAGATAAGTCTGTAGCTATGTATGGGGCTGAAGCAGCTGGGCTTGGTGTGGATACGGAGCACCACGCAGCTACCTTGACCAAGGGTCGTCCTGGTGTTCTTCACGGTTCTCTCATGGATGTGCTCCAAGATGCCCATGGTCAAATTCTTGAAGCCTTCTCTATCTCAGCAGGCTTGGACTATCCTGGTATCGGTCCAGAACATTCTCACTACCACGATATTAAACGTGCCAGCTATGTTCCTGTGACAGACGAAGAAGCCTTGGAGGGATTCCAACTCTTGTCTCGTGTGGAAGGGATTATCCCAGCCTTGGAATCTAGTCATGCTATCGCCTTTGCGGTGAAATTGGCCAAAGAACTCGGTCCAGACAAATCCATGATAGTCTGTCTATCAGGTCGTGGGGACAAGGATGTGGTTCAAGTCAAAGACCGCTTGGAAGCAGATGCAGCAAAGAAGGGAGAAGCTCATGCCTAAGACACTAACAGAAAAATTAAATGCTATAAAAGTAGCTGGAAAGGGAATTTTCGTTCCCTATATCATGGCTGGTGACCACGAAAAAGGTTTGGATGGACTCGGAGAAACAATCCACTTTTTAGAAGATTTGGGTGTCTCTGCCATTGAAGTGGGTATTCCCTTTTCTGATCCTGTTGCAGATGGACCTGTTATCGAAGAAGCTGGCTTGCGCAGTTTAGCCCACGGGACCTCTACTCAGGCTTTGGTTGAAACCTTGAAAAGCATTCAAACAGAAGTTCCACTTGTCATCATGACCTACTTCAATCCCCTCTTTCAGTACGGTGTGGAGAATTTTGTCAAAGATCTGGCAGATACAGCTGTGAAGGGCTTGATTATCCCAGACCTGCCCCATGAACATGCCAACTTTGTGGAGCCCTTTTTAGCAGACACAGACATTGCCTTGATTCCCCTAGTTAGTTTGACAACAGGAATTGAGCGTCAGAAAGAGTTGATTAAAGGGGCAGAAGGCTTTGTCTATGCAGTTGCCATCAATGGGGTGACAGGGAAATCGGGCAATTACCGTGCAGACTTGGATAAGCACTTGGCACAATTGCATCAAGTGGCCGATATCCCAGTCTTGACAGGTTTTGGTGTATCTAGTCAAGCCGATGTAGAACGCTTCAATGCGGTGTCAGATGGTGTCATCGTCGGTTCAAAAATTGTAAAAGCTCTCCATCAAGGAGAGCCGATTCAGGACTTTATAAAACAAGCAGTAGCTTACCAAAAATAATCACACAAGCAGCGAGTAAGAGGAAAGGCACAAAAGGAAGTCTTTCCTTTTTCTTTTGCAGGAGAAAGGCTAGAATCCCTGTTGCAGAAGCAAACTGAATCAAGATCAGTAACTCCGTTACGCTAAAGACGAGAGCACAAGAAGCTAAAAAGAGAAAATCCCCTGCGCCCATGCGGATATCGATAAAATGAGCCAACATTCCAAGGACAAGGAAGAAGACCATGACCAGGTTCAAGCCAGAGGAAGCCATGAGGATTAGGTGGAAAATCATCCAGACCAGTAAGGGATATTCCTGATGGTGAAAGTCGTAGATGCCCAAGGTCAAACCAGCAGTGATTAGGATGACTTGCCCCAAGGAAAGAAATCCCCAAGACCAAGATAGAAAGAGGAGTCCTAAGCCTAGTTCAAAGAGGGCATACCAGACAGGATAAGGAGCCTTGCAGTAGCGACAGCGAAAGCGATTGAAGACCTGCGAGAGAATCGGAATCAAATCTAAGGGGCGCAAGCGAGTCTGACAGGAATCGCAGTGACTAGCTGGACTGATAATGGATTGCTCAGGAAAACGGTCAATGAGCAAACCAAGAAAAGAAGCGAGAATGCTCCCTACAAGAAAAAAATAAATATCAATCATACTTATCTATTCGTAAAAAATAGGAGAAGTAGTATAATGGAGAAACATAAACAAGATAGTGAGGTCAAGATGACAATTCGTTTTGAAGAAAAGGTGAGCACAGAAAATGCTCAGCTCGTCTGCCAATGGTCCAACTCCCTTGGCAAATCCTTTCAAGAACAATGGATGGGAACAATGATTCCTTTTCCCTTAACCATTCAAGTCTTGCAAGATTTGGAAGGAATCTTTTCTATCTTTGATGGACGAGAGTTTGTGGGCCTTATCCAGAAAATTAGGCTAGAAGACAGCAATCTTCATATTGGAAGATTTTTTATCAACCCCCAGAAACAGGGGCAGGGCTTAGGTAGGCAGGCTTTAAGGAAATTTGTTAGTTTGGCCTTTGAAAATAGAGATATAGACAGCATCTCTCTAAATGTCTTCGAGGCAAATCAAGCAGCCCAGCACCTTTATCAAAAAGAAGGATTTGAAATCGTTCAAATAGTTGAAGCACCTGTACGAAAATACATTATGAAAAAGGGGAGATAGAAGCAAAAAAAGAGGCTAGAAAAAGTCTTTGAAATCAGAAAAAACGCATAGTATCTAGGCTTTCAACACCTGATATTATGCGTTTTATTTTATTGTGGGAAGATTTGCTTCGTTTTCTCCTGAATCAGAATCGTTTTGATCATCTTAGTCCTCCAAGAAAGCTATTAGTTCTGTTGAAAATTCCTCTGCATATTGGAAAATCGAACCGTGACCAGCATTTGGATAGATAATCAGCTTACTATCTTTTATTTTCTCATGCATATCATAAGAATTTTCTGTTGGAACCTGCATATCCTTATCCCCGTTGACGATTAAGGTTGGTTGAGTGATAAATGTTAGGTCGTCTTGCGAATCTTTCCCCCAACGTTTAATAGCTTTGAGTTGAGTTAGGAATCCTGATAGGTTCATATCTTTATCCGCAAATTTCTTTGTTCTCATCCTCATTCGTCCTAGGACTTTCAAAGCTTCAATTTTTCCTTGTTCATCATGATTATAGAAGATATAGCGTTTAGGATCGATGCGCTCGAGTCCCGCTTTAAACACATAGTTAAAGGTTTTCCCTGTGACCTTATCGACCTCTTTTCCGCCTCGAGGTCCTGTTCCAGCCAAGATTAAACGATTGACTAGAGCAGGCTTGATTCGGATGATTTCTTGGGCAATCATACCTCCCATAGAGAGGCCAAGAAGATTGATTTTATCGTAACCAAGCGCTTTTACAAAGTCAATTGTCTGCTTAGCCATTCAAGGAATAGTCGAAGCAACTTTGCCCTGACTGGCTCCTGCTCCAGGAAGATTGACTACAATGACATGGTGCTTTTCAGCAATAAGGTCTAAGAGTTTAGGATCCCAGTTATCGAGAGTTGCTGCCAAATGGACCAGCATCAGAAGAGGTAGTTTTGATTTGCCTTTACTAAGTTCGCGATAGGCAATTTGATTTCCTTGGACAGTGATGTATTGATTTTTAGTTGTAAGATATGACATTGTGTTTTCCTGTTTATTTCTTAAAGCTGAGGACAGTTTTTCCACGAGAGCGACCATTAGCTACCTTGTCTAAGGCGCTATTCACTTCTTCAAATGGATAAACTGTATCGATAGAGGGTTTGATTTCTAATTTACTAAAGAGGTCAGCTACCTCTTGTAATTGAGCACCATTGCTTTCTACAAAGATAAAATGGTAGTGGGCGTCATATTTTTCCGCCATTTTATCAAATTTGCGACCCGCTAAGCCAAGAATCATCTGTTTCCATTTTGGTAGATTCATACGTTTGGCAAAGGCACCGTTTGGCATGGCACGAAGGGAAACAAGCTGTCCACCTTTTTTCATGATAGACATTTGTTTTTCAGTTTCAGCTCCACCGAGAGTATCGAGGACATAATCAACCTGGCTAACAGTTTTTGTATAATCCTCTGTTTTGTAATCGATAAATCTATCTGCTCCGAGGTTCAATACACGCTCAGCACTATCTTCAGCTCCATTGGTGATGACTTTCAATCCTTTGGCCTTGGCAATCGGAATGGCCATGCCACCGACACCTCCAGTACCACCAGAAATAAAGATCGTTTTCCCAGCTTGAGCGCCCATGAGGTCAAGAGCCTGCATGATAGTCAAGGCAGTAAGCGGCACAGCAGCAGCTTCCTCGTCTGATAGATAGTCTGGAACCTTGGCTAAGGCTTGGGTATCGACAGCTAGGTATTCTGCAAAGGAGCCGATATGATTAAGTGGCAGACGGCCAAAGACACGATCTCCTACCTGAAAGTTATTAACTTTCTTTCCAATTCTTTCAACGATTCCAACCACTTCGTTACCTGCAGTTTGAGGAAGTTTGTAAGGAACAATCATCTTGACCTCACCACGAGAGATCATGTTATCGAGAGGGTTAACGCCAGCTGCGGATACTTTCACCAAGACTTGTTTGTCTGTAATACTTGGTTTAGCGATTTCTGTGATGTTCAGTGTGATATTGTTTTTGTTATAAGTAGTATGTTGTGCGACTTTCATGTGTAATCTCTTTTCTTTTTATTTAATATACCTGTATCTAATACAAGTACACTATGTTTCCAGTAAAAACTGACTTGCTAGCAAATCAGTTTCGGACTTGTTTGGCTTGTTTATATAGATTGTCAATGACATCTTCTAAGGTTTGGTTTGCTAATTCCTTCTCTAATTGAGATTCGGTACTAGCGAAAAGCGGTGAGACTGCTCCTTGGATATGTTTTCCAACGGGACAATCGAGATTGCTATTTTGATGAACAGGGAATAAACTAATGTGATTGATTTCTTGAGTAGCATAGTAGATCTCTAGTAAAGTCATTTTCTTTGGAGACTTACTGAGTTGATAGCCTGTTTTTCCTTGCTGGGAATGAATCAAATCTGCATTTTTCAATAAGGCAATCACCTTTCGAATGTAGCTAGCGTTAGTACCAACACTAATAGCTAATGCTTGAGAACTTAAGGTTTCCTTGCTCTCACTGATCATTGTTAGGATATGCAAAGCAACTGAGAATTTTGTATCCATCTGAACTCCTCTTTTGATAAACTTGTATCAGGTACAAGAACAAGTATATCAAAAATAAAAAGAAAAGCAAGACTTTTGTTTAAAATTTTAAGTGCAATCATATTAGAGCTGTCTGGAAGGGGTGTTTACAAAATTATATCTTTAATATCCATTGGTTGACCAAAAGTAGAACAGATACACAAAAAAGCCTTGTACTAAGGCTTTTCCTGTTGTATTTATACCCCCTACAGGGCTCGAACCTGTGACCCATAGATTAAGAGTCTACTGCTCTACCAACTGAGCTAAGGAGGCAAATAAAAAGCTGTATTGGTGCCGAAACTTCACGGTTTGTATTGAACCCGCGCAATTAAGCAGGTGGGCAACTCGCTCTAACTGAAGCTGTTTCCGTGTGAGACGGCCTACATGCTGTTAGAAGACTTTTGTTTCCCTAAAAATACAAAAAATAGTCGGTCAACACTTAAGTGTGAAGTCGTACACCACAGCGTTTCTATGTTTATATGATACCACTTTTTTAAAAAAAATCAAGAGGAAAATTTAACTTTTTGAAAAGGATTTCAATTTTCACGCAAACGATCAATCGTTTCTTTTCTTTGTGCCAAGGCGCGTTCATATTTACCTGTATCTTCTGCTATAAAATAGTGATGATTGCGGATTTTTTCTGGTAGGTAATCTTGTTTGACCCAATGTCCAGGATAGTGGTGTGGATAGAGATAGTCTTGGGCATTCCCCAGTTCCTTGCTTCCACTGTAGTGCCCATCACGCAGGTGTCGCGGAATAGGCAAGTGCCCCGATGTTTTGAGGTCAGCAAGTGCCTTATCCATAGCTACATAGGCTGAGTTGGATTTTGGAGAAAGGGCCAAATCAATCACGACATTGGCAATGAGAATGCGGGCTTCTGGAAAACCAATCTTTTGAGCAGCATCCAGAGCAGTCACGGTGTGAATCTGGGCTTCAGGATTGGCTAAGCCGATATCTTCATAGGCGATAACAGTCAAGCGACGAGCGAGACTTGGCAAATCACCAGCCTCAATCAAGCGGGCAGCATAGTGAAGACTGGCATCCACATCGGAGCCACGGATGGATTTTTGCAGGGCTGAGAGAACATCATAGTGTCCATCTCCGTCCTTATCCATGGTAATGTAGCTCCGTTGCAGGCTATTTTCCATGATGTCTAGAGTGATATGGCGGATGCCCTTGTCATTTTTGGGAGTAGAGAGAACAGCCAAATCCAGTGAGTTAAAGGCAGAGCGCAGGTCTCCGTTTGTAGAAGTTGCGATGAAATCCAGCGCATCCTCATCTAGTTCTACTGGAAAATCAAAACCACGCTCAGGATTATTTAGAGCTATCTGAAGAGCCTCTTTGACGTTTTGGTTAGACAGAGGTTCCAACTCAAAAATTTGAACACGGCTACGAATGGCAGGAGTGACAGAAAAGAAAGGATTTTCAGTCGTAGCCCCAATCATGATGACCAGACCACTTTCCAAGAGAGGTAAGAGAAAGTCTTGTTTGGTCTTATCAAGACGATGAATCTCGTCTAGCAGTAGCACCAAGCCACCAGAAAATTTAGCCTCTTCGGCGATTTCTTGCAGTCGCTTTTTACTATCAACTGTCGCATTGAAGGTACGAAAGGCATACTTGGTCGTCCCTGCGATGGCAGAGGCAATACTGGTCTTGCCGATTCCCGGAGGACCATAGAGAATCATGGAGGACAGGCGGTTGGCTTCCACCATGCGGCGGATAATTTTTCCAGGCCTGACCAGATGCTCCTGACCGATGACCTGGTCGATGGTTTTAGGGCGCATGCGAAGCGCGAGATTGTCTGGCATAGCAGTCCTTTCTAACGTGGATTTTCTGATGTATATGTGGTAAGATGGTAGTATCTATTTTAGCATATTTCCGAGCAATCGGGGCGATTAAAGAGTCGCATAGAAAGAGGACAAAATGGCAACATATGGATTTTTAGATGTTTTAGAGGAAGAGTTGGAGAAGAACTTTCCCTTTGACTTTGAGATTAGTTGGGACAAGCGTAACCACGCGGTTGAAGTGAGTTTTCTATTGGAAGCGCAAAATGCTGCAGGTGTAGAGATGGTGGATGAAGACGGAGAGGTTTCATCAGATGACATTCTCTTTGAAGAAGCAGTGCTTTTTTACAATCCTGCCAAGTCAACCGTCAATGAGGAAGACTATTTGACGGTTATTCCTTACCTGCCTAAAAAAGGTTTTTCTCGTGAATTTTTAGCTTATTTTACGCTATTCCTTAAAGATACTGCTGAGGTTGGGCTAGATGCGCTTATGGACTTTTTGGAAGATCCAGAAGCAGAAGAATTCGTCATGGAATGGAACCAAGAAGTCTTTGAAGAAGGAAAAGTTGGCTTGGAAGAGGGAGAATTTTACCCTTATCCTAGGTATTAGAAACTAGCGAGGGAGTATATGAAGAAAATATATTACCAAAAAGATAAGACAAAGGTTGTTGTCATAGGTACCAAAAAGATAGCTACGCATTCTATATTTGCAAAAGACTATGTGGATGCACAACAAAAATTACAAAAGAAGCATGTACAATTATCAAAGAGGATGGAAAGGCGTTTAAGTGAAATTTTTTCATCAAAAGAAACTCAATTTTCATTACTCATTCAATTAAATGACTTAATTGGGCAAACATACGTAAATTTAGTAAATTTCTTAAAGAAAATTAGGGTAAAAGTACTTGGAATATTTGCGATTACGGGGCTGATAAATTATTCGACTTTAAGTTGGATGGGGACCAATATTTCTTATCTATCTCATATAAAAATTAATCATGCATCTAAAATTGATAATTTTATGAATTTACCATTGATGCTTACAATTTTTTGTATTCTATTTCTTTTGTTTCTTATTCCAAAGAAAAAATACAATGTTATATTAATGTTTGTTGTGCTGGCTATAGATTTATTGTTCTTTTGGATAGACAAAGATTCATTTGTTAATTTTGACAGTAGTGGCTTTTATTTTCTGAAGATAGATAAGAGCGTGCTAGGAAATTCTTGTTTTTTAGTCCTTCTATTGGTCACGGTTTTTGTAGTATCACTTATAGTGTATGATACTTTTGAGGCGATTTATAAATGGTTAATTGGAACAAATAAAAGTATTGAAGCTCCGAAACTATCACTTATATGGGCAATTATTGCTTTTCTCTTAGGATTACTTTTAAAATAGAAATGATGGTGAATTTATGAACAACTTTGAAGATTATGTTGAAAATCCAATGAAATTAGGATTGATATCTATTGTTGAGATTTTCATGTCTTGTGTGATATACACATTTAAGCATAGCCAAGAACTTACTCGTATAAAACAACAAAAATTAGGAGCACTTCGTGAAGCGTTTGAAATTGTGCAAGTAAATGGGTATTATTTTTATTTAATTTTAGGATTATTATGGGCGCTATCCCTTATAGTTCTTATTTTTTGGGGGATTAAAGAACGAAAATATATAGCATCTTTGATTTATATTGTTTTCTTAATTATTTTTTGGGTTATATTTTGGGATCCAATTGTCACCGCTTTTTTAACTATTTTAATTGCTGGAGGTTTAATCGTTTTGTCTATGGATTCATAAATAATCGATTAAATCTTTCTATTATAACATGCTAAGTATGCGTTTTATAGATGTGTTAAAAATTATTTTTATAGTTAGTCATGATTGATTAGATGTTTTAATGAACTAAAGAATATTTTGGTAATGTTATGTCATTTATTTTTGCTAAGAATTACTTTGAGAATGAAGAAAGTCCTTAAGGAAGAATTCTTGGAAGAGGGAGAGTTTTATCCTTATCCGAGATACTAGGAGTTTGGAGAAGGTAGTATGAAAAAATTTGGGACGTATTTGGTTTATGTGCTAGCTTTTGTCTTTATTATGCTAGCTTTTGCTTGTGGCACTATCGCATTTGCAGAGTTGGGGTATTCCGCAGTTTTAGCCTTTACTTTTGGTTATACCTTCGCTCTTCTAAGCATGTATGTAATCTTTATTCTTCATGAGTTGGGTCATGCTTTTTGTGGCTACTTGACAGGCTATCGGCTGGTGGCTTTTGGATTAGGACATTTTCTTTTGACAAAAAAGTCAGGCAGGTTTCATCTTAGTCGAACAGCCATTCTGAAAAATGTTGGTGCTCAGTACATCGGATTGAAAGAAGATGAAAGCGATCAAAGAATCATCTTGATGCTTTCAGGAGGTTTGCTGGTTCATCTTAGCTTGATATTATTGGCGATATTGTTTGGATTTTTGACAAGAAGCTGGTATTTTGCTGGTACTTTGATTTTTCTTAATTTGTCTTTCTTCCTAAACAACGCTTTGCCAGTCGACATTACCGATGGAGCGAAAATCTGGGAATTGTTACAACACCCTGAAAATACCAAATACGCTTACTTGGTGTTGAGGCATTCTGCTCAAACTTTGCTGGCTCCTCAAGAATATGATTTGAAAGACTTTACCATGCCTGTTCCTGAGGATGCAAGTGGGAGCCTTGCAGAAAGTGTTCAGACTCTTGAGGGAGTGGTTCTCATATTGGATGGTCAGTTAGAGGCAGCTAAAAAGCTATTTCAATCTTTACTAGAGAGAACAGAACACTCGCTATCTGAAACTTCTTGCCAGCTATGCCTTCTTCAAATCGCCTTGCTAGAAGATGATAATGAGAAAGCAGAGAAATATGCAAGTATTCGAGGGGTCAAATCCTTTTTATCTATAAAAACAGCAGATATGCAGGTCATTCAAGCTTGGTATCAATTTAAGGTAAAGAAAGATGTAGTTCAAACTCACAAGGCTATGAAGATTGCTAGACAGAAAATGAATAGCAGCCGGATGTTACGGGATGAGAAAATCTATTATCAAAACTGGTTAGCCGAGCTGGAAAAGGAATTAACCGAAGGAGTCTAACATGGAAATAGAGATTTCTGATTTTACAGGTTGTAAGATTGCTTTATTTTGTGGGGATAAGCTCTTGACCATCTTACGCGATGATAAGGCAAGCATTCCCTGGCCCAATATGTGGGAACTGCCTGGTGGGGGACGCGAGGGGGATGAAAGTCCTTTTGAGTGCGCGGCGCGTGAAGTTTATGAAGAACTGGGAATTCATTTGACTGAGGATTGTCTGCATTGGAGTAAGGTTTATCCAAGCATGCTTTTTGAAGGTCGGCAGTCTGTCTTTATGGCTGGTCAGTTAAGTCAAGAACAATTTGACAATATCATCTTTGGAGACGAGGGACAGGGCTATCAGCTCATGAATGTTGAGGAATTTCTTAGTTCCAGTCAAGTTGTCCCTCAGTTACAGGATAGAGTGAGAGATTATTTAAAAGTAAGTGATTAGAAAGGATGGTTCGGTTACATTTCTAAACTGAACCCGCCCTAAACACTGTGCCAAAAAGATAAACTTCTCTTAGACACAAGCGTCTTCAGAGAATTTCCTATTTTGGCTTTGTGTTTTACGGGCTTGGTATCTTAAATATGGAAACATGGCAAGAGTTAAAAGTTACAGTCAAGCGTGAGGGAGAGGAGTTGGTTTCCAATCTCTTGATTGAGCTAGGAGCGCAAGGTGTTGCGATCGAAGATAGTATGGACTATGTGGGAAACGTTGACCGCTTCGGCGAGATTTTCCCAGAGGTCGAGCAGCAAGAAGAAATCGTTGTGACAGCCTACTACCCTGACACGGTAGAAGTGGAAGTGGTTGAGGCAGACTTGCAGGCTCGCTTAGCAGAATTGACGGATTTTATGGATTTGGGAGAGGTCAAAATGGGGACGACTGCCTTGGCTGAGGAAGACTGGGCAGACAACTGGAAGAAATACTATGAGCCAGCTCGTATCACTCATGATTTGACCATCGTGCCGTCGTGGACAGACTATGAGGCGACTGCGGGAGAAAAGATTATCAAGCTGGATCCAGGTATGGCTTTTGGTACGGGGACCCATCCAACCACTAAGATGAGCCTCTTTGCCTTGGAGCAGGTCCTTCGTGGTGGCGAAACGGTGCTGGATGTGGGTACTGGATCAGGTGTCCTCTCTATTGCCAGCTCGCTACTTGGTGCTAAGGAAATTTTCGCCTATGACCTAGATGATGTGGCAGTTCGTGTCGCTCAGGAAAATATTGAGCTCAACCCTGGCATGGAAAACATCCACGTAGCAGCAGGAGATTTGCTTAAGGGGGTTGAGATTGAGGCAGATGTGATTGTAGCTAATATCTTGGCGGATATCCTGATTCATCTGACAGATGATGCTTATCGCTTGGTTAAGGACGAAGGCTACCTGATCATGAGTGGGATTATCAAGGATAAGTGGGATATGGTGCGTGAGTCGGCTGAGTCAGCTGGATTTTTCCTTGAAACCCATATGGTTCAAGGGGAATGGAATGCCTGTGTCTTTAAGAAAACCAAGGATATTTCCGGTGTGATTGGAGGCTAGCATGCAGCAGTATTTTGTCAAGGGGAGTGCAGTCTCTCCTGTCACCATAGAGGACAAGGAAACCAGCAAGCACATGTTTCAGGTAATGCGCTTGAAAGAAAATGATGAGGTTACTTTGGTCTTTGATGATGGCATTAAACGTTTGGCGCGCGTGCTGGATGTTGAAAATCGTCAGTTTGAGTTGGTTGAAGAGTTAGCTGACAATGTGGAACTACCAGTCCAAGTGATCATCGCATCCGGCTTTCCCAAGGGGGACAAGCTGGAGTTTATCACTCAAAAAGTAACCGAACTGGGTGCCAGCCAGATTTGGGCCTTCCCTGCCGATTGGTCCGTTGCTAAGTGGGACGGCAAGAAATTGGGTAAAAAGGTTGAAAAATTAGAAAAAATCGCCCTTGGAGCAGCAGAGCAAAGCAAGCGTAATATCGTTCCAAGTATTCAGCTTTTCGAGAAAAAATCAGACTTTCTAGCTCAGCTTGACCAGTTTGACTCGATCGTAGTGGCTTATGAAGAGTCGGCCAAAGAAGGAGAATCCGCTGCACTTTTACAAGCAGTTAGTGGTCTTGAAAAAGGAGCAAAATTACTCTTTGTCTTTGGTCCAGAAGGTGGTCTGTCACCTGCAGAAATTGAGAGTTTTGAAGCTAAGGGAGCAGTATTGGCAGGACTTGGCCCTCGCATTTTGCGAGCAGAAACAGCACCACTTTACGCCTTATCAGCCCTTAGTGTTTTATTAGAATTAGAGAAATAAGAGGAAGAAAATGGAACAAAAACACCGTTCAGAATTTCCAGAGAAGGAACTTTGGGATTTAACAGCCCTATACCAAGACCGTGAGGATTTCTTACGTGCGATCGAGAAGGCTCGCGAAGACATCAACCAGTTTAGCCGTGATTACAAGGGCAATCTTCATACTTTTGAGGATTTTGAAAAGGCCTTTGCGGAATTGGAACAAATCTATATTCAGATGAGCCATATTGGTAACTATGGTTTTATGCCGCAGACGACAGACTATAGTAATGAAGAATTTGCTAATATTGCTCAAGCTGGGATGGAATTTGAAACAGATGCCAGCGTAGCATTGACCTTTTTTGACGATGCCTTGGTGGAAGCTGATGAGGAAGTCTTGGACCGTTTGGGTAAATTGCCACATTTAACAGCTGCCATTCGTCAGGCCAAAATCAAAAAAGCCCACTATCTAGGGGCTGATGTGGAGAAGGCCTTGACCAATCTCGGTGAAGTTTTCTACAGTCCGCAGGATATTTACACTAAGATGCGAGCTGGGGATTTTGAAATGGCCGACTTTGAAGTCAATGGCAAGATCTACAAAAACAGCTTTGTGACTTATGAGAATTTCTACCAAAACCATGAGGATGCTGAGGTTCGTGAAAAATCTTTCCGTTCCTTCTCAGAGGGACTTCGTAAGCACCAAAATACGGCTGCAGCAGCCTATTTAGCCCAAGTCAAGTCTGAAAAACTATTGGCTGATATGAAGGGCTACGACTCAGTCTTTGATTATCTTCTGGCTGAACAAGAAGTGGATCGTGCCATGTTTGACCGCCAGATTGACCTTATCATGAAGGATTTTGCGCCAGTCGCTCAGAGATACCTCAAGCATGTTGCTAAGGTAAATGGTCTTGAAAAGATGACCTTTGCAGACTGGAAATTGGACTTGGATAGTGCCCTGAATCCTGAAGTGACTATTGACGATGCCTATGATTTGGTCATGAAGTCGGTAGAACCTTTGGGACAAGAATATTGTCAGGAAGTTGATCGCTATCAAGAAGAGCGCTGGGTGGACTTTGCTGCCAACAGTGGCAAGGATTCTGGCGGTTATGCGGCGGATCCATATCGCGTGCATCCATATGTCCTCATGAGCTGGACAGGCCGTTTGAGTGATGTCTATACCTTGATTCATGAAATCGGGCATTCTGGTCAATTTATCTTTTCAGATAATCATCAAAGTTACTTCAATGCCCATATGTCAACCTACTATGTTGAAGCACCGTCAACCTTCAATGAATTGCTCCTCAGTGACTACTTGGAGCACCAGTCTGACGACCCACGTCAAAAACGCTTTGCCCTTGCCCACCGCTTGACAGACACCTACTTCCATAACTTTATCACTCACCTCTTGGAAGCAGCCTTCCAGCGTAAGGTGTATACATTGATTGAAGAAGGAGAAACCTTCGGAGCAAGCAAGCTCAACAGCATTATGAAGGAAGTTTTGACGGATTTCTGGGGAGATGCCATTGAAATCGACGATGATGCAGCTTTGACTTGGATGCGCCAAGCTCACTACTACATGGGCTTGTATAGTTACACTTACTCAGCAGGACTAGTCATCTCGACTGCGGGTTACCTTCATTTGAAACATTCAGAAACTGGAGCTGAAGATTGGCTCAGTCTCCTTAAATCAGGTGGTAGTAAGACACCGCTTGAGTCAGCCATGATTATCGGAGCCGATATTTCAACAGACAAACCACTTCGTGATACCATCCAGTTCTTGTCAGACACAGTTGACCAGATTATCGCCTACAGTGCCCAGTTGGGAGAGTAGGGGAATAGAGAGGTTGTTCTAGAATGATGTTTATGAGCTTGTTAAGCGTCATTCTATTTGTTTTAGCTGTAGCTATTTTCAAAAATGTCGTTGAGGGTTGTGATGTTACATTTTAACTTGCTCTAGAGTTGATATTGATAGTTATTTACTTCATTTTATATCAGATTGTATTTGATTGAAAATTCAATATTGAGTTGTTTAAGGATGGCTTTTTGAACAGTTGCTAGAAATGTAGAGGTATTGCCCATGTATCAAGAGTTACTTAGAAAAATAACAGAAGAAAAACCAAGTTATCATCAGGAAGAAATCCAGTGGTTGCTTGACCATTTGGGAGATCCTTCTTCAGAAATTCGTGATGATCTTGTTTTTACAAGCTTTGCTAGAGGGATTCAGGAAGAACTATTTACACAGGAACAATTTCATTTCATTGCTGAGGAAATTTTATCTGATGGAGGATTAGATAAAAAGATTGATAAGGTAGGCTTGTCAACACTTGAACGTTCTTTTAGGGCGCTTATTTATGCAAATCTCTTGTCTGCGGATGCCAACCAGCAATCGGTTTTTTATCAGGGATTAAAAGCAGAAATTCGCAATATCCTTTTAAATCAAGGTTTGTCCTATCTTTCAAAAGAAAAGGACACGACAGGTTTTTCAAGTCAGTATGGTTGGGTTCACGCTTTTGCGCATGGAGCTGATCTACTGACAGAGGTAGTTTGTCATCCAGACTTTCCTATAAACAAAATTCATGAAGTATTTGACATACTTGGCCAACTGTTTAAAAGAATTGCGATTCGTTTTACAGATGATGAAGATTGGCGTTTAGCGAGAGTAATCTATGAACCGATTTTACAAGGAAAGTTGGAGCAAGAGCAAGTAGCTTCTTGGATAAAAACTGTTGACTTTCCGATAGAAGAAAGGGAAGATTTTTATAAATTTTCCAACTTTAGATCCTGTCTGTTGGAAGTCTATGTCCAACTTGACCAGAGAAATTGTTTACAAGATGACTTGAAAGAAGCTATTCAGTCTTTTCAATACTAAGAAAAAGCGAGTCAGATTTTCAAGAAACTTTCCAATCAATTTTCTTGGCCCCCTTTCCTTCTTTTGATAGACTAATATCTAGTTTTTGAAAAAAGGAGAAAGAAAATGAAAAAATTTGTTGCTGAGTTAATCAGTACTTTCATGCTTGTGTTCGTCGGCACAGGAGCTGTTGTTTTTGGAAACGGTCTTGATGGTCTTGCTCACCTTGGAATTGCTTTTGACTTTGGTTTGGGAATCGTAGTCGCAGCCTACTCAATCGTAACTGTTTCAGGTGCTCGCTTGAATCCAGATGTTTCAATCGCTATGTTTATAGACAAACGTTTGTCATCTTCAGAGCTTGTAAACTACATCCTTGGACAAGTAGTTGGAGCTTTCCTTGCGTCAGCTGCGGTATTCTTCCTCTTGTCTAACTCAGGCATGTCAACTGCTAGTCTTGGTGAAAATGCTTTGGCAAGCGGTGTTACTGTATTCGGTGGTTTCTTGTTTGAAGTTATCGCAACCTTCTTGTTTGTTTTGGTTATCATGACTGTTACTTCAGAAAGTAAAGGAAATGGCGCGATTGCTGGTTTGGTAATCGGTTTGTCCTTGATGGCGATGATTCTTGTCGGATTGAACATTACTGGACTTTCAGTAAACCCAGCTCGTAGCTTGGCACCAGCTGTCTTGGTAGGTGGCGCAGCCCTTCAACAAGTATGGATTTTCATCCTTGCCCCAATTGTTGGTGGAGTTCTTGCAGCCCTTGTTGCTAAAAACTTCCTTGGAACAGAAGAATAATTGAAACTTAAAAAGCCTTGCTCCTCATTTTGAGGAACAGGGCTTTTTCGTATGATACTCTTCGAAAATCTCTTCAAGCCACGTCAGCTTCACCTTGCTGTATGTATGGTTACTGACTTCATCAGTTTCATCTACAACCTCAAAGCAGTGCTTTGAGCTGACTTCGTCAGTTTCATCTACAACCTCAAAATCATGTTTTGAGCTGACTTCGTTAGTCTTATCTACAACCTCAAAGCAGTGCTTTGAGTAGCCTGCGGCTAGCTTCCTAGTTTACTCTTTGATTTTCATTGAGTATGAGTTTAGCGGTTGTCAATTTTCTCTGGATAAAGGTCGTGTTGGAAGAGGCGTTGTTCTGCCAAGTCTTCATACTTAGTTCTTGGCTTACCGTAGTTGTAGTAGGGATCAATTGAGATGCCACCGCGCGGTGTGAATTTTCCCCAAACCTCCAAATAGCGAGGGTCTAGCAAGTTGACCAAGTCTTTCCCGATGGTGTTGATACAGTTTTCGTGGAAATCTCCGTGGTTTCGGTAGCTAAAGAGGTAGAGTTTGAGGGATTTTGACTCGACACAGAGCTTGTCAGGAATGTAGGAAATATAAATCGTCGCAAAGTCTGGCTGAGCAGTGATTGGACACAGTGAGGTAAATTCAGGACAGTTGAATTTGATGAAATAGTCATTTTCCACATGACGGTTGTCAAAGGATTCGAGGACTTCTGGTTGATACTCGAAAATGTAGTTGGTTTCTTTGTTGCCGAGGAGGCTAAGGTTTTTCATTTCTTCTTGTTGTGACATGATTTTTTCTTTCTAATTTTAAACACCACGTTGATTATCGTAGAGGAGGGTATGCAGTTGAGGAAGGACGCGGACATTGCCCCAGTTATCGTCGGCAGCGATGCGTTCCCAGAGTTCTTTGAGACGGTCCAGTTGGTCTTGGACAATATTACCCGTAGCCTTAGGCTCAGGATTTCCTGCTGATAAGAAGAGAACATCTGGTTGGTAGCGTTCTTGTATGCCTCTGGCAAAGGCTAAATCTGCATCATCAAAGACAGGGATTTTAAAGGTGACCTTGTCTGGATCTAGTTGGGAAACGATAAAGTCCAAAGTTTCAAAGTTGACTTCCATTTTTGATGAAGGTGGTTTGGGACTCAGGGTGACTTGGTCGATGTCTTTTAACCAATTTTGCCAGCGAGAGCCTTGGGTCTCAACAGCCAGAGTGACACCACGTTCCTTGAGTTTAGTGACCAATTGAGCCATGTTGGCTGCTAGGATAGCAGGATTTCCCCCAGATAGGGTGACGTAGTCATAGCTTCCTAGTTTATCTAACTCAGCGATTACTTCATCAGCTGTCATGCGAGTTGGCTTTTCAGAGCCATCCCAAGTAAAGGCAGAATCGCACCAGTCGCAGTGGTAGTCGCAACCAGCAGTGCGGACAAACATGGTTTTCTGCCCGATTGCACGGCCTTCGCCTTGAAAGGTTGGGCCAAAAATTTCCAAAACTGGTAGTTTGAGGACACGTTCCCTAGTCATCTAACCACTCCCGTCTAAATTCCGCAAAGGCAGTCGGAGTCTCATAGAGGCGAACGTATTCCAAACGGAGACCACGTTCGTCTGGCAACTCTTGGTTCATGGTTTGGAAAATCCAGTAAACCATATTTTCAGCAGTCGTGTTCATATAGGGAAGGGTTTCGTTTAGATAGCGATGATCCAAGTGGGGCTCTAAGTAGTTCTTGTAGATTGCTTTGATATCTCCGAAATCGTAGGTCATACCCCGTTCATCTAAAAATCCACTGACAGCAATCTGCAGATGATAGGTGTGACCATGAAGGGATTTACATTTTCCCTCATAGTGAAAGAGGTGGTGGGCAGCATCAAAGGTAAATTCTTTTGATACCAAGGTTCTGTGAGGATCGTAGATAAGAGACTCCCCAGTTTCCTGTTTGATTTCTTTGGGTGCAAAAAACATTAGTCCTCTCCTTTCTGTGAGAGATAAACATCTAGACCATGCTGACGTAGATGGCAGGCTGGGCAATCTCCACAGCCACTTCCGATAATCCCGTTGTAGCAGGTTAAGGTCTTTTCACGAACATAGTCAAAGGCACCGAGTTGGTCGGCTAATTCCCAAGTTTCAGCCTTGTCTAGCCACATGAGAGGTGTTTGGATAACAAAGTCGTAATCCATAGCAAGGTTGAGGGTAACATTAAGGGATTTGACAAAGACATCTCGACAATCAGGGTAACCTGAGAAGTCTGTCTCGCAGACACCTGTCACGATATCTTTAATACCTCGTTGCTTAGCAAGGACTGCCGCAAAGGATAGAAAGAGGTGGTTGCGACCATCAACAAAGGTATTGGGAACCTCTCCCTCTTTTTGCTCAATCTCTAGATCAGAAGTCAAGGCATTTTCAGTGATTTGCCCCAGCAGAGACATATCTAGGATATGATGACGAATCCCCTGTTCCTCAGCGATTTCTCTAGCGACTTGAATTTCGAGATGATGGCGTTGACCGTAGGCAAAGGTAACGGCTTCGACCGTTTCATAGTGTTCTTTAGCCCAAAAGAGGCAGGTTGTAGAATCTTGACCGCCACTAAAGACGACCAAGGCAGATTGACGTTTCATAGTACTCCTTCTAAAATGGGAAATGTTCAGAGCACGCAAAAAGCTCCCTTGAGGGAGCTAAAAAATACCAAGTCAAGGTTTTTTTTAGCGATGGCATGTCCCAAACATCGTAATATTCTATCTACAGTCTAGCATATTTTTTGAAAAATGGCAAAGGGCAAGAAAAAAGAGACCAAAGCAAGTACTTGGTCTCTCGTTTGATTAGCTCAATTCAGCAACGATGGCCTTGATTTGTTCTGCTGTGTGAACACCAGCAACTTGTTTCACAACTTGGCCGTCTTTTTTGAAGAGAAGAGTTGGGATAGACATGATTCCAAAGGCACGAGCTGTGTTTGGATTTTCATCAACGTCCATTTTAACGATTTTCAAGACATCTTCTGAAAGTTCTTCAGACAATTTATCCAAGATTGGACCTTGCATACGACATGGACCACACCAAGTTGCCCAGAAGTCTACCAAGACCAAACCGTCTTTTGTTTCTTGTTCGAATGTTGCATCTGTAATTGCTTTTGCCATTGTATTTCTCCTTTTTTAGTTATATTGGCTTAAATCTTGTTTCATGAGATAGAAGAAGACATCTCCGTAAGTCCCATGATAGTCCAAATCATGACCGTTGTAAGTTAATTTTTGGACAGGGTAGTAGTCTGCGACTCCGATAAGGCAAGCTTGTTGTGAACGATCAAAATCTTCATAAGACTCGAAAGTCACAGTTCTTTCGTTCTTGCTGGCATCTAGATAGGTAATTTCAATCATTTTAAAAACTCCTTTGTTTAATGATGACTTTATTTTACTCCTTGTAAAAGAGAATGTCAAGAAAAATGATTGCGCACGCAACTTTTTTCTAAAATCATCTTAAATTAAGAAATCCAAACCAGTTTCCAAGCTTTCTTCGATAGCCTTTTGTAGAGAGGCTAGAGTTTTTTGCCCATCACTTGTCAGGCAGATAAAGCTAGAGCGTCTATCTTGATGGCAACACATGCGACTAAGCAGACCGCAATTTTTAGCTTCCAAGCGAGCCACCATCCGAGAAACAGCGCTTGGGCTTAGATGAAGCTTATCTGGCAGGTCAATCTGGCGTAGAGATTTTTCTTCAGCCAAGTCCAGATAGTAGAGCAGGTAGAACTCTTTCAAGGTCAGACTTTGGTCACTCTGCTGGGCAATGGTCTCTTCCAAGAGACCTTCAATTTCTTTCTGCCGACGATTGAAGTCAAACCATTTTTCCAAATAGGTCATAGTATCTCCTTTCATTAAAATTGTAAACATTAAATAGATCTTGGAACAATCCTTATTTCATAAATTGATTGCGCATGCAATAATTATACTACTTTTCAAGAAAGCTGACAAGAAAGACACTGAATCTTTTATCCTAAATTACGCTGTTTTCACTAGTCTTTAATTGTCTGTATTCCCTTTTCTCCCTATTTTTATTAACTTTTGTGAATTTCCTTGAAATTTTCTGAAAAAAGAGTAAACTGGTATGCAAGAAGTCTATTTCGTGGAGTTTAGGATGAAATTATATGTGCAATTAATGATTCTCTTTGTGATTTCTCTAATCGGAGAGGGAATTTCCAGTTTCTTTCATCTGCCCATCCCAGGCAGTATTATCGGCTTGATGATTCTCTTTCTAGCCCTGCAATTCAAGTTGCTGAGAACCAGGCATGTCAACATGGTGGGGAATTTCTTGCTGGCCAATATGACCATTCTCTTTTTGCCCCCAGCAGTGGGAATCATGGAAAAGTTTGATGTGATTGCTCCCTATCTTTTGCCCATTGTTTTGATTGTCTTTTTTGCAGCAGTCATCAATATTATCCTCATAGCCTTGGTGGTTCAGTTCATCAAGAGACGGTTTGAGGGAGATTATGAGAAAGGAGATGCCAAATGAGTGAATTTGTTTCCAATCCCCTGTTTGGGCTTGCCCTGTCTATCCTAGCCTATCTAGTGGGAATGCTGATTTACAGACGCTTTCCCCATCCATTGACAACGCCCTTGCTTTTGTCAGCTGTTTTTATTATCATCTTTCTAAAAGTGACGGGTATTTCTTACCAAGATTACTACCAAGGTGGGGTTTATTTGAACAACTTGATTGTCCCATCGACTGTTGCTCTAGGGATTCCGCTTTATAAGAGTTTTCACCTGATGAAGCACCATGCACGTAGTATTCTCTTTGGTAGTCTGTTAGCGGTAGTGGTCAATACATCTTTCACAGCCCTTGTGGCTAAAATCTTTGGCATGGACTTTTTCTTAGCCATTTCTCTCTTTCCTAAGTCAGTGACAACCGCCATGGCAGTGGGAATCACAGAAAAATTGCAAGGTCTGACCACTGTGACCTTGGTGGTTGTAGTGGCAACTGGGATTTTAACCAGTGTCATCGGACCAACACTTTTGAAGTGGTTGAAAATAGATGATCCAGTAGCTGTTGGTCTTTCCCTTGGAGGAACAGGTCATGCTGTCGGAACGGGAACAGCCTTTCGATATGGCTCTGTAGCAGGAGCCATGGGTGGTTTGGCTATCGGTGTCACCGGTATTCTCTATGTCTTTGTCAGCCCTATTGTAGCCAGTTTGATACTGAGTTAAAAAGCAAGGAATTCGGGTTCCTTGCTTTTTAAAATCGTATGATATAGAATACTACTTTTCTCTGCTTAAGTGAATGACTTGGTCATAGTGTTTTAAGTCTTCTTCCGTGTAGTGGTGAATGACTTCAATGACTGTTTGAGGTAGGGAGAAGAGCAAGTCACTAATCTTTTTGCTATTTTTCAAGTCAAGATTGGCCTTAATCTCATCTGCTAGGATGAGTTGGCTATCATGGTAGAGGGCGCGAGCGATTTCAAGTCGTTGTTTCTCGCCACCAGATAGACTGTCATTGCTGAGTGTTCGATTTTTCAAATGATCTAATCCCGTTTTTTTGAGGATGTAAGTTAGACGTTCCTCCTTTTTATCCAGTCCCAGAAGAATATTGTCGTCCAGAGAGAGCGTGTCAAAGTAATGGCTATCTTGGAGGATATAGGAACTAAGACTTGTGATTTCTTGACGTGACAGGTTTTGACCAGCAAAGCTAATCTGTCCACTTGTCGGTGTCTCTTCTCCATGAATGATATTGAGCAGGGTTGTTTTACCAGAGCCACTTTCCCCGATAATGGCGATTTTTTCTCCTTGCTTGATGTGTATGGAAATCGGAGATAAGAGGCTATTCCCATCTTTTTCTAGGGAGATGCTGTTAAGCTGGATAGGGAAAATGTTTTCTATGCTTCTAGGCGAGATGGGATCAGACTGGTTCAAAAGTTTTTGGTATTTATTGAGAAGAGTTCGATTCGCTTTTCGGGTGTTGGTAAAGTAAGCCAACTCTTGGAATTGATAGCCGATATTATGGGAAACTAGATAGATGGCCACAAAACTCGCCGCATCTAAATAATTATAGTAGGTCATAAAGCCACCGATGACGATTGGTGTGACAGAACAAAAGGCATCGATGCTATTGATCAAGAGACTGTTTAAAGTTCGTTGCTTTTCATAGTTAATTTCGGTATCTAGACTGGTTTGTAATTGCTTTTGGTAGTGAGCAAAAAAGAAGCCTTGCCCCTGATAATGGCGAATTTGTTGGCTACCGCCAATAAAATTTGTCAAGCTTGATAAGTAGCTCTGGTTAACAGTTGACCGCTTTTCAGAAAGTGAATCCAAACGCTTTGCCCCGATAGCACTGCAGAGGACAGGAAAGGAGTAAAAGAGAATGAAAATCAAGCCCAGGTAAAAATTGGTCCATAAGGCATAGAGAATGGACACAGTTGTGAAGCCAAGAGAAGAAATGATGATAACCGTTGGCTCAATATAGCTTTCTTCTAGTTGCTTGACGTCGTTTTCTAGGTCAGACAAAATATCCTTTTCAGCAATCTCATAACTGTTTAAAAATCGCTTGAAAATAGCACTCTTGATTCCATATTTGAAATCCGTAATCAAACGGGCATAGTAATAGCGTTTCCCAGCCAAGCCTAGTAAGAGGATGAGGTTTCCAAGGATTCCCAAAATCAAAACTTTCCAAAGAAGGCCTAGTTCTTGATTGGTAAAACTAGCAATAATATTTTGAACAAGGGCTGGCGTGATAATTGCTTCCAGCCAAGTAATGGCAATAGAAAAGAAGTAAAGTACGAGGTGCTTCTTGGTAACAAATCTTCTCAGCATAAAGAGTTGACCTCCTTATCGACATACATGTAATCAGTTTTAAAGTCATTATACTCCTTTTTATTAAATACTTCATATAAAAATGTAATTCCTGAGAACGAAAAAAGCCTAGCGAGTTATTGTCGCTAGACTCTAAGATTATTGCAAATTAACCTTGTTTCTCAAAATATAGTAGGTTCCGAGGTAAAAAATAGCTATGAAAATGAGTTCTTCAACAATGCCTATGCTTGCTCCCATATAGAAATTATCATTAAATCCTGCTAGTGAATTGGCATAGAAGTTAGAACTGGTATTGAAGAAGAGTTCAATAAATCCAATGACGATTCGGATTCCAATGTAGGCTACAATAGCGAGTGCTGTGCGGTATTCGTTGAAAAGCTGTCCGATGGAAATGGCCAAGTAAATGCAGAGGATCCCTGAAATTGTACTAAGCAGGAAGGATAAGCCAGTAAGACCAAAGCCGGTAAAATGTTCTCCAACAAATGATAGAAGAGTAGAAAGTTGAACTTCATCAGAATTTGTTGATAGTAAGATAATATAAATACATAGGACTAAGACAGCAGTGCTAATTATCGACCAAATAAAGGCACCGACTAGTTTGGCTGTGATGATTAGGTGTTCGGATACTGGTAGTGTCAAAGTCAGATAGCCTTGTCGGTCATAGACACTACCTTTGAAGCGTTTAATAATCAAGAAAATGGTTGAAATCACAAGTGTAAGCATCAAGCCACCAAAGACTGTAGCTAGAAAAAGTAGCATAGTAGATGGACTTTCTGGGTAAGATAGATTTTTAAAGGCTTGCGTCTGTATCCCGATAAGGGCAGAAAGGACTAGCACGGCAGCGTAGAGGGCTAAATACCACTTGTTAACATTTTTAAATTCGTAGCGAACTAAATTCCAAAACATAATAATCTCCTTTACTTAGGCCTTAAATTCCTGACGGAAGAGTTGGTCAATGGATTCACCTGACTCATAGCGAATGTCATCTACATTGCCTTGACGGACGACTTTTCCGTCTTTGAGGAAGACAATTTCATCCAAGATTGGCTCGATATCAGAAATCAAGTGGGTAGAAATCAAAACGGTAGAAGTTGGGGAGTAGTTGTTGATAATGGTATTGAGGATATACTCACGGGCTGCTGGGTCCACCCCACCAATGGGTTCGTCCAGAACGTAGAGACGAGCATCACGGCTCATAACCAAAATCAGTTGTACCTTTTCTTTGTTACCTTTTGATAGTTTCTTGAGACGACTATTTTCATCAATGCCAAGGTCTGCAAGTAGATGATGGGCGCGTTCAAGATTGAAATCTTTATAGAAGGTCTTGAAGTAGGTTAGGGCTTCTTTGACCTTCATTTGTTCATTGAGATAGGTTGTATCCGGCAAATAAGCTACGATAGCCTTGGTTGCTGGGCTTGGGTCCATGTCGTTGATCAGGACGCGTCCTTGATCTGGTTGCAAGAGGCCATTGATTAGTTTAATCAGGGTTGTTTTTCCTGATCCGTTTGGGCCAAGGAGACCAACAATTTTTCCCGCTGGAATGTCAAGAGAAACATTTTCAAGGGCTGGGGTTGCTCCATAAGATTTGGATACATTTTCAAATGCTAGTAATGCCATAGGTTTAAACTCCTTTAATATGATCGGCAACTACGCCAGGTAGTTCTTCTTTTTCATAGCCAAAATGGGTCATGGAAGAAATAAAGTGTTCTAATTCTTCTTCTGATAGCTGTCTGCGCGATTGGGCGATCAGTTCCTGATTTTCTGTCACGAAACGTCCAGTGGTGCGCTTGCTGTAGACAAATCCCTCACGTTCGAGTTCTGACAGGGCTCTTTGGATGGTGTTTGGGTTGACACCGGCCTCGGCGGCAAACTCTCTCACGGTTGGAAGTTGCTGATTGGGTTCGAGAGTATGGGAAACAATCTGTAGTTTGATTCTCTCCATAATCTGTAAATAGATGGGTTTTTTGTTATCAAATATCCAGGACATTGGGTACTCCTTTCTGGCATGTTTTTTTGTTCTAATCAAATAATACAATAAAACAAAAAACTTGTCAAGCAAAAATAAGAATTGTTTTGGGAATTACTTAAAAAATGGTATAATGAAAAGAAAAACGACAAGGAGGGAAAGGATGCGTTGTCCAAAATGTGAATCTACAAAGTCTAGTGTCATTGATAGTCGCCAAGCAGAAGAAGGGAACACCATTCGTAGAAGACGTGAGTGTGATGAATGCCAACACCGTTTTACAACCTATGAACGTGTAGAAGAGAGAACCTTAGTGGTCGTTAAAAAAGATGGCACTCGAGAACAATTTTCTAGAGATAAAATCTTTAACGGAATTATCCGTTCAGCCCAGAAGCGTCCTGTGTCTAGTGATGAAATTAACACGGTCGTCAACCGTATCGAGCAGAAACTCCGTAGTCGAAATGAGAATGAAATTTTAAGTGAGGACATCGGTTCATTGGTAATGGAAGAATTGGCTGAATTGGATGAGATTACTTATGTACGTTTTGCCAGTGTTTACCGTAGTTTTAAGGATGTGAGCGAGCTTGAGAGTTTGCTCCAACAAATCACTCAGTCCTCAAAGAAGAAAAAGGATAACTAAATGAAGCCAATTGACCGTTTTTCTTATTTAGAGAATAATCGGGTGTCGCAAGATACCTCATCTCTGGTGCAGTGTTACCTCCCGATTATCGGTCAGGAGGCACTGAGCCTTTATCTTTATACGATCAGTTTTTGGGATAATGGCAGAAAGGAATACCTTTTTTCAAGCATTCTTAACCATCTTAACTTTGGGATGGATAGACTGATAAAATCCTTAAAAATCCTATCTGCTTTCAATCTCTTGACCCTCTATCAAAAGGGAGACGTTTATCAGCTAGCCCTCCATGCCCCTCTATCTAGTCAGGACTTCTTGGAACATCCTGTTTATCGCAGACTTTTGGAGAAGAAGATTGGTGACTCGGCTGTGGAGGATTTGAAAGTTGAGAGTGCTGAAGGTCAAGAAATACCTGTCTCACTCAATCAAGTCTTTCCAGATTTGCCAGAACTAGGAAGTGGAGAAGACCTTATCCCCAAGAAGAAAGTGGCCAATGATTTTGACTTGGATCATTTTCGTCAGCTTATGGCTCGAGATGGGCTTCGTTTTGCGGATGAGCAGTCCGATGTCTTAAACCTCTTTGCCATTGCTGAGGAAAAGAAATGGACTTGGTTTGAGACCTATCAATTGGCTAAGTCAACAGCTGTTTCTCAGGTTATTTCAACCAAGCGCATGCGGGAAAAAATTGCTCAAAAACCTGTTTCTTCTGACTTTAGTCCTAAGGAAGCAACCATTATCAAAGAAGCCAAAAGCAAAACTGCCCTGCAGTTCTTAGTAGAAATCAAGCAAACACGCAAGGGAACCATTACCCAAACAGAAAGAGAACTTTTGCAACAGATGGCTGGCTTGGGCTTGCTGGACGAAGTTATTAATATTATTCTTTTATTGACCTTTAATAAGGTGGATTCGGCAAATATCAATGAGAAATATGCCATGAAGGTAGCCAATGACTATGCCTATCAACAGATTCATTCGGCAGAAGAGGCAGTTCTTCGCATTCGTGATCGAGGGCAGAAGAGCCAGGCTCAAAAAAGCAGTAACTCTAGTCCTACCAAGTCCAATGTACCCAAGTGGAGTAACCCAGATTATAAGAATGAAACCAGCGAGGAAACTCGTCTGGAATTAGAGCGTAAAAAACAAGAACTATTAGCTCGATTAGAAAAAGGAGGAGATTAGATGGAAAGTGTCGGAGACGTACTCAAGCGTCAACCTAGCCGTTTTCATTATCAAGATTTGGTCCAGAAAATCATGAAGGACCCTGATGTTGCGGCCTTTATCCAGCAAGAATCCCTGACTCCAGAGGAATTAAATCGCAGTATCTCCAAGTTTAATCAGTACATAACCGAGCGCGACAAGTTCCTTCGTGGTGATACGGATTATATTGCCAAGGGCTACAAGCCTATTTTAGTTATGAATCACGGCTATGCGGATGTTTCTTATGAAGAAACTCCTGAACTAATTGCGGCTGAAAAAGAAGCGGCTATTAAGAACCGTCTTAAGTTAATCAATCTGCCAGCCAGTCTCAAGAAAGCTAGTTTGGCTCAAGTAGATTTGGATGATTTGGGGCGCTTGCCAGTTTTTGAAAAGCTATTAGCCTTCGTGGAGCAATATCCAGCTATTCGAAAAGGTCTTTACTTATATGGAGACTTTGGTGTGGGCAAAAGTTTCATGGTGGCTGCCCTAGCCCATGATTTATCAGAAAAACGTGGTGTCTCCTCCACTCTCCTCCACTATCCTAGTTTTGTCATTGATGTCAAAAATGCTATTAGTGATGGCAATGTCAAGACCTTGGTAGATGAGCTTAAGCTTTCTGAAGTCCTGATTTTAGATGATATTGGTGCCGAGCAATCAACAGCTTGGGTACGTGATGAAATCCTGCAAGTTATTCTCCAATATCGGATGCAGGAAGATTTACCGACCTTTTTCACCTCCAACTTCAACTTTGAAGATTTGGAGAAGCATTTTGCTAAAGGGAAACATGGAAATGACGAAACCTGGGAAGCCAGACGGGTCATGGAACGCATCCGTTATTTGGCTGAGGAGACTCGTTTAGAAGGAGTAAACCGTCGATGACAGAAACAATCAAATTAATGAAGACTCACACTTCAGTACGCAGGTTTAAGGAGCAAGCCCTTCCTCAGGAAGACTTGACTGAAATCCTAACAGCGGCCCAGATGGCCTCGTCTTGGAAGAATTTCCAATCCTACTCTGTGATTGTGGTTCGAAGTCAAGAGAAGAAAGATTCCTTGTATGAATTGGTGCCTCAAGAAGCCATTCGCCAGTCTGCTGTTTTTCTTCTCTTTGTCGGAGATTTGAACTGAGCAGAAAAGGGAGCACGACTTCATACGGATTCATTCCAACCCCAAGGGGTGGAAGGACTTTTGATTAGTTCGGTCGATGCGGCTCTTGCTGGTCAAAATGCCTTGTTGGCAGCTGAAAGCTTGGGCTATGGTGGTGTGATTATCGGTTTGGTGCGTTACAAGTCAGAAGAAGTGGCAGAGCTTTTTAACCTGCCTGACTACACCTATCCTGTCTTTGGGATGGCACTAGGAATACCAAATGAAGAACATGAAGTCAAACCTCGCTTGCCATTGAATCAGGTGGTATTTGAGGAAGAATATCAGGAGCAGACAGTTGATGTGATTTAGTCTTATGACCGTGTACAGGATGACTATGCTGGAGCGCGTGCGACCACAAGCTGGAGTCAGCGCCTAGCAGAACAGTTTGGTCAAGCTGAACCAAGCTCAACTAGAAAAAATCTTGAGCAGAAGAAGTTATTGTAGAAAGTGAGAAATTATGGCCCTACCAACTATTGCCATTGTAGGACGTCCCAATGTTGGGAAATCAACCCTATTTAATCGGATCGCTGGTGAGCGAATCTCCATTGTAGAAGATGTCGAAGGAGTGACACGTGACCGTATCTATGCAACGGGTGAGTGGCTCAATCGTTCCTTTAGCATGATTGATACAGGAGGAATCGATGATGTCGATGCTCCTTTCATGGAACAAATCAAGCACCAGGCAGAAATTGCCATGGAAGAAGCCGATGTTATCGTCTTTGTCGTGTCTGGTAAGGAAGGAATTACCGATGCAGACGAATACGTAGCCCGTAAGCTTTATAAAACCAACAAACCAGTTATCCTCGCGGTTAATAAGGTGGACAACCCTGAAATGCGAAATGATATCTATGATTTCTATGCCCTCGGTTTGGGTGAACCCTTGCCTATCTCATCTGTTCATGGTATCGGTACAGGGGATGTGCTAGACGCCATCGTAGAAAATCTTCCAAATGAATATGAGGAAGAAAACCCAGATGTCATTAAGTTTAGCTTGATTGGTCGTCCTAACGTTGGAAAATCAAGCTTGATTAATGCTATCTTGGGAGAAGACCGTGTTATTGCCAGTCCTGTTGCTGGAACAACGCGTGACGCTATTGATACCCACTTTACCGATGCAGATGGTCAAGAGTTTACCATGATTGATACGGCTGGTATGCGTAAGTCTGGTAAGGTTTATGAAAACACTGAGAAATACTCTGTTATGCGTGCCATGCGTGCTATTGACCGTTCAGATGTGGTCTTGATGGTCATCAATGCGGAAGAGGGTATTCGTGAATACGATAAGCGTATCGCAGGATTTGCCCATGAAGCTGGTAAAGGGATGATTATCGTGGTCAACAAGTGGGATACGCTTGAAAAAGACAACCACACTATGAAAAACTGGGAAGAAGATATCCGTGAGCAGTTCCAATACTTGCCTTACGCACCGATTATCTTTGTATCCGCTTTGACCAAGCAACGTCTCCACAAACTTCCTGAGATGATCAAGCAAATCAGCGAAAGTCAAAACACACGTATTCCATCAGCTGTCTTGAACGATGTCATCATGGATGCCATTGCCATCAACCCAACACCAACAGACAAAGGGAAACGCCTCAAGATTTTCTATGCGACCCAAGTGGCAACCAAACCACCAACCTTTGTTATCTTTGTCAACGAAGAAGAACTCATGCACTTTTCTTACCTGCGTTTCTTGGAAAATCAAATCCGCAAGGCCTTTGTCTTTGAAGGAACACCGATTCACCTGATCGCAAGAAAACGCAAATAAAAAAGTAGAATCTGGAATGACATTTCCAGATTTTTTTGATAGAATGAAAGTGAAGAAAACGCTATCAAAGAAGGGGTGTTGATGATGGAACATTTGTTTAAATTCTTGCTCATATTCCCCTGTATTTACTTTTTCAGCTGGATTGACAAGGATAATAGAGATAATAAAATTTTCCCATTTTTTTACTATTTTTACTGGATTTACATCACCCTCTATGCTCTTTTTAGCCTTGCTTGGACAGTTTTTTCAGTCCTGTTTTTCAATATTCTATTGAGAAATGTGGCAGACATCAAGTCTTGGGGCATTTGGTTATTATTACTACTTATCGCTTTTGCCAGTGATTGGTTAACCTATATCTTTTTCAAAAAAATGCTTAGACTAAGAAAGGAGTTAGGGAAGTCTAAAGCGGGGAGACATTGATTTATATGGTTTTTGTTGATAGGAGGTAGCTTATGGTACATCTAAAATCATTTATTACACGCTATTCTAAGGTCTATATTGGTTTAGTCCTACTTATCTGGCTTGCTTTCTTCTTTCTTCCTTGGGGCAGTCCGATTCTGGGGGGAAAGATTGACCTCTTCATCATACAGAAAGTCTTGCTAGTTTTTGGTATTCTGTCTATTTTGATGGCCTTGCTGTCCAAGAAAGTCAGTCTCTTTGTTTTTGGATTGATCTGCTGTTTTTCTCTTTGGATTAATCTATTTATCCTCTTTGCCATTTTACCCATTTTTGGTAATTAAATTTTCATAAAATAGAGAGAGGTTAGCTTGAAAACTAGCCTCTTTTTCCTTTTCAAAATAGGGATTCTTCCTTGAAAATAATCAGTAATTGTGCTAAAATTAAAAGAACATTCTAAAATATTCGGAATTTAAAGTAAGGAAAAACATGGCTAATATTTTAAAAACAATTATCGAAAATGATAAAGGAGAACTCCGTCGTCTGGAAAAGATGGCTAACAAGGTTTTCAAATACGAAGACCAGATGGCTGCTTTGACAGATGACCAACTAAAAGCAAAAACAGTTGAATTTAAAGAACGTTATCAAAATGGAGAATCACTAGATTCATTGCTTTATGAAGCATTTGCGGTTGTCCGTGAAGGTGCCAAACGTGTCCTAGGACTCTTCCCTTATAAGGTACAGGTTATGGGAGGAATCGTTCTTCACCATGGTGACGTGCCAGAGATGCGTACAGGGGAAGGGAAAACCTTGACTGCGACCATGCCAGTATACCTCAATGCCCTTTCAGGTAAAGGGGTTCACGTAGTTACGGTCAATGAATACCTGTCAGAACGTGATGCGACTGAAATGGGTGAGTTGTACTCATGGCTTGGTTTGTCAGTGGGAATTAACTTGGCTGCCAAGTCTCCAATGGAGAAAAAAGAAGCCTATGAGTGTGATATTACCTACTCAACCAACTCAGAAATCGGATTTGACTACCTTCGTGACAACATGGTCGTTCGTGCTGAAAACATGGTACAACGTCCGCTTAACTATGCCTTGGTCGATGAGGTTGACTCTATCTTGATTGATGAGGCTCGTACACCTTTGATTGTATCAGGCGCTAATGCAGTTGAAACAAGTCAGCTCTACCACATGGCAGACCACTATGTAAAATCTTTGGACAAAGACGACTATATCATCGATGTGCAGTCTAAGACTATTGGTTTGTCTGATTCAGGGATTGACAAGGCTGAAAGTTACTTCAAACTTGAAAATCTTTATGATATCGAAAATGTGGCTCTTACTCACTTTATCGATAACGCTCTTCGTGCCAACTACATCATGCTTCTCGATATTGACTATGTGGTGAGCGAAGAACAGGAAATTTTGATCGTCGACCAATTTACAGGTCGTACTATGGAAGGACGTCGTTATTCTGATGGATTGCACCAAGCTATTGAAGCTAAAGAGGGTGTACCAATTCAGGATGAAACTAAGACATCTGCCTCTATTACTTACCAAAACCTTTTCCGTATGTATAAGAAATTGTCGGGGATGACGGGTACTGGTAAGACTGAGGAAGAAGAATTCCGTGAAATTTACAATATTCGTGTCATTCCAATTCCAACCAACCGTCCAGTTCAACGTATTGACCACTCAGACCTTCTATATGCAAGCATTGAAGCTAAGTTTAAAGCAGTTGTCGAAGACGTTAAGGCTCGTTACCAAAAAGGTCAGCCTGTCTTGGTTGGTACAGTTGCGGTTGAAACAAGTGACTATATTTCTAAGAAATTGGTCGCAGCTGGTGTTCCTCACGAAGTATTGAATGCTAAAAACCACTATAGAGAAGCTCAAATTATCATGAACGCAGGTCAACGTGGTGCAGTTACCATTGCGACCAACATGGCTGGTCGTGGTACCGACATCAAGCTTGGTGAAGGAGTTCGTGAACTTGGAGGTCTTTGCGTTATCGGTACGGAACGCCATGAAAGCCGTCGTATTGATAATCAGTTACGTGGTCGTTCAGGTCGTCAAGGAGACCCAGGTGAGTCCCAATTTTACCTATCTCTTGAAGATGACTTGATGAAACGTTTTGGTTCTGAACGCTTGAAGGGAATCTTTGAACGCTTGAACATGTCTGAAGAGGCGATTGAGTCTCGTATGTTGACACGTCAAGTTGAAGCGGCTCAAAAACGTGTTGAAGGTAATAACTACGATACCCGTAAACAAGTCCTTCAATACGATGATGTCATGCGTGAACAACGTGAAATCATCTATGCTCAACGTTACGATGTCATTACTGCTGATCGTGACTTGGCTCCAGAAATCCATGCTATGATTAAACGCACTATTGAGCGTGTTGTGGATGGTCATGTGCGTGCCAAGCAAGATGAAAAACTTGAGGCTGTTTTAAACTTTGCCAAATACAACTTGCTTCCTGAAGATTCAATTTCTTCTGAAGATTTGTCAGACTTGTCTGATAAAGAAATCAAGGATGAACTCTTCCAACGTGCTTTGAAAGTTTACGATAGTCAGGTTTCAAAACTGCGCGATGAAGAAGCGGTGAAGGAATTCCAAAAAGTCTTGATTCTACGTGTTGTTGATAACAAGTGGACAGACCATATTGATGCCCTTGATCAACTGCGTAATGCAGTTGGACTCCGTGGTTATGCTCAAAATAACCCAGTTGTTGAGTATCAAGCAGAAGGTTTCCGCATGTTTAATGATATGATTGGTTCCATTGAGTTTGATGTGACTCGTTTGATGATGAAAGCACAAATTCATGAGCAAGAAAGACCACAAGCTGAACACCATATCAGTACAACAGCTACTCGTAATATTGCTGCTCAACAAGCAAACATGCCAGAAAATCTTGATTTGAGTCAAATCAAACGTAATGAACTTTGTCCATGTAGTTCTGGTAAGAAGTTTAAAAACTGTCACGGAAAAAGACAATAAAATGAGATAGTTTAAAGGCGGATACCTTGTGAAAAGTAAATTTTTACTTGGTGTCCGTTTACTTTATAAGGAGATGAGTTATGGTATTTAGAGCGAAAAGTCCTAAAATTAATATTGAAGAAGTTCGTTCCATATCTAAGTTAGAAGGACTGGCTTTGGAGAGAAAATCTCAACGAGATCAAGAGTTGGAAACTATTATTCGTGGGGAAGATCAACGTATTCTTTTGGTAATTGGCCCGTGCTCATCTGACAATGAAGAGGCTGTTCTTGAGTATGCCAAACGTCTCGCAATTTTACAAGAAGAAGTAGCAGACCGTATCTTCATGGTGATGCGAGTTTATACTGCTAAACCTCGTACCAACGGAGATGGCTATAAGGGTTTGATTCACCAGCCAAATGCGACAGAAGCACCTAGCTTAATTAATGGCATTAAGGCCGTGCGCCATCTTCACTATCGTGTCATTACGGAAACAGGTATGACGACAGCTGACGAAATGCTTTATCCTGAAAATCTTCCGCTAGTGGATGATTTGATTTCTTACATGGCGGTAGGGGCTCGTTCGGTAGAAGATCAACAGCATCGTTTTGTGGCAAGTGGGGCAGATTTCGCTACTGGTTTTAAAAATCCTACATCTGGTAATCTCAATGTTATGTTTAATGGGATTTATGCAGCGCAAAACAAGCAAAGTTTCCTATTTCATGGGAAAGAGGTAGAGACAACTGGAAATCCCCTGTCTCATGCTATTCTTCGTGGAGCAACCGATGATTATGGGAAAAACATTCCTAATTATTACTATGATAATTTGTTAGATACCATTGCCCATTATGAGAAAATGGGCTTGGAAAATCCATTTATTATTGTGGATACCAATCATGACAATTCTGGTAAGCAATATATGGACCAGATTCGGATTGTTCGTCAGACCTTAATCAATCGTGACTGGAATCAAAAAATCAAGCAGTACGTTCGAGGTTTTATGATTGAGTCTTATCTAGAAGACGGCCGTCAAAACGAACCAGAGGTTTTTGGTAAGTCCATTACAGACCCTTGTCTAGGTTGGGAAAATACGGAAGCCCTCGTTCGAGAAATATACCAAACGCTAGGAGAATAAGATGGCATTTATTGAAAAAGGTCAAGAAATCGATATTGAAGCAATCAAGGCAGAAACCCAATTGTCTGCGGAAGCCTTGTGTCTAAAGGAGCGTCGTGATAGAGAATTGGCAGACATTATTTCAGGAGAAGATGACCGTATCCTTTTGGTGATTGGTCCTTGCTCTTCTGATAACGAAGAGGCTGTCTTGGAATATGCACGCCGTTTATCTGCCTTGCAGAAGAAGGTGGCGGACAAGATTTTCATGGTTATGCGTGTTTATACTGCTAAACCTCGCACCAATGGAGATGGTTATAAGGGTTTGGTTCACCAGCCTGATACGTCAAAGGCGCCTAGTTTGATTAATGGTTTACAGGCTGTGCGCCAGTTGCACTACCGCGTGATTACAGAGACTGGTTTGACGACGGCAGATGAGATGCTTTATCCATCAAACTTGGTTTTGGTAGATGATTTGGTCAGCTACCATGCCGTTGGTGCCCGTTCTGTAGAGGATCAAGAACATCGCTTTGTGGCCTCAGGGATTGATGCGCCAGTAGGAATGAAAAATCCTACCTCTGGAAATTTGGGTGTTATGTTTAACGGAATATACGCTGCTCAGAACAAACAGACCTTCCTCTTTCATGGACAAGAAGTAGAAACTTCAGGAAATCCTTTGGCTCACGTTATCCTTCGTGGGGCGGTTAATGAATATGGGGAAAATGAACCTAACTTCTATTATGAAACCTTATTACATGCCATTGAGCGCTATGAAGTTATGGGCCTTGAGAATCCTTTTATCCTCATTGATACCAACCATGATAACTCAGGTAAGCAATATATGGAGCAAATTCGGATTGTTCGCCAGACCTTACAAAATCGTGATTGGAATGAGAAAATTAAGAAGACAGTTCGTGGGTTTATGATTGAATCCTATTTAGCAGATGGTCGTCAGAATCAACCAGAGGTTTTTGGTTGCTCAATTACGGATCCTTGCTTGGGTTGGGAAAATACAGAAGCTTTGGTAGAAGAAATCTATGAGAGCTTAACAAAATAAGTGAGAAGGATGGAGTTGGGGGATTCTCAACTCCTTTTGATGAGTATGATAGTTGGACATGGAATTGATATCGAAGAGTTGGCTTCGATAGAAAGAGCAGTTGCACGGCATGCAGATTTTGCCAAGCGAGTCTTAACTGCAAAGGAAATGGAACGGTTTAACAGTCTTAAAGAGCGCAGACAAATAGAATATTTGGCTGGTCGCTGGTCGGCTAAGGAGGCCTTTTCCAAGGCTATGGGAACTGGTATTGGAAAACTAGGTTTTCAGGATTTGGAAGTATTGAACAATGAACGCGGGGCGCCTTATTTTAGTCAGTCACCATTTTCAGGAAAAATTTGGCTGTCTATCAGCCATACAGATCAGTTTGTGACAGCCAGTGTCATCTTGGAGGAAAATCATGAAAGCTAGTCCACATAGACCAACCAAGGCTTTGATCAATCTTGGAGTTATTCGACAAAATATTGAGCAGATAGGACATCATATCCCTGAAGGCACGCTAAAATGGGCAGTGGTCAAGGCCAATGCCTATGGTCATGGAGCAGTCGCTGTTGCCAAGGCGATCCAAGAAGATGTAGACGGTTTTTGCGTTTCGAATATTGATGAAGCCATTGAACTTCGTCAGGCTGGAATTGACAAGAAAATACTTATTTTAGGAGTGACGGAGATTGAATCCGTTAAACTAGCTCGAGAATTTAAGATCACCTTGACAGTAGCAGGATTGGAGTGGGTTCAATCACTTATAGCTAAGGAATCAGATTTAGCTGGCTTGACGGTCCACTTCAAGATTGATTCTGGAATGGGTCGGATTGGATTTAGAGAAGCAAGTCAGGCTGATCAGGCTCAAGATATACTTAAGCAAGAGGGGGTTCGTGTTGAAGGGATTTTTACCCATTTTGCTACGGCTGATGAGGAATCAGATGCCTACTTTAATGAGCAGTTGGAACGGTTTAAAACCATTCTGTCAAGTATGAAAGGTCTTCCAGACTTGATTCATGCCAGTAATTCGGCAACGACTCTTTGGCATGCAGAGACTATTTTCAATGCGGTTCGTATGGGAGATGCTATGTATGGTCTCAATCCAAGCGGAGAGGTTTTGGACTTGCCTTATGACTTGACTCCAGCCTTGACCTTGGAATCTGCCTTGGTTCACGTCAAGACAGTTCCAGCTGGAGCTTGTATGGGCTACGGAGCTACCTATCAGGCGGATAGCGAGCAAGTCATCGCGACTGTGCCAATCGGCTATGCGGATGGATGGACACGAGACATGCAGAATTTTTCTGTCTTGGTAGATGGCCAAGCTTGCCCAATCGTCGGCAGGGTTTCTATGGACCAAATCACCATTCGTCTGCCTAAGCCTTACCCACTGGGAACCAAGGTAACTTTGATTGGTTCTAACGGGGGCAAGGAAATCACAGCTACTCAGGTAGCAGCCTATCGCGGGACTATTAACTATGAGGTGGTTTGTCTTCTCAGCGACCGCATTCCGAGAGAATATGATTAGAAAAGAAAGGAGTGGAGCATGAATCTACATCAACCCTTGCATGTCTTACCTGGTGTGGGACCAAAATCAGTAGAAAAATACGCTAAACTAGGAATTGAAAACTTGCAAGAACTCTTGCTCTACTTTCCTTTCCGTTATGAAGACTTCAAAACCAAGCAAGTGCTGGAACTGGAAGACGGGGAGAAGGCAGTCCTATCTGGTCAAGTCGTGACTCCTGCTAGTGTCCAGTACTATGGTTTCAAGCGTAATCGCCTACGCTTTAGCCTCAAGCAGGGAGAAGTCGTTTTTGCGGTGAATTTCTTTAACCAGCCCTATCTAGCAGATAAGATAGAGTTGGGAGCAACTCTTGCCGTCTTTGGAAAATGGGACCGTGCCAAGGCTAGTTTGACTGGGATGAAGGTTCTGGCTCAGGTGGAAGATGACCTCCAACCTGTTTATCGCTTGGCTCAGGGAATCAGTCAGGTCAGTTTGGTTAAGGTCATCAAAACGGCCTTTGATCAGGGACTGGACCTCTTGATAGAGGAAAATCTTCCCCAGTCTTTGCTGGACAAATACAAACTCCTGTCCCGTTGTCAGGCTGTTCGTGCCATGCATTTTCCTAAGGATTTGGCAGAATACAAGCAGGCCCTTCGCCGTATCAAATTTGAGGAACTCTTTTATTTCCAAATGCAATTGCAGACGCTCAAGTCTGAAAATAGAGTTCATGGAAGCGGTTTGGTTCTGAACTGGTCTCAGGAAAAAGTGACAGCTGTCAAAGAAAATCTTCCTTTTTCTCTGACTCAAGCTCAGGAAAAGAGTTTGCAGGAAATTTTGACAGACATGAAGTCGGACCACCACATGAATCGTCTCCTACAAGGAGATGTTGGGAGCGGAAAAACGGTAGTCGCTGGCTTGGCCATGTTTGCGGCAGTGACAGCTGGCTACCAAGCAGCCCTCATGGTACCGACAGAAATCCTTGCAGAGCAACATTTTGAGAGTTTACAGAACCTTTTTCCAGACTTGAAACTCGCTCTCTTGACAGGATCCTTGAAAGCTGCAGAAAAGAGGGAAGTTTTGGAGACCATTGCCAAGGGTGAGGCTGATTTGATTATCGGAACTCATGCTCTGATTCAGGATGGGGTGGATTATGCTCGCCTGGGTTTGATTATCATCGATGAGCAGCACCGTTTTGGTGTGGGGCAAAGGCGTATTTTACGGGAAAAAGGCGACAATCCAGATGTACTCATGATGACGGCGACTCCCATTCCACGGACGCTAGCCATCACAGCCTTTGGAGATATGGATGTTTCGATGATTGACCAGTTGCCGGCGGGTCGGAAACCCATTGTGACACGCTGGATCAAGCATGAGCAACTACCTCAGGTCTTGACTTGGTTAGAGGGGGAAATTCAAAAAGGTTCCCAAGCCTATGTCATTTCTCCCTTGATTGAAGAATCTGAAGCTCTGGATTTGAAAAATGCCATTGCTTTATCAGAGGAGCTGACAGCTCATTTTGCAGGTAAGGCAGAGGTGGCTCTTCTACATGGTAAGATGAAGAGTGATGAAAAAGACCAGATTATGCAGGATTTTAAAGAGAGAAAAACGGATATTCTGGTTTCGACGACGGTTATCGAGGTCGGGGTCAATGTTCCCAATGCGACCGTCATGATCATCATGGATGCCGATCGCTTCGGTCTCAGCCAGCTTCACCAGCTCAGAGGTCGTGTCGGTCGGGGGGACAAGCAGTCCTATGCTGTTCTCGTTGCCAATCCCAAGACGGATTCTGGGAAAGACCGCATGCGAATCATGACAGAAACAACTAATGGTTTTGTTCTTGCTGAGGAGGACCTGAAAATGAGAGGTTCTGGAGAAATTTTCGGAACCAGACAGTCTGGACTTCCTGAGTTTCAAGTAGCTGATATTATCGAAGATTTTCCGATTTTAGAAGAAGCTAGAAAGGTGGCTAGCTATATCAGTTCTATTGATGGATGGCAAGAGGATCCTGAATGGCGTATGATTGCCCTTCATTTAGAAAAGAAAGAACATTTAGATTAATACTCTTCGAAAATCTCTTCAAATCACGTCAACGTCGCCTTGCCGTAGGTATGGTTACTGACTTCGTCAGTTCTATCCACAACCTCAAAACAGTGTTTTGAGTTGACTTCGTCAGTCTTATCTACAACCTCAAAGCAGTGCTTTGAGCAACCTACGGCTAGTTTCCTAGTTTGCTCTTTGATTTTCATTGAGTATAAGCTTTCTCTAAGGAAATCTTAAGCTAGCTTTCAGGTTTGGCCCTTATACTAGAGTCATCAAAAAGAAATGAGGACTCTCACATGACAGTAACGATTAAAGTACATTATCAAAGTACATTCCAAAAGAAAGAAGACAAAAACTAAATTGTGAATAGATTAGAGTCTGAGATAAAAGTCTAACCTTAAATATAAAAAGCGAACAAAACTAGTTATCTGATACTCAGAATTCTGTCTTGTTCGTTTTTTTGTCTAATCTATTGATTTTAAAAAATTATAATAAAGAATTCCTAAAATCAAAATCTTTTTATCCCAGGCTCTTCTTGTTTAAAACTACTTTCAGTAGCTTTTTCTATAATCAAAGGAGTTAAAATCACTTTCTATTTACTTTTATTTCTTGCATTGCTTTCTTAGTTATGCTACAGTTGTGGTAGCGATTACAAAATTAAAAGGAGCATATTATGAAAAATCCAGCTTTGTTAGAGGAAATGAAGACTTATCTTGGACGAGATGAGGTTCCTGAGGACTTTGATGCTTTCTGGAATGAAGAATTGAAAAATGTATTAGCCCTTCCTGAATATCAGCTAGAGGAACAAGATTTTCACATTCCCCATGTCAAGTGCTATGAGCTAAGTTTTAAAGGTACTAATGAAGGTCAAGTTTATGCGCGCCTAGTCCTTCCAAAGACTGAAGAAAAAGTTCCTGTGATTTTCCATTTCCATGGCTATATGGGTCGTGGTTGGGATTGGACAGATATGCTGGCCTTTACTGTAGCTGGTTATGGTGTTGTGTCTATGGATGTGCGAGGTCAATCAGGTTATTCTCAAGATGGTTTGCGCTCACCTCTGGGAAATACTGTGAAAGGGCACATTATCAGGGGCGCAGTGGAAGGACGAGACCAGCTCTTTTATAAGGATGTTTATCTGGATACTTACCAGTTGGTTGAAATCATTGCTAGTCTATCTCAAGTCGATGAGAAGAGACTTTCTAGCTATGGTGCTTCGCAAGGTGGAGCACTAGCCTTGGTTGCTGCAGCACTCAACCCTCGTATTGAACGAACAGTAGCTATCTATCCATTCTTGTCAGATTTTAGACGTGTTCTAGAAATTGGTAATACTAGCGAAGCCTATGATGAATTATTTCGATACTTTAAGTTTCACGATCCTTTCCATGAGACAGAAGAAGAAATTATGGCAACCCTTGCCTATATCGATGTGAAAAATCTTGCCCATCGTATCAAGGGTGAGGTCAAGATGATTACAGGTTTGGATGATGATGTTTGCTATCCTATTACCCAGTTTGCGATTTACAACCGCCTGACCTGCGATAAGTCCTATCGCATCATGCCTGAGTATGCCCACGAAGCCATGAATGTCTTTGTCAATGACCAAGTCTACAACTGGCTATGTGGAAGTGAAATTCCTTTTAAATATATGAAATAATTATTGAGAGATTCTTATTGTACAGCCTCAAAAAGTTAGATATTTTAGTCTAGCTTTTTGGATTTAGTGCAATAGAGTTCACTCTTTTTATTTCAAAAACAGAAAGTACTTTCAGAAATATTAAAATATCAAAATATCTCTGAAAGAAAAATCTATTCTATGATAAGTCCGATATAAAACAATAACTTTATTGTATAATAAAGGAAAAGTCACTAGGAAAGGAGTAAAATAGCTACTGTTTGCCATTCAGATAGCTAGACAGAGAAAGAGAGACTGATGGGGGCTCCCGCTTGTTTCTTACTTTCTTATAGTATCTCCATATTTATGGGGAGTAAAAATTTTAAAATAAAAAGAAAGCGCTTTAATTATATAGAAGTGAAAGGAAAAAAGATGGATAAGAAATATGTTGACAGAAAACAGAGATATGGAATTCGTAAATTTGCAGTGGGTGTAGCCTCTGTAACCATTGGTGCAGTGATCTTTGGAGTAAATCCTGTATTGGCAAATGAACAAGGAAACTCAACTGTAACCGCTGCTGAAAATAACAATCCAGGCTTATCGGAATTACCAAAAGAACCCTCTTCAGGAAGTCTTGCCCATTTAGATAGTGAACTAGCTGGAAAATTGGCAACAGCGAAAGACAATGGTGTGGAAGTTGATCAAGATAAGTTGAAGAAAAACGAGACTACTGAAGCAGAGACGGCCACTCCAACAAATACACCTGTAGCTGACAATACACCAGCTCCTACTGATAGACCAGAAGGAGATTCTACATCCACAGAAGCTACTAACAAGGAACAAGATAAAGAAGAAGAGGGAGTGATTCCTCGAGATTATTATGCTAGAGACATCGCAAACGCAACTCCAGTAGTGGAAAAAGAAGATGTTGAAACAAATTCGAAGAATGGTCAGCGTGTAGACTTAGCCAGTGAATTAGATACATTAAAGAAACTTCAAAATGCGACCATTCATATGGAATTCAAGCCAGATGCAAAAGCTCCAGCATTTTATAATTTATTCTCAGTGTCTAGTGATAAGAAAAAAGATGAGTACTTTACCATGGCTGTTCTCAATAATACAGCCTTAATTGAGGGACGTGATGCAAATGGAACACAATTTTATGATAAATATACAGATGCTCCATTGAAAATTAAGCCTGGACAGTGGAATTCAGTTACCTTTACTGTTGAAAGACCGAATGCAGAAAATCCAGGAGGAAAAGTTAGACTCTATGTAAATGGTGTTTTATCGCGTACTAGCTTGAAGTCTGGTAAATTTATCAAGGATATGCCAGATATTACCCATGCTCAACTTGGTGCAACAAATCGGGCAGGGAGCTCAGTTTGGGGAGCAAATTTACAGATTCGTAATTTAAGTGTTTATGATCGTGTATTAACTCCAGAGGAAGTTCAAAAACGGAGTCAATTGTTTGAGAGATCTGATCTGGAACAAAAGCTACCAGAAGGGGCTAAAGTTACTGAAAAACAAGATGTCTTTGAAGGTGGTATGCATAACAAACCAAATAAAGATGGTATCAAGAGTTATCGTATTCCTGCACTTCTTAAGACAGATAAAGGTACTTTGATTGCTGGTGCAGATGAGAGACGCTTACACCAATATGACTGGGGCGATATCGGTATGGTCATTAGACGAAGTGAGGATAAGGGGCAAACATGGAGCGACCGAGTAACTATTACAAATTTACGAGACAATCCAAAAGCTTCTGATCCATCACTCGGTTCACCAGTGAACATCGATATGGTTTTGGTTCAAGATCCTGCAACAAAACGAATTTTTTCAGTCTATGATATGTTCCCAGAAGGGAAAGGAATCTTTGGGATGGCTGCTCAAAGAGAAGAAGCCTATAAACAAATCGATGGAAAAACTTACCAAATCCTCTACAAAGAAGGCGAAGAAGGTTCCTACACAATTCGTGAAAATGGTACAGTGTATACACCAGATGGCAAAGCAACAGATTACCGTGTTGTTGTAAATCCAGTGAAACCAGCTTATAGCGATAAAGGAGATCTGTATCAAGGAGATCAACTATTAGGAAATATTTATTTCACAAGTAATAAAACGTCTCCATTTAGAGTTGCTAAGGATTCTTATCTATGGATGTCTTACAGTGATGATGATGGTAAGACTTGGTCAGCACCTCAAGATATTACCCCAATGGTAAAAGCTGATTGGATGAAATTCTTAGGGGTTGGGCCTGGAACAGGGATTACTCTTCATACTGGACCTCATAAAGGTCGAATCGTTGTACCTGTTTATACAACAAACCAGACCAACCACTTAAACGGTTCTCAATCATCTCGAATTATCTACTCAGATGACCATGGCAAGACTTGGCATATGGGAGGTGGTGTGAATGATCAGCGTACACTGACTGATGGAACTGTGATTGATTCAAGTACCATGAATAATCCAGGTGCTCAAAATACTGAGTCTTCTGTTGTACAATTAAATAATGGAGATCTCAAGCTCTTCATGCGTGGTTTGACGGGGGATCTTCAAGTTGCTACTAGTAAAGATGGTGGGGTAACTTGGGAAAATGATATAAAACGTTATGCTGATGTCAAGGATGTTTATGTTCAATTGGCCGCTATTCATACGATGCATGATGGAAAGGAATATATTGTTCTTAGTAACGCAGGTGGACCAGGGCGTTTCAACGGATTGGTACACTTAGCTCGTGTCGAAGAAAATGGGGAGCTGACTTGGCTTAAGCATAACCCTATTCAAAGTGGTAAGTTTGCCTACAATTCTATTCAAGATCTTGGAAATGGTGAATATGGTTTGCTTTATGAGCATGCAGATAACAACCAAAACGAATATACCTTGTCTTATAAGAAATTCAATTGGGATTTCTTAAGTAAGGATATGGTTTCTCCAACCGAAGCAAGAGTTACACATGCAGTTCATATGGGGCAAGGCATTATTGCCATGGAATTTGATTCAGAAGTATTGGTCAATCAAGCACCAACATTACAGCTTGCAAATGGCAAGACAGCTACGTTTATGACGCAGTATGATACCAAGACTCTGTTGTTTACAGTAGATCCTGAGGATATTGGTCAAAAAGTTACAGGCTTAGCAGAAGGCGCTATCGAAAGTATGCATAATTTACCAGTTTCAGTAGTTGGTTCTAAGATTACTCATGGCATGAATGGAAGTGAAGCTACGACAAATGAAGTTCCAGAATTTACAGGTGGATTAAATGGAGTAGAAACTCTAGTTACTGAGATTCTAGAATTTACAGGAGGTGCTAATTTTGTTTTAGCAACTTTGAATGAGTTGCCTGAGTACAGAGGTGGCGTCAATGGAACAGAAGTAGCAATCCATGAATTTCCAGAACACACATCTAATGTAGTTACTGTAAAAGAAAATCCAGGATTAACAGGTGTTGCTGATACGGCTGTACCCGAATATTCAGAGTATAAGGAACCTGTATCGCTTGTTCCTCGATTTGTAAGCCAAGATAAAACTTACCAAGTTCCCGTGATTCGTGAAAAAGTGCTTCCGAATACTAGAAGTAAGGAAACTGCTACATTAGTTTCTCTTGGTTTAATAACTGCTTTCTTGTCTATCTTAACTTTAGGAAAGAAACGAAAATACTAGTTTTTGCTTAATTAAATAATCATTATCATTCACAACGAAAAGATGGCAAGTTTAATTCTTGCTGTCTTTTTAATTTCGTTCATCTCTTTTATAGTAAAATTAAAATTCTAAAACTACTTTCAGGCTGATCTGTTCAATAAAATACTATTGAAACTGCAATCTATCATATAACAAAGTATTGAAAGCGCTTTTAAAATGAGGTATAATAAACTCATAAAAACAAAGAAAAGGAGGAGATAGGATGCCACAAATTAGCAAAGAAGCTTTGATTGAACAAATTAAAGATGGAATCATCGTTTCTTGTCAGGCCCTTCCTCACGAACCGCTTTATACAGAAGCGGGAGGAGTCATCCCCTTGCTGGTCAAAGCGGCTGAGCAAGGTGGAGCAGTCGGTATCAGAGCCAATAGTGTTCGTGATATCAAAGAAATTAAGGAAGTAACTAAACTTCCAATTATAGGGATTATCAAACGAGATTATCCACCACAAGAACCCTTCATCACTGCTACTATGAAAGAAGTTGATGAACTAGCTGAACTCGACATTGAGGTAATTGCTCTGGATTGTACAAAGCGCGAACGCTATGATGGTCTAGAAATTCAAGAATTTATTCGTCAGGTTAAAGAGAAGTATCCGAACCAGCTATTGATGGCTGATACAAGTACCTTTGAAGAAGGTATAGCAGCAGTTGAAGCAGGAATTGATTTTGTAGGTACTACTTTATCAGGATATACATCTTATAGTCCAAAGGTGGATGGTCCAGACTTTGAACTAATTAAAAAGCTCTGTGAAGCAGGAGTTGATGTAATAGCTGAAGGAAAAATTCATACACCAGAACAAGCTAAGCAAATCCATGAATATGGAGTTCGAGGCATTGTTGTAGGTGGAGCTATCACTAGACCAAAAGAGATTACAGAACGTTTTGTTGCCGGACTCAAGTAACACAATCTCAAAACAGAGGAGAGTGGTAGATGCGTCAAAACAAATGAAAACGTATATAATGTCAATTACTCACTATCCCATATGGATACGCTAATTAAAAAATAGGAGAATACAAATGAAATTTAGAAAACTAGCTTGTACAGTACTTGCGGGTGCTGCAGTTCTTGGCCTTGCTGCTTGTGGAAATTCTGGAGGAAGCAAAGACGCTGCAAAATCTGGTAGCGATAGCGGAAAAACAGAGATTACATGGTGGGCATTCCCAGTCTTCACTCAAGAAAAAACTGGTGACGGTGTTGGTACTTATGAAAAATCAATCATCGAAGCTTTTGAAAAAGCAAATCCAGATGTCAAAGTGAAATTGGAAACAATCGACTTTAAGTCTGGTCCTGAAAAAATCACTACAGCTATTGAAGCAGGAACTGCTCCAGACGTACTCTTTGACGCACCAGGACGTATCATCCAATACGGTAAGAATGGTAAATTGGCTGAGTTGAATGACCTCTTCACAGACGAATTTGTCAAGGATGTTAACAACGAAAATATCGTACAAGCAAGTAAAGCTGGAGATAAAGCGTATATGTATCCAATCAGTTCAGCACCATTCTATATGGCTATGAACAAGAAAATGTTGGAAGAGGCTGGAGTTGCTAATCTTGTAAAAGAAGGTTGGACAACAGATGACTTTGAAAAAGTTTTGAAAGCTCTTAAAGGCAAAGGATATACTCCAGGTTCATTGTTCAGTTCTGGTCAAGGGGGAGACCAAGGAACACGTGCCTTCATTTCTAACCTTTATGGAGCTTCTGTAACAGATAAAGAAGTAACAAAATATACAACTGATGATCCTAAATTTGTAAAAGGTCTTGAAAAAGCAGCAGGCTGGATTAAAGATGGCTTGTTGAACAATGGTTCACAATTTGACGGTGGAGCAGATATCCAAAACTTTGCGAACGGACAAACATCTTACACAATCCTTTGGGCACCAGCTCAAAACGGAATCCAAGCGAAACTCTTGGAAGCAAGTAAAGTAGAAGTGGTAGAAGTGCCATTCCCATCAGATTCTGGTAAACCAGCTCTTGAGTACCTTGTAAACGGATTTGCGGTATTTAACAATAAAGATGACAAGAAAGTTGCAGCATCTAAGAAATTTGTACAATTTATCGCGGATGATAAAGAATGGGGTCCAAAAGACGTTGTACGTACAGGTGCATTCCCAGTTCGTACTTCATTTGGTAAACTATATGAAGACAAACGTATGGAAACAATCAGTGGTTGGACTAAATACTACTCACCATACTACAACACTATCAATGGCTTTGCTGAAATGAGAACACTTTGGTTCCCAATGTTGCAATCTGTATCAAATGGTGACGAAAAACCAGCGGATGCTTTGAAAGCCTTCACTGAAAAAGCTAACGAAACAATTAAAAAAGCTACTAAATAATAAGCACTAAGTCAGATTGAGTCCTCCCTTTTCCCTGTACATAGCCCATGTAAGAAAAGGGAGGCTTTTATTTTAAAAGCATGGGACTGTCGTATGAAAATTAAAATGAAGTTCTTACATAAGTTGAGTTTGAAAAATTTCATTTTGATTTTAAAACAGTCCAAAATATCAAAAAACTATTCTATTTGAAAGAGAGGTGCCGACTGTGAAAGTTAACAAAATTCGTATGAGGGAAACAGTTATTTCCTATGCTTTCCTAGCACCAGTGTTATTCTTCTTTGTCATCTTTGTATTGGCTCCTATGATTATGGGATTCATTACAAGTTTCTTTAACTACTCTATGACTAAATTTGAGTTTGTAGGTTTGGATAACTATATTCGTATGTTTAAAGATCCAGTCTTTACAAAATCATTGATTAATACAGTTATTTTGGTTATAGGATCTGTACCAGTTGTTGTACTATTCTCACTTTTCGTGGCATCTCAAACCTATCATCAAAATGCCATTGCTAGATCTTTCTATCGTTTTGTCTTCTTCCTACCAGTTGTAACAGGTAGTGTTGCCGTTACGGTAGTTTGGAAATGGATCTACGATCCACTATCAGGGATTTTGAACTTTGTCCTTAAGTCAAGTCATATTATCAGTCAAAATATTTCTTGGTTGGGTGATAAAAACTGGGCTTTGATGGCGATTATGATTATCCTTTTGACAACGTCTGTTGGTCAACCGATTATCCTTTATATCGCTGCCATGGGTAATATCGACAATTCATTAGTCGAAGCAGCGCGTGTTGATGGTGCGACTGAGCTACAAGTTTTCTGGAAGATTAAATGGCCAAGCCTCCTTCCAACAACACTTTACATCGCTATTATTACAACAATTAACTCATTCCAATGTTTCGCCTTGATTCAGCTTTTGACTTCAGGTGGTCCAAACTACTCAACAAGTACCTTGATGTACTATCTCTACGAAAAAGCCTTCCAATTGACAGAGTATGGATATGCCAACACAATCGGTGTATTCCTAGCGGTTATGATTGCTATCGTCAGCTTTGTTCAATTTAAAGTGCTTGGAAACGATGTAGAATACTAACGAAAGGAGACAGCTATGCAATCTACACAAAAGAAACCCTTAACAGCTTTCACTGTTATTTCAACTATTATCTTGCTCTTGTTGACTGTGCTGTTCATCTTTCCATTCTACTGGATCTTGACAGGTGCCTTTAAATCTCAGCCAGATACAATCGTAATTCCACCACAATGGTTCCCTAAAATGCCAACCATGGAAAACTTCCAACAACTTATGGTGCAAAACCCTGCTTTGCAGTGGATGTGGAACTCAGTGTTCATCTCACTTGTAACCATGTTTTTAGTCTGTGCAACCTCTTCTCTAGCAGGTTATGTACTAGCTAAAAAACGTTTCTATGGTCAACGCATTCTCTTTGCAATCTTTATTGCAGCCATGGCACTTCCAAAGCAAGTTGTTCTTGTACCTTTGGTACGTATTGTCAACTTTATGGGAATTCATGACACTCTCTGGGCAGTTATCTTGCCATTAATCGGATGGCCATTTGGGGTCTTCCTCATGAAACAATTTAGTGAAAATATCCCAACAGAGTTGCTTGAATCAGCTAAAATTGATGGTTGTGGTGAGATTCGTACTTTCTGGAGCGTAGCCTTCCCAATTGTGAAACCAGGGTTTGCGGCTCTTGCAATCTTTACCTTCATCAATACATGGAACGACTACTTCATGCAGTTGGTTATGTTGACTTCACGTAACAATTTGACTATTTCACTTGGGGTTGCGACCATGCAGGCCGAAATGGCAACCAACTATGGTTTAATCATGGCAGGTGCCGCTCTTGCAGCCGTGCCAATCGTAACAGTCTTCTTAGTCTTCCAAAAATCCTTCACACAAGGTATCACTATGGGAGCTGTTAAAGGATAAGAAACGATTTCTTTCACAGTATAAATTTGCTATTGCTAGCATGATCTAAAAACCTCCGACAGTGAATGACACTGTTGGAGGTGTTAGTTTTAATCGCTTAATGACGATTTTTAAAGGAGAAAATAATGATTTTTGACGATTTAAAAAATATTAGCTTTTATAAAGGAATCCATCCAAATCTTGACAAGGCAATTGATTATCTTTATGAACATCGTAAAGATTCGTTCGAATTAGGAAAATATGATATTGATGGAGATAAGGTCTTTCTAGTTGTTCAAGAAAATGTCCTAAATAAAGTTGAAAATGATCAATTTGAACATCACAAGAACTATGCTGACTTGCATTTGTTGGTAGAAGGGCATGAATATTCGAGCTACGGTTCACGTATCAAAGATGAAGCAGTAGCTTTTGACGAAGCAAGTGACATTGGTTTTGTCCATTGTCATGAACAGTATCCCCTATTGTTAGGTTATCACAATTTTGCGATTTTCTTCCCAGGAGAGCCACATCAACCAAATGGTTATGCAGGTATGGAAGATCAAGTTCGTAAATATCTCTTTAAAATTTTGATTGATTAAAAATAATAAGAACTGTTTTTTTGTAAAGCTTTTATAATGCTCTACCATGAAATTGATCTTTGTGAGGTAGAGAGATGAGGTCTTATTGTCACTATGTTTGTTCAGAGCAATGATCGTCTAAACTTTTAAAATATGAGAATGAAGGTACTTTTAATTTTTTTATTGAATATGTTAGCTTGGACAGTGCTTGCAATGATAATCCGTGGAGGGCTAGATGGATTTAATGAGCATACTTGGAGTACTATTTTAATTGTTTCGCTGTCCGGGATATATATAGATTATATGTCCATAGATAAAAATAGAAAAAAGTCCAAAAGAAAAAATAGATTTGTTCATGGTAGAGACTGATGAAAGCTTTACTGACAAAAAGAAAACAGTTTACAAAGAAAAATGATGGAGGAGCAAACATGTCACAAAAAGGAAGAAGTCTCATAAAGGCTGCATTTGATACAGATAATTTTCTAATGCGAATTAGTGAGAAGGTTTTAGATATTGTAACAGTCAATCTTCTCTTTGTAGTAACTTGTTTGCCTATTGTTACGATTGGAGTAGCTAAGATTAGCCTTTACGAGACAATTTTTGAGATAAAGAAAAGTAGACGTGTTCCAGTTTTTAGAACCTATCTAAGAGTTTTCAGGCAAAATATAAAGCTGGGTTTTCAATTGGGTCTTTTAGAGTTGAGCGTTGTCTTACTAAGCCTGTCTGACCTTTATCTCTTCTGGGGACAAACAGCTCTTCCTTTTCAATTAGTTAAAGCTATTTGTTTAGGTATTCTAATTTTCCTTACCATTGTGATGTTGGCTAGTTATCCTATCGCTGCACGTTATGATTTATCTTGGAAGGAAGTTCTTCAAAAAGGATTGATTTTAGCAAGTCTAAACTTTCCATGGTTCTTCCTGATGTTGATCATTCTTTTACTAATCATTATGGTTCTCTATCTATCAGCCTTTACCCTTCTATTGGGAGGATCCGCTTTTATTCTCTTTGGTTTTGGACTTCTTGCTTTTTTACAAGTAGGAGTGATGGAAAAGCTATTTGCTAAGTATGAGTAAGGGTTGCAATTATTTCTGAAACTACTTTCAAATGCTCCAAATGCTATTCTATAAGCAAGAAACTAAAATCTAAGTGCCTATAAGATATTGAAAGCCTTTTCGGTAAAGTGTATACTTAAATAGTAAAGAAAGAATCTGCTTTAGCAGAAAATAAAAAATAATAGGAGAAAATCTATGTCAGATTTGAAAAAATACGAAGGTGTCATTCCAGCCTTCTACGCATGTTATGATGATCAAGGAGAAGTGAGTCCAGAACGTACGCGTGCCTTGGTTCAATACTTCATTGATAAAGGTGTTCAAGGTCTTTATGTTAATGGTTCTTCTGGTGAATGTATCTACCAAAGCGTTGAAGACCGCAAATTGATTTTGGAAGAAGTTATGGCAGTTGCTAAAGGCAAATTGACGATTATTGCTCACGTAGCTTGTAACAATACTAAAGATAGTATGGAGCTCGCTCGTCACGCAGAAAGCTTGGGAGTAGATGCCATTGCCACTATTCCTCCAATTTACTTCCGTTTGCCTGAATATTCAGTTGCTAAATATTGGAATGATATCAGCTCTGCTGCACCAAATACAGACTATGTTATCTACAACATCCCTCAATTAGCCGGTGTTGCTTTGACACCAAGTCTTTACACTGAAATGTTGAAAAACCCACGTGTTATCGGTGTTAAGAATTCATCTATGGCAGTTCAAGATATCCAAACTTTTGTTAGCCTTGGTGGAGAAGACCACATCGTCTTTAACGGTCCAGATGAGCAGTTTTTAGGTGGCCGTCTAATGGGTGCCAAAGCTGGTATTGGTGGTACATATGGAGCGATGCCAGAACTCTTCTTGAAACTCAACCAATTGATTGCAGACAAAGATTTGGAAACTGCGCGTGAATTGCAATATGCAATCAATGCGATTATCGGTAAATTAACTTCTGCACATGGTAATATGTACTGCGTTATTAAAGAAGTATTAAAAATCAATGAAGGGCTTAACATCGGATCTGTTCGTTCTCCATTAACACCAGTTACTGAAGAAGATCGTCCAGTTGTAGAAGCAGCAGCGCAATTAATTCGTGAAACTAAGGAGCGCTTCCTCTAATCCAAAAGGAGGTATATATGACACACTACGTTGCAATTGATATCGGTGGAACTAATATCAAATATGGTTTAATCGACCAAGAAGGCCAACTTGTTGAATCGCATGAAATGCCAACTGAGGCCTATAAGGGTGGTCCACACATTTTACAAAAGACCAAAGATATTGTAGCCAGCTATTTAGAAAAAGGTTCTGTAGCAGGGGTAGCCATTTCTTCAGCGGGAATGGTGGATCCGGATAAAGGGGAGATCTTCTATGCAGGCCCTCAAATTCCTAACTATGCTGGAACTCAGTTTAAAAAAGAAGTTGAGACTACCTTTGAAATCCCTTGTGAGATTGAAAATGACGTCAACTGTGCAGGTCTTGCTGAAGCTGTATCTGGCTCAGGTAAGGGAGCAAGTGTGACGGTCTGCTTGACAATCGGAACAGGTATCGGTGGATGCTTGATTATGGATGGTAAGGTCTTCCATGGATTTAGCAATTCAGCTTGTGAAGTTGGATATATGCATATGCAGGATGGAGCATTCCAAGATTTAGCTTCTACAACAGCTTTAGTGAAATATGTAGCTGAGGCACATGGAGAAGAAGTTGATCAGTGGAATGGTCGACGCATCTTCAAAGAAGCTACTGAAGGGAACAAGCTTTGTATGGAAGGTATTGACCGCATGGTAGACTATCTTGGAAAAGGATTAGCTAATATCTGCTATGTTGCCAATCCAGAAGTAGTTATTCTAGGTGGCGGAATTATGGGACAGGAAGCGATTCTGAAACCAAAAATTCGTGCAGCTTTGAAAGAAGCCTTGGTACCAAGTTTGGCTGAGAAAACAAGATTAGAATTCGCCCAGCATCAAAATACTGCAGGTATGTTGGGAGCCTACTATCATTTTAAAACAAAACAATCCTAGTTTGGCTAAGCCAAACTAGGATTTTCTAACACGATTTTGTCTACGATAACCATTTAGTTTTTTATTTTCCCAATAGCTATTAAAGATTTTTTCTTTATTTTCACGGTTGATTTCTAAAAAGTAAGCATAAATTAAATCAATGAAAAAAAGCATAGGAAGTTGAGCGGAAATGCGCTGAATGTAAGACGGTTGACTATGTGCGGCGACAAGAACCATCTCTGTATAAGCCTGACTGTTTTTATTAGGAACACTGGTGAAAAGGACAGTTTTTGCTCCCATTTCTTTTGCATCGAGTAAACTATCTAAAATAGAAAGAGTTGTACCAGAAAGTGAGAAGCCAATGATTAAGCAATTTTCATCAATTATACTTGTTGTCCATGCAAATCCATCTTGATCCGTTAGAGCTTCACAGACAACACCCAGACGCATAAAACGTAATTTCATTTCCCGAGCGACAAGACCAGAACTACCTGTCCCAAAAAAATAAACACGTTCTGCATCTTCGATTAATTGAGCAACACGTTCGAGTTGCTTTTCATTAATCAGATCTTGTGTTTGTTCTCGCATATTGCTATAGCTTCTTAGAACACGTTTGGTAAGAGGGCTATGATTAGGTAGATGAGTATTTTGATTGCCTGCTTGCTGTTGGTATTGAAAAACAAATTCTCTATATCCTGTAAAACCACATTTTTTAGAAAAACGAGTGAGGGCAGCTTGAGAGACATGTAATTTTTTAGTTACTTGTTGAGAAGATAAATCATCAGTAAATGTTTCTACTTGTAAAAAATAGCGTGCAATTTCTTGCTCAAGGTCTGTCATTTCTTCAAAGTGCGAATCAATGACAGTTGCGATATCTGGTTTGTCCATAGGGAAGGCTCCTTTAAATGAGTCGTGTTGGAAAAAGACTAGATTATTGAACTTTTACATTCATTATAACATATAATATAGAGATGGATAAATAAAAACGTATCTTACTGTAAAAACGAAAAAAAGCTTCTTTCTTTTCCATAATTTTCTGCTCAAATTGTGGTACAATTAAGAGTAAGATTTTAAGTTAGAAATGAGACTGATTTGTATGAGAAAATTTAACAGCCATTCGATTCCGATTCGGCTTAATTTATTGTTTTCAATCGTCATTTTACTCTTTATGACCATTATTGGTCGTTTGTTGTATATGCAGGTTTTGAACAAGGATTTTTACGAAAAAAAGCTAGCCTCAGCTAGTCAGACCAAGGTCACAACCAGTTCTGCTCGTGGGGAAATCTATGATGCTAGTGGAAAACCTTTGGTAGAAAATACGTTAAAGCAGGTTGTTTCCTTTACGCGTAGCAATAAAATGACGGCTACAGACTTAAAAGAAACAGCTAAAAAGTTACTGACTTATGTGAGCATCAGTTCGCCAAATTTGACAGAACGCCAGCTGGCTGATTATTATTTGGCTGATCCTGAAATCTATAAAAAAACAGTGGAAGCTCTCCCAAGGGAGAAACGCTTGGATTCAGATGGTAATCGCCTATCCGAATCAGAACTGTATAACAATGCGGTCGATAGTGTCCCAACAAGTCAACTAAACTATACAGAGGATGAAAAGAAAGAAATCTATCTTTTTAGTCAGTTAAATGCTGTTGGAAACTTTGCGACAGGAACCATTGCGACAGATCCTCTAAATGATTCTCAGGTGGCTGTTATTGCCTCTATTTCAAAGGAGATGCCTGGCATTAGTATTTCTACTTCTTGGGATCGAAAGATTTTGGAAACTTCCCTTTCTTCTATAGTAGGGAGTGTATCCAGTGAAAAAGCTGGTCTCCCAGCGGAAGAAGCAGAAGCCTATCTTAAAAAAGGCTATTCTCTAAATGACCGTGTTGGAACCTCGTATTTGGAAAAGCAATATGAAGAGACCTTACAAGGAAAACGCTCGGTAAAAGAAATCCATCTGGATAAATATGGCAATATGGAAAGCGTGGATACAATTGAGGAAGGTAGTAAGGGAAACAATATCAAGCTGACCATTGATTTGGCCTTCCAAGATAGTGTGGATGCTTTGCTGAAAAGTTATTTCAATTCCGAGCTAGGAAATGGTGGAGCCAAGTATTCTGAGGGTGTGTATGCAGTCGCCCTTAATCCAAAAACAGGTGCTGTGTTATCCATGTCAGGGATCAAACATGACCTGAAAACGGGAGAGTTGACGCCAGATTCCTTGGGAACGGTAACCAATGTCTTTGTCCCAGGTTCGGTTGTCAAGGCGGCGACCATCAGTTCCGGTTGGGAAAATGGTGTTTTATCAGGAAACCAAACCTTAACAGATCAGCCTATTGTTTTCCAAGGTTCAGCTCCAATTTATTCTTGGTATAAATTGGCATATGGATCTTTTCCTATTACAGCTGTGGAAGCCTTGGAGTATTCATCCAATGCTTACATGGTTCAAACCGCTCTTGGAATCATGGGCCAGACCTATCAACCAAATATGTTTGTTGGAACCAGCAATTTGGAAACAGCTATGGGAAAACTTCGTGCGACCTTTGGCGAATATGGCTTGGGGGCTGCGACCGGAATTGACCTACCAGATGAATCTACTGGATTTGTTCCCAAAGAGTATAGCTTTGCTAATTACATCACCAATGCTTTTGGCCAGTTTGATAACTACACACCGATGCAATTAGCCCAGTACGTTGCAACTATTGCTAACAATGGTGTTCGTCTAGCTCCACATATTGTCGAGGGAATATACGACAACAATGATAAGGGTGGCCTTGGGGAATTAATCCAAGCAATAGATACCAAGGAAATCAACAAGGTCAATATTTCTGAATCAGATATGGCAATCTTGCACCAAGGATTTTACCAAGTATCGCATGGAACTAGTCCCCTTACGACAGGACGGGCGTTTTCAGATGGCGCCACTGTTTCTATCAGTGGTAAGACCGGTACAGGTGAAAGCTATGTAGCTGGTGGTCAAGAAGCTAATAATACCAATGCCGTGGCCTATGCTCCAACAGAAAATCCTCAAATTGCAGTTGCAGTAGTCTTTCCTCATAATACCAATTTAACCAAAAATGTTGGGCCAGCAATTGCTCGCGACATTATCAATCTATACAACCAACACCATCCAATGAATTAGAAAGGAAGCCATGCTTTATCCAACACCCATTGCCAAGCTGATTGACAGTTATTCTAAGTTACCAGGTATCGGGATTAAGACGGCTACGCGTCTGGCCTTTTATACGATTGGGATGTCTGATGACGATGTCAATGAATTTGCAAAAAATCTCCTTTCTGCTAAGAGAGAGCTGACCTATTGTTCTATTTGTGGTCGTTTGACTGATGATGATCCGTGCTCAATTTGTACTGATTCGACTAGGGATCAGACAACCATCTTGGTACTCGAAGATAGCCGAGATGTTGCAGCTATGGAGAATATCCAAGAATATCACGGGCTCTACCATGTTTTACATGGATTGATTTCTCCAATGAATGGTGTTGGTCCTGATGATATCAATCTAAAAAGTCTCATGACTCGTCTCATGGATAGTGAAATTACAGAAATCATTGTAGCAACCAATGCGACAGCAGATGGGGAAGCGACTTCCATGTATTTATCTCGTTTGCTTAAACCAGCAGGTATAAAAGTGACGCGTTTGGCTCGAGGATTAGCTGTAGGAGCAGATATTGAGTATGCTGACGAAGTCACGTTATTAAGAGCGATTGAAAATCGTACGGAATTGTAAGTTAGTAAATGAGATTACTTTCAAGATTCTTAGTTTTATTCTTTAACAAATTAATTGTTTTTATAAATATAAAGATTTAGGAGCAAGATGTGTTCGTAGTTTTAGTATGACGATGAGTATTCCAATATTCTATTAGTAATATTGAATAAATCACTAGCAAATGAGTATACAATTATTAAAAAATAAATCAAAGATTGTGCTAACTTTACGTGAGTGGCAGGGTCTTTGATTTTTTAGTATACGACGGGCATACCGTGCATCTGATGCGCAAGTCCTCTGTAGGCATGCTACCAGTAACTCAAAAGTAATTCTTAAGTCTGACCTTGAAAATAAGAATCGTCAGAGGAAGGAATAGCGAAATCGTGGCTCTACGAATAGAAACGTGATAGTTAGGCATATATAGCGGATGAGGGCACTAGAAATACTAAAGTCAAAATAGGAAGTCGTAATCCATACGTGTAAATGATGGGAGCAATTGAATTCGAACTAGAGAGGTAGTTAATAGATTTATGCTATAGTCATGGTAGTTTGTATGATTTTAATTCTTTTATCAAATAATAGATTAGAATTGTCAGATAATATAATTTTATGTTATAATAAAGAAAAAACAGAGGTGTTCAAATGTCAGAAGCAGGTCATAAGTTTTTAGCAAAATTGGGGAAAAAACGCTTACGTCCAGGTGGAAAACGTGCCACAGATTGGTTAATTGCAGAAGGAGAATTTTCAAAAGAAAAGAGAATACTAGAGGTTGCGTGTAATAGAGGAACCACAGCAATTGAGTTGGCACAGCGTTTTGGTTGTAAGATAACTGCTGTTGATATGGATGGTCAAGCTTTAGAAGTGGCAAAAAAATCTGCTGAAAAGGCAGGTGTTGCTCATTTAATCAGTTTTGAAAGAGCCAATGCAATGAAACTTCCTTATGAAGATGCTAGTTTTGATATTGTTATAAATGAAGCTATGCTGACTATGCAAGCCGATCAAGCTAAGAAAAAATGTGTAATGGAGTATCTAAGGGTTTTAAAACCTGGAGGTCTTCTATTGACACATGATGTGCTTCTTAAGGAAGCTAAAGAGTCTGTCAGACAGGAATTGTCACAAGCAATTCATGTAAATGTAGGTCCTTTAACTCAAGATGGTTGGGAACAGGTGATGATAGAATCAGGTTATCGTGATGTGAAAGTATTAACTGGTGAAATGACATTAATGAAATTATCAGGTATGATTTATGACGAAGGTTGGCTAGGGACTTTGAAAATTTGTATAAATGCTTGTAAAAAAGAGAATAGAAAGCAGTTTTTAACGATGTATAAAATGTTTGATAAGAATAAAAAGAAATTGGGCTTTATTGCTATGGCTAGTTATAAATCGTCAAATCGTTAGATAATCATTGAAGTTAACTTTTCCTTTCTTTAAAAATATGCTATAATAGAGAGTAAAAAACTTTGAAAGAAAGAAAAAGATGAATTTAAAAGATTATATTGCAACTATTGAAAATTACCCGAAGGAAGGTATTACCTTCCGTGATATCAGCCCTTTGATGGCTGATGGAAATGCTTATAGTTATGCTGTTCGTGAAATTGTTCAGTATGCTACTGACAAGAAAATCGATATGATTGTAGGGCCAGAGGCTCGTGGATTTATCGTTGGCTGCCCAGTCGCTTTTGAGTTGGGAATTGGTTTTGCGCCTGTTCGTAAGCCAGGAAAATTACCACGTGAAGTCATTTCTGCTGATTATGAGAAAGAGTACGGTGTTGATACCTTGACTATGCATGCTGACGCTATTAAGCCAGGTCAACGTGTTCTTATCGTAGATGACCTCTTGGCAACAGGTGGAACTGTTAAGGCAACCATCGAGATGATTGAAAAACTTGGTGGTGTTGTAGCTGGTTGTGCCTTCCTTGTGGAATTAGATGACTTGAAAGGCCGTGAGAAAATCGGTGATTACGATTACAAGGTTCTTATGCATTATTAAAAAACAGTCCTTAGGGCTGTTTTCTCTACATTAGGATATAAAAATAGACTATAGCTAGTTAGAGAAAAACTATAATTGAAAACTATATCTTCTTACAGTATAATAAAGGAAAGAAGTGTTTAACATTGGATGTTTAAACACCTGCCATGATTCCTGAAAGAGTACAGTTAGGAGAGGGTTATGCCGATTCGAATTGATAAAAAATTACCAGCTGTTGAGATTTTACGGACAGAGAACATCTTTGTTATGGATGATCAACGTGCTGCCCACCAAGATATTCGTCCCTTGAAGATTTTGATTTTGAACTTAATGCCCAAAAAAGTGGTTACAGAGACCCAGTTGTTACGGCATTTAGCAAATACTCCTTTGCAATTGGACATAGACTTTCTCTATATGGAGAGTCACCGTTCCAAGACGACTCGTGCAGAGCATATGGAAACTTTTTATAAGACCTTTGGAGAAGTGAAGGATGACTTTTTTGATGGGATGATTATTACTGGTGCTCCAGTCGAACATCTACCTTTTGAAGAAGTAGATTACTGGGAAGAGTTTAGTCAAGTGATTGAGTGGTCTAAAACCCATGTTTACTCTACTCTTCATATTTGTTGGGGTGCTCAGGCTGGGCTCTATTTGCGATATGGGGTGGAAAAATACCAGATGGACAGTAAGTTATCAGGTATCTATCCTCAGGATACTTTAAAGGAAGGACACCTTCTCTTTAGAGGGTTTGACGATAGCTACGTATCCCCTCATTCTCGGCATACGGAGATTTCTAAAGAAGAGATATTGAATAAGACCAATTTGGAAATTCTGTCGGAAGGCCCCCAAGTTGGTGTCTCAATTTTGGCTAGTCGGGATTTGCGTGAAATTTATAGTTTTGGACATTTGGAGTATGATCGAGATACCTTGGCAAAAGAGTATTTTCGAGATTGTGATGCTGGTTTAAATCCGCACATTCCGGAAAATTACTTTAAGAATGATGATGTTAATCAAACCCCGTGTCTCTGTTGGTCTTCGTCTGCGGCTCTTTTTTTCAGTAACTGGGTTAACTATGCTGTCTATCAAGAAACACCCTTTGATTGGAGAAAAATTCAAGATGATGCATCTTCATTTGGATATTTATAAGAGGAATTATGACATATTTAGACGCTTTTAAATCAGGAAACTTGGTTTTGCCGAGTGCCCTGCTATTGCATTTTAAGGAACTCTTTCCTTCCAGTGATGATTTTCTGGTTTGGCAATTTTTCTATTTAGTAAATACCTCCTCTATGGAGGAGCTCTCTCCAAGTCAAATTGCTGAGATTATTGGCAAAGAATTGCCAGATGTCAATCAAGCAATTTCTAATTTGACAGAGAACGGTTTACTTCAATATCGAACCATTGAATTAAATGGTGAAATAGAGTTAATTTTTGATGCGAGTTCTGCCTTGGAACGCTTGGATAACTTACTAGGTGTTCATAAGTCAACGCTTGAGAAAGTGACGCCACAAAATCAACTAAAAGACTTGGTTGAAACTTTTGAGCAGGAACTTGGTCGCTTGTTAACACCTTTTGAAATTGAAGATCTGACTAAAACTGTCAAAGACGACGGAACAAATGTCGATGTAATCAAGGAAGCTCTTCGGGAAGCTATTTTAAATGGAAAAACTAATTGGAAATACATTCAGGCTATTTTACGGAACTGGCGTCACGAGGGGATTAGAAGTGTGGTTCAGGTAGAAGCTAAGCGAGCAGAAAGAGTAGCAAGTCAGCCTCAACAAACACAAGTATCTGAAGATTTTATAAATGCAATGAATCTTTGGAAGGATTAGGTTTTGAAACTAACCTTGCTATCTGAGTAAGATTTGCAAGCTGTTTATAATTGTGATAAAATAAGAAGAAAATAAATTTTTAAAAAAGAGGTATGTGAAATGTCACGTAAACCATTTATCGCCGGTAACTGGAAAATGAACAAAAATCCAGAAGAAGCAAAAGCGTTCGTTGAAGCAGTTGTATCAAAACTTCCTTCATCAGATCTAGTTGAAGCAGGGATCGCAGCTCCAGCTCTTGATTTGACAACTGTACTTGCTGCTGCTAAAGGTTCTAGTCTTAAAGTTGCTGCTCAAAACTGCTACTTTGAAAATGCAGGTGCTTTCACTGGTGAAACTAGTCCGCAAGTTTTGAAAGAAATCGGTACTGACTATGTAGTGATCGGTCACTCAGAACGTCGTGATTACTTCCATGAAACTGATGAAGATATCAACAAAAAAGCAAAAGCAATCTTTGCAAACGGTATGCTTCCAATCATCTGTTGTGGTGAGTCACTTGAAACTTACGAGGCAGGTAAAGCTGCGGAATTTGTAGGTGCTCAAGTCTCTGCTGCATTGGCTGGATTGACAGCGGAACAAGTTGCAGCTTCAGTTATCGCTTACGAGCCAATCTGGGCTATCGGTACTGGTAAATCAGCTTCACAAGACGATGCACAAAAAATGTGTAAAGTTGTACGTGACGTTGTAGCTGCTGACTTTGGTCAAGAAGTTGCTGATAAAGTACGTGTTCAATATGGTGGTTCAGTTAAACCAGAAAATGTTGCAGAATATATGGCTTGTCCAGATGTTGACGGTGCCCTTGTAGGTGGTGCATCACTTGAAGCAGAAAGCTTCTTGGCTTTGCTTAATTTTGTAAAATAATCTTAAGCAAATAATAGATGGAACGACATTTAAAGTGTCAGTTCCATTTTTTATAGGAGATCAAATGTTAAATACAAAAATTTGAAAACTTGGTCTAGTAAGTGTTGTCGTACTAGGATTAGCAGTTAGTAAGGTAGCTGCAAATGAAACTGAAACACAAGTATCCTCCGACGAGAATAGTATTCGCTATTCTGTAAGTAAGGTAGAAGGCAAACAAACAGTTACTACTACAAATGAAACAAATGAAGCTAGTGTAAATAAAAAAACCGAAGAAGAGAAACCTGCCCAGAAAATCGCACATTGGGAAGGTGACTATTATATTAAAAATGATGGTTCCATGGCCAAGAATGAATGGATTTATGATAAAACTTACCAGAGTTGGTTTTATTTAAAATCCGATGGAACTTATGCTCGTAATGAATGGAAGGGTAACTATTACCTAAAATCAGGTGGCTACCTAGCCAAGAATGAATGGATTTATGATAAAGCTTATCAAAGCTGGTTTTATTTAAAGTCTGATGGACGCTATGCTCAGAATGAGTTGCAGGATGGCTACTACCTCAAATCGGGTGGCTATATGGCCAAGAATGAGTGGATTTATGATAAAGCTAATCAGAGTTGGTTTTATTTAAAATCTGATGGTAAAATCGCTCGTAATGAGTGGCAGGGTAATTATTATCTAAAATCCGATGGTTCGATGGCCAAGAATGAATGGGTGTATGATAAAACTTACCAAAGTTGGTTTTATTTAAAATCTGATGGACGCTATGCTCGTAATGAATGGCAAGGTAACTACTACCTAAAATCGGGTGGATACATGGCTAAAAATGAATGGGTTTATGATAATACATACCAAAGTTGGTTTTATCTAAAATCTGATGGTTCTTATGCCAATCAAGAATGGCAAAAAGTTGATGGGAAATGGTACTACCTTAAGAAATGGGGCTATATGGCTAAAAATGAGTGGCAAGGTAACTACTATTTGACAAGTAGTGGTGCCATGGCTACTGGTGAGTTGGTTTTGGATGGAGTTCGCTATATTTTTTCAGATTCAGGTGAGTTAAAAGAAAAGAAAGATTTGAATTCTGGATGGATTAATAAAGATGGTAGTCGTTATTTCTTTAATCGTAGAGAAGAACAGATTGGAACTGATCAAGCGAAAAAGATAATTGATATCAGTGAACATAATGGTCATATCTCAGATTGGAAAAAAGTAATTGATGAAAATGGCGTAGACGGGGTTATTGTTCGCTTGGGTTATAGCGGTGCTGAAGATAAGCAATTGGCATACAATATCAAAGAGTTAAACAGATTAGGTATACCTTATGGTGTTTATCTTTATACCTACGCTGAAGATGAGACAGATGCTGAAAATGATGCCAAACAAACTATTGCATTATTGAAAAAATATAATATGAATTTGTCTTACCCTATCTACTATGACGTTGAAAACTGGGAGTATAATAATAAAACCAAAAAAGCTCCAACAGATACTGGAACCTGGGTTAAGATTATTAACAAGTATATAGCAAAGATGAGACAAGCGGGTTATCAAAATGTGAAAGTTTATAGTTACCGTAGTTTATTGCAAACACGTTTAAATCATCCTGATATTCTACAACATGTCAACTGGGTTGCAGCCTACACAGATGCGCTTGATTGGACAAATCCATATTATTCTGGACCAAAAGGTTGGCAATATACATCTACTGAATCAATAACAGGTATTCGAGGAAATGTGGACGTCAGCGTTTGGTATTAAAACCTATATTTGAAGAAGGAGTATGCAAGTCATTTGCCTACTCTTTTTCATTTTCTAGTACAGTAGTATGCAATTTCAAAATAGTTTGATAAAGTAAACTATACTTATTTGACTTAAAATCTCTTCGCTGTTTTATAGGAAATTGAAATCACAATCTTTTTTAAAGAGATATTTGAAAGGTTTTTTGATTTAAAATTTTCTCTAATAAATCCTTAAATTATCAGTCTATTGCAACTTTTCTCATATGAGTCTTTTGGCTTGCTATTGTTTTTTAAGAGTAGTATACTAAGTATGTAATCACTAATATGTGGTTGCTTAGAAAAATAATGAATGAGGTAAAAATAATGGTTCAAATTAAAAAAGAAGCAGTAAAAGACGTAGCAACACTAACTAAGGCAGCACCAATAGCTTTGGCTGAAACAAAGGCAGTTCTAAATCAAGCTGTAGCAGATTTGTATGTAGCACATGTTGCTTTTCATCAAGTACACTGGTATATGCGTGGTCGTGGTTTCCTAGTATGGCATCCAAAAATGGATGAGTACAAAGATGCCCTTGATGCTCACTTGGATGAAATCAGCGAACGTTTGATTACGCTTGGCGGTAACCCATATTCTACTTTGACAGAATTCCTTGAACACAGTGAAATTGAAGAAGAAGCTGGTGAATACCGTAATGTTGAAGAAAGTTTGGAGCGTGTTCTTGCTATCTTCCGTTACTTATCAGAGTTGTTCCAAAAAGGTTTGGATGTAACTGACGAAGAAGGTGATGATGTGACAAATGGTATTTTTGCGGATGCCAAAACTGAAACGGATAAAACAATCTGGATGATTGCAGCAGAACTTGGACAAGCACCTGGGTTGTAAGAAATAATAGCAATGTATATAAATCTGTAAGAAATTTCTTACAGATTTTTTCTATTCTGTAAGCTATTCCAAACCAGTCTTTTTTTGAGTTTTTTGATAAAATAGTAGTATCAGTAAAAAGGATGGAAGCATGACAAAGAAAATTGTAGCTATTTGGGCCCAGGATGAAGAGGGGATAATCGGTAAGGATAATCGCTTGCCTTGGTATTTACCAGCAGAATTGCAACACTTTAAAGAAACCACTCTCAATCATGCTATTTTGATGGGACGAGTTACTTTTGATGGGCTGGGGCGTCGCTTGCTTCCAAAACGGAAGACCCTGATTTTGACACGTAATTCGGAAGAAAAGATAGACGGAGTTGCTACTTTTCAGGATGTCCAGTCTGTCTTGGACTGGTATCAGGCTCAAGACAAGAATCTCTATATTCTCGGTGGGAAGCAGATTTTTCAGGCTTTTGAACCTTATTTGGATGAAGTGATTGTGACTCACATTCATGCTCGGGTGGAGGGCGATACCTATTTTCCTGAAGAGTTCGACTTGTCTCTTTTTGAGATAGTTTCAAGCAAATTTTACGCCAAAGATGAGAAGAATCCTTATGATTTTACCATCCAATACCGCAAGAGAAAGGAAGTCTAATGGAACGTAGTATATTTGGTTTTTTCACAGCCATGCTGTGTTTGGTCTGCTTGCTTGCTGGAGCACAGGCTTTTCGTAAAAAGCGTTATGGACTTTCTGTTCTGCTCTGGTTAAATGCCTTTACCAATTTGGTCAATAGTATCCATGCTTTTTACATGACCTTATTTTAGATAGAATGACAGTATAGAATAGAACGGAAGGAAATCATGCCTACAAATAGGAATAATGATATGATGGTTTATTGCTCATTTTGTGGCAAAAGCCAAGAAGAAGTACAAAAAATAATCGCAGGCAACAACGCCTTTATCTGTAATGAATGTGTGGAGTTAGCCCAAGAAATCATTCGGGAGGAGTTGGCTGAGGAAGTCTTGGCAGACTTGTCTGAAGTGCCAAAACCAATCGAACTTCTCAATATCTTGAACCACTATGTAATCGGTCAAGATCGTGCCAAGCGTGCCTTGGCTGTGGCGGTTTACAACCACTACAAACGCATCAATTTCCACGATACGCGTGAAGAGTCAGAAGATGTGGATTTGCAGAAGTCAAATATCTTGATGATTGGCCCAACTGGTTCTGGGAAAACTTTCCTTGCTCAGACCTTGGCTAAGAGCTTGAATGTGCCTTTTGCGATTGCGGATGCAACAGCTCTTACTGAGGCTGGTTATGTAGGTGAGGATGTGGAAAATATCCTCCTCAAACTCTTGCAGGCTGCTGATTTTAACATCGAACGTGCAGAGCGTGGGATTATCTATGTGGATGAAATTGACAAGATTGCCAAGAAGAGCGAGAACGTATCGATCACACGTGACGTTTCTGGTGAAGGGGTGCAGCAAGCCCTTCTCAAGATTATTGAGGGAACTGTTGCTAGCGTGCCGCCTCAAGGTGGACGCAAGCATCCACAACAAGAGATGATTCAGGTGGATACTAAAAATATCCTCTTCATCGTGGGTGGTGCTTTTGATGGCATCGAAGAAATTGTCAAACAACGTCTGGGTGAAAAAGTCATCGGATTTGGTCAAAATAATAAGGCGATTGATGAAAATAGCTCATACATGCAAGAAATCATAGCAGAAGATATTCAAAAATTCGGGATTATCCCTGAGTTGATTGGGCGCTTGCCTGTCTTTGCGGCTCTTGAGCAATTGACGGTCGATGACTTGGTTCGCATCTTGAAAGAGCCAAGAAATGCCTTGGTAAAACAATACCAAACCTTGCTATCTTATGATGATGTTGAGTTGGAATTTGACGACGAAGCCCTACAAGAAATCGCCAATAAGGCTATCGAACGCAAAACTGGTGCGCGTGGTCTTCGCTCCATCATCGAAGAAACCATGCTAGATGTCATGTTTGAAGTACCGAGTCAGGAAAATGTGAAATTGGTCCGCATCACAAAAGAAGCTGTCGATGGAACGGATAAACCAATCCTAGAAACAGCCTAGAGGTGACTATGGAACTGAATACACACAATGCTGAAATCTTGCTCAGTGCGGCCAATAAATCCCACTATCCGCAGGATGAACTACCAGAGATTGCCCTAGCAGGGCGTTCAAATGTTGGCAAGTCTAGCTTCATCAACACCATGCTGAATCGCAAGAATCTCGCTCGTACATCAGGGAAACCTGGTAAAACTCAGTTGCTCAACTTCTTTAATATCGATGATAAGATGCGCTTTGTGGATGTGCCTGGTTATGGCTATGCCCGCGTTTCCAAAAAGGAACGTGAAAAGTGGGGACTCATGATTGAAGAGTACCTAACAACTCGGGAAAATCTTCGTGCAGTGGTCAGTTTAGTTGACCTCCGTCATGACCCATCAGCAGATGATGTGCAGATGTACGAATTTCTCAAGTATTATGAAATTCCAGTCATCATCGTTGCGACCAAGGCGGACAAGATTCCTCGTGGTAAATGGAACAAGCACGAATCAGCAATCAAAAAGAAATTAAACTTTGACCCAAGTGACGACTTTATCCTCTTTTCATCTGTCAGCAAGGCAGGGATGGATGAGGCTTGGGATGCAATCTTAGAAAAATTGTGAGGAAAAGAAAATGGCAAAAACAATTCATACAGACAAAGCTCCAAAAGCGATCGGACCATATGTTCAAGGAAAAATCGTTGGTAATCTCTTGTTTGCAAGTGGTCAAGTTCCCCTATCTCCTGAAACTGGGGAAATCGTTGGAGAAACGATCCAAGAACAGACAGAGCAAGTCTTGAAAAATATTGCTGCTATTTTGGCAGAAGCAGGAACTGACTTTGACCATGTTGTCAAAACAACTTGCTTCTTGAGCGATATGAACGACTTTGTTCCTTTTAATGAGGTTTACCAAACGGCCTTTAAAGAGGAATTCCCAGCTCGTTCAGCTGTGGAGGTAGCTCGTCTTCCTCGTGATGTAAAAGTCGAAATTGAAGTCATCGCAGAGATTAGATAAGCTAGGTAAGTTGAAGTTTGGTTCTACCAAGCTTCTTTTGATATAAGGAGAGAATAATGACAAAGAAACAACTTCATCTGGTAATTGTAACAGGGATGAGTGGTGCAGGGAAAACAGTAGCCATTCAATCTTTTGAGGATCTAGGTTATTTTACAATTGACAATATGCCTCCAGCTCTTTTGCCTAAATTTTTACAGTTGGTAGAAACTAAAGATGATGACCATAAGTTAGCTTTGGTAGTAGACATGCGGAGCCGTTCCTTCTTTTCAGAAATTCAGGCAGTCTTAGATGATTTAGAAAACAAGGAAGGTTTAGACTTTAAAATTCTCTTCTTGGACGCTGTGGATAAGGAATTGGTAGCTCGTTATAAGGAGACGAGGCGCAGTCACCCCTTAGCTGCAGATGGCAGAATTTTAGATGGGATTAAGTTAGAGAGAGAACTTTTGGCTCCACTCAAAAACATGAGTCAAAATGTGGTTGATACGACTGAACTAACACCACGTGAACTTCGTAAAACGATTGTAGAGCAGTTTTCAGACCGAGAACAGAGCCAGTCTTTCCGTATTGAAGTCATGTCCTTTGGTTTTAAATATGGAATTCCTATTGATGCTGACTTGTTATTTGATGTTCGTTTTTTGCCTAATCCCTATTATCATACAGAATTACGCAATCAGACAGGTTTGGATAATCCCGTTTATGACTATGTCATGAATCAGCCTGAGTCAGAGGACTTTTATAAGAATTTATTAGCTTTGATCGAACCAATTTTACCTTCTTATCAAAAGGAAGGGAAGTCCGTTTTAACGATTGCTATGGGATGCACTGGTGGACAACATAGGAGTGTGGCCTTTGCTCAACGTTTGTCAAATGATTTGTGTAAAGATTGGATCGTAAATGTAAGTCACCGAGATAAAGACAGAAGAAAGGAAACGGTAAACCGTTCATGAGAAAACCTAAAATTACGGTAATTGGTGGAGGTACTGGGATTCCTGTCATTTTAAAAAGCCTGCGGGAAAAAGATGTTGATATTGCAGCCATTGTAACGGTGGCTGATGATGGTGGTTCTTCGGGTGAACTTCGAAAAAATATGCACCAATTGACACCACCAGGTGATCTCCGAAACGTCTTAGTGGCTATGTCTGATATGCCAAAGTTTTATGAAAAGGTATTTCAGTATCGTTTTTCTGAGGAGGCTGGTGCCTTTGCTGGTCACCCACTGGGAAATCTCATCATTGCTGGCTTATCTGAGATGCAAGGATCAACCTATAACGCTATGCAGTTGCTGAGTAAATTTTTTCATACGACGGGGAAAATTTATCCTTCTAGTGATTATCCCTTGACTCTCCATGCTGTCTTTAAAGATGGGACTGAAATCGCTGGAGAGAGTCATATTGCGGATCACCCAGGGATGATTGATTATGTCTATGTGACAAACACTTTCGAAGATGAGAAACCAGAAGCTAGTCGTCGAGTCGTCAATACGATTCTTGAAAGTGATATGATTGTCTTAGGTCCTGGGTCTCTATTTACTTCTATATTGCCCAATATTGTGATTGAAGAAATCGGTCAAGCACTTCTTGAGACTAAGGCTGAAATTGCCTATGTATGTAATATCATGACTCAACGCGGAGAAACAGAACACTTTACAGATAGTGACCACGTGGAAGTATTGCATCGCCATCTTGGCAGACCTTTTATTGATACTGTTTTGGTCAATATTGAAAAGGTACCTAAAGAATATATGAATTCTAATAGATTTGATGAATACTTGGTACAGGTAGAACATGATTTTGCTGGATTGTGTCAACAAGTACCGCGAGTCATTTCATCAAACTTCTTACGTTTGGAAAATGGTGGTGCTTTTCATGATGGCGATTTAATTGTTGATGATTTGATGCGAATCATACAGGTGAGAAAATGAGTTTCACAGTTGCAGTTAAAGAAGAAATTTTAGGCCAGCATCATTTAAGTCGTCATGAATTAGCAGCTATTATTAAGATGTCTGGTAGCATCGGTCTGTCAAGTTCAGGTTTAACCTTATCAGTTGTTACAGAGAATGCCAAGCTCGCTCGCCATCTTTACGAATCGTTTCTTCATTTCTATGGCATAAAGTCCGAGATTCGCCATCACCAAAGGAGCAATCTTCGTAAAAATAGAGTCTATACAGTTTTTACAGATGAAAAGGTACAAGATTTGTTGAGCGATATGCATTTGGCAGACTCTTTCTTTGGCCTAGAAACGGGGATTGACGCAGAGATTTTATCTGATGAGGAAGCCGGTCGTGCCTATCTCTGTGGAGCCTTTCTTGCTAATGGGAGTATCCGTGACCCAGAGTCTGGGAAATACCAGTTGGAAATCAATTCAGTATATATGGATCACGCGCAAGGACTATCCTCCCTTCTACAGCATTTTTTACTGGATGCTAAGGTGCTTGAGCGCAAGAAGGGAGCTGTAACCTATCTCCAGCGAGCAGAGGATATAATGGATTTCTTAATTGTTATTGGAGCTATGCAAGCTCGTGACACTTTCGAAAAGGTCAAAATTTTGCGTGAGACTCGAAACGATCTCAATAGAGCTAATAATGCTGAGACAGCTAATATTGCTAGGACAGTTTCAGCTAGTATGAAGACTATTAATAACATCAGTAAAATTAAGGACAGATTGGGTTTGGAAAATTTGCCAGTAGATTTACAGGAGGTAGCTCGCTTGCGAATTCAGCATCCAGACTATTCTATTCAACAGTTAGCTGATAGTTTAAGTCAACCTCTTACTAAAAGCGGAGTTAACCACAGATTAAGAAAAATAAATAAAATGGCCGATGAATTATAACGATATAAAGCAATCCCTTGAATTATCAATATCTTCAAGGGGTTTTGTTGTGTTGTGAAATCAAAAAAGGGCAACCAAGGGGCAGAATTAAAAAATAGTATCTAATTTATTGACCAGTTTATCTTCCATATCCTCAGTTGTATGAGAATAGATTTCCAAAGTCATCTTTGCATTTGAGTGTCCAACTCGATCCATTATCGATTTTATTGGAAGGCCAGACTCTGCTAAAAACGAAATATGAGAATGCCTAAAAATATGGCTAGATAAGTTTTTTTCTATTTTAGCCTGTTTTCCATATTTTTTTAATATCTGTATGAAGCAAGCTATGGTTGTAGGTTGATTCCATTTTTCAAAACAGAAAATATAATCATCGCTTGACAATGGCTGGAAACGTTCGCTAAGTCGTACTATTTGTCTTTGAATAGCTTCTATGACACTCTCTGATACTTTGATTGTCCGTATTGAATTTGTAGTCTTTGGCAGCGTCTTGATTTTGTTTACTGAATCAAAATTACCTGTGATCTCAATTTTGTTGTTTTCGAAGTCTATATTCTTCAGTTGTAAGGCAGTTAACTCACCATATCTCGTACCAGTTAATGCCAGCACAAGAACCATATCAGCGTACTTTTGGTGATATTCTCGACGATTAAGGACATCGACAAGTGCTTTTATTTCTTGCATGGTGAGAAAGTTGTTACGCTTTTTTTCCAGTTCTTCTAAAGTCTTTGGCTTTTGAGGAATCGTAGTATAATCGACCTCGTTGTTTTCAATATAGGAGTATTGAACGGCGTACTTGAATATGCTTCTTAGTCGGTGTCTGACTTTCTTGGCTACGATATGCCCATTAGATTCTATAATTTTTTCGATAGCTTCCTGAAGAAAACGTCTGTCCAAATTGGCTAATAAAGTATCAGATGGTACGACTTGCTTCATAGTCTTATCTAATGACTTACAATTGCATTTCGTTGACTCCTTTACTGTTTGCTCCCAACTTTTATAGAAACGTTCATAGATTTCTCCGAAAGTAATATTCTCTACTTGTTTCGTATTAAGCTTTTGTTGTATCTTTTCTTGCAACAAGATAGCAGCTTGATTTCTCGCTTGCGGAGTTTTCTTTTCCATCGTAACCGATACTTTTTTCAATTTATCAGTATAAGGATCTTTGTATCGTTCAAAGAATTTGTATTTTCTGTTGGGAAGTTCTTCCATCCACATTGTATTTACCTCACTTTTTTGATAAAATGGGTATAAGAAAACGACCTTTTTAATGGTTGTTTCTTATAATGCTGATCCTCACGCTCAGACTCGCCAAAGTTTGAGAGCGTGGGGATTTTTTGAGTTGTTTCCAAAATGGAAATAGTTGCTAGATAAAAAGAAAAGTAGCTGTATTTGATACGGCTACCATCACGTTATGGATCTAAAATCCAAACCTAAACTTTATGGAGCTAAACTCCTGATAGCTGTATTGTAATATAATTTTCTAAAAATATCAATTTTGCACAATAGACCATGAAAAGATGGTTGCTATTGGCGAATATGGGGGATTTTTTAATAACTAAAAGCCCTACTCATAAGAGCAGGGCTAGAATTGTCCTCTTGGGACAGTATCATATATTTTGTCGTCAAGCGACCTTATGATTCTATTCTAACCCTAATTTTAAGAAAAGTCAATAAAAATACTCGAATTTTAAAAAATATTTTTCAGAGCCTCATCTATTTTGTTCATAGTATCATTAGACAGTACAATACCATTCAAAATTGAATTATTATTTTTGGGATCGTAGAGCCTCATTTTACTAATTGTTGTAACTTGATTCAATAGAACAATGCTATCTTTGTTCATGTTTTTTATTTTTAGAATAAATTTATTAGCATACTCTATTTTCTCCCCAAGTTCTGAAAGCAAAGCTGCATTATCTTTCAATTCCTGTTTTATTTTATCTGCTTCAGCATTTGTAAAGTCTATATTTTTATCAATAGTTTGTATTTGTTCGAGAAAAGAATCGTCTCTATCAGAAGCTGGTAAGTTTTTAATTACTTCCAAAGCTTTTTTATTATCTTCGATTAACGATCTAACCATTAAAGCTCTTTCATGTAATTCATCATCTTTTTTTGAAAAACGATGATGAATTTTAGTTAATTCTATAAATTTTTGAGTAGCCTCATTTTTTAACAACTGAAACACTTCGCCACCAATTGGAAATTGAAAATATTTTAAATTAGACATATCAGTTGTTTCTTTTACAGAGGTTAAAGGCAATACATGAAGAAGATGGTTTGAACGTGCATCTGTTTTATTTAGAACTATTGCATAATGAAGTCCCCCATATTCTCTGCCAACATTGAAACCAAAATCAGCATAAACGATACTTCCTCTTTTTAAAGCTGGAATACTTCGCGAGTTAAAAACTTTCTCAAGTTTTAGGTATTTTACCCAATTCTCTATCCATTGCGCTATTTTATCAGATCGTTTATTCTCTTCGTCGTCCATTCTCTGAAGGTGGTGAAGATAATCCTCCAGTTCTTGTATTATCGTTGCAGTATATATAGCTATTTCTTCGTTTGTTCTATTACTTCCCATAATTTTACTCCTTTTTTAAAATATTTAACTACCAGTTAATCTATAAAACTCTTCCTTAACCATAAGTTCGTCGGCTATGGTTTTTATTTCTCTCTATACACCCCAGCAACCGCAAAAATCTTGATGTGTGTGTCTTCGGCTGGTGGGAAGTCTATGATGATGTCTTCGTACTTGTCATTGAGCGACACTAGGCGTAAGCGTCCGTTTTCGGTATAGATCTTTTTGAAGTAAGAACGGTCTCCGTAGGCGATAACTGCTAAATCACCGTTGTAGGTGGTCAGTCCTTTGTCTGCTAAATATAGAATATCTCCGTCTTGATAGTCAGGTTGCATGGAATCTCCGCTGACTTTAGTAGCAATGTCGTGACGTGGTGGTTGCTCGTCAACCTCTATAGTCTCTCTGTCTGTATCGTCGTAACCAAATCCATAGTTAAATCCAGAAGCTGCTGCCGTCTCAGATACAACCTCAACTTGGTACAAGCTGATAACTTCCGATACTTCGTTTATCTTCGTTTCTTCTTCGTTTTGCTCTGTGTACATCTCGCTGTTTGCTTTTTGGCTCTTCAGAAGCTCCTCAGAAGTCCATAGGACGATTTTTTTATTATCTGGGGTTAATTGTACTACCTTATCTGTTATCTGTTGTGTGAGGAAATCTGGAGCGTCTGCGAGGGAGTCGGTGGATTCTACTTTAAAAGTAGTATCTATATCTGATTTTCTAACACCGAAATAATCAGCCAATTTTTGGATAACACCAAAAGAAGGAGCGCTTCTTAACTTCATATAGTCTGTCATAGTACTTGCTGAAATCCCAACTTCTTTAGCCAACTCTTTTTGGGTGATGCCACGTTGCTTTCTAAAGTGTGTAATGTTTTCAGCAATAATTTGCATTCGTTTTTTTTCATCCATTTACGATTACCTCGTATTTTTTTATAATTACATTATATATCATTTTTGATTGATAAACAATAAAAAATACGAAAAAATCCTATTTTTGATAAAAAACTATTTATAATACGAAAAAATCGTATTATAATTAAATCAAGCTTAAGGAAAAGGAGGTAAGGCAAATGATGGAACACATCATAAAAAGCCTAGCAACCAAGGACACCACAACCGTCATCTTGGTACTAGGCTTAGTCAACGAAGCTCGTCTTTGGCATAAGCAGTACTTAGCTTACAAGCTCAAAGACAAAGAGCTTAAGAAAAAGTAGAGAAAGGGGCAGAAGCCCCAACCTCTACTTGATAGTGTACCATCATTTGCCGTGAAAAGCAATGAGTGAAGAAATTGGATTGATAATCCTAGCAGGATTTGTGATTGTATCTTTTACTATTCGTCAGATAGTGAAGTACCGATGTGATAAAAAAGATAAGGAATAGGGAAATGAGTGAACTAGAAAGAACAGCCCTCAGTGAGATATTGAGGACGGTGATATATATTGCTGAGAAGTTGGATGAAGTAGAGTTGACTACGTCATTCTTAAAAGGTAGCGTAGATGCTTTAAAACTTAGGACTGACCAGTTTGTTTCTGAGCTAAGTTCGTAAGAGCATTGAGCAATTCGGGGTTTTTAATCATTTCAGGGAGTATCAAAGCTAGCATACGCTCTTCTATAGTTTGTTCTGGTTTAGAGTGTTTAGCGACTTGTTCAGCTACCGTGTTAATAATAGTCGCATTATTTTGAGCGATAAGACCCATGATGGCATCTAATTTATTATTTATAGTTGTCAAAAAAGATGTATCTATATTTGATGAAGAGAGAGTTGAGGTATCAGACTGGCTCTCAAAATCAAAAATTTCAATTGTTTCCTTTAGTCGTTTTATTGCAGTGTTAGCTTTATCTAAATCATTTGTAGCATATTTTATAGCTCTTAAAGTGGTGACATCAAATAGGATAGAGTGTCCTTCTTCTATGATAGGAATGACAAGTTTACCAAGTGCTTGACGGTACCCAAATTCATAGAAAACATTAGAATTATAAAACCACGAATCCTATGCGACTCGTGGTTCTTTTCTTATAAACTTGTAGAGTGTTTTGGTTGTACTTTTTGGTCTGGATCCAGGTAGTTAATAGCGTTATTAACAGCAGTTGGTGCTTCTCCGAGACCAGTAGCAATTAAATCAATCTTACCGTCATAGTAGCAACAGTCTCCGATAGCATAGATTCCAGCTTGGCTAGATTCTTGTTTGCTATTTACGATAATCTTGTGGCGGTTGAGATCCAGACCCCAGTTTTTAAGGTTACCGACAGAAGATTTGAAGCCATAGTTAACAAAGAGATGATCTAAGTCAATGGTTTCAGTTTCATCAGATTTGACTTTTGTGATTTCAAGTTTATTGAGCGTTTTTCCATTTCCAAGGAGTTGGCTAGGGACAAATGGTGTCTTGATGCTTACAGAAGATTCTTGCAAAGCTTGTACACTATGCTCCAAGGCACGGAAATTATCTCTACGGTGAACAAGGGTAGTTGGTGCAATTTTTTCAAAAGCCAGTGCCCAATCTACAGCGGAGTCTCCGCCACCAAGAATGGTCACTTTCTTACCAGCATATTGCTGAATGTTGGAAACGTGGTAGTGGATGTTTTCATAACCTTCTACACCTTCTAATTCTAGAGGACGCGGTTTGAAGGCACCACCTCCCATTGCGATAATGACAGTTTTTGTCAGATGCTGTCCTTTATTGGTTGTGATGGTATAGCTACTGTCTGTTTTCTCAATATCCAAAACTGTTTCATTGAGGTGAATTGGGGTCTCAAAACCATTTAATTGCTCAATGAGACGATTTGTCAATTCTTCACCAGTTAGGTTGGGAAAACCTGGGACATCAAGAATTTGTTTTTCAGGGTAGAGGATAGCAGGTTGGCCTCCAAGTTGAGGTAGAGAGTCAATAAGTTGAACTTTGGCTTGGCGAAGGTGAGCATAAAAGGCTGCAAAGAGCCCTACAGGGCCACCGCCTACAATAGTAATATCATATAGTTGAGACATGATTTCTCCTTATTTTTCTAATGATTCTATTTTATCATATTTTATTTAAAATTAGAAAATATGATTCAAATTCTTTTTAAGATAGCTTTCGAGCATAACTTGTTAATCGAAAAGCAATTATTGGAATTCACCGATAGGGATAAAATCTTTTTCTTTTGAAGATTTTGCAACAATTTCAAATTGTCCATCAGCTTTTTCATAGCCGATGGTTATCGTAGTTTTATCATCGGGTAATTATTTTGCAAACTCTGAAATACTCATGCAAATGAATACGATATCATTGTTTTGATCCCTTATAGCAGAATGTGCGTTTAGGGCATCAAGAGATTGGTGAGTAGATTCCTTTGTTTGTCCAATAAGCGAAATCTTGATATTATCATGTGGTTCAGTATTATCTGGTGTCGTGATATTATTTTCAATTGAAATAGTAGCGGCTTCAGTGTCACCAGGATTTAAACGACCTTTGAGTAAGGAAGTAACTTCTTTATATTGACTATTCTTTGCTTTTGTTTGCTCGATAGACGAGGTAGAAGTGCTTTGCTCGGTTTTGGGCTATTCCTTGTTTTCAGAGGTAGTTGATTTATTATGTGAGCAAGCTACTAAGACAGTAGCAGAAATAAAGATGATTGATGTTGAGAATAGTTTTTCACAGTTTTAATTCTTTCGAAATGAACAGGCTTCTATTATTTATTTTTGGTTCATGAAAAGCTATGACTAAAGTTAGATTATAGCCGTTAAAAAAGTTTTGTAAAGTTTTAAATTGGAATTTGATCAAATAAAGTCATGAGAATGTTTATTTCAATCTTAGTTTTATCTATACTTTTTCTCAAAATCTATTTTTTTGAACGGACTGTTTCAAAATCAGTTAAAGAATTTTCAGAAAAATGATATAATAGAAAAGAACCTGTTTGAATGAGGAGGAGATAGTGGATGAATTTTCAACAATTAACCAACTCGCAATATTGGACTAGCTTATTTTCCAGTCCTTTAAGTATCGCCATCAATATTTTTGATATTTTGATTGTTGCCTATATTTTATATCGTTTTACAAAAGCGATAGCAGGTACCAAAATTATGATTCTGGTACGTGGGGTAATCATTTTTGTATTGGCGCAATTTGTGGCAAATATCCTAGGGTTAACAACTATTTCTTGGTTGATTAATCAGATTATTACTTATGGAGTTATTGCCGCAGTAGTGATTTTTTCTCCAGAAATTCGGACGGGATTGGAGCGATTGGGTAGAGCGACAGATTTTTTCTCTAATTCTACAGTCAGTGCAGAAGAGCAAATGATTCGCTCCTTCGTAAAGTCTGTTGAATACATGAGTCCTCGAAAAATTGGAGCACTTGTTGCAATTCAGCGAGTTCGTACGTTGCAGGAATATATTGCTACAGGTATTCCCTTAGATTCAAAAATCTCAGCAGAACTCCTTATTAATATTTTTATCCCCAACACACCTTTACACGACGGGGCAGTGATTATTCGGGACAATCGTATTGCAGTAACATCAGCTTATTTACCCTTGACAGGAAGAACAGGAATTTCTAAAGAGTTTGGAACTAGGCACAGAGCTGCAATTGGCTTATCTGAAGTTTCGGATGCCTTGACTTTCATTGTTTCGGAAGAGACAGGAGGCATCTCTATCACATACAACGGAGTATTTAAGCATAACCTAAGTCTTGAAGAATTTGAAGCTGAACTACGCGCCCTTCTTTTACCAGTGGTTGAGGAAAAAGTTACTTTCAAAGATCGTTTGTTAGGAGGTAGGAAATATGAGAAAAAATAGTTTATATATTGTTTCCTCTCTATTTTTTGCTTTTGTTTTATTTGTCTATGCAACTTCTACAAATTTTCAAAATAGCACTACTGTAAGGCAGGTAAAATCTGAGACCTATAGCAATACAATACCAAATGTACCAATTGATATTCAATACGATAATAATCAATATTTTATCAGTGGCTTTGCTTCAGAGGTGTCTGTAATATTGACAGGTGCCAATAGGGTAACCTTAGCTAGCGAAATGCAAGAAAGTACAAGGAAATTTAAAGTGACAGCCGATTTGAAAGATGCTAGTGAAGGAACTATTGAAGTCCCTTTGACAATTGAAAATCTCCCCAACGGCCTAACTGCTGTGGCAACCCCTCAAAAAATTACTGTCAAAGTTGGTAAAAAGGTGAGACGTGATAATATGACTGTTGTGCCACAAATTGAACAAAGTCAAATTGATCCTAAGTTACAAATTGATAGCGTAGCAGTATCTAACGAACGAGTTTCTGTCACAACAGATCAGGAAACAGTAACTAAAATTGATCGGATTATTGCCGTTCTACCAACTAGTGAACGAATTACTGGGAACTATACTGGTTCAGTACCTCTTCAAGCTATTGATCGAAATGGTGTTGCCTTACCAGTAGTGATTACTCCGTTTGATACTATTATGAAGATAACAACTAAACCAGTAGCTCCAAGTTCAAGTAGCTCTAGTTCATCAGAAAATTCTTCTACGACTAAAGCTAATAGTTCTAAACCAAACTAAGTAAAAACAGAAAAGGAATTTATTAAAAAATGGGTAAATATTTCGGAACCGACGGTGTCCGTGGAGAAGCAAACGTAGAACTGACGCCAGAGTTGGCCTTTAAATTGGGGCGCTTTGGAGGTTATGTTCTTAGCCAACATGAGACGGAAGCGCCTAAAGTCTTTGTGGGACGTGACACACGTATCTCTGGAGAAATGCTAGAATCTGCTTTGGTGGCAGGACTTCTTTCTGTAGGGATTCATGTCTACAAGCTGGGGGTCCTTGCAACACCAGCTGTAGCATACTTGGTAAAGACAGAAGGAGCAAGTGCTGGTGTCATGATATCAGCTAGCCATAATCCTGCTCTAGACAATGGGATTAAGTTCTTTGGTGGAGATGGTTTTAAATTAGACGATGATAAAGAAGCAGAAATTGAAGCCTTACTGGATGCTGCTGAAGATACTCTACCTCGTCCTAGTGCAGAAGGCTTGGGAACATTGGTGGATTATCCAGAAGGCTTGCGTAAGTATGAAGCATATCTGGTTTCAACAGGAACTACTCTTGAGGGAATGACAGTAGCCTTAGATACGGCAAATGGAGCAGCTTCTACAAGTGCTCGTCAAATCTTTGCAGATCTTGGTGCTCAGTTGACTGTCATTGGTGAAGCTCCAGATGGTCTCAACATTAACTTAAATGTTGGTTCAACACATCCAGAAACCTTACAGAAAGTGGTAAGAGAGAGCCAGTCAGCTATTGGTTTAGCCTTTGATGGGGACAGCGATCGTTTGATTGCAGTTGATGAAAATGGTGAGATTGTCGATGGTGATAGGATTATGTACATCATTGGGAAATACCTTTCTGAAAAAGGACAACTGACTCAAAATACTATCGTAACAACTGTCATGTCTAATCTAGGTTTTCACAAGGCCTTAGATCGTGAAGGTATTAATAAAGTAGTCACTGCAGTTGGTGACCGTTATGTCGTTGAAGAAATGAGAAAATCAGGCTATAATCTAGGTGGAGAACAGTCTGGTCATGTTATCTTGATGGATTACAATACAACAGGCGATGGTCAGTTATCTGCGGTTCAATTGACTAAAATTATGAAAGAAACAGGAAAGAGTCTTTCTCAGCTTGCAGCAGAAGTAACTATCTACCCTCAAAAACTAGTGAATATTCGTGTAGAAAATGCTATGAAAGAGAAAGCCATGGAAGTTCCATCTATTAAAGCTGTTATCGAAAAGATGGAAGAAGAGATGGCTGGTAACGGTCGTATCCTTGTCCGTCCAAGTGGGACAGAACCTCTCTTACGAGTGATGGCGGAAGCTCCAACAATCGAAGAAGTGGACTACTATGTTGATACCATTGCAGACCTTGTTCGTGCTGAAATTGGGATTGACTAAAACTGAGAAAACTAGATGAAAATAAAAAAATATGGTACAATAGCTTAGAATATTGTAGCCAAGGGAGAGAAAAATGAATCTTAAACGTGAACAAGAATTTGTGAGTCAGTATCATTTTGATGCGCGTAATTTTGAGTGGGAAAATGAAAATGGCGCACCTGAAACAAAGGTAGATGTCAATTTTCAATTGCTCCAACATGACCAAGAAAATCAAGTGACTTCGTTGATTGTCATTTTAACTTTCATGATTGTTTTTGACAAGTTTGTTATCAGTGGAACCATTTCTCAGGTCAATCATGTAAACGATCGTATCGTTAATGAACCAAGTGAGTTGAGTCAAGAAGAAGTTGAGACTTTGGCTCGACCATGTTTGAATATGTTGAACCGTTTGACTTATGAAGTAACTGAAATTGCTCTAGACTTACCAGGAATTAATTTGGAGTTCTAAGATGAAACTAGCTGTTATCACAGATTCTTCTGCCTATCTTAATAAAGAAATTTTGAACAGAGAAGATTTATTTGTCCTAGATATCCCTGTTAATATTGATGGTCAGGAATATATTGAAGGTGTCAATCTTACTGCTGAAGAATTTTATCAAAAGATGGCTCAAGCTTCTGAATTACCTAAAACAAGTCAACCAAGTATTGCTAAGTTGGATGAAATCTTAACATCATTGAAAGAAAAGGGTTATACGCATGTATTGGGGTTATTCCTATCATCAGGAATTTCAGGATTTTATCAAAATATTCAATATATGGTAGATGACTATGAAGGATTAACTATTGCTTTTCCAGATACCTTGATTACAAGTGCACCTCTAGGAATTATGGTTGAGAGTGTTTTTAGTTGGAGAGACCAAGGGGATGATTTTGTTATTATCCAAGATAAGTTAGCTATTCAAATCAGTCATACCTCAGCCTTTATCATGGTTGATGATTTGGATCACTTGGTTAAAGGAGGGCGCCTTTCAAATGGTGCTGCTCTATTGGGAAATCTTCTTAGTATCAAGCCAATTCTATATTTCAATAAACATGGTGTGATTGAAGTTTATGAAAAGGTTCGTACAGAAAAGAAAGCAACCAAGCGCTTGATTGAAATCATCAAGGAAACCACAGCTTCAGGTCAATACCGTGTCATTGTCATTCACGGAAATTCTCCTGAAAAGGCTGAAGAATTGCGTCAGCACTTACTTGAATCTGGAGTAGGTACGGATATTTCACTTGCTACATTTGGTAGTGTCATTGGAACACACTTGGGAGCAGGAAGTATTGCATTGGGTTATATTCCAGTGATTTAGTGAGCACTTCTAGACTAGTTAAGAAGGCTTGTATCTTAGAAATTGAACATGGACTATCTGCATCTTGAAAAAATGCCTGTCTTGCCTTTCATGGAAAGTCAGCGCCATTCCCTATTTTTCATGGACAGCTAAGGTCCTTTGTATCTTGATAATTGAATACGCCTGGAACCCTGTGTGAAAAGATAGTTCTTCCAAGGAGTAGACACTCCTTGATCAGAACTCCTATTTTCACTTTGTGTTCTTACAGGCTTTGTATCTTAGACAGGAGTAGAGATGAGTATTCGCGTAATTATTGCTGGTTTTAAGGGAAAGATGGGGCAGGCTGCTTGTCAGATGGTCTTGGCTGATCCAGAATTGGATTTGGTAGCAGTTTTGGATCCTTTTGAGTCTGAGTCAGAATGGCAGGGTATTCCTGTTTTCAAGGATAAGGTTGATTTAGCAGGATTTGAAGCGGATGTCTGGGTAGATTTCACAACTCCAGCTGTTGCCTATGAAAATACACGCTTTGCTCTTGAAAATGGCTTTGCTCCAGTAGTTGGAACAACAGGTTTCACAAGTGAAGAAATTGCAGAGCTAAAAGAATTTTCTCGTGAACAAGATTTGGGTGGCTTGATTGCTCCTAACTTTGCCTTGGGTGCTGTCTTGCTCATGCAATTTGCAACGCAGGCTGCCAAATATTTCCCAAATGTGGAGATTATCGAGCTCCATCATGATAAGAAAAAGGATGCTCCGAGTGGAACAGCCATTAAAACAGCTGAGTTGATGGCAGAGGTTCGAGAGTCTATCCAGCAAGGTGTAGCAGACGAGGAAGAGCTGATTGCAGGTGCCCGTGGTGCTGACTTTGATGGCATGCGCATCCACTCAGTTCGTTTGCCAGGCTTGGTAGCTCATCAGGAAGTCATTTTTGGCAATCAGGGAGAAGGATTGACCCTTCGTCATGACTCCTATGATCGCAGCTCCTTCATGACAGGGGTGAATTTGGGAATTAAAGAAGTTGTCAAGCGTCATGAGCTTGTCTATGGATTAGAACACTTATTATGAGATTAACACAAATGCCTTCTGAATTTCAGAAGGCTTTACCAGTATTAGAAAAAATTAAAGAAGCGGGCTTTGAGGCCTATTTTGTTGGAGGTTCTGTTCGAGATGCCCTCCTTAATCGTCCCATTCATGATGTGGATATCGCTACTTCCTCCTATCCAGAGGAAACCAAGCAGATTTTTTCCCGCACGGCCGATATCGGAATCGAGCATGGAACAGTTTTGGTTCTAGATGGAGATGAGGAGTATGAAGTTACTACTTTTCGAACTGAGGATGTCTATGTGGACTATCGCAGACCCAGTGCGGTTTCTTTTGTTCGCTCGCTAGAAGAAGACCTCAAGCGTCGTGATTTCACAGTCAACGCCTTTGCCTTGGACGAGACAGGGGAAATCATTGACTTGTTCCATGGTTTAGACGATTTGGAAAATCAAGTCTTGAGGGCAGTAGGAATTGCTAGCGAACGCTTCAATGAAGATGCACTTCGTATTATGCGTGGTTTTCGTTTTCAAGCTAGTCTTGGTTTTAATATTGAGAAAGATACCTTTACAGCTATGCAGACCTTGACTCCTTTGTTGGAGAAAATTTCTGTAGAGCGTACCTTCGTCGAGTTTGATAAACTCTTGCTGGCTCCCTTTTGGAGAAGGGGCTTGGCTTCCATGATTGAGAGTCAAGCTTATGACTATCTCCCTGATATGGCATCTAGCCAGGACAAGCTCAACAGACTGTTTGATTTGGAGACTGATTTTACTTTTGAATCCTCTGAACAAGCATGGGCGGCTTTACTGTGGGTTTTGGAGATTGAAAATGCACAGCCATTTTTGAAAGCTTGGAAGACTTCACGCCAATTTGCCAAGCAGGTACAGGATTTACTGACTATTTTAGCTTTGCGGGAACAAGGAGAATTAAGCAAGCGCGATTGTTATCGTTTTGACTTGGATTTACTCATTCAGGCTGAAAATCTTCGTCAGGCTCAGGGAAAACTAGTCAACCCACAAGTCATCACAGAAACCTACCAGAGTCTGACCATTCATGATAAAAAAGAAATCAAGATCAATGGAGGTATTCTCATCAAGGAATATGGTTACCAGCCGGGCCCTGATTTGGGAGAAATTTTAACAGAGATTGAGTATGCCATTGTAGATGGAGATTTGGAAAACGACCTAGAAGCCATTCATGCTTATTTGAGGGAGAAAAAATGAGTGATTTTATTGTTGAAAAATTAAGCAAATCTGTTGGAGATAAGACTGTCTTTAAAGATATCTCTTTTATTATCCATGATTTGGATAGGATTGGTCTCATTGGTGTTAATGGTACAGGTAAGACAACTCTCTTGGATGTCCTTTCTGGTATTTCTGGCTTTGATGGGGATGTCAGTCCTTTTTCTGCTAAAAATGATTATCAGATTGGCTACTTGACCCAAGATCCAGATTTTGACGACAGTAAGACAGTCCTAGATACTGTTTTATCAAGTGACTTAAAAGAAATCCAACTCATTCGTGAGTATGAACTCCTTATGCTCAACTATAGTGAAGATAAACAAGCTCGTTTGGAAAGAGTTATGGCAGAGATGGATTCACTTCATGCTTGGGAAATTGAGAGTCAGGTTAAAACAGTTCTCAGTAAACTAGGAATTCAAGAACTGTCTACACTAGTTGGAGAATTGTCAGGTGGTCTAAGAAGACGGGTTCAGTTGGCACAAGTCTTACTTGGCAACCACGACCTCTTGCTTCTGGATGAACCGACCAACCATCTGGATATTGCGACTATTGAGTGGCTGACCCTCTTTTTAAAAAATTCCAAGAAGACCGTCCTTTTTATCACTCATGATCGTTATTTCCTAGACGCTTTGTCAACACGTATTTTCGAGTTGGATCGAGCTGGATTGACCGAGTATCAAGGGAATTATCAGGACTATGTTCGCCTTAAGGCAGAACAGGACGAGCGCGACGCAGCTCTTCTCCATAAAAAGGAACAACTCTATAAGCAAGAACTGGCCTGGATGCGCAGACAACCACAGGCGCGTGCGACCAAGCAACAGGCTCGTATCAATCGTTTCCATGACCTGAAAAAGGAAGTTTCAGGCAGTAGTGCTGAGACAGACTTGACCATGAACTTTGAAACCAGTCGGATCGGGAAGAAAGTCATCGAGTTTAAGGATGTTTCCTTTGCCTATGATGATAAGCCAATTTTACAGAATTTTAATCTCTTGGTGCAGGCCAAAGACCGTATCGGAATCGTTGGGGATAACGGTGTTGGGAAATCAACCCTGCTTAATCTGATTGCAGGAAGTCTTGAGTCGACAGCAGGACAAGTTGTGATTGGGGAAACAGTTCGCATTGCCTATTTCTCTCAGCAAATTGAGGGATTGGATGAGAGCAAGCGAGTGATCAATTACCTGCAGGAAGTGGCAGAAGAGGTCAAGACCATTGGTGGTTCTACGACTTCGATTGCAGAGTTGCTGGAGCAGTTCCTTTTCCCACGTTCGACGCATGGAACCTTGATTGAGAAATTGTCTGGGGGAGAGAAAAAACGTCTTTATCTCCTCAAATTGCTCTTGGAAAAACCAAATGTTCTCCTCTTAGACGAGCCGACCAATGACCTGGATATTGCAACCTTGACAGTCTTGGAGAATTTCTTGCAAGGTTTTGCGGGACCTGTCTTGACAGTTAGTCACGACCGCTATTTCTTGGATAAGGTAGCGACCAAGATTCTCGCTTTTGAGGATGGCAAGATTCGTCCTTTCTTTGGTCATTACACCGACTACCTAGATGAAAAAGTCTTTGAAACAGATATGGTCAATCAAGTGCAAAAGGCAGAAAAAGAAAAAGTGGTCAAGGTCCGTGAAGATAAGAAACGCATGACCTACCAAGAAAAGCAGGAGTGGGCAAGCATTGAAGGCGATATTGAAGCCTTGGAAAACCGTATCGTTGCTATTGAAGAGGAGATGCAGGCCAATGGTTCTGATTTTGGGAAATTAGCCATTCTTCAGAAAGAGCTAGATGAGAAAAACGAAGCACTCCTTGAAAAATACGAACGCTATGAGTATCTAAGTGAGTTTGATAGCTAGAAGAATAGAAAAATCCCGTCTCATGGACAGGATTTTTCTATTCTTTTTTTGTTTCTTGATGAAAGATATTTTGCCAAGTTTCATGGCGACGCCAGATACTGGTATGAATAATGCCATCTAATTCATAACGCATTAACTTGGTTTTTTGGCTGATGGAAGTAACTTCAATATCCTTGATAGCAGAAGCTAACTCTTTTTCAGATTTATAAGCAAGCTTGTCCATCTGTTTTCCATCTTGGCGGATATAGACAAAGTCTTCGGCTAGGAGTTCTTCTAACTGATTTCCTTGGTCAATCAATTGCTCGCGCATGAGGAGTTTTTTATAGACATTGTCCATGATTTCATCTTCAGGAATGGGAGCAGGTTCAATGTGGATATCAGTATCAAAAACACCAAATCGTTCTTCTAGCATAGACTCAACTTGATCTGCAATTTCATGACTCTCAAAAACCGACAGGTCAGGATTCATTTCAAGAGTGATATCCAGGTAAATATTGCTACCGTAGGTACGACCTCTTTGTGATTTAATCTTGCTAATCTTTGGAATTTCCATAATAGCTTTTTGGTAGTCTTCCAGCAGACGGTCGTCAAAACCATCTGAAAGACTAAAGGAAGACTCGATGAAGATATCATAGGCAGTTTTCAAGATAAAGAAGGTGATGATGATAGCAACCAATTTATCCACAATCGGATAATTAAAACTGCTAGCTAGGATGGCAATACTAGTACCAAGTGAGGTAACGGCATCGGAAAGATTGTCCTTAGCTGCGGCCTTTAAGGCCTTGGAGTTGGATTTCTTACTGAGGCGAGTATTATAGAGATAAACTGCAAACATAACCGCTGCAGAAATGACTCCTAGACTCGCACCCAGAGGATCAATAACCGTTTCTTCTCGACTAAGAATCTTTTGAATGGTATCTCGAAGAACATCAAATCCCACATAGAACATGATGATGGAAGTAACTAAGCTAGCTAAATCCTCAATCTTCCAGTGGCCAAAACGATGATCACGGTCTGCAGGCTGGCGAGCCATACGAATTCCAATCAAGAGAGCCACATTTCCAATGATGTCCGATACGTTGTTAAAACCATCGGCCACCAAACTGGATGAATGAAGGAGATGACCAGTTGCTAACTTGGCTGCAGACAAGAGTAGGTAGGTCGAAATACTAATAATGGCCCCACGTTCAGCCAATTTCAGATTTGAGATAGATTGCTTCATTCAACTTCCTTTCTAGTCATATAGCATTCTACCATTATACTGGTTTTCAAGGGAAAATTCAAACGATATAGGGTTACAAGGTTGGAGGTGAGCTAGTTTTTTATAAGGAAATGTGCTAGAATTAAAGGGTAATATTTATTCGAAAGCGAGTCTGTAATGATAAATAAAAATATGCTCAGTAGGCTAATTAGCTTAAGTGTTTTATTCTTTCCATTTTTATTTTTTTATCTCTATATATTATTTAGAGGTTTTGAATATCCTGTTGTAGATGATATCATGGTAAATCAAACCATATTATCTGGGGAAAATATGTTATTACCTTATATGGGAATTCTGTTATCTTCCGGTTTAGTTTTATTGCAACAAATTTTTACAAATTGGAATATTTATTTTTGTTTTTTAGTTAGTATTTACTGTATTAGTTTTGGCGTCTATGCAATCTTTTTTTATAAGAAAAAATTGTATCTTTTGCTTCCAATAGTGTTTTTAGTTCAATTGATACTTATTAAATATTTTTCTTTTTCCGTTATTGCATATTTGTCAGCTACAGCGGCTACTTTTTTACTATTTGATAAAAAGTACATTTCAGGACTATCATTATTGTTCATTGGTTTATCAATTAGACCACAAATAATATCTAGTTTTATCTTACTTTTATTACCGTTTCTGCTCTTCGAGTGGATATCTTCTAAAAAAAGAAAAGAAATTGTTTTATTATTTAGCGTCATTTTGCTGATTTTTGCTTCCAATAAACTATATACACTAGGGAAAGCTGATGTACAGGAGTATTTGACATGGAATTCCCTAAGTACGAATTTGAGAGATTATCCTGCTATTGATTATCAAAGACATGCGAATGAATTTAAAACTTTGGGGGTAAGTGAGAATGATTTGAATGTCTCCACCTATTGGTTATTTGCTGAAAAAAAAGCTTTAAGCAATACTCTTTTAACAAACATTCAATCTGTTCGTTCTCTTCCAGAGAAATACTCATTTAATCTGCATCAAATGATATCAGATTTTTTTAAGAATAGTATTCTGACAACCTTCTCTTTAATGCTGATTGGTTGGTTCTTGATTTTTAAGCCTAAGAAGCTATACGGATGGTTTGTACCGATTTTCCCTTTACTTTTAATTGGAGCTCTTTTTGTTAGACAGAGGGTAGTAGAGCGCGTATATATCCCTCTAATAGTATGTTTCTTATTAGTATTTATTTTTTATGCTCGGTCATTTTATGAAAAAAGAAGTTTATTTGATAAGAGGAAGGTGTTCCTTAGCATACAAATAATGGGAATATTAGGAGGAGCAGTATGGATAAATAAGCTTGGACAAGAACTGTATTGGTTTCCCTATATTCAATCGTCAGTAGTATCAGAGTACCAGTCTCTTATACAAAGGAATTCGAATAAGCTTATTGTTATCGGTGGATATAACACTTTGGTATCTTCACAGCCTACATTGGCAACATTTAAATTAAGATCCAATCAGTTAGTGACAAATACGACAACATTAGGAAATTGGCAAACTTTTTCTCCTCATTATTATCAACAAATGAAGAGATATGGAGTTGAAGAACCTGAAAATCTGTTATCTTCTGCAATCAACAATCAGAATATTCTCTTCTTTTGGTCCACTTCCTCAGGGAATATAGATAGTGTTAAAAAAATTATGAAAGAACATTATCAGAAGGATGTTTACTTTGAGGAGGTTGAATCTGTCACTTCAGATATGAGCGTTTATCGATTAAAATTAGAAAAAGGAGAATAAGATGAAAAAACGAATTGGATATGTTGACATGGCTAAAGGTTTAGCTATTATACTAGTTATTGTTGGACATAGTAACTTTGTTCCTCCTCTTGCTAGAATGATTCTATATATATTTCATATACCATTATTTTTTTTCTTATCTGGATTTACTTTAAATGTAAGAAAATTTAAGACCTTTTCAGACTATTGTTTAAATAAGTTGAAAAGTTTAGTAGTTCCTTTTTTCATATTGAACAGTTTTGTATTTTTGTTTCAACTTTTTGTCATGTATCCTGATCAAGTTCTTGCTTTTAATATTCTTCATTTTATAAAACAGTTACTGATTTCAGATCGTTTACATATTTATTATCAATTATGGTTTTTGAATGTTTTATTTTTGGCACATATTTTCAGCTATTTTATTTTAAAGAGAAGATGGAATGCAGGTCAGTGGTTGATGATAATTGTTTCTCTCTTATTTTTAGTTTACTTAGGGCAGAAGGTATATGAGAAAGATTATTATTTAATTTGGAATATTGATTTAGTTCCTGTAGCTATGATTTTTATCTTGTTGGGAGTATGGACTAAGAATAATTTACATCAATTAGAAAAGTACTTCTCAGTTTATTTTTTACCAGTAGGGGGATTATTAACCCTTCTTATAGGAGGGATAAACTATAGGTTAAGTGGTAAACAGACTGTGGATTTATATTATCAACAAATAGGAAATCATCTATTATTTTACATAGCAGCTATTTCAGGAATTTGGAGTGTTCTGATATTTTTTAAAGCACTGCCTGAAAGTTCGATTTTAAAATCAATCGGACAAAAAACATTGATTTACTATGGGGTACATTCACCGATAGTCTTAGTATTAGTAGAGAAATTGATTAAAGAATTATCTAATAAATACACTGGAATTTTTATAAATCAATATATAACGACAAGTATTGTGGTCATACTGACAATTTTAGGCTGTGAATCAATAGTTTGGATGTTTAGAGGAACTAACTTTCCTTTTGGGATAAAAAGAGTAGGAGAAAAAGATGAGTAGACAGAAGCCAATTTTATATATAGTTATTCCGTGTTACAACGAAGAGCAAGTCCTACCACATACTAATCCAATGTTTGTTGAAAAAATTGAACAATTAGTAAATAAAGAAGAAATCCATCATCTTAGTAAAATTATGTATGTAAATGATGGTAGTAAGGATCGGACTTGGGAACTGATAGAAAGTTATGCTCAATCTATTCCTTCTGTGGTTGGTGTGTCACAAAGTCGTAACAGGGGGCATCAGAGTAGTGTTCTTGCAGGTATGTATGAGGCTATTCAGTTTGCTGATATTGTTATTACTATCGATGCTGATGGGCAAGATGATATTAATTGTATGGATAAAATGATTGAAGAATATAAAAGTGGTTCTGAAATTGTATACGGTGTACGTGATAACCGTGATACAGACTCTGCTTTTAAACGAATTACAGCTGAAGGTTTCTATAAGGTGCTACGCCTATTTGGAGCAGAAGTTGTTTTCAATCATGCCGACTATAGATTGGTATCAAAAAGATTTTTGCAGGAGTTAGAGAAGTTCCAAGAAGTTAATCTTTTTCTTCGTGGTTTAATGCCCTTAGTTGGCTTTAAATACTCTTACGTTTCATATAAACGTCATGAACGAATTGCTGGTGAGAGCCATTATCCACTATCTAAAATGCTTGGTTTGGCTATGGATGGTATCACCAGTTTATCAATCAAACCCATTCGGTTGATTACAAGTCTTGGTGTCTTGACATCACTATTTAGTTTTTTATTGATTATTTGGGTTGTATGGAGTAAGTTTGCGGGTACAGTCGTGGCTGGATGGGCAAGTACCTATGCAATAGTTAACCTACTTGGTGGAGTTCAATTGATTAGTTTGGGGGTAATTGGTGAGTATGTTGGAAAGATTTATTTAGAAACGAAACGTCGTCCTAGATATATTATCAGCGATCGTACTTTTGATACAGATAGTGTTTCATCGGATATTAATTCTTGAAAATTGTTCAAAATTTGGTATAATAGTACTACTCAAGGGAGTAGCTGGCAGAAACCTGTGATAGTGTCGTCATTCCGAATTTTATACTGAAAAGTATGCTTTCCGGCACTATCTTAAACAGCGAGACTTGTTATGATTAACAGGTCTCTTTTTTGTTTGTCGTAAAAAGATACGATGAAAAAGGAGAGTCTGTTTTGCACACAATGTCAAGGAGGAGACACATGTCAAAAGAACAAAAACGCCAAGCGTTTTACACTCAGAGTCCTGAAGAGGTCTTGCAGGCTGTGGATGCGACCGAGCAAGGTCTGTCATCAAGCGAGGCGGAAAAACGTCTTGCCGAATTTGGTCACAATGAACTCGAAGAAGGTGAAAAGCGTTCTATCTTAGTTAAATTTATCGAGCAATTTAAGGATTTGATGATTATCATCCTAGTTGCGGCAGCTATCTTATCAGTCGTGACTTCTGGTGGGGAAGATATCGCAGATGCCATTATCATCCTAGCCGTGGTTATCATCAACGCTGCCTTTGGTGTTTACCAAGAAGGGAAAGCAGAAGAAGCTATAGAAGCCCTTAAATCCATGTCTAGTCCAGCTGCTCGCGTTCTTCGTGATGGACACATGGCAGAGATTGACTCTAAAGAATTGGTACCAGGTGATATCGTTGCCCTTGAAGCAGGTGACGTAGTACCTGCAGATCTACGTTTGCTAGAAGCCAACTCTCTTAAGATCGAAGAAGCAGCTCTTACAGGTGAGTCTGTTCCAGTTGAAAAAGATTTGACAGTCGATCTTGCTGCAGATGCAGGTATTGGTGACCGTGTCAACATGGCCTTCCAAAACTCTAACGTGACCTATGGTCGTGGGATAGGTGTTGTTGTCAATACAGGTATGTACACTGAAGTTGGTCACATCGCGGGCATGCTTCAAGATGCGGATGAGACAGACACGCCACTCAAACAAAACTTGAACAACCTTTCTAAGGTCTTGACCTATGCAATTTTGGTCATTGCCCTTGTTACTTTTGTAGTGGGTGTCTTCATTCAAGGAAAAAATCCACTTGGTGAGTTGATGACCTCTGTTGCCCTTGCTGTTGCAGCTATTCCAGAAGGGCTCCCAGCTATCGTAACCATCGTTCTTGCCCTTGGTACTCAAGTTTTGGCCAAACGAAACTCAATCGTTCGTAAGTTGCCAGCAGTAGAAACACTTGGTTCAACAGAAATCATCGCTTCTGATAAGACTGGTACGCTGACTATGAACAAGATGACAGTTGAAAAAGTCTTCTACGATGCAGTCCTACATGACTCAGCTGATGATATTGAACTAGGTCTTGAAATGCCCCTTCTTCGTTCAGTTGTCTTGGCAAATGATACGAAAATCGATGTGGAAGGCAACCTGATTGGTGACCCAACCGAAACAGCCTTCATCCAGTATGCCTTGGATAAGGGCTATGATGTTAAAGGATTTTTAGAGAAATATCCTCGTGTGGCTGAGTTGCCATTTGATTCTGAACGTAAGCTCATGTCAACGGTTCACCCGTTGCCAGATGGTCGTTTCCTTGTAGCAGTCAAAGGTGCGCCAGACCAACTTTTGAAACGTTGTGTTCTTCGTGATAAAGCTGGGGATATTGCTCCCATTGATGAGAAGGTTACAAACCTCATCCATACAAACAACTTTGAAATGGCTCACCAAGCCTTGCGTGTCCTTGCGGGTGCTTATAAGATTATTGATAGTATTCCAGAAAACTTGATTTCTGAAGAATTAGAAAATGATCTTATCTTCACTGGTTTGATTGGAATGATTGACCCTGAACGTCCGGAAGCTGCTGAGGCTGTTCGTGTAGCTAAGGAAGCGGGAATCCGTCCAATCATGATTACGGGTGACCACCAAGACACCGCAGAAGCTATTGCCAAACGTTTGGGAATCATTGATGCAAATGATACAGAAGGACACGTTTTAACTGGTGCTGAACTCAACGAATTATCTGATGAAGACTTTGAAAAAGTAGTGGGTCAATACTCTGTTTATGCGCGTGTGTCTCCAGAACATAAGGTTCGTATCGTGAAAGCATGGCAAAAACAAGGTAAGGTCGTTGCCATGACAGGTGACGGTGTCAATGATGCGCCAGCTCTGAAAACAGCCGATATCGGTATCGGTATGGGAATCACTGGTACAGAGGTTTCTAAGGGAGCTTCTGACATGATTCTTGCTGATGACAACTTTGCGACTATTATCGTTGCAGTTGAAGAAGGGCGTAAGGTATTCTCAAACATTCAAAAGACTATTCAATATCTTCTTTCTGCCAATACTGCTGAAGTATTAACTATCTTCCTATCAACCTTGTTTGGTTGGGATGTCTTGCAGCCAGTTCATCTCTTGTGGATCAACTTGGTAACCGATACCTTCCCAGCTATCGCTCTTGGTGTTGAACCTGCTGAGCCTGGTGTCATGAATCATAAACCGCGTGGACGCAAGGCAAGCTTCTTCTCAGGTGGTGTTTTGACTTCTATCATCTATCAAGGTGTACTCCAAGCAGCTATTGTTATGAGTGTTTATGGTCTTGCGATTGCTTACCCAGTACATGTGGGTGACAATCATGCCATTCACGCAGATGCCCTTACTATGGCCTTTGCAACCCTTGGTTTGATTCAGCTCTTCCATGCCTACAATGTCAAATCTGTCTACCAATCCATCTTGACAGTTGGCCCGTTCAAGTCTAAGACCTTTAACTGGTCTATCCTAGTATCCTTCATTCTTCTTATGGCAACAATCGTGGTAGAACCTCTTGAAGGTATCTTCCACGTAACCAAACTAGACTTGTCTCAATGGGCAATTGTTATGGCAGGAAGTTTCTCAATGATTCTTATTGTAGAAATTGTCAAGTTTATGCAACGAAAACTCGGCTTTGATAAGAATGCGATTTAAAGAAATGTATGAAAGTCATCTTCGGATGGCTTTTTGCTACAGTTGAGGGAAAGGGCTTGCAGTTATCGGCTTTTGTGCTATAATTGCTATAATATAGTAAAGATCAAGAGGAGGGTGAGGAAGTGGAAAAGAAAATTGTGAAGGATATTTTGTTTTTATCTCAAGTATCTCAGCCGGCAAGTCAGGATGATTTGTATCTTACCAGAGATTTGCAGGATACCCTGCTTGCTAATCGTGAGACCTGTGTTGGTCTAGCTGCCAATATGATTGGGGTGCAGAAGCGTGTGATTATCTTTAATCTGGGCATGGTTCCCATGATCATGTTTAACCCAGTGCTCCTGTCCTCTGAAGGAGCTTATGAGACAGAGGAAGGCTGTTTGTCCTTGATAGGTGTGAGACCTACTAAGCGTTATGAAACCATAAGGGTTGCTTATCGTGATAGCAAGTGGCAGGAACAGACCATTACCTTGACAGGCTTCCCAGCTCAGATTTGCCAGCATGAACTGGATCACTTAGATGGACGTATCATATAGGAGGAAAGCAAATGAAACGGATAATCTTTGAACTTATTTTTATTGCAACGACTTGGTATATCTTCTTACCCCCCCTTAACCTGACCAGCTGGGAATTTCTCTTTTTCCTCTGTGGGCATTTGTTAGTTGTGGCAATCTTATTTGGCTTTGGCAAGGGAATCAATCTGCTTAAAACGGTTCATGTGCGCCACGGTAAGGTGGAGGCTGCTTTAAATTTTGAGGATTTCAAAATCAATCGGTTAGGGAAAATTCTTTTTGCTTCTATTGGAGGAATTCTTCTCTTAGCAGCCTTGGTTTCCTTGGTGACTTCCAGCATTTTTCAGGCTAAAAATTATGCCAATGTAGTCACGGTTACGGAAAAAGAGTTTACTGAATTTCCTAAGACTGACACCAGTAAGGTTCCTATTTTAGATAGAAGTACTGCTGAAAAAATTGGCGACCGCTACTTGGGTTCCTTAACGGATAAGGTGTCGCAGTACGTAGCGGCAGACACCTATACCCAATTGACGATTGATGGGAAGCCTTATCGGGTTACGCCACTAGAATACGCAGACCCTATCAAGTGGTTTAATAATCAAGCTAAGGGAATCGGCGAGTATATCAAGGTGGACATGGTCACAGGAAATGCCAACTTGGTGGACTTGAAGACACCAATCAAGTATTCGGATTCAGAGTACTTTAATCGTGATGTCAAACGCCACCTCCGTTTTCAATACCCAACCAAAATCTTCAAGACTCCATCTTTCGAAGTAGATGATGAGGGTCATCCTTTCTATGTTGCAACCGTCTATCAAAAAAAATTTGGCCTAGCAGTGCCTCGTCCTGTTTCAGTCATTATCTTGGATGCTACCAATGGAGAAAGTCAGGAATACAGCTTGGCAGATGTTCCAGAATGGGTGGACAGGGTCTATCCAGCTGAGGAAACCATCGAGCAAATCAACTACAACGGCAAGTACAAGGACGGTTTTTGGAATGCCTTGATTTCCAAGAAAAATGTGACCCAGACTACCAAGGGATATAACTACTTGTCTATAGGCAATGACATCTACCTCTACACAGGTGTAACTTCTGCTAATGCGGATGAAAGTAATCTTGGTTTCATTCTTGAAAATATGCGAACAGGAGAAATCACTAAGTATAGCTTGGCTTCTGCGACCGAAGAATCAGCCCGGGAATCAGCCGAAGGTGCTGTCCAAGAGAAATCCTACAAGGCAACCTTCCCAATCCTCATCAACCTCAATGACAAGCCTCTCTACATCATGGGCTTGAAGGACAATGCTGGCTTGGTCAAAGAGTATGCTCTGGTGGACGCAGTCGAATACCAAAATGTTATCGTAGCTACTACAGTGGAAGAACTTCTCAGTAAGTACGCCAATAAAAACGACCTTGAAATTGACAATGCAACAACAGAAACTATCAAGGGTGTGGTAGCAGACCTTAAATCAGCTGTCATCAAGGGCGATACTGTCTACTTCTTTAAAGTTGATGGCAAGATTTACAAGGTCAAGGCCTCTGTATCCGATGACCTCCCTTACCTTGAAAATGGTAAAGGCTTCGAAGGTCAAGTAGGGAAAGACAACTATCTCAAGACCTTTAAAGTACAGTAAAAATAGGTTTTCTCAGACTTAACAAGCTTGGCTGATACAGCCCTTGTTCTCGTAGCTATCTGGTTAGGATAGCCAAAATAAACAGAGAAGCCTCGGTCAAACCGAGGTTTTTCAGGTAAATTTCTTGGTAGTGGTTAAAAAATATGCTACACTATCAATATGAAAATTTTAATCCCAACCGCAAAAGAAATGAACACAGATTTGCCAAGTATCAAAGCTGCTCCTTTAAGACCAGAAAGTCAGGCTGTGCTTGATGCCTTGGCTCTCTATTCTGCCAGTCAATTGGAGAGTTTTTATAAGGTATCAGCTGAGAAGGCGGCGGAAGAATTTCAAAATATCCAAGCCTTGAAAACACAAACTGCTCAACACTATCCAGCTCTAAAACTTTTTGATGGGCTTATGTACCGCCATATCAAGCGAGATAAATTGATCGAGGCAGAACAAGCCTATCTTGAAAATCATGTCTTCATTACCTCGGCTTTGTATGGTGTCGTTCCAGCCTTGTCACCCATAGCCCCTCACCGTTTGGACTTTTTGATGAAATTAAAAGTCGCTGGTAAGACTTTGAAGAGTCATTGGAAGGTAGCCTATGATGAAGCTGTGAAGACGGAAGAAGTGATTTTTTCTCTCTTGTCATCCGAGTTTGAGACTGTATTTTCTAAGGAAATTAGAGAAAAAATGGTGACCTTCAAATTTATGGAGGATAAGGGCGGTCAGCTGAAAATTCACTCAACTATTTCTAAGAAAGCGCGTGGTGCCTTCCTGACAGCCCTGATAGAAAATCAAGTACAGACGGTGGAGGAAGCTCGTCGTTTAAGCTTTGCAGGATTTAGCTTCCGAGAAGACCTGTCACAGCAACAGGAATTAGTTTTTGTTAAGGAAGTATAAAAGATATTTTGTATTGGACAATAGGTATCATCAGCTATCATCAGCTATTTTATACTCTTTGAAAATCTCTTCAAACCACGTCAGCTTCGCCTTGTCGTATATATGTTACTGACTTCGTCAGTTCTATCTACAACCTCAAAGCAGTGCTTTGAGCAGCTTACGGCTAGCTTTCTAGTTTGCTCTTTGATTTTCATTGAGTATTAGTTTATAAATGAGAAAAAAGCGAACAAGCTAACCTTCTGAGTGTCAGAAAAGTAGTCTTGTTCGCTTTTATTATGTTAGTTAGTTTAGTTACTTGATAGCATTGACCAAGTCTTGAGCTTGTTTCTCAAGTGAATTTAGGACTGTTTCTTCAAGAACCAATTTTCCATCTGCCCAGGCAGAGTCATTGACACGTGCAGCAGTGAAATTACCAACAACTTGTGTACGGATAAATGGCAAGAGGTCTTTATAGATAGCGAAGAGTTGATCGTGACCTGCATTGGCTACAGATGATACTGTGACAAACTTGTCTTGAAGGGCAGAAGCACCACGTGTATCTGTCAAGTCAAGGGCACGAGATAGCCAGTCAAGCAAGTTTTTTACTGTTCCAGGAATTGAGTGATTATAAACTGGTGAGAAAATCCAGATAGCATCCGCAGCGAGAACTGCTTCACGAGCAGCAGCCACGGCTGGATGAGTTGGAACTTCCAAATCTTGACTGAAGAGAGGAAGGCCTGAATAATCAAGGTAGCTAACTTCCGCTTGGCCAGCAAGTGCTTTCTCAGCTTCGAGTGCCATTTGGTGGTTGAAAGAACCTTGGCGTAGTGATCCGACGATAAATAATACTTTTTTAGACATGATGTGTCTCCTTTATTTAAATTTACGAGAACTCTCTAGTTGTTATAAAATATATTACAACAAAATAAAACAACTTGCAAGAAATTTGCTCAGAGTTTATTTGAAAATTATAAAATTACAGAAGCTCTAGTCATTTGTGACTGAAATGCATTTGACTTTCGAAGAGTATTCTAACATTCTCTTGTAATATGATGATATAAGTGCTAAAATAAACAAGAGAACTCGCAATAGAAACCGCAGAACAGCTATTTTCTGGTATCATTTCATAAATAATTAAAGGAACAATCATGGCATTGAAGAATGCTTCTAAAAAGGGGTGGAGATCATGTAAGACACAGATTAACAAGTGACGGACAAAAGAAATGATAATACACTTGTTAAGGAGAAAAGATGTTAATAAGAAATTATCGGAAAAATATTGGCCTGATGGCCGGAGTTGAGTTTTTTGCATTTTTAGGGATTACCAGTTTTTGGATTCTCTTTCTCAGTCAAAACGGAATGTCTCTTTGGCAGATTGGACTTCTGGAGAGTATTTTTCATACGACCAGTCTTCTCTGTGAAATTCCATCTGGAATGTTGGCTGATCGTTATTCCTATAAGACCAACCTTTATTTAAGTCGAATAGCAGGGATTGTGTCTTCTATTCTTATGTTGGCTGGTCAGGGAAATTTTTGGATTTATGCACTAGCTATGGCTGTAAGTGCCTTGTCTTATAATTTTGATTCAGGAACAAGCGCAGCAATGGTCTATGACTCGGCTGTAGAGGCTGGACTAAAGGAGCGTTATCTATCCATTTCAAGTTTCATATCAGGAGTGTCAGAAGGAACCCAGTCTTTGGGGACAGTGCTAGCAGGATTTTTTGTTCATGGTCAATTGCACCTGACCTACTATATCATGATTGCCACTTCTATCATAGTTCTTTTCCTGATTTGGATGCTGAAAGAACCCAGTGTCAAAGTAGAAAAAGCTGATAGTGTGACCATGAAACAGATTATTTGGACTGTTAAGGATGAGTTGAAGAGAAATCCCATGCTTTTAAACTGGATGATTTTATCTCAGATTGTCGGAACACTCATGTATATGTTTTATTTTTACTATCAAAATCAGTTGCCAGATTTAAGTAGTTGGCAAATTTCAGCAGTTATGCTACTTGGAAGTCTCTTGAATATCCTCGCAATCTATCTAGCGAGTAAGATTGGAAAGAAATATGCTGCCTTGAAGCTTTTTCCTATTCTCGTCCTGCTGACTGGAATCACCTATATGCTGTCCTACTTTGGAACACCTCTAATCTATATTCTGATTTATTTGATTAGTAATGCTCTGCATGCTCTTTTTAAGCCGATTTTTGACAATGATTTGCAAGGGCGTCTTCCAAGTGAAGTAAGGGCAACCATGCTGAGTGTCTATTCTATGATGTTTAGCCTAAGTATGATTGTGTTCTTTCCACTGACAGGCTGGTTGATTGACAATTTAGGCTTTGTAGTAGCATTTCTTTATCTAGGCTTCTTTTTAGTCATGATTAGCCTTCTACTGCCTATATTTTTAGGAAAAATGGCTAAAAGAATAGATGATAAAATAATACCATAGATTAAAAGAACTTCTAAAAACTTGAGTGCCAAGCTCAGGTTTTTTGATACGTTGATTTCGCTTGTGTCTTTACTTTTCTTGCTCGGTTTTAAACAAGAAAAATCTGTTTTGTTTGAAGGTGGAAATAAAATGCGATTGTTCCTATATTCACTTGTAATAAAGCCCAATAGATGGTAAAATAGACGAGTGAAAAAAAGACAAAACAAAGCAAAAAATAATCTACTGTGGCAGTATGGTCTAGGGATGACGATTTTGTTTGTGGTTATCAGTACATCCTTTCTGTATCTAGTGTTTCTGAGTATGAGACCCTATCAAACAGCTAAAAGTGAAGGAGAAAAATTAGCTCAGCAGTATGCAGGATTAGAGCAGGCTGATCAGGTTGATTTGTACAATGGCTTGGAATCCTATTACAGCGTTCTTGGTCGTAATAAACAGCAAGAAGCGCTTGCTGTCCTGATTGGAAAAGATGACCATAAGATTTACGTTTATCGGCTAAATCAGGGTGTTTCACAAGAAAAAGCAGAAGCTGTTTCTAAGGAAACAGGAGCAGGCGAGATTGATAAGATAACCTTTGGCCGTTATCAAAACAAGCCAATCTGGGAAGTTAAGTCAGGATCTGATTTTTATTTAGTAGATTTTGAAACAGGAGCATTGCTCAATAAGGAGGGCCTATGAAACTATCCAAGCGTGTTTTAGAAATGGAAGAAAGTGTCACTCTAGCTAGTGATGCGAGAGCAAAAAAATTAAAAGCTCAAGGTAAGGATGTCCTTTTCTTGACCTTGGGACAACCAGATTTTCACACCCCTGAAAATATTCAGGATGCAGCAGTTAAAGCTATTCGAGAAGGACAGGCTTCCTTCTATACAGTAGCTTCAGGTCTACCAGAATTAAAAGCTGCAGTGAATACCTACTTCGAGCGCTACTATGGCTATTCTGTCGCAAGTAATGAGGTTACCTTTGCTACAGGTGCCAAGTTTTCCCTCTATACCTTCTTTATGGCTGTAATTAATCCTTTAGATGAGGTTATTATTCCAACTCCATACTGGGTTAGTTATGGAGACCAGGTCAAGATGGCAGAAGGGATTCCAGTTTTTGTTCAAGCTAAAGAAGACAATGATTTTAAAGTCACGGTGGATCAACTAGAACTAGTTAGGACAGATAAGACAAAGGTTTTGGTTCTCAATTCACCATCTAATCCGACTGGTATGATTTATACTCGTAAAGAATTACTAGCTATCGGAAATTGGGCAGTTGAGCATGATATTCTGATTTTAGCTGATGATATATACGGTCGCCTTGTTTATAATGGAAATGAATTTGTTCCAATCTCAAGTCTGTCAGAAGCAATTCGTAAGCAAACCATTGTTATCAACGGTGTATCTAAAGCCTATGCCATGACGGGTTGGCGAGTTGGTTATGCGGTAGGTGATCCTGAAATCATTGCAGCTATGAGTAAATTGACGGGACAAACAACTTCAAATTTGACATCTGTTTCTCAATATGCGGCTATTGAAGCCTTAACAGGACCCCAGGATTCTGTTGATATCATGCGTCAGGCTTTTGAGGAGCGTCTCAATACCATTTATCCGCTATTATGTGAGGTCCCTGGTTTTGAAGTTGTTAAGCCACAAGGAGCCTTCTATCTTTTCCCAAATGTTAAAAAAGCTATGGAGATGAAAGGTTATACGGATGTTACTGACTTTACAACAGCTATTCTTGAGGAAGTTGGCTTGGCACTCATAACAGGAGCAGGATTTGGAGCACCAGAAAATGTGCGTCTCAGCTATGCTACAGACCTAGATACGCTTAAAGAAGCGGTTAAACGCTTGAAAGCATTTATGGAAAAATAAAAAAGAAAAAGATAAGGAAAAATAATGACAAAACGTGTAACGATTATTGATGTAAAAGACTATGTTGGTCAAGAAGTGACGATTGGCGCTTGGGTTGCCAACAAATCAGGAAAAGGGAAAATCGCCTTCTTGCAATTGCGTGATGGAACAGCCTTTTTCCAAGGTGTAGCCTTTAAACCAAACTTTGTAGAAAAATTTGGTGAAGAAGTAGGAGCTGAAAAGTTTGATGTCATCAAACGCTTGAGCCAAGAAACTTCTGTTTATGTGACAGGGATTGTCAAAGAAGATGAGCGTTCTAAGTTTGGCTATGAGTTGGACATTACAGATATCGAAGTTATCGGTGAATCACAAGATTATCCAATTACACCAAAAGAACACGGAACAGACTTCTTGATGGACAATCGTCACTTATGGCTCCGTTCTCGCAAGCAAGTGGCAGTTATGCAAATCCGTAACGCTATTATCTATGCAACTTATGAGTTCTTTGACAAGAACGGTTTCATGAAGTTTGACAGCCCAATTCTTTCAGGAAATGCAGCAGAAGATTCAACAGAACTCTTTGAAACTGACTACTTCGGAACGCCAGCTTATTTGAGCCAGTCAGGTCAACTTTACCTAGAAGCAGGTGCTATGGCCCTTGGTCGTGTCTTTGACTTTGGTCCAGTATTCCGTGCTGAAAAATCAAAAACACGCCGTCACTTGACTGAGTTCTGGATGATGGACGCAGAGTATTCATACTTGACACACGATGAGTCACTTGACTTGCAAGAAGCTTATGTAAAAGCTCTGCTACAGGGTGTTCTTGATCGTGCGCCTCAAGCCTTAGAAACTTTGGAGCGTGATACAGAGCTCTTGAAACGCTATATTGCAGAGCCCTTCAAACGCATCACTTACGATCAAGCCATTGACCTCTTGCAAGAACATGAAAATGATGAAGATGCTGATTACGAGCATCTTGAGCATGGTGATGACTTTGGTTCACCACACGAAACGTGGATCTCAAACCACTTTGGTGTGCCAACATTTGTCATGAATTATCCAGCAGCCATCAAGGCATTTTACATGAAACCAGTTCCTGGAAATCCAGAGCGCGTGCTTTGTGCCGACTTGCTTGCCCCTGAAGGTTACGGAGAAATCATCGGTGGTTCTATGCGTGAGGAAGACTACGATGCCCTTGTAGCTAAGATGGATGAACTTGGTATGGACCGTACAGAGTATGAATTCTACCTTGACCTTCGTAAATACGGTACTGTACCACACGGTGGATTTGGTATCGGTATTGAACGTATGGTAACCTTCGCAGCAGGAACAAAACACATCCGTGAAGCTATTCCATTCCCACGTATGTTGCACCGTATTAAACCGTAAATAATGAGATGAAAGTAAAAGGTTCTATCAGCCTCTTACTTTTTTTGATGTCGAGATTGAAAAATATTATCATTTTTTAAAAGATGATTTATCACCCTATTTATTTACATTTTTATGCAATATATATTCAAGCATACTTGGAAGTAGCCTAATAATATTATTTTTCTGTACCTAGGACACAAAATTTTATAATTTTGAAAAAAATAGACAAATTACTTAAAAATTACTTTGAAATATGATATAATTAAACGAATATATGTACTCGTGAGTGCATATATATATATATATATAGGGTGGTAAACAATGTTTAAATTGTCGAGACAACAAAAAGATCATCGATATTTTTGTGGAAATAGATACGAAAAATATTCGATCAAAAAATTAAAAGTTGGTGCTGCGAGTGTTTTAATCGGGGCTGGCTTCTTTTTGGGTTATCATGTTGAAGCTGATGAAATAGATGCACCGATTGCAAGTGTAACAGATAGTGGTTACAACAGAACTGGAACAGGTAATTCAGAAGTAGTAGATACGCAAGAATTTGTAATGGTAACTCATGAGAAACCAGGTGGAGTAGTAGAAGATGTTGCTATTTTAAAATCAAAATTTTCAGAAAATCTTGAACAATTAAAGAAAGAGTATCCAGGATTTACTGCAACAAACCTACAATCTATTGGGATTAATAAATATAAAATTACTTATGTACCAGTTACTTCAACAAATCAACCGAGTTCAACATCAGAATCTGTAGCTAATACAGGAGAGGCTGGTACTTCAAATAGTACATTAGCGACTGCTAATCAGACGCAACCAACAACTGAAAATAAAGTTAGTTTACAAGGCCATTTAGTAGGAAATCAAACAGAATATAATGTAGGAGAACAGATCATCTCAACATTTAGATTAGATGTATCAGCTCCTTCAAAATTAGAAGAAGGTTCTTATATTTTAGTGAATTTACCTGAGAATGAACCTATTACTGATGTACAATTTGGTACAGCTTTAAGAGTGGAAAAAGTAACGGATACACAGTATAAGATTTATACTGGAGAAGTTCCAAGTGGTTCTTATGGTAATTTCAATATTAGTTATAAATTTGATAAATATAGAACTGGCCGTAATTCTCAAACTTCTATCACTTCTCAAGTGATGGATAAAAATGGGAATCCAATTTCACCTGAAAAGACTACTAAGTCAGTGGTAGCAAATACAAATAAGAGTGGATATGCTAGTATTCATGTGGACAGTGAAAGTGGTGCTAGAGATTTAGCTTTATTTAACACCAATGCACCCGGCGACTCTATTGATGAAACTAAGAATAAAGAATTAGTTTTAAAATTAACAACATTAAATAAAGAAGTTGCTGCTGTCAATAAAATTCAACATGCTGTTACTTTACCGACAGGAGCTGTAGTGTCTGAAACATCTATCAATGCAGGATGGACACAGGAAGGAAATATCGCTCGTTATACGAGAACAATAACAGATGCAAAGCCTGTATTTGATCAAGGGAATAATACTAGTGATGATACGCTTCGTATTAATATGCGCCAAGCAGGTACATTAGAAGAGTTTTTAAAAGGAAAAGAATTTACATTTACAGACAATGTAACTTATACAGATAAATCAGGGGAAACAAATACAAGTCAAGGTACAACTTCGTTAGTTGTGAAGGCTGTGAATCCATATAAAGATAACGGAGATGGAGCAACGCCAAATGCAGCAGGAGCGCAACCCCCATTAGTGATTAATAACTTTACTAATGAACAAAATCATGAAAATAGAGTGAATATTGCAATTCCTGGAATTAATACGGAAACAGATGATAAGAGAATTATAGTTTTCTGGAGAAGTGTTGATACTCCGACAAAAGTTAAAGAGGTTGAGTTAACCATTGATAGTGATTTTGATCAAAAGAGATCAATTGAATTTTATGGTGTCTGGAATAATAATGGTGCATATGCAGCTTGGTATGCGCCAGATAATCTAGGAACCAGCAATACGTTTGAAGTATATACTGTAAATGGTACAACGGAAACGAAGTTAGGAGAAATTGCCTTTAAAAAGAATGGAGGTACTTCAATAGATTTACCTGAAGGTACAACCCGAGTTTTATTAAAACCAAAAGGTGAGATGAACTTTACAAGTAATACATTAAGCCAGGCAGGTATTTATTTACATCAGAACTTAAAAGGCTTAGAAAAAGCTAAACAAATGGTAGCGGAAGGAAAAGAAGCTAAGAGTATCGTTACTGCAAAAGTTTCAACTCAAGATACAGATGTGGTCAATACAAGTATTTCTAAAACGATTTTAGCAGATGCTAGAACAGCTTTAAAACTGACATCAAGAACTGGGAAGATAGAAACGGTTCTAGCAGGGAATAAAACACAATCTTTAAGTTCTGGAATAGAAGCTTATGATTACTCACCTTCAGGTTTAGGGAATCGTGTATATAGTACAGTAACATCGCACTTTGCTACTACTGATAAAAAATTAGATTATCTTGGAGCGAAGAATGCGAAAATTATTGTTGAATTACCGGATGGTTTTAGTTATGCAGGAGATAGCCCACTTGTAACTAAAGATGATAATTATCAAAATACTGGTAAACGTGTATTGATTATTGACCCAAAAGATTCAAATACTCGTGAGAATGTAACTCCGAATTTAGAGTTTAATGTAGCACAATGGGTTCAAACAGGTAGTTATCGTTTGAAATATACATTAGTTTGGGATGAAAATAGATTCCTACATGGATTAAATCCTAATAATGAGTTTGATGGAGATAAGAGAATTATCAATACATCAACTTTCACTTATGAAATTCCTGTAAGTAATACATCGGCGACACGATTACATGTAGATGTAACTGATAAAAATGATCAACGAGAAGGCTATACAACATCATTACAGAACTTAGCTCCAAAAGCAGATGTGACATATCGTTTTACATTATCAAATACAGATAATTCAAAATTATCGAATAATGAAGTGCTTGTGACATTACCTAAACAAGGGGACAAGAATATTGTTGATACAAGTATAGCTCGTAATTCTGCATTTGATGTGGAAGCTACAGGAGAAGCAATAGCTCCTGCAGGATGGACAGCATACTACTCAACTTCTCCAATTAATGGAAATGCAAATGAAGTCGCTTCAGCAACAACTTTAACAGCTGATCAAGTGACAGATTGGAGCAAGGTTACAGCAGTTAAGTTTGTTTCTAATCAAGGGACTACATTAAATCCGGGATTATCAAATGAATTTTTAGTACCAGCAAGAATTTCTAAAGATGCAAAAGATAAACAGGTAGCTTATATTTCAGCAGCAGCAAAAACAAATGCAGAAGAAATATATAATGAGGCGAATGTAGCTTCTGTTACTATTAAAATAGAAAATATAAAAAATGGAGCTGTCAAAATTGCATATGAAGATATGCAAGGAAATACGATTAAACCAACAATAACAGCTATTGAAAAAAGAGCTTATACAAAAGATTATAATGTAGATACAGAAGAATATCGTCCTGATGAATTTACATATAATGGAATAGCTTATAGATATATGCGAGTTAAAGAAACTTCTGCTCCAGTTGAAGGTGTTATTAATAGCGAAGAAATTACTGTAACTTATGTTTATGATACTTTGTATGAAAATGTTCCAGAAACAAAAACAATCACACGTACGATTAAGTATGTAGATGCAAGTAACGAAACTACAGAAGTATCACCAAAAGTAGAGCAGACTGTTACGCTAACAAGAACAAACAAACGAAACAAAGTAACGAATGCACTTGAAGAAGGAACATGGTCACAAGGAAGTTGGGCAGAACAAGCTTCACCAACCGTAGCAAACTATGGAACACCAGATAAACCAAGTGTAGCGTCAGTGGCAGTAACACCAACAATGGAAAATGCCGAAGTAGTCGTGAAGTATCCACAAGCAAAAGAAGACGAAGTAGAAACAAAAGTCATCACACGTACAATTAAGTATGTAGATGCAAGCGACGAAACTACAGAAGTATCGCCAAAAGTAGAGCAAACTGTTACGCTAACAAGAACAAACAAACGAAACAAAGTAACGAATGCACTTGAAGAAGGAACATGGTCACAAGGAAGTTGGGCAGAACAAGCTTCACCAACCGTAGCAAACTATGGAACACCAGATAAACCAAGTGTAGCGTCAGTGGCAGTAACACCAACAATGGAAAATGCCGAAGTAGTCGTGAAGTATCCACAAGCAAAAGAAGACGAAGTAGAAACAAAA